>JBGVPL010000010.1:0-110331 GCA_045126975.1 Candidatus Aphodosoma sp. | reverse complement strand
AATAACTAGTAACTAAAAAAGATATTTAGGTGGTTATAGCAGTGGGGTTCCACCTCTTCCCATTCCGAACAGAGAAGTTAAGCCCACTCGCGCCGATGGTACTGCGTTGCATCGTGGGAGAGTAGGTCGCCGCCGTTTTTAGAGAGAGTTTATTCGAAAGAATAGACTCTCTTTTTTGTTGTCTATAGTCAATAGTCTATAGTCGAGTGTTTATGGTTGGTTGGGATGATTTTTGGAAAAATAATATTTTTTCTTTATTTATCAATAGTTAATATAAAAAAAAGCTGTGTTAAAATGCAATTTTAACACAGCTTTTTTAGTTTTTATTATCTACAAATTATCTTCTTTTTCTTCTTCATCAACTTGGCGCATGATGTCTTCGATGTAGTCGAGGAGTTCGTCGCGACCTTGAGCTTTTTCGGACGATGTGATGAACATCGGAGGTAGGGCTTCCCACTCTTTGAGGAGTTCGTTTTTGTAGTTTTCGATATTCGACATGAGGCGTGAGTGACTCAATTTGTCGGCTTTTGTGAAGACGATAGAGAATGGTATGCCTGATTCGCCTAACCAGCGCATGAATTCTACGTCAATTTGTTGTGGTTCGTGACGACAGTCAATGAGTACGAATAAGTTAGTGAGTTGTGGACGGAAGAGGATATATCCCTCAATAATACCACGCAATTTGCGGCGTTGCTCTTTTGATGCACGAGCATAGCCATAGCCAGGAAGGTCAACTACATACCATTCTTTGTTGACGATGAAGTGGTTTATCAATAGAGTTTTACCTGGTTTAGATGATGTCTTTGCTAAATCAGGGTGTTGCAAAAGCATGTTGATGAGCGATGATTTTCCAACATTGCTTCGGCCTATGAAAGCAAATTCGTGAAGGCGTCCTTCAGGACAGCGTTTGTAGTCGGTGTTCGATATTACGAACTCAGATGAACTTATATGCATTCTTTATATAGTTAGTAGTTACTAGTTAGTAGTTACTAGTTATTAGTTATTAGTGTATTCTTACTTCCTACTCCTTGTTCCTTGTTCCTTGTTCCTTATTCCTTATTCCTTATTCCTTATTACTTATTACTTACTCCTTGCTCCTTAATAAAGTAAAGTCCAATGAATGTCAGTATTCCGTTTAGAAGTAGAAGTTCGTAGCCCCAATGATATCCCCAATAGTGTGATGTAATAGCGTTGATTATATAGCAAAGTATGGGTGATGTGATGGCTACGAGGGGTACTAATTTATCATGTACTTGGTAGCGAGTGAATAGTCCAAAGGCAAATAGTCCAAGTAATGGTCCATGGGCATAGCCAACGATAGTATATATGGTGTCGATGATTGAACGATTTTGTGTGTAACCGAAAAGTATTACGATTATAGCAAATAGTGTACATACAGCGAGGTGAAGCCACCAGCGACGATGTTGGTCGTTTTTATTGCCTAATATGTCAACAGTTAGTGTTGTAGTGATTGAGGTTAGGGCAGAGTCGGCACTCGAAAACGAGGCTGAAATGATGCCTAAAACAAAACATACTCCAGCTATAGGCGACATGATGGTCGAAGCTACCATAGGCATGATTTTGTCTGGCTCGGCAGGAAGTGTGATGCCCGTATGTTGTGCATAAGTCACTATTAATGAGCCTAAAAGTAATAGTATAAAATTGATAGGCAAGAATGCTATGCCATAACTCAACATGTTTTTCTGACTTTCGCGTAAGGTACGACAAGTCAGATTTTTTTGCATCATGTCTTGGTCTAACCCAGTCATTACAATAACGATAAATATACCGCTAATGAATTGTTTCCAAAAATATTGAGTCGAACGTAAATCACTAAAGTTGAAAGTTAAAAGTTGAAAGTTGAAAGTTGAAAGTTGTACATTGGCTAATTCATACGCTTCATAGCACATCACGCTGATGGCTACGATGAAAAAGAGCGTCTGTAGTGTGTCGGTCCAAACTATTGTGCGGATACCTGCGCGGTGAGTGTAAAGCCAAATGATTAGTACGCAGATGATTACTGTAATCCAAAATGGTATGCCCCATTGCGTAAATATGAAATGTTGCAACACGAGCACTGCGATATATAGTTTTGTGGCAGAAGTAATTAGTTTGGCTACAACAAAGTATATAGACCCTGTGTGGTATGACGACGAACCAAAGCGTGTATTTAGATATTCGTATATTGATGTAAGTCGTAGGCGGTAGTAGAGTGGTAGCAGTATGTAAGCCACTGCGATGTATCCAAAAAAGAAACCGAGACAAGTTTGTAGGTAGGTCCATCCCGATGTTGTAACCATGCCTGGTACTGATACTACGCTTATGCCACTAATTGAAGCTCCAATCATGCCAAAAGCCACGACATACCATGGCGAGCGGTGGTTGGCAGAAAAAAAAGCCTCGTTTGATGTGTTGTTTCTTGATGTCAGATGTCCGACACCAAGCAAAATAGCAACATATATTAGTAGTATAATGAAGTACATTTCATTAAGTAATAAGTAATAAGTAATAAGTAATAAGGTACCTTTAATCCTTCACTTCTAACCTATTAACAATTTGGTTGTAATGTGATTTTATTTTCTTTAATCCAGCGCGTTGCATAGGGCTGAATTTTAGTCGTTTGCTGAATTCGGAGCGAGTCATTAATGCCCAATCTATATTGAAAATACCATCAATAGGTTCTAATTCTGGATGATTATGTGGATGCGCAAATCTATTCCATGGGCAAGCTAATTGGCAGCGGTCGCATCCATATAGGGTATTGGTAGCCAACTCTCTCAATTCTTCATCTATTTCCCCTCGTTTTTCGATAGTTTGATATGAAAGGCAACGTCGTGCGTCAATCGTGCGATTTAGATAAGTTTTTCGAGCTCTTATATTCTCCCCCTGTTTTAGGGGGAGTCCCGAAGGGGAGGGGGTTAAAGTTTGTTGTTCAATTATAGCCTCTGTTGGACAAGCCTCAATACACCTTTTGCATGTGCCACACCGATTTTTCATTGGTGTGCTTGGCTCCAATTCGAGTGTAGTGATGAGTGTGCCGATGAATGTGAAAGTGCCAAACTGTGGGTTAACCAACATGGCATTGCGCCCAATCCATCCCAATCCAGCTCTCACAGCCCAAGCGCGCTCCATCACCGGTGCCGAATCGCAAAATACGGCATATTGATGGGGCATCACCTTGTTTATCTCTTCTGCCAAAGATGTCAATTTCGACTTTACAATATGGTGATAATCATTACCGTAAGCGTATGCTGCAATTTGAGGTTTGTCGGTCGGTTGCCACTCATGAGGGTAGTAATTCATCAGCACCATAATCATTGACCGAGCACCAGGCAATAGCTCCTGCGGATTGGCGCGCATCTCAATATTGCGTGCCATATATTGCATTTCGCCGTGATAACCCTTGTCGAGCCACTCTCGCAATCGTTCAATTTCATCATCAATCGGCTCAATACGTGCCACCCCCCAAGCATCAAACAACTGTAGAGACGCAATATTTTGCGTCTCAGCAAAAGTTGAGAGTTTTAGGTGTGACATATTATCATTGTTAATTTTAACGTAAGTATATATTTATTTTTTGATAAAATTAATTTTAGACAGAATGACATAAAGACAAACTTTATTGTTTTTGACATACGCTTCGCTAAAAACTAATGTTTTTATCTCTGCGAAAAAATGACAGATTTTGATGCTGGTAGGTTTGTCATTTTTTTACCAAAATACGTCGCAGACGTAGCGAGGTATATGTAAAAGAAAGATATGTTCTTATGTCATTATGTCTAAAAAATATAATAATATGTACTTATGTTAAAATAAAAACTTTTATTTCGTGAGGCGGTTAATTTCTTTCTCTATATTTTCGTGGTTGTAGCGACCGATGATGTTGCCTTCTTTGTCCATGAGGAAGAAGGTAGGCAATTCGCTGATATTGTATGTCGCTAATAGTGTCGATTGCACCGATGCTTCGTCACGCACGCAAACCCAAGGTATGTTGCGTGTTTGTTCTAACCAGAGTAATTTGTCGGCATCTAACGATACTTGGTATATTTCCAATCCAAGTTCGTTATACGTAGCATATAACTCTCTTAAAAACAAAGTGTGAGCTGCTGCTTGTTCTATAGCGTATGCTGAGAAATCGATGAGCACCACTTTGCCTACGTAGTCCGACAATCGTGTAGTTTCGCCGATTCGGTTAGGTAATGCGATTTCGATGAAGCCCTCTTCTGCAATATTTTCCACTAATTGTTGAGCCGAGAGTTCACTATTGCGTTGTTGGCTGATAGCCAAAAGCACATTTTGTTTCAACTCCTTAGTGCGCTCATAATCTGAGTAATGCAAGTCCCAAGCTGTAGCCACCGCATTCCAAAATGGCAAATCTTCTTTGTTGTAAGGAGTCATATAGTAAGCCCCTTTTATTGTTTGATTTATAGCATAATATGCTGCTGCCGAACGAGGATTAGCAAGTACGATTTCTTGTGCCATGCGTTTGTGAGCTGTAAGCATTTGAGCCACTTTGGCTGTATCGCCTTCGATAGCAACACGTTGGAGTTCGAAGTTCGAGTTGCGAAGGCGTTGAATGTCGAGCGAAGTTTCTGACCCACTGATGCTCACATTGTTCAAATCCTTAGCCGACCCAGTGATGCTAATCTCTGTAGTTGCTGAATCCATTGCAAAGACTACCGACTGACCGCCGATGCGCACGCGGTAGAAATCAGGGTATTGTGGTGTTTCAACAGCAAAACTAAAACCACCCTTAGCATCCAATTTAGCCGAATCGAGTAGAGTAGTAGCAGTCAATCCAACCTGTTCTAAATAAATAGTCTTGCCCTCTGCATCAGCAATATTACCATTGATGCTACTTTTAGGTGTACAAGCTGCAAATAACGCAATTACAATTGCAAATAATAAATTTTTTTTCATATTTGTAAAAATAAAATTTAAATCACTTTTCACTACTTACTTCACAATTCTCATTCCACATTTTGTAAGGATTTTTAAACAGGCAAGCATTGTAATATCGTGCATCGCCAGTAACCTCTTTACCTACAAAGTCAGGTAATTCAAACATATCATCCTTATGTTCCAATTCAATTTCAGCAACTACGAGTCCCTCATTGTCGCCATGAAACTCATCAATTTCCCATGTAAAGCCCTTATGTTCTATAATATAACGAGTTTTGTCGATAATAGGTTGTTGGCAAGTATTCTGTAACATAGCCTCTGCATCAGCAACAGGAATTTCATATTCATACTCATTTCGAGCAAATCCGATAGTTGCATTTTTTATCGTGAGATATGCTTTATCGCTTTTTATGCGTATACGGACTACACGATTATTCTCGCTACAGATGTAACCTTGTGATATGCGCTGAGGTTTACCTACCTTATAGTTGTCATTAACAACAAGATATTTACGTTCAATTTCAATCATATTGATAAAATTCTTATCTTGCAAAAATACGCATAAATTTCCAATCTGCAAAATATTTGGTTGAAAAACTCTTCAAAATTATTAGCTAAAATAATTATTATATAAAAAAAGTATGCTAATAAGGTTTAGATGTCAACTTTTTTTTGTAACTTTGCACTTTGTCTAATTCATAATTCATAATTCATAATTTATAATTATTTCTTTAATCGAAATATTGGTTTTGTGCTTTAGACAAGAAGTTGATTATTATGAATTTAATTTTTAATAAATAACAAAAAAACAAAATAATTATGTCGAACAAAAAAATTCAACAAGAACCAGATGAGTTGCAAAATGTAGAACAAGCACTCTCTAAAACTGAACAATTTATTGAAAATAACCGCAAAAATTTGGTTATTGGTCTATGCGTAGTTGCTGTTGTTGCTGCTGCTATCGTATGGTTTTTCAATGGCTATGTAGCTCCTAAAAATGTAGAAGCTGGTGATAAAATGGCTGTTGCTGTGCGCTATTTCGAACTCGATTCTTTCGCTCTTGCGCTTAATGGCGACGGTGTGAACGAAGGTTTCATCGAAATTATGGATAACTACGGCGTTACTGAACAAGCAAATCTCGCTGCTTTCTATGCTGGCGTTTGTGAATACAAACTCGGTAACTACGACGAAGCTATCTCTTATCTTAACAAATTCAGCGCTGCTTCTGTTAACATGGAGCCTGCTGCTATCACTTTGATTGGCGACTGCTACGTGGCAAAAGGTGATGCTAAAGCTGCTGTGAAATATTTCGAAAAAGCTGGTGCTATCGAAAATAAACTTACTGCTCCTCGCGCTCTCAACAAAGCAGGTATTGCTTACGAATCAATGGGTGAATGGGCTAAAGCTGAAAAATGCTACCAAACTATTAAATCGGTTTATTTCGATTCACAACTCGCAATGGAGATGGACAAACGCATCGAACGTTGTCAAGCAAATAAATAATGTCAACAGACTTAACCCCCTCCGCTATGCTCGTCTCCCCCTAAAACAGGGGGACAATATGGGGGCAGCAATAAGTTGTTGACCATACATAGATGATAAAAAAGAGGGATGGCTTTTTTGGTCTCCCTTTTTTTATAATGAGGAATGAGGAGTTAGGAATGAAAAATTAACTTTCAACTCTCAATTTTCAACTTTTAAAGTATGGCTACAAAATATCACAATCTCTCAGAATATGATGCTAACACTTTGCCTACGGCGGAGGAGTTGGCTGGTAAGAAATTTGCAATCGTAGTTGCTGATTGGAACGACAATGTAACTCACGCTCTTTGCGATGGCGCAGTAGAAACATTTATTTCAAACGGAATTTCGGAAGAAAATGTCGAAATTTTCCATGTTCCTGGAACTTTTGAGCTCACTTTTGCGGCTTCTAAACTCCAAAAAACAGGAAAATATGCCTCAATTATCGTAATTGGATGCGTAATTCAAGGTGATACACCACATTTTGATTACGTTTGTCAAGGTGTTACTCAAGGTATCACACAGGTGAATGCCGAGGCGGATTGTCCGGTGATTTTCAGCGTGTTGACTACGCTTACTATGCAGCAAGCTACTGACCGTGCAGGTGGTTGTTTGGGCAATAAAGGAGTAGAAGGTGCAGTTACTGCGTTAAAAATGGTAAAAATATTTGGTGGTATCAAATAATTTTTGTAACTTTGCACTCGCAATTCGGGGATGACCCGGTTGTGGTAATGGGCAGTTACCAGAGTGGCCAAATGGGGCTGACTGTAACTCAGCTGTCTTTCGACTTCGGTGGTTCGAATCCATCACTGCCCACGAACGTTAGTTCAATTTTGCGGAAGTAGCTCAGTTGATAGAGCATTAGCCTTCCAAGCTGAGGGTCGCGGGTTTGAGCCCCGTCTTCCGCTCTAGATAGAGACGCTATGCTTAGCGTCTTTTTTTATAGATAATATAAAAAGTTTAGAGATTAGAGTTTAGAGAGCCATGTGGCATTAAACTTTCAACTTTCAACTTTCAACTTTCAATTTAAAGATATGTTTGAATCATTGAGCGAACGCCTTGAGCGTTCATTTAAAATCCTTAAAGGTCAAGGTAAAATTACTGAAATCAACGTGGCTGAAACCCTCAAAGATGTGCGCAAAGCGCTTCTTGATGCCGACGTAAACTATAAAGTAGCAAAAACTTTCACTGACGAGGTTAAGACTAAAGCATTGGGTCAAAATGTGCTCCTTGCTGTTAAACCTCAAGAGATGATGGTGAAAATCGTTCACGACGAACTTGCTCGCCTTATGGGTGGCGAAAATGTGGCGTTGAACGTTAAATCGCAAGCAGGTCAGCCAGCCGTAATCCTTATGAGCGGTCTTCAAGGTTCGGGTAAGACTACTTTCTCTGGCAAATTGGCTAACATGCTCAAAACAAAGCAAGGAAAAAATCCTTTGTTGGTGGCATGCGACGTATATCGTCCTGCTGCTATCGAGCAATTGCGCGTGCTTGGCGAGCAAATCAAAGTGCCTGTATATTCTGAAATCGAGAATAAAAACCCTATCGAAATTGCCCAAAATGCTATCGCTCAAGCTAAACGTGAGGGTCGCGACGTGGTGATTATCGATACCGCGGGTCGTCTTGCTGTCGATGAGCAAATGATGACCGAAATCGCTGCAATAAAGGCTGCTATCAATCCACAAGAAATCTTGTTCGTAGTCGATTCGATGACTGGTCAAGACGCAGTGAATACTGCAAAAGAATTCAACGACCGTCTTGATTTTACAGGTGTTGTGCTCACTAAATTGGATGGTGATACTCGTGGTGGTGCTGCATTGTCAATCCGCTCGGTAGTTGAAAAACCAATCAAATTTGTCGGTACTGGTGAGAAGATGGAGGCTATTGACCTCTTCCACCCAGCTCGTATGGCTGACCGTATTCTCGGTATGGGTGACATCGTTTCGCTCGTTGAACGTGCACAAGAACAATTCGATGAAGAAGAGGCACGTAAACTCTCAAAGAAAATTGCTAAAAACCAATTCGACCTCAACGACTTCTACAATCAAATCCAACAAATCAAGAAGATGGGTAATATCAAAGAGCTCGCTTCTATGATTCCAGGTGTAGGTAAAGCGTTGAAAGATGTTGATATTGACGATAACTCATTCAAAGGTATTGAGGCAATTATTCAATCAATGACAAACGAAGAGCGCACAAATCCTGCTATTATCAATGGCTCACGTAAAAACCGTATTTCAAAAGGTTCAGGTCGTTCGATTGTAGAAGTAAACCGCTTGCTCAAACAATTCACTGACATGCAAAAAATGCTTAAAGGCGTACAGCAAATGAGCAAAAATCCTAAATTGATGCGTCGTCGTTAATAGCTTAATGATAGATAAAAAAAGAGATGTTAGCAATAAACTAACATCTCTTTTTTTATTGATTATTTATCAGTATTATTTTTTGCCGATAGGGTCAAAACCACGGCCATAAACGCCAATTGCAGCAGATTGAGAGATGAATGCATCTGGGTCGATGTCTTTGATGAGTTTGAAGATTTGAGTTGATTCATTGCGACGTGCCATAACTGTGATTACTTTCACAGGCTCTTTTGAGTACCAACCTTGTCCGTCCATAACAGTCACACCACGATGAGCTTGGAATGTGATAGCATCGGCGATTTCGGCATATTTTTTAGAGAATATGAAGAATTGAACAGATTGGCGCACACCGTTGATATACATGTCGATAGTAGTGGTCATAACTATCATAACGATAAGACCATATACGATGTTTTTGATACTTCCATCTGGCAAGAAACCTGTAGAACAGATGATAATAACGTCGCAAAGTAACAAAGCGCGACCGAGTGAAATAGTGCGGTATTTGTTGATTACTTTAGCGATGATGTCGGTACCACCTGATGAACCGTTGTTTACGAATGTTAGGGCAAGACCAAAACCTGCGATAAGACCAGCAAGAATAGATGACATGAATGGGTCGAATTCAGGGAATGGGTGACCTGCGAATTTTTCGTAAATATCGCGGTAAGGAATCCACAACCATGCTGTGAGTACAAATACGCCATAAATAGAGCGGAGGCTGAATGATAATCCTAATTCTTTAACAGATAAGAGTAACAAAGCTCCATTCATAATGAAGAATGTTACAGACACAGGAATACCTCCACCAATTGAGGCCATACCGAGACTATTGAAAAACTCTTGTAAACCTTCAGGCAATAGTCCTTGAGTTGCATACATGACAAGGGCTGCGATACCTGTAGCACCACCACCAGCCACTTGATGAGGGAAAAGGAAGAAGTTCCATGCCAATGCATAGAGCAATAAACCGAATGCAATAACTAAGTGCTCACGCACAACAGTTGCAATTTTTTGATTTTTTGTCATATTTTAGATAATTAGTAGCGAGTAGCGAGTAGCGAGACTACTTGCTTCGCAAGTTTTATATTTTAGATAATTAGTAGCGAGTAGCGAGACTTGAATAAATATTAAATAGTAACTCTTAATTCTCAACTCTCAACTCTCAACTCACTTTGTTCCAATAGCTTCAAAACCACGGCCATATACGCCGATTGTTTGTGTTTGCGAGATAAATGCTTCTGGGTCGATACGTTTGATGATATTGAATAAATCTGGTGATTGATTTTTACGTGCAATCACAGTTATTACTTGAATTTGTTCTTTGCTATAGAACCCTTTAGCATCCAAAAGTGTTACGCCTCGGTTGAGTTCTGTATTGATTGCACGACCGATCTCTTCATATTTTTTAGAGAAGATGAAGAATTGTACTGATTGACGTAAGCTGTTGATATACATATCTACTGTTTGTGTCGAAATCACCATTACGATAAGACCATAAATCACTTTTTCGAGTGTTGATTCAGGCAATAAAATAGCTGAGAAGATAATAGCTACATCGCTGAGCATCAATGCACGACCGAGCGAAACATCTTTGTATTTGTTGATGATTTTAGCCACAATATCAGTACCGCCTGACGAACCATTATTTACAAATGTAAGCGCAAGACCAAAACCGGTCATAATACCAGCCATGATTACAGATGGGAAGATGTCAAATTTAGGGAATGCTACGCCAAACGCTTTGATATAAAGTTCTGGAAATGGTATCCACAACCAAATTGTAAGCATAATTACCCCGAAAATTGAACGGAGACTGAATTGCCAACCGAAGATGCGGATTGACATCACGAGCAAAATGCCGTTGATAAGGAAGAATGTGAACGACACAGGGATACCACCGCCTTGCGATGCCATACCGAGCATATCGAAGAAGCCTTGTACCGATTCAGGTAACAAACCACGTGTGCCGTACATAATTACTGTAGCAAGACCGGTTACTGCACCACCTACTACTTCGTGAGGGTTAAGAAAAAATTGCCAACCCCAAGCATAACAGAGCAATCCGAATGCAATTGCAAGGTGCTCCCAAATAGTTTTGAAAACTACGTTATTTTTCATTTTATAGACTATTAGTAGCGAGTAGCGAGTAACAAGATATTTGTACTCGTTTGTTCGCTTTGTTTTTTTTATTAAATAATTAGTAGCGAGTAACTATTATTGTTACTCATTACTCGCTACTTGTTACTATTTACATTACAATATTCACAATCTTATTAGGCACAACAATCACTTTTTTAGGTGCTTTGCCATCGAGATATTTTGCTGTTTGCTCGTTAGCCAACACTGTTTTTTCTACGTCCTCTTTGCTCATATCGGCAGGTAATTCCATAGTGAAACGCACTTTGCCGTTGAACGAAATAGGGTATTTAGTGTTGCTTTCTACCAAATAAGCCTCATTGCAAATTGGGAATTCTGCATCGCAAATCGATGTATTGTGACCCATTGCAGCCCAAACTTCTTCTGCGATATGAGGTGCGTATGGCGCAATCAATATTGCTAATGGCTCGAGGA
Source organism: Candidatus Aphodosoma sp. (assembly GCA_045126975.1). Taxonomy (GTDB): domain Bacteria; phylum Bacteroidota; class Bacteroidia; order Bacteroidales; family Paludibacteraceae; genus Aphodosoma. The sequence goes on along the minus strand of JBGVPL010000010.1, from coordinate 98,971 downwards.
TTGCACGTTTACGACATTTTGCCGATGTCAATTCGTTTACGCAAATCATAAATGCCGACACTGATGTGTTGAACGAGAAGTTTTCGATGTCGTATGTGATTTTCTTGATTGTTTTGTGCAATGTTTTCAACTCTTCTGCTGTAGGAGCATCTTCTGTGATACGGAATTCTTCGCCTTCTGTATAGAGACCCCAGAATTTTTTCAAGAAGCGGTGCACACCATCAATACCATTTGTGTCCCAAGGTTTTGATTGTTCGAGTGGGCCGAGGAACATTTCGTACAAGCGCAAGGTGTCAGCACCATAACGCTCAACAATGTCATCTGGATTTACCACGTTGAACATCGATTTCGACATTTTTTCTACTGCCCAACCGCAAATGTATTGTTTGTCAGTAGCTTGTCCTAAATATGGATTGTCGATGTCGTTCGAACCATCTGAATAGATAAATTGTGCATTTTGATATTCTGGCATCCAATTACGGAATGCTTCAACGTCCAAAATATCATTCTTCACAATATTCACATCCACATGGATAGGTTGCACTTTGTCTTTATATTCTGGCGAGTCAATCAAGTTGTAACTTACATAGAGGTTGCCTGTTGCATCTTCACCGATATAGCGATACACAAAGTTCGAGCGACCTTGAATCATACCTTGGTTAATCAATTTTTGGAATGGCTCGTCTTTGCATACAATGCCGAGGTCAAACAAGAATTTATTCCAGAAACGGCTATAAATCAAGTGTCCTGTAGCATGCTCTGTACCACCAATATAGAGGTCAACATTGCCCCAATAGTTGTTAGCCAATTTGCCTACCAATGCCTCTGTGTTGTGTGGGTCCATATAGCGGAGGTAGTAAGCCGACGAACCTGCAAAACCTGGCATAGTGTTCAATTCCAATTTATATCCCTCTTCTGTCTCCCATTTCGCAGCGCGACCAAGTGGTGGCTCGCCTGTTTCTGTAGGAAGGTATTTATCAATTTCTGGCAATTCGAGTGGCAACTTGCTCTCGTCCAACATATAAGGCATGCCATTTTTGTAATATACAGGGAATGGCTCTCCCCAATAGCGTTGACGGCTGAAGATTGCATCACGGAGGCGGTAGTTTACTTTCACTTGGCCAAGACCTTGTTCTGTGATATATTCTTTCATCTTAGCGATAGCCTCTTTCACTTGCAATCCGTTCAAGAATCCTGAGTTGCAAACCACGCCCTCTTTCGCATCGTAGCTCTCTTCGCTCACATCTGCTCCTTCGATGAGCGGAATGATTGGCAAATTGAAATGACGTGCAAAAGCATAGTCGCGACTATCGTGTGCTGGCACTGCCATAATAGCACCTGTACCGTAACCTGCTAATACATAGTCCGAAATCCATACCGGAATTTTATCGCTTGTCAATGGATTCACTGCGTATGAGCCTGAGAATACACCTGTTACGCGACGGTCTGCAATACGCTCACGTTCTGTTCTGCGTTTCACTTGGTCGAGATATGCCTCTACATCGGCGCGTTGCTCGTCTGTTGTCAATTGTGCAACGTATTCGCTCTCAGGTGCAAGCACCATAAACGTAACGCCGAATACTGTGTCCGCACGTGTAGTAAATATTTCGAGTTCGATGTCCGAATCTGCCACTTTGAATCGCATTTCAGCACCTTCCGAACGACCAATCCAATTCTTTTGTGTCTCTTTCAACGAGTCTGTCCAATCCACATTGTCTAATCCGTCTAACAAGCGTTGTGCGTATGCGCTTACACGCAAACTCCATTGACGCATAACGCGTTGCTCTACTGGGTGACCTCCACGTACCGAAAGTCCTTCGCTCACCTCATCATTAGCCAACACTGTTCCCAATGCAGGACACCAGTTCACTTTCAAGTCTGCCAAATAAGCGATACGATAGTTCATCAACACTTCTTGTTGGCGTTTTTCGTCCCACGAGTTCCACTCTTCTGCTGTGAATATAGGAGTTTCGCTACAAGCAGCTTTTACTTTCTTATTACCTTGTTCTTTGAATATATCAACGAGCATCGATATTGGTCGTGCAGCATTAGCACGATTGCAATACCAGTGGTTAAACATCTGTACGAAAGCCCATTGAGTCCATTTGTAGTAGCCTGGCTCGCAAGTGCGCACTTCACGACTCCAATCGTAGCAGAAACCAATTTTATCCAATTGTTCACGATAGCGAGCAATATTCTTTTCTGTTGTGATAGCAGGGTGCTGACCAGTTTGGATAGCATATTGTTCTGCTGGCAAACCGTATGCGTCATAACCCATTGGGTGCAACACGTTGAAGCCTTTGAGGCGTTTATAACGGCTATATATGTCTGATGCGATATATCCGAGTGGGTGACCTACGTGCAAGCCCGCTCCCGATGGGTATGGGAACATATCAAGCACATAGAATTTAGGGCGAGACTCGTCAATCTCTACCTTATAAGTGGCATGTTCATTCCAATATTGTTGCCACTTTTTCTCAATCTCCTGAAATTTGTATTCCATATCGTTGTTATTTGTTATAAATTTTCTTGTGTAAAATATTGTAAATTAAGTTATTTGATATAATAATGCAAAATAACATAATTAACTAACAAAGATAATAAAAAAATCACAATCTATGCCTTATAATTTTTTATTTTTTTTAGCAAAATAATTATTGATTATTTCAACTTTTTGCATTATCTTTGCATACTGAATGAAATGAGTCTAGAATCTCTATAATTCATAGAATTTCTAAACTATAAACTTTAAACACTAAACTATATTACAATTATGTCAAAATCAATCAAAGGTACACGTACCGAAAAAAACTTAATGTGCTCTTTCGCTGGTGAAAGCCAAGCACGTATGCGTTACACTTATTTTGCATCTGCTGCAAAAAAAGAAGGTTACGAACAAATTGCAGCTATCTTCACTGAAACTGCTGACCAAGAAAAAGAACACGCAAAACGCATGTTCAAACACCTCGAAGGTGGTATGGTCGAAATCTCAGCATCATTCCCTGCTGGTGTTATCGGTAAAACTATCGACAACCTCAAAGCAGCTGCTGCTGGCGAACACGAAGAATGGTCGCTCGATTATCCAAAATTTGCTGATATTGCTGATGAAGAAGGTTTCCCTGAAATCGCTCGCATGTACCGTAACATTGCTGTAGCTGAACGTGGTCACGAAGAACGCTATCAAGCATTCGTTCGCAACATTGAAGAGGGTAAAGTATTCATTAAAGCCGAGGTTGTAACATGGCAATGCCGCAACTGTGGTTATATCATGGAAGGCAAAGAAGCCCCAGTAGAATGCCCAGCATGCGCTCACCCACAAGCTCACTTCGAAGTAAAGAAAACTAACTATTAATTAGTTAATTAATTCATAAAAAAACTGATTGTTCCGAAATATTGGAACAATCAGTTTTTTTTATGAAAAATATTTATTTTTTTCTTTTTACAACAATATATAAACACACAAAGCAAAGAAGAGGGAATATAATGTCGCTTATAGGACCTTCTGTTGGTGGACCGAATGCATATTGTACAGAACCAGTTGTTACATCTTTTACATCTTCATTGAATGGTTGTAAAGATGGTGCTTTATAAGTTGTTACCGATCCAATACTATTATTATTAACTTCCAGTGCATTATATTTATAATACTTTGCGCCATGATTACTATTATTGATATGTAATTTTGTTGATGTTTTAACTTGTGTACCTGTTGAAAAATATGATACATCATACCCTTGCGTAACTTGTTTTTGAGGTTTTGTATATGAATTGTGTTGATATGATATATTTTTCTTTTCAGGTTGAATTGCGTATATTGCATCAAAATTATTTCTATTTGTAGGCTGCACTCTTTGTTGTGTTCTAATTATTGTGCTTCTTGTGCCTTTTCTTAGTGTTATTTCTGCACCTATTGACATGGGCAATAGTGTTAAAGCAAAAATAATGATTATATATTTTTTCATATAAATTATATTTTATCTATTTACTATTTTCAAAGTTTTGTCACCGCAACGTACTATGTATATTCCCGCAGGAATAGATAAGTTTTCTATTGAATTTGTTGAAAGTGTAGATATTAACTGACCTGTTGTTGTGTATAGATAAATAGTCTCATTCATAGCCACAATATCATCCCAAGTAACACTTTCAACAGAAGTTGTAGTATTATCAGATGCCGCATTTTTTCTTTCAGTTGTTATGATGAAACGATTATCCATAGGTTCTACAGAGCCATAGAATTGATATTCTTCTTCAGTCAATATATCAACATAAGTTTCAGTCATAGCGTCATATAAATACAATTCATTGTATGAGCTGATTTGTTCTATATCGAAGGTCATTGTATATAACTCATATTCTGAATCTGCTATAAATCCGATATTTTGTCCGTTGAATGTCGAATTAGTGTTGATTGAAGCATGACCAAACGCTGTAGTTGCGTAAATTTGCATACCTGTTGGATTGTCAAAATGTTTTTTAGCATCATAACCATTATCGAACTCAGGTGTTGTTGCATTGTGTTCGAGAAGGTGTAATTGGTCGGTTGATGTTGAGTTTGCAACAGTTATGCACAATACGTTTTCAAAATTTTTGCTATTGTTTTTTGCACGTTTTACGTTGCTTGTTTGAGTAGCATTATAAACGTTTTTGTCATAGTTAACATTGAAACTACCACCACCAGAGTATGCTGTCACAAAGAAAGCTTGTGAAGATGCAATAGTACGAGGATAATTAGCAGAAAGGCTATTGACTGTATTTACAGGTATTTCGATAACCTGACCAGGATTGAAACCTGAAATATTTGTTTGATTTCTCCATTCTGCGTATGAACCAGTGTTATATATAATGATATTTGCTACTGCATTAGTAAAGTTTGAATTACTTAATGTGGTAATATCAATAGGAGCGGTGTAACTATTTGTGATAAGGTTATTACCCCTATCACCATTTGTGTTAGTACCGTCAGTATATGTTAGATTGTAGGTGTGGTCACTATTGATAAGTGTTCCAGAGTATGTGTAAGTTGTATCTTTTTCTTGAGCTATACCGTACCCAGTCCAAGCCGAAAGATTAGAACCAGTTTTAAGTTTTTCAGCCCAGCAACTTGATGTGTGTTTTGTTTCATCCCAGCGATATATCCAGTTTGAGATTCCGTCATTATTGAGAGTTGAATATGCGAGAGATTCTACATTGATGCCGAAATATTGCCATTTAGGGTCTTTGAAGTTGCCAGGTGTTTCATTGCGTAAGCCGTCAGAAGATGCAAGAGTGTAGAGTTGTATAGTTGCATCTACTTTGTTAGTGTTTTTGAACAAAAGGGTTGCTGTTCCATTTTCATTTGCTTGAAGTGTGAGATTGGTTGCATTTGCACCTACAATGTTGTTTGCCTTCAATTTACCTTGAGGAGCGATAGTTATAGAACCACCATTGCTGAGAGTAATGTCTTTTACGGTAGCAGTGTATCCGTTAGGAATATTAGCGGCTGCGTTAATTTCAACATCTTCGTTGCTTGCTGGTAATACTTTAACTTTCCAGTTGTTTGAATTGTTCCAATCTCCAGCAGTCTCGAATATGTTCATAGTAAGAACTTCTGCTTCGATAGTTACGATAGTGCTTTGTTTTCCATCAGAGATAGTTATGACTGCTACATGTTTTCCAGCTTCACTAGCTGTGAATGTAACTGTGAAATCATAGCTTGTATTTCCTTTTTGGCAGAAAGTGCCTGCTTTTGTTGTAGCAGCAGGAGCAAGAGTTGTTTTGCTAAGTTTGAAGTGGTTGTTGTTTGATGATGCAGTAAGAGCTCCATCTACAAGGAATGATTCGAATTCTATTTTAGCAGATAGTGTACCTTTATTCAAGAGAATAGAACCTAAATTGATGTAATGATATTCATTTTTTAGTTTGATGTGGCGTGCAATTTTTGCATACGCATCGCTGACATAAACAGTTTGTGTAGCAAAAACATTTTCACCGATTCTTTCGAATTGAATATCTGTTAAAGATGTACTTATTGATGTTGCAGGAGTTTGTAGTTTGTTTCCTTCAAGATATGCTGGTCTTCCATCATTTTTACCGCATAAGAAGTATTGATTTCCTGTTGCATTATCTTTAATAGAGTGGTCTAAATTACCGTTCGATTCTACCCATGCACGATATTGTAAGGTTTCGCAAGGATAGTATAGAGGCCATCTTAAAACAGTCGAAGTGTTGTCTCTAAGCCAATTGAGTTTATTTGCAGTACCAATATTGACATAATGCCATTCTCCTTTATAAATTTTCACTCCATTATATACATCGTCTATGTAGGTTACACTACAATCTTTTGTTGTAACATTATTATTTACCCATTGTGTACCTATTGATGCTACGTCGAATGATTTAGTTGTGCCATTAACTGTATATTGGAAATCAACGCCAACATAAACATCATATTTTGTTGCATCATCAATGCCTGTTACATTATATGATGTTTGATTATTGTCTGTAATATAGATATTTTGGAGGTGTACCCAATTGCCATAATAATCATAATAATAGACATGAATTTGATAGCGATTAAATTTATGGTCTTTTCCTTTGATATCTACTTTACCCCAATTGATAGTGAATTGATTTTGTTGTACATTCGAGAATGTTACGCTTGATGTTTTTGGATATGAATAGGTTGTTACACTAACTGTATTTGAAGCGTTAGATTCAGAAGAACCAGCAACTGTCTTAATTGTATAGTTATGACTTGAACCCATGGCAAGACCTGTTATTACAGCTGTTGTGCCAGTGTATGTGCCAACTTTTGTGCCATTATCATATAAGTTATATCCGTTTGCACCTGTGATGGCATTCCATTGTAAATAAACAACTTCATATCCTGTGCCATTTGATTGTAAGCTTAAAGTAGGTGCGCTAAGCGAACTTGATAATGTTGTAATAGGAATGTCAATTGTACTACCGATTGAAGCTCCTGAGTTTACTATTCGTATATAGCAATTTGAATAAGACATAATGCTTTGAGGTGCAAATGTCACAGTAACGGAATAATTGTTTTCTTTTATTTTTTCGCACAAATTTTTATCGATACTTGTACGACTTAAAGATAAACCAGGTATATTAATAGTATTCTTATTGCCGTCAACTACAGAAATTTTTATACCACTCGAACCTGAAAGAAATGAATAAAAATCGATAGTTTGTGTAGCAGTTGTCCCAACAGGCACGTTTGTGAACGCAATCGATGATGTGTTCATTTTGGTATGAGGTGCCATGCGAATTTTAATCTTTTGAATGTATCTATCAAGAGTGCCTCCATTATCAACAAAAGCCACTTTTTCAGCTTCAGGAGAAAGCAGTTCTGTGTTGTAGTCTGTCCAGGCATTCCATATTTGTACAAAGAATCCTAATCCATTGTTTTTTAATTGAGGTGTTGTATAACCAGTATTAGACCATATTCCCTTTATACAATGATCAATAGATATTGTTCTTGTTCCTACACATGCATTTGCGGCACACGCTTGAAACTCAACACGATTAGATGGGTATGGGAGGTTTATATCTACATTTTCTTTAGATATCGTATAATGCTCATTGGTGTAAGCGGTTGTCGTGTACCATGTGGAGTTTTTGTTACCAGAAACCCCATCACCATCAATTAATATTGTTGCTGATACTCTAATTGAGTTAAGTAATAATACAAATAATACAAAAAGTAATGATTTAGTTTTCATAACTTATCAATTTAGGTTGTTATTAATCAATTTTAGTGTATTGTAAATATCTTTGATTATCCAATGATAATTGGTAGATAGACGAAAGACTACCCACTACGAGATATTACGTTGCAAATTTAATATATTTTTTTTAATAAATGTTTATTATTTTTGTTTTTTTTACATTATTTGGTAAAAAATAATTAAATGCATCAAAATACTAAACAAATGGAATATAATAAAATTTGTTGCAAAGGGATTTATTTTTCTTTTATTTGATTATTTATGCGTCGTTAAATTTTTATCTTTTCCAGAATGAAGGTAAAAACAATATCAATATTGTGAATAATTCTAAACGCCCTATTAGCATTACTATTGACAAATACCATTTTGCAAAATCAGGTAATATGGCGTAAGTTTCTGTTGGCCCAAACTGCCCTAATGCTGGTCCTACATTTGATATAGAAGCTAAAGAGCAACTGAATGCTTCACTCGGTGATACCCCGCATAGCATAAGCACTATGGTAGATACTATTGTGATTATCACAAATATAGACAAGAAAACGTATGTGTTTGACAGTGTGTTTTCCGATACAATGCGGCGGTTTATCCTTACGGGGCGAATTGCTTTAGGGTGCATCACACGCTTAAATTCGTAAAGAATATTTTTTGCCATAATATGCAAGCGTATAGTCTTTATGCCTCCCGATGTAGAGCCTGCAGTTCCTCCCATTGGTATTGCCAACAATATTATCAACCACAAAATTGGGTGCCAAGCCATATAGTCCGAAGTCGAAAAACCTGTTGTTGTTATTGTTGCAACTGTTTGAAATAGAGCATCTCTAAATGATTTCTCAACACTTATTGCTCCCTCAAATGAGCGTGTACACAACAATCCTATTCCGATAATCAATGCTATACCTATTATGCTAAATGTGTATGTACGGAATTCTTCATCTTGAATTAATCTTTTGTTTTGACGGCGAATTAAAGCTCCGTATAATAATGAGAAGTTTGTGCCTGCCACAATCATAAAGAAGATTATTATATAATGTATAGCAGGCGATGCCCAATGGGCAATCGAGGCGTTTTTGGTAGAGTATCCTCCTGATGCTAATGTGGTGAGCGAGTGGCATATAGCATCAAATATCTCCATGCCTCCTAAGTAGAGTAGTACTGCGCATATTGCAGTCAATAATGCATATAACTCCCAAAGTTTACGGGCGGTGTCGGTGATTTTAGGCTGTAGTTTGTCGTAGGTTATACCCGGCACTTCGGCAGCAAATAGTTGCATTCCGGCACCGAACATCGGTAATATGGCGAGTGATAACACTACAATACCCATACCTCCAAGCCATTGTAGCATACTGCGCCAAAATAGTAGTCCGTGAGGCAATGCCTCTATATCAGTGAGTATGGTTGCTCCCGTAGTAGTAAATCCCGACATGGTTTCAAAAAACGCATCTGTTATGCTTGGTATATAGTGACTTAACCTAAATGGTAGCATGCCGAACAACGAGAATACAATCCAGACTAATCCTACTACTAAATAACCTTCGCGTGTGCCTATATGTTTTGTGTTTGAGCCACTTAACAATACCCCTCCAAGCCCAGCTCCAAAAGTAATTGTAGCCGACTCAACTATTGCAGTCAGGTCATCTCCCTCGTAAATATATGCTACAATTGCGGCAATAACCATAAAGAGAGCCTCTGTCATCAAAAGCACCCCCAATATTCTTATTACCTGTTGCCAATTAAATGTTTTAGTCATTATTTATATTTTAGATGTAGACACAAGATGTTGGATTATTCTCGTTTCTCGTGTCTTGTATCTCGTGTCTTTATTAATTAAAGAATTTTGCTAATTTAGGCACAGCAGTAGCCTTACAGAATATAACTACGTGGTCACCTGGTAGTATAATGGTATTGCCATTCACAACATGTCCTTTACCATTGCGCACAACACCTCCAATATTTACATCTTCAGGCAAATTTAAGTTGCGTACGCGGTCTTTTGTGATTTTATCGCCAGGTTTTACTACAAATTCTACGACCTCTGCATCCGAGTATGTCAAACACTGCACGTCATACGCATCCTCATCTAATGTCTGTTGATAAATGTGCGATGCAGCAATCAATTTTTTGTTGATAAGGGTGCCGATGTCAAGGTTGTCAGCCAAATCGATATAGTCGATATTCTCTACTTCGGCAATAGTTTTTCTGATACCAAATCGTTTTGCGGCTAAACATGCTAATATGTTTGTTTCCGAATTATCGGTCAAGGCAATAAATGCATCTGCATCTTCAATTCCTTCGTCTTTCAACAAATCAATGTTACGACCATCGCCATGAATAATAAGTGTATCTGTTTTATCTGCAAGTTTATAGCATTTTTCCCTGTCACTTTCTATAATCTTCACATCTATATCGTTTGGCAAGTATTGAACTGTTTTTAACGCAATTTTCGACCCTCCCATTATGATGATGTTTTTTATATCGAAATTGGTTTTACCTGCTGCTGTTCTTACATATTCCAAATTTTCTTTTGAGCAGATAAAATATACAAGGTCATTTGCTAAAATCTGGTCATTACCACTTGGTATAATAGTAGTTGTATGTCGTTTTACCGCTACGATGCGATACATGCTATGATTGAAAAATCCAGTACTGAAAACTTTATTTGTAATTTCTGAGTTTTCTCTGACTTTTACACATACTAAAACAAGAGCCTCATTACTAAATGTACGATATTCGCGTATCCAACTGCGTTTTAAAGATTGCACTATCTCTGTTGCTGCCAATACTTCAGGGTAAATCAACTTATCAATCCCTAAAGATTTGAACATCTCTTTGTTTTTTGGTAGCAAATATTCGTAGTTGTCGATACGTGCTAATGTTTTGCGAGCCCCGAGTTTCGATGCTATCATACAGGCTGTTGTGTTAACGCTTTCCGATGTATTTACTGCAATAAATAGGTCGCAATTTCTTACTCCACACATCTGCAAGTCATTTACCGATGTTGGAGACCCAACGCGCGACATGATATCATAATTTGCATCAAGGTCTTGGAGTCTTTCTTCCGACTCATCCATAATCGTTATGTCGTGGTTCTCATTCGACAACATTTTGGCTACATAACGACCCACTTCCCCTGCACCTACAATAACTATTTTCATTTTCTTTAGCTTTTAGACATTAAATACGAGTTGTAAGACACATTCCTCACTCCTCATTCCTTATTTCTCAATCTTTTATAAATTCCTTCAACATCCAACTCTAACATTCCAAATAATTCAGCTTGCGACCCATGTTCTACAAACTCATCAGGCAATCCAAGTCGTACAATCTTAGGTTGATAGCCATTGTCCATCATCCATTCTTCGATTGCCGACCCTGCGCCACCGATAATTGTGCCATCTTCGATAGTATATATTTTCGAATATTGTTTGCCTATTTCGTGTAGCAATTCATTATCCATTGGTTTTAAGAATTTTAAGTCGTAAAGTCCCACTTTTAAGTCGCTATTCTCAGCCTCAAGTCTCTCAATCGCCTTCTGTGCGGTGTAGAGTATAGGACCCACGCCCACAACGGCAATCTCTTTGCCCGCACGCATCTCTTCTCCTTTGCCAATCTCTACCTCTTTCATCTCGTTTTTCCAATCGGCAAGAATACCCTTACCGCGAGGGTAGCGTATCATGAACGGACCTTTATCGTCTAATTGCGCTGTGTACATCAAGTTCCTCAATTCGTGTTCGTTACGAGGCACACCGATTGTCATATTTGGTATGCAACGGAACATTGTCAAGTCAAATTGTCCTTGATGAGTAGCCCCGTCGTTTCCCACAATACCTGCACGGTCAAGGCAGAATACAACATTTAAGTTCTGTAACGCAACATCGTGTATCACATTGTCATACGCCCTTTGCATGAAGCTCGAATAGATATTACAAAACGGCATCAGTCCCTCTTTTGCCAATCCAGCCGAGAACGTAACAGCATGACCTTCTGCTATTCCGACATCAAATGTCCTTTCAGGCATAGCGTTCATCATTATGTTCATCGAGCAACCCGAAGGCATCGCAGGCGTAATACCCACAATTTTATCATTTTTATGAGCCAATTCCAACAATGTATTTCCAAAAACCTCTTGGAATAGAGGAGGTTCACCCTCTGCGCGTTTCTTAATTCGTTGCCCTGTCTTCACATCAAATACGCCAGGCGCATGCCATGTTGTAACCTCTTCTTCTGCAGGTTTGTAGCCCTTACCTTTTTTTGTGATAATATGCAATACTTTCGGTCCATTGTATGTCTTCAATTGTCCCAAAACTTCAACCAATTCTTCTACATTATGTCCATCAATAGGTCCGAAATATCGGATATTTAAGCCTTCAAATATATTGTTTTGATTAGCATTAGCTTGTAAACTTTTTAGCGAATTGCCAAGTCTTAAAACTCTATTTTTATTAGCTTCCGACATCATACCCATTTTTTTCAAAACTCTATATATCCCGTATCTAACACGGTTGTATGTTTTTGAAAAATGTATAGATGTCAAATAATGGCTCAATCCCCCTTTGATTGGGTCAATTGCCATATTGTTGTCATTCAATATGATAAGTAAATTATTCGGATTTATAGATGCATTGTTCAACCCCTCAAAAGCCAATCCTCCTGTCATTGAACCATCGCCAATTACAGCCACTACTTGTCTGTTTTCTCCTTTTAATTTAGCAGCTATTGACATGCCTAATGCTGCTGAAATAGAGGTAGATGAGTGTCCAACTCCAAATGCGTCATATTCACTCTCTTTCGGATTAGGAAAACCACACAACCCCTTGAACATTCTATTGGTTTTGAAAGCTTCACGTCTGCCTGTTAATATTTTATGTCCGTAAGCCTGATGCCCAACGTCCCATACAATCCTATCGTAAGGTGTATTAAACACATAATGTAGTGCAACAGTTAGCTCTACAACACCTAAAGATGAACCTAAATGACCTGGATTTTTTGCTAATTGTTCAATAATATATTTTCTTAATTCATCGCACACTCGTGGCAAATAGTCAACCGATAGTCCCTTTAAATCTTTAGGATAGTTGATATTATTTAATAAAGTATATTTCTTTTCTTTCATAATCCTTATAAAATAATTTACACACTATATGTTGTGGAAAATCTAACTTGCAAAGGTACAAAAAAAATATGAATGCAATAAGGAAAATTGAAAAAATCACATTTCAAATTTTAACTTTTAAATTTCAATTAAAATGTTTGGTAGTGTCAATAAAAAATTGTAACTTTGTGAAAGTTTTGGTTATACTATGAGTAAGAAAGATTCTGTTGATGTTAATACTGTTGAATCTCAGGTAGTTCAACTTCTTGAGCGTTATAAGAAACTCAAGGAAGAAAATATTGAATTAAAGCGGGATTTAAAAAAAACGACAGAAGATTTGGATGCTGCAAAGGTTGAAATAACCGAACTAAAAACCAATTATGAACGATTAAAATTGGCAAAAGCGTATGGTTGGGATGAGAAAAGCAAACGCGAAGCTAATAATCGTATCACAAAATTGGTACGTGATATAGATAAATGTTTAGGTTTACTAAACGAGATAGATTAAAACGATGGCAGAAGAGCGAATAATCACTATCCGTATTAATGGATTTACAACAAAGTTGTCAATTCCAGCAGAACGAGAAGAGGTATATCGCAAAGCAGCAAAACTGTTGAACGAGCGTATAGCCGTCTATAATCAAAAATTTAGTTTACCTTATCCAGATATTTTGTCAATGGTGGCTTATGAAATGGCTGTTGAAGCCGTGAGCCTTGAATCGCAATATCATTCAACACCCTTATCTGAAATGGCTAAACTCTCAGAATTGTTGGGTCAAGAACTTGATGTTGAGTAATACATAAGAATTTGTTTCTTAGTATATTAATATATCACGTACTTTTTACATTGTTTATATATGTAATAAGTGCGTTTTTTTATATATAGTTAATCACTAATCATTAATCATTAATAACTAATAACTATGACACTTTCGATTATTCTTGCAGTTGCTGGACTTATTGTGGGAGGTATTGCTGGTTATTTTGGTATCAGCGCTTCTATGAAAGGTAAAGTAGCTCGTAAACTTAAAGATGCAGAAGATCAAGGAGAAACTATAAAACGTAATAAACTCCTTGAGGCTAAAGAGAAATTTCTTAACATGAAAGCCGAATTCGAAAAAGAGGTTGCTGAACGAAACTCAAAAATACAACAATCTGAGAATCGTGCTCAACAAATCGAAAATCGTGCTCAACAAAAAGAACAACAAGTAAACCAAAAACAAAAAGAGTTAGATCGTAAAAATAGCGAAATTGATGCTATTCGTGAAAATCTTGAAAAACAACTTAATCTTGTTGATGCTAAGCAAACTGAGTTGGACAAACTTAATGTTGAAGCAACTGAAAAGCTTTCTGCTATTGCAGGTCTTTCGGTTGATGAGGCTAAAAATCAACTTATAGAGTCTATTAAAGACGAGGCTAAAACAGAGGCAATGGCGTATGTAAATGAAATGATGGAGGACGCTAAACTTACTGCTAATAAAGAGGCTAAACGTATCATCGTTCAAACAATCCAACGCGTTGCTACTGAAACTGCAATTGAAAATTCTGTTACAGTATTTAATATCGAAAGCGATGAAGTAAAAGGTCGTATTATTGGTCGTGAAGGTCGTAATATTCGCGCTCTCGAAGCAGCTACTGGTGTGGAAATTATTGTTGACGACACACCTGAAGCTATCGTTCTTTCTGGTTTCGATCCAGTACGTCGCGAAATAGCACGTCTCTCTCTTCACCAACTTGTAGTTGATGGTCGTATTCACCCTGCTCGTATCGAGGAAGTTGTGGCTAAGACTCGCAAACAAGTCGAAGAAGAAATTGTCGAAATTGGTAAACGTACAACTATCGACCTTGGTATTCATGGTCTTCATCCTGAGCTTATTCGTCTTGTTGGTAAAATGAAATATCGTTCTTCTTACGGACAAAACCTTCTCCAACACGCTCGCGAAACAGCCAACCTCTGTGCTATCATGGCTGCCGAACTTGGCTTGAATCCTCAAAAAGCTAAACGTGCAGGTCTTCTTCACGATATTGGTAAAGTGCCTGATGACCAACCAGAATTGCCACACGCAATCCTTGGTATGAATCTTGCAGAGAAATATAAAGAAAAACCTGACGTATGTAATGCTATTGGTGCTCACCATGATGAAGTTGAAATGACATCGCTTCTTGCTCCAATCGTACAAGTTTGTGACGCTATTTCAGGTGCTCGTCCGGGTGCTCGTCGCGAAATCGTAGAGGCTTATATCAAACGTCTTAACGACCTTGAAAATCTTGCACTCTCTTATCCAGGTGTTGTTAAAACATACGCAATTCAAGCAGGTCGTGAACTTCGTGTAATCGTAGGAGCCGACAAAGTTGATGATAAAACAGTAGAAACACTCTCTTACGACATAGCTAAGAAAATCCAAGACGAAATGACTTATCCGGGTCAAGTGAAAATCACCGTAATCCGTGAAACTCGTTCAGTAAGCTACGCTAAATAATAATGCATAATGCATAATTCATAATTCATAATTGATGAAGGAATTAGTTTCGAATGGTTAATTATGCATTGTGAATTGTGCATTGTGAATTGAAAAAAGGGGCTGTTTGGTTTTGACGGCGGGTAGAAGAGGTATGTAAGCATGCAGTGCATTGTCTGTTAAGCACTTTAATCATAGCAGGTAAACTATAATTGGCGAAAATTCTTACGCTCTTGCTGCTTAATCGAAGTATAGTAGATTAGCTTAATTTCGGCACAAGGTGCTGAAACAAGACATCTCTCAGATGCCATTGCGCCGAGGCGGTCTGGTTTAGAGGTGCTATAAATTCGGGGCTGGTCAGTAGTGGCTGTGCACTGCTGATGAGATTTTAGCAGATAAGGCGGCAGTTGGTGGCTTCGGTCTTGCTGTCGTTCGAAAATCAAGGCGAAGATAAGCATGTAGAAAGCGTATTGCTTCCTCGTTCGGACACGGGTTCGACTCCCGTCAGCTCCACTTAGAAAAGATAGTCAATTTATTTGATTATCTTTTTTTTGGGAAAAAATAAGAAAAATATTGTTTTTTTGATAAAAAAATATTAACTTTGCGTCGTTTTTTAGTATGATAGGTAAAATGAATGGTATTATATTGAAATTTGTTGTGTCAGTGGTAGTTATGTTTGTTTGTGCTACTGCTTATGCTACACCTTTTAGTGATGATTTTTCTGGAGAAAATATAAATTCTACGCTTTTTTTTAAGGATATTGATATAAATAAATTTGGAAATAACTTGCAAAAACGCAATATTCAGGTAAAAAAAGCAGATTACGACTATTCTCAACGAGCAGAGCAAGTTCGTCGTGCATCTATTGTTAATGGAGCAGAGCAAGTTTCAAAAGCATCATCTCAAGTTGCTTTGCAAAATAATGCTTGGAATGGTTATACTTCAACAGGTGTAAATATGACAACTGTTCAAAATGTTACATTTAATCGTCCAATGACAGTTGATGCTTATAATGCACGTACTTCTGTTACTGAAGCTTTTGACGAAGATGAGTTTGTGGCAACAGGGAATATGCAAAAGGTAAATGGTTTTTACGGAGGTGGCAAAGAACCTGGTGCTCCTCTTACTGATGTGGTGTGGGGATTTTTATTGTGTGCATTGGGTTATATAGTTGTTCGTCGTTATTGATAAATATATATTGAAGATAATATATTGTAAGAGGCATTCCATTGGGATGCCTTTTTTGTTAAAAAAAGGAATAAGATTTTTTTTGAATAGTAATAATTTAAACATAAAAAAGCATCGCTCAACCCGAGCGATGCTTTTTGTTTATTGGATTATTGATAGATTATCAATTATTTTTCCATCAAGATTTCCATGATTGTTTTAGCTGATTTAGCAACTGGAGAACCAGGACCGAAGATTGCTGCAACGCCTGCTTTATACAAGAAGTCGTAGTCTTGTGCAGGGATTACACCTCCAGCGATAACGATGATGTCTTCACGACCGAGTTTTTTGAGTTCTTCAATTACTTGTGGCACGAGAGTTTTGTGACCTGCAGCGAGTGAAGAAACGCCGAGTACGTGAACGTCGTTTTCTACAGCTTGTTTAGCTGCTTCTTCTGGAGTTTGGAAGAGAGGACCCATGTCAACATCGAAACCGCAGTCAGCGTAACCTGTAGCTACAACTTTAGCACCACGGTCGTGACCGTCTTGACCCATTTTAGCAATCATGATACGAGGTTGACGACCTTCTTCTTTAGCAAATTTAGCTGTCAATTCGCAAGCTTCTTTGAAGTCTGCATCGTTTTTAGTTCCTGCGCTATACACACCTGAAATAGTTCTAATTGTTGCTTTATAACGACCTACGACAACTTCGCAAGCGTCTGAAATTTCACCAAGAGTAGCACGAAGACGTGCAGCTTCAACTGCGAGTTCGAGCAAGTTGCCTTTACCTGTTTTAACGCATTCTGTGAGAGCGTCAAGGGCACGTTTAACTGCTTCGTTGTCGCGGTTAGCTTTGAGTTCGTTGAGACGTTCGATTTGTTCTTTACGAACTGCAGTGTTGTCGATTTCGAGGATATCGATTGGGTCTTCGTGGTCGAGACGATATTTGTTAACACCAACGATAGTTTGGTTGCCTGAGTCGATACGAGCTTGAGTGCGAGCAGCAGCTTCTTCGATACGCATTTTTGGAAGACCTGTTTCGATAGCAGCAGCCATACCACCGAGTTTTTCGATTTCTTCGATGTGAGCCCAAGCGCGTTCAGCGAGGTCGTTAGTGAGGCTTTCGATGTAGTAAGAACCTGCCCATGGGTCAATTTCGCGGCACACTTGAGTTTCTTCTTGGATGTAGATTTGAGTGTTACGAGCGATACGAGCAGAGAAGTCAGTTGGCAAAGCGATAGCTTCGTCGAGGGCGTTAGTGTGAAGTGATTGAGTGTGACCAAGAGCAGCACCCATAGCTTCGATACATGTACGACCTACGTTGTTAAATGGGTCTTGCTCTGTAAGTGACCAACCAGAAGTTTGAGAGTGAGTACGAAGAGCAAGAGATTTAGGGTTTTTAGGGTTGAATTGTTTAACAATTTTAGCCCAGAGGAGACGAGCTGCACGCATTTTTGCAATCTCCATGAAGTGGTTAGTACCGATAGCCCAGAAGAATGACAAACGTGGAGCGAAAGTATCGATGTCCATACCTGCGTTAACACCAGCGCGGAGGTATTCGAGACCGTCAGCGAGAGTGTAAGCCAACTCGATATCTGCAGTAGCACCAGCTTCTTGCATGTGGTAACCAGAGATAGAGATAGAGTTGAATTTAGGCATGTTTTTAGCTGTGTATTCGAAGATGTCAGCGATAATCTTCATAGAGAATTTAGGTGGGTAGATGTAAGTGTTACGCACCATGAATTCTTTGAGGATATCGTTTTGGATAGTACCAGCCATTTCTTCGAGTTTAGCACCTTGTTCGAGACCTGCGTTGATGTAGAATGCCATAACTGGAAGTACACCACCGTTCATTGTCATAGAAACTGACATTTTGTTCAATGGAATACCGTTGAAAAGGACTTTCATATCTTCTACAGAGCAGATAGATACACCAGCTTTACCTACGTCACCAACAACGCGAGCGTGGTCAGCGTCGTAGCCACGGTGTGTAGCCAAGTCGAATGCTACTGACAAACCTTTTTGACCAGAAGCAAGGTTACGACGATAGAAAGCGTTAGACTCTTGAGCAGTAGAGAAACCTGCGTATTGACGGATAGTCCAAGGACGCATAGCATACATACCGCTATAAGGGCCACGAAGGAATGGAGGAAGACCTGCAACATAGTTGAGGTGTTCAAGACCTTCAAGGTCTTCTTTTGTGTAGATTGGTTTTACCGGAATTTGTTCAGGAGTCAACCAATTTTCACCGTTTACTGTAGCTTTGCTAGCAGCAACTTCTTTGATATTTATATCATTAAAATTTGGTTTCATAACTTAGACTTTTAGTATTTTAGTAGCGAGTAGCGAGACTTTATTCCTTTTTTTTTTAAAGACTCTTTACTTTTTACTATCAACTATTTATTATTTAATTTTTGTTTTAATCCGTACATCATTTTTTGAATTTCATAGAGTTCTTTAATGAATTCATTATATTCAAATTGTTCTATGTATTTCAGTTCAAATGATATGTGAAGTAGCGTTTCGATTTCAAAAGAAGAACCAATTGATATGTCTATAAATCGAGATAGTTCTTTGTCAGAATTACGACCACAGCCTTCAGATATATTTGTAGGTATTGATACTGCTGCGCGTTGTATTTGGGATATTAATCCAAATGTTTCTGATTTAGGATATTTGGCTGTCAAATTATATATGTTTTTTACAAAACAAATTGATTTTTGCCAAACAATTAAATCTCGAAATTTATGAAGCATATTTTATGTTTGTTCTCTTGTTATTCGATTGAGTGTATGTGCCGAATGGCTCTCGTTACTCGCTACTCGTTACTCGTTACTGATACTTATTTTAACAATTGTGCATTAAATGCTTTCAATGTGTCAAGTACGTTCACGCGAACGTGGATGAAGTTTTCGATGCCAGCAGCTTTGAGGTCTTCCATGCAAGCAGGAGCACCTGCAACAACGAAGATTTGTTTGCCATCGATAGCTTTGAATGCTGCAGGAGCATATTCTGCATATTCGTCGTCGCTAGAGCAGAGAACGATGATGTCAGCACCTGCTTTTTGAGCAGCTTCAACACCTGCTTCAACAGTTTCGAAGCCAAGGTTGTCGATTACTTCATAACCTGCACATGCAAAGAAGTTGCAAGAGAATTGAGCGCGAGCAAGACGCATAGCCAAGTTACCGATTGTGAGCATGAATGCTTTTGGACGTTTAGCTGAACGTTCAGTAGCAAGACGAAGGTCTTCAAATTCTTGAGCAGCGCGAGTAGTTGGCAATGTTTGGATGCCACGTGGAGTTTCGCAACCGCAGTTACCGCATTTGCATTCTTCTTTAGTGATTTTTTCTGCTGCCATTTCGCTGAAGTTAGGGAATTGGTTAGTACCAAGGAGAACTTCTTTGCGAGCAGATACGTCTTTAAGACGTTTAGCAGAAGTAGCTTTCATAGCCTCTTGAACTTTACCGCTTTCAACAGCTGCGAAGAAACCACCATTGTTTTGGATTTCGAGGAAGAGTTTCCATGCTTGGTCAGCGATGCTGTTTGTGAGGTTTTCGATATAGTAAGAACCTGCAGATGGGTCAGTTACTTTATTGAAGTGAGATTCTTCTTTGAGAAGGAGTTGTTGGTTGCGAGCGATACGTTCTGAGAAGTCGTCGCTTTCTTTGTATGTTACGTCGAATGCATTAACAGTCAAAGAGTCAACACCTGCGATAGTAGCACTCATAGCTTCTGTTTGAGTACGGAGAAGGTTTACGTGTGCGTCGTAGATAGTTTTGTTGAATGTTGATGTTTCAGCGTGAACACGCATTTTAGCAGCGCAGTCGCAAGCAGGAGCGTAAGCTTTAACAATCATAGCCCACAACATGCGAGCAGCACGGAATTTAGCGATTTCCATGAAGTAGTTACCGCCAACACCCATGTTGAATTTGATTGCTTTACCAGCTTCGTCAGCTGTAAGACCAGCTTCTGTGAGCATAGTCATATATTCAGCACCCCAAGCAAGAGCATAACCAAGTTCTTGTGAGCAGTATGCACCAGCATTGTTGAGGCTGAGTGAGTTAACGCCAATTACGCGATATTTAGGAAGAACAGCAGCAGCTTTTACTACAGCAACAGCCATTTCAGCGATTTCTGCTTGTTTGAGCTCTTTGCCTTTCAACAACATACGGTTGATAGGGTCGAAGTTGATAGAACCTTCTACTTTAGCGAGGTCAGCACCTTGAGCTTTGAAGTAGTCAGCCAAAAGAGCTACCAATTGAGCAGAGCAACGGATGCAAACGCGGAAGTTCAATTCTACGCACTCAGGGCAGATACCGTTGAGGAGAGTAGCGATGTATTCTGCGCTCAATTCGTTTTTGTTAAGTTTGAAACCGAGTGAGTTGATACCTTTGTTGAGTACGTCAAGTGCTTTTGCATTAGCAGTTTTAGCACAAGTTGCGTCGATGTCTTGACGAACATACCATTCGTTGTCGGTTTTGGTGCCACGTACGTATGGAAACTCGCCCGGTGCTGAAGTGGTTGTTTTCAATTCAGCAACGTCTTCCAAACGATAAAAAGGCATCACATTAAACCCTTCATTAGTTTTCCAAACGAGCTTTTTCTCAAAATCAGCTCCTTTGAGGTCTGCATTGATTTTTGCCATCCACTCTTCTGTAGTGATAGCAGGGAAATCAGCCAAGAGATTTAATTTCTTTTCAGCCATAAGATTTAAGTATATAAAATAGTGATTAATGATTAGTTATTTAGTTAGTAACGATTGTTTACAACACTATAATCTAATAAGCATGCAAAGTTAATAATTTTTTATTGAATAATCATACTTTTTTCTTGTTTTTTTAGATGTGGGGTAAAAATAAAAGACATGAGAGTAAAAAGTCTTGTGTCTCGTGTCTTTTATCTTGTATCTAAATTAAGTTTTGATTGCGCAAGAATTTGTCGATTTGTGCATCGAAATCTTTTTGACCATTGAACAAAAAATCTACTTCTATGTTTATTGTGTAGATATCGTTTTTTATTGATTCAGGTATATTCATTGACATTAATCGAGCTGCATCTTTCTCGGTTGTAATTATAGCACGATTATTTGCTGGTAGTTTTTCGAAATCTTCTGCTAATTCTTTTATGTCATGTGATGTAAATCTGTGATGATCAGGATATTTAAATGCAATTATTAAGCTTGCATATTTTTCCAAATGTTTGTGTAAGTGTTGTGGCTGTGCAATGCCTGTGATAAGTATGATTTCTTTGCCTTGAAGATTTAAATTTTTGTTAGAAAATAATCCTTTTGGTTCTCCGTATTTTAGAGTGGTGTAATAGAGTGTTTGATATGGGAAAGGTTTGATTTGAGTGCGAGTAGAGAGCATATCTACAGGCATAATAGTAGATGGACATTTTGTGAAAATTATGATATCGGCTCGGTCGGTGTTATTGCTTGGTTCGCGTAATTCGCCGAGTGGTAACATTGAATCTTGGTATGTTAAACGATTGAAATCGATGAGTAGAATATTCAAATCGGGGTGAAGTGAGCGATGTTGATACGCATCATCGAGGACTACTACTTTAGGTGTTTTTTTTGAATCACGTAGTTTGCGAAGTGCATTGTGGCGGTTGCCATCAACGACTACTGTTATATTTGGGAATTTTTGTTTGATTTGGAATGCTTCATCGCCAATAGTAGATGCATTGCTTTTTTCATCGGCAATGCGGAATCCTTGTGTCAAACGTTTATAACCACGACTGAGATACGCAGTGTTCACTTTGTTTGATATGAGAGATAAAATATATTCGGCATGAGGCGTTTTGCCAGTGCCCCCAACCGTAATATTACCTACCGAAATGGTTGTTATATCGCTTTTAGTAGAACGATATAAGCCTAAATCGAATAGTTTGTTTCGCAATCCTACTCCGATACCATAGAGTATTGAGAGTGGTTTAAATAATATGTGTTTCAGTGTGTTGTTCATATAAGGAATAAGGAATAAGGAATAAGGAATAAGGAATAAGGAAAAGGGGAGGTTATGTTATATCCCTTTTTTCAAATTCTTTTTTGTTGTTTTAATTATGGTTGTTAATATTTTGAGTAATTCAGAGCAGTCATTGTTGATTGATTCAAATTGTTCTAAATTTATATAATCTGATTTGTGTAATAGATTTAGCCAATATTGAGTTTCTGCACATTCTTTGTATGCAATATGAACTTTTGCTAAAAAATCTTTTTTGGATATGGCGTGTTCTGATTCAGTAAGATTAGCCCCAATACTAGTTCCACTGCGAAGAATTTGTTTTGCTAAAACATATTCTTGTTTTTCAGTAGTTAAATATTTGTATAATTTTATTATTCTTAAAGCGAAGTTAGTACTTTTATCTAATGATAATTGACTTATAAATTTATTATTTATATTTCTTGTTCTCTGTTCCTTGTTCTCTATTCCTTATTCAAACATTTCTTTCCATCTTTGTAATTGCTCCACTGATTCCTCTCCCCATTTTGCCATTTTTTTTATTACGCGTTCAAGTGAGTCTTCTGAGTCGAGACGTGTTTTTGAGAAGAATTTGTCGGCATAGCAAATCAATTGTTCTTCTAATGATATGGGACATAGTTCGCGGTGGGGTACAGGTAATTCTTTCTCAATGATATACGATAATTTCAAACCTGTGCCTGTGTGGCGTTCACATACTAAAGCGTGACGAGTATATCCTTCATGACGTACTATTTCAGCTCCTAAATATCCATGTTCGATGTATCGGTGCGTACCAAAACATTTTATGCCAGGTGCATCGGTTTTTAATATGCCAATGTCGTGGAGCATAGCTGCTTCGGCAATAAAGTCGAGGTCGAGATTCAATTCTGGGTGTTTGCGTGCTAAAGTTAATGCTTTGTCTCTCACTGCCTCCGAGTGTTTTACGAGGATGTTATACAAATCACTTCCCGGAGTGTAATATTTTTCGATTATATCGTATGGATTCATTTTTTTAGGGAGTAAGGAGTAGGGAATAGGGAGTAAGGAATAGTTTTTTTTATTCAGTTATTTTAAGTTTTTCAATTACGCAACTTTCTTCATTAGTCAATTTTATAACATAAATACCATTGTTTAGTCCGAGTTCTTTTGTTGAAATTACATAGTCGTTTGAGGTAATTAAATCAGTGTAAATTAGTTGTCCTGTAACCGAGTATATTTGCATTATGTTATTTTCTGCAGAGGCGACGCCGATAATTCCTTCTCCACCATAAATAATTCTGCTATCGTCTATTTCAACGTTATCTGTAGGTGTTCCAGTTCCGAGACGTAAACCAACTACTACAGGGTCGTGGTCTGATGAGCGATACATATTATTTTCGTAACTATATCCATCGTAAGCGAATACGGTAGATTCGTCGGTGTTTATATGAAATACTTCGCATCCAGTTACTTGCGCTTCGATAGCCTCATTTGCTAACGCATGGTCAAGACATCCTACTGTGCCGTGGTATGAATAAGAATAACCATTAGCATCATATTTTTTTATAAGATTGGTATATCCTGCATCTGTAAATATGCGGATTGGGTCTTCCATCGAGTATGCATTTAAATCGCCCATTATAATTATATCGTTATCGCCGAAATAGTTAGCGCACGATTTTGCAAATGTAGCCACAGCCGTTGCTTCACGCACTCGGTCGCCGTTATAAGTGCTTTGTCCATCGCCTTGGTCGGCATTATCGCCTTTGCCTTTGCCACTTTTTGCTTTGAAGTGGTTAATCATATATACAAATTTTTCACCAGTCTCTAATATTTCAAAGCCTTGGGCTTTTTTTCTGTTTTTTACACCAGTGTCATTTGATTGTAACTGTCTGATAGGTTTTACTTTACTTGCTTTATATAAATATCCTGCCTTTGTATATGTACCATTCACTTGTGTGCCATCATTTATATATGTATATTGAGCTGATGGGTCAAGCTCGTTTAGCGCATTAGCCAATTTTTCTAAAGCCACTTGACCTTGTTGCACTTCAACCAAACCAAACACATCCGCATCAATAGCATTTAATGCTTTTACTATTTTAGCATGTTGTTTGTCTGACTCCTCTTTCGATGCCGGTCCATAATCTCCATCCCACTCTGTTGCAATATAGATTTTTAAATTAAATCCACATATTTTTATGTTGTAGTCGCCTAATTCGGTAAGCATAGTAGGACGTTCATTGCCTTCGAATACTGGTGTTTCGGTTGGTGTGATTGTATATCCGTATTCTTCTATTGAGAACACACCAACCACACGATTTGTGTATGCTCCTGTGCGGATATACCCCTTTTCGTCGGTCCAAGGGCGAGGATTAGGGTATTGTTTGTCGGATCCGTCATTTAGGATGAGTTGGTCTTGTCGGTTTTCGTTTACTATTGAGCGGTATTCTTCTGACCCAGGCAGAGCCACATCGGTTGGCGACATCAATCGTTTGCTCGATAGTGTAATTTCTCCATACTTATTCCAACTGCCAATATTCGTAACGTACAGTGTCTGATTGAGTTCCACTAACTTGCCGTCATATTGACTTGCATTTTTGAAATCATCAGGCCAAGTCAATTTGATTGCATTTTCTGCGATTAACTCAAAGCATAGTGCATAGTATACAATGCATAAAAGTAGTATTTTTATATTTTTCATAAGTGCATAATAATCCAATTAATCCACAAAATTACACATTATTTATGAGATTACCAAATTTTTATGTAAAAATCCTTTTAATATTTGCAGATTCACAAAATAAGTTGTACCTTTGCCTTTCAAAGTGTAGAGTATAGAGTTGAGAGTATAGAGAGCCATTTGGCACTCCTCACTCCTCTTTCTTCACTTAGTAACTACTAACTACTAACTAATAACTAAATAAAAATGGCTGAATTTCGTTATCAACCTCTCATCGAACTCGGAGAGGACAAAACTGAGTACTATTTGCTTACTAAAGACTATGTATCAGTAAGCGAATTCGAGGGTAAACCTATCCTTAAAGTTGAAAAAGAAGGTCTTACTGCTATGGCGCAAGCTGCGTTCCGCGATGTGTCATTCCTTCTTCGTGAAGACCACAACAAGCAAGTGGCTAAAATCCTTAATGACCCAGAAGCGAGCGAGAACGACAAATATGTGGCTCTCACTTTCTTGCGTAATGCAGAAGTAGCAGCTAAAGGTCAATTGCCTTTGTGTCAAGACACAGGTACTGCTATCATCCACGGCGAAAAAGGTCAACAAGTGTGGACTGGCTGTTGCGACGAAGAGGCTCTCTCTCTCGGTGTTTACAACACTTACACTCAAGAAAACCTTCGTTACTCTCAAAATGCTCCTCTCAACATGTACGACGAGGTGAATACTAAATGCAACCTCCCAGCTCAAATCGACATCCACGCTCACGAAGGCATGGAATATCACTTCCTTTGCGTTACTAAAGGTGGCGGTTCTGCTAACAAAACATATCTCTATCAAGAAACTAAAGCGCTCCTCAACCCAGCTACTTTGGTGCCTTTCTTGATCGAAAAAATCAAAACTCTCGGCACTGCTGCATGTCCTCCTTACCACATTGCTTTCTGTATCGGTGGTACATCGGCTGAGAAAAACCTCCTCACTGTGAAACTCGCTTCTACTCACTACTACGACGAACTCCCTACTACAGGTAACGAATTCGGTCGTGCTTTCCGCGATGTAGAACTTGAAAAACAAGTCCTCGAAGAAGCTAACCGCATCGGTCTTGGCGCACAATTTGGTGGTAAATATCTCGCTCACGACATCCGCATCGTGCGTATGCCTCGCCACGGCGCATCTTGCCCAGTTGGTATGGGTGTTAGCTGCTCGGCTGACCGTAACATCAAATGTAAAATCAATAAAGATGGTATCTGGATCGAAAAACTCGATGACCAACCAGCTCGCCACATTCCTGAAGAACTTCGTAACGCTGGCGAAGGCGATGCTGTTCGTATCGACCTCAACCAACCTATGAGCGAAGTACTTAAAGAACTCGACAAATACCCTGTATCTACTCGTCTCTCTCTCAACGGTACTATCATCGTAGGTCGCGATATCGCTCACGCTAAAATCAAAGAACGTCTCGATGCTGGCGAACCAATGCCTGAATACCTCAAAAATCACCCTATCTATTACGCTGGTCCTGCCAAAACTCCTGTTGGTCTCCCTTGTGGTTCTATGGGTCCAACTACTGCAGGTCGTATGGACTCTTATGTTGACCTCTTCCAATCTCACGGCGGTAGCATGATTATGTTGGCTAAAGGCAACCGTTCGCAACAAGTTACTGACGCTTGTCAAAAACATGGTGGTTTCTATCTTGGTTCAATTGGTGGTCCTGCTGCAATCCTTGCTCAAAACAACATCAAGAGCATCGAATGCGTTGAATATCCAGAACTCGGAATGGAAGCAATCTGGAAAATCGAAGTGGTTGATTTCCCAGCATTCATCCTCGTTGACAACAAAGGCAACGACTTCTTCAAACAACTCAAACCTCGTTGCGCTTGTAAATAATCACACGGAGAATATCATCTCTTACGGAAATTTTTTTATCTCCCACAGATTACACAGATTTAAAAGATTTTTATTCTGATGCTAAATAATTTCTGTGATAATAAACAAAAATTTAGTATATTGATAAAGTTTTTTAGATTCGTTCTTTGACTTCGTCAAAATCACTCTATAGATTTACACAGATAGATAAATGCTTTTTATGATAGTTTTAAGTATTTTTATCTGTGTAAATCAGTAGAGTGAGTTTTCAATTTATTGAAAACAAGCGAATCGAAAACCTGTATAATTGTACAAAACATTATTTATTCCTACGTAAAATTGTTTTGTTTTAAAATAGAATCGGTGTTATCTGTGTAGTCTGTGGGAGAAAAATTATTTGTGGGTGAAGAAAAAATTGTGGAAGATAAAAATCTTTTTGTTTGAAAAAAAGCTAACATAATGAATTGTAAAAAGCATATTCCGAATTCGATTACATTGTTAAATCAATTTTCGGGAATTATAGCATGTATATTTGCCTATAATTCGCGATTCGATTTGGCACTATTGTTCGTTCTCATCGGGGCAACTCTCGATTTTATGGATGGGGCAGTGGCGCGACTACTCCACGTATCGTCGCCTCTTGGCAAAGAGCTCGACTCGCTTGCCGATGTCATCACATTTGGCCTTGTGCCTGGTATGATTGCTTTCCGATTGCTTGCTCCGCTTGCTTCGGTGTGGACCTATTTGCCATATTTGGGATTCCTTATCACGCTTTTTTCAACCTATCGTCTCGGTAAATTCAATATCGACGAACGCCAAACTTCTTCTTTCATCGGTCTTGCCACACCAGCCAATGCAATCTTTTGGCTCGGCTTGGCATACGGCTATGAGTCGCTCATCTCGGCTATGTCGCCTTGGGCAATATTGGCGATGGCATTCGTTTCGTCTTACCTCTTGGTGTGCGAATTGCCAATGTTCTCTCTCAAATTCCATAATTTCCGTTGGGCTGACAATCGTATGCGCTACCTATTTATAATAGGTGTCATTGCCCTTGCCGCATGCTTCTGGCATAAGTCACTGCCACTGATTATAATATGGTACATCCTACTCTCGATAGTCGGTGCTGTTACAGTTAAAAGGAAATAAGTAATATTTGTTATTATATCAAGTGGCAAATCTTCGAGGTTTGCCACTTTTTTTGAAAAATCGAATAAATCAGCTCAAAAATGTTATTTTTTTGAGCTTTTTTAGCTCAATGTGAGCCGATAATTCAATTGTTTTTTGTAATTTTGCACCGATTTATAAAATTAACATTGTTATATTATGGATGTAATTCGTGAGATATTGCAATATTTGCATTATAATCCTCTTTCGACGAGAGAGGAAATTCGTGAGGGAGTTAATTTTGGAGGAAGTGATGCTACTTTGAAACGACTTATTGCTATGGCAGTAAAAGATGGTAATGTTGTTGTAGAAGGTAAGGCGAGGGCTACGCGTTATCGTTTGTCGGATTATGCTCATCTTTTGATGCCTTTGTCTTTAGATACCTATTTTGCAAAGGATGTGGATGAGCGGCAAGTACAAGTTAGTTTTAATTTTGATGTTATCAATAATCAACTATCTAAAGTAGCGTTGTTTACAGATGATGAGTTAGAGCGTTTGAATGCTTTGCAAGCTGAGTTCCGTAAAAATATAGCAGAGATGAGCGAAAATGAATATCGCCGAGAAATGGCTCGGTTGGGTATTGATTTGAGTTGGAAGTCTTCGCAAATAGAAGGTAATACTTATTCGCTTTTAGAAACGGAACGTTTGTTGCGAGAGAGTAAAACTGCAGATGGAAAAACCAAAGAGGAGGCTATGATGTTGTTAAATCATAAAGATGCTTTGCTTTTTGTATTGGATAATCCTGATTTTTTGCAGACATTGACAATTGGAAGCATTGAGGATATTCACTCTTTGTTGACTAAAGAGTTGTCGGTCGATAAAGGATTGCGTCATCGTCGTGTAGGTATTACAGGAACTAATTATCGCCCATTGGATAATGAATTTCAAATTCGAGAGGCTATGCGAGATATGTGTGATTTAATTAATAGTCGTAGTAATGTGTTTGAAAAAGCTTTACTTGCTTTGCTTTTGTTGAGTTATATTCAACCTTTTATGGATGGTAATAAACGTACGGCTCGTATCACAAGTAATGCTCTGTTAATTGCTAATGGATATTGTCCATTATCGTTTCGAACTGTAGATTCAATCGATTATAAAAAAGCAATGTTAATTTTTTATGAGCAAAATAATTTATATGCATTTAAACAGATTTTTATTAGCCAATATGAATTTGCAGTGAAGGAATATTTTTAGAAGTGAAAAATATTTGTGGATTTTTTGTTTTTTTCTTTGTCATAATAAAAAATATTACTACCTTTGCAGTCGCAAATGGTTCCCGAAATGGTTACGCCATTTTTGGGCTAAAAGGGAATTCGGTGAGAATCCGAAACAATACCTGTTGCTGTGTGTCTTATTTTAAGTACAAAGTAATAAGTAGATAGTATAAAGACAAAAGTCTTGCGACTTACGACTTATTACTTACGACTAAAAATAGTTTATTGCACTCTCTGCCACTGGTTAACACTGGGAAGGCGCAATAAATGAGACGAGTCAGAAGACCTGCCTTTGCTTTCAAACAAACGATTATACCCGCAGGATAACGGGCAAATCAAAACACTTGCAGATTTTCTGATTTTTTTTATTTAGAAAGGTAAAATAAGTACTAATTTATTGTACTTTGAATTACAAAAAAGAGAAAGTTTATTGGTATTGTAATAACTTTCAACTCTCAACTTTCAACTTGAAAATATTGTGTTTTGTCGTATCCTGCGCTGTAAAAAGTTGCAGGATACGACTTTTTTTTATTCACGCATAAAAAAATCATTCTATAAATTTCATTTAAATGTCTTTTAAATACGATTTCAAAAAGGTATTTTTATTAGTAGTTGTCTTTTCTGTTATTCAGCTACTTCAGACGCAAAATATTGCGTCTCTACATGCTCAATCTGCATCGAAAAGCGACTCTCTCTATTGGCAGTCCTATTTCGATAGCATCCAACATCTTCCCGAAGTAGAAGTGGTGGCGCAATCGTTCAAAGAGGTTATCCCTGCCCAAACTATGAAAGGTGTTGAATTAGAGATGCTTCGTTCGCATAGTGTGGCGGATGCGTTGCGCTATTTCTCTGGCGTTCAACTCAAAGACTATGGTGGCGTGGGTGGTATCAAAACCGTAAATATTCGTTCGATGGGTACCAACCACATGGGCGTATATTACAATGGCATCGAGTTGGGTAATGCTCAAAATGGTCAAGTCGATTTGGGTAAATATTCGCTCGAAAACATCGAAGCTGTGTCGCTCTACAATGGTCAGAAGAGCGATATCTTCCAATCGGCTCGCGAGTTCGGTTCGGCTGGGTCGATATATCTCACCACTCGTTTTCCTAAATTCAAAGAGGGCGAACAATGCCACCTCCGTGCAGGTCTTCGTGCAGGTTCTTTCGATTTGTTAAATCCCTCTATTACATTCGAATATAAATTGTGCGAGACTGTTAGCGCAAGTTTCAATGCCGAATGGGTCAATGCTTCGGGTAAATACAAATTCCGCTATCGTCGTGTGACTCCATCGGGCGAATTGGCTTACGATACTACTGCTATCCGCGAAAATGGCGACATCGACGCCGTGCGTTTGGAGGGTGGTGTGCATGGCTATTTGCCTAAGGGTCTCTGGAAAGTCTATCTCTATCACTACAATTCTGAGCGTGGTATTCCTGGTGCAATTGTCAACAATGTCTGGCGTCGTGGCGAGCGCATTTGGGACAAAAACTCCTTTATTCAAGGTACTTTCGAATACGAATTCCTTCCTAAATTGCAAACTCGTTTCAATACTAAATATGCCTACGACTATACTCGTTACGTCAACAACGATGACAAGTTGATACATGTAGATAATATCTACAAGCAGCGCGAAATGTATCTCTCGTTGGCTAATAAATACGAAATTTTGAAGAATTGGGACGTCTCGCTCTCGTATGACTTCCAATGGAATGGCTTGTCGGAATATATGGAGGTGGAGCGTTTTACTCATTGGCTCTCAGTCGCAACTGCCTATTCGTTAGCCGATTGTCTCAAGATGCAGGCTTCGGGCTTGATGACCTACGTCGATGAGGAGGACCGTGGTCGCGACTCTGTGCCCGACAAGGTGAAAATCACGCCTGCCGTATTCATCTCTTACAAACCTTTCCGACCAAACCTCGTCTTGCGAGCCTTCTACAAGCACAGTTATCGCATGCCTACATTCAACGATCTCTACTACACCGATATGGGTAATGCCTACCTAAAGCCCGAAACGGCAATCCAATACAACGTCGGTATCCTTTATGATTTAGTTCAAAATGATAGTTGGTTCAAATACTTCAAAATCGGTGCCGATGCTTATTATAATAATGTAAAGGACAAGATTATAGCCTACCCCAAAGGGCAACAATTCCGTTGGACTATGCTCAATCTCGGTCGTGTGAAGATTACGGGGGTCGATGCTCAATTGGGCATGACTTTTGGCTTGCCTTACGACATCGATTTGACAACTAAACTGCAATACACCTATCAAGAGGCAATCGATGTAACCAACCCTGCCGACAACTATTACGGTCATCAAATCCCTTACATCCCTTGGCATAGTGGCTCGGCAGTAGTGATGTTGGATTGGCGAGGCTGGCATTTGAACTACAGTTTTATCTATACCGGCGAGCGTTACAACCAACAAGAAAACATCCGCTACAACTACACTCAGCCTTGGTATACAAGCGACGTTTCGCTCATGAAGTCTTTCAAAATCAAAAAAGTAGTCATGAAAGCCACCATCGAAGTAAACAATCTCTTGTCGCAAGACTATGATGTCATCCTCAATTATCCTATGCCTAAACGCAACTATCGCTTCGGACTTGTAGTAGAAATTTAATATATGAAAATAATCCCGCATGGCATTTATCGCTTGCGATAAATAATTTCCGTGAGTTCAGTGGATTTTTCGCCAAGGCTCAAGACCTTCGGTTCCGTGAGAGACAAAAATTCGGTGAGAAAAAAAGTCTCGTGTTTAATAATCTGTAAATATGAAAAACTTTAAACTAATAATACTTTCCATTCTGCCTTGTATCTTGAGTATTATCCTATTCGATAGTTGCCGCAAAGACGAACTCGTAGTGCCAACCGAATACGAAATACTCCCATTTGACATCGACCCCGATGCCGACCCAATCGGGATGTACGTCCTCAACGAGGGCAACATGGGTAGCAACAAAGCATCTATCGACTTTGTCGATTTCAAAAACTCCTACTACGTGCGCAATATGTACGCCGAGCGCAACCCTACGGTCATCAAGGAGTTGGGCGATGTGGGCAACGACATACAAATCTATGGCAATAAAATCTATGCCGTTATCAACTGTTCCCACAAGGTCGAAGTAATGGATGCTCACACGCTAATTCGCATCGGACAAATCGACATTCCCAACTGCCGTTATATCAAATTTGCCAAGGGCAATGCCTATGTGTCGGCGTATGTAGGACCTGTAGCCATCGACCCCGACGCCCAATTAGGTGCAGTCTATCGTGTTGATACAGCCTCGCTTATGATTACGGGCAAATGCACCGTAGGCTATCAACCTGACGAGTTAGAGATTATTGGCGAATACATCTACGTAGCCAATTCAGGCGGTTATCGTGTGCCCAAATACGACTATACTGTCTCTGTCGTCGAGATGTATGGCATGACGCAAGTCGAAAAAATCCCCGTAGGCATCAATCTCCATCGCATCGAGGCTGACAAATACGGCAAACTCTGGGTCACTTCGCGTGGCAACTATGGCTCTGTGCGTTCTAAAATGTTTGTTTTGGAGAAGGAGAACAAGTTTTCTCACAAAATGGTTGTTACCGACACACTCGACATCCCTTGTTCCGAAATGTGCATACAAGGCGACTCGCTCTATTTCTATAGCGTAGAGTGGAACAACCAAGAGGAGCGCAACAACATCACCTATGGCATCATCGACGTCCGCACACGCGAGTTAGTCACCGACCACTTCATCACCGACGGCACTGAGGACAACATCGAAATCCCTTATGGCATCAACGTTAATCCTGCTAATGGTGATATCTATGTTACCGACGCTAAAAACTACGTATCGAGTGGGGCATTGCACTGCTACAGTCGCGAGGGCAAAAAGAAATGGTCAGTCCGCGCAGGCGACATCCCTGCTCACATGGTGTTCTTATTTAAGAATTGAGAATTATGAATTATAAAATTTCTGTTATCTGTACTCTGTTATTTGTACTCTTCCTCACTTCCTGCGCTCCAAAAATCGAAATGGTCAGTCTTGGCATCAACGAAGAGTATGCCGTTGAGCGCATGCGACTTCTGCATCTACACCCCGAATTTACAGGCGAAGCTTACCTCTGGACTATGCGTGATTCGCTCGGCAACGATTCGGTCATCTCTACCGAGCGCGACCTCTTTTTTGTGGCAAGCGAGGTAGGCACCTACTACATACGCCTAAATATCATTGACGATACCGACCCAGTTGAGTACGATGTCAAGGTCGTAGTGTGGCAAGAGCAAGTAGCCTACAGTCGCTATATCACCAAAGTCTATGAATATCGCCCTGCGCCCGGTCAGTTTGTCAACTTATTGCCCGAATACAAAGAGGGCGACACCGAAGAGACTATGTGCGAAAAGGTCTTGGAGTGCATAGGCGACAAAAACGACGTACTCATCTCTCTTGGCGGTTATGGTGGCTATGTTACTTTTGGTTTCGACCACACCGTAGCCAATGTGCCGGGCGAAATGGACTTCAAGATACTTGGCAACTCTTTCTATGCCGAAGCCAATCCTAACCCCAATGCTCCTGAGTCGGGTGGTAGTTCCGAGCCGGGCATCGTGATGGTTGCCCTCGACCGCAATGGCAATGGCTTGCCTGATGACGAATGGTACGAACTTGCTGGTAGCGAATATCATAAGCCCGAAACGGCTCACAATTATACTATCACTTACTATCGTACTCCTGCCGACCACGTAGCCACTCCAATTCCTCAAACTCCTATCACCGATACCTCTTATATTGCGTGGACAGCCAACGATGGCACTGCGGGCTATGTCGAGAAGAACTCTTACCACCGTCAAGAGTATTTTCCACAGTGGATTGATGCAGACGAAATCACATTCTCGGGCACTCGTCTTGCTCACAATGCCGTTGACGAAAGTGGCACAGGTAGTTATTATGTCTTATATGCCTACGATTGGGGCTATGCCGACAATCATCCTAACGAGGTAGAGGACAAAAGTTGCTTCAATATCGATTGGGCTGTTGACAAAAATGGTAACCCAGTGCATCTCGACGGAGCTGACTTCATTCGAGTCTTTACAGGCGTCAATCAGTCATGCGGTTGGCTTGGCGAAACCTCCACCGAACTCTGCCGTGCCGAAGACCTCCATATCGACCTCGCCACTATCCCAAATCCTTAAATCCGAGAGAGAAAAAATATATAAAATAATAATCCCGAATGGCAGTCTCGCTACTCGCTACTAAATATCTTAAAATATGAAAAAACTTACCCTACTACTCTGCATAATCACATCCGTATTATGCACCAACCTCAAAGCGCAGGACTACACCAATGGTGTTTATGTCCTCAACGAAGACTGGTACGGACACAACAACAGTACCCTTAACTTCTGGAATCCGACTACCGGCACTATCGACTATCTCATCATGCAGATGGCTAACAACTACGAGTATTCGCTCGGTTGTACTGCTCAATATGGTCAACTCTATGGCGATTACATCGTCATCACCTCAAAACAAGACCGCGACCCGGGCGAACCTGCCGATGTGCAATCTGGTCGTATCACCATTTTGAATAAAAAAACTCTCAAGCCTATTGGTGACGAAATCCACCCCCTCATTTCTGTCAACGAGAACGGCAAATCCGATGCCGATGGTCGTGGAGTTTGCTTTGTCAACAACGAAAAGTTCTATGTTGGCACATCCAATGGTATCTATGTTTTTAAGTGGGACAGTAAAGGCAAAGTGTTCACTTGGGACTCTGAGGCTATCATCGACGGCACAGGCAACGAACTCATCAAAGGCGACGAAATCAGCAATGCCGACGGTCTTGGTCCTCTTTACAAAAACCAAATTGGTATGATGCTCCGCACTCAAGATTATGTATTTGCTATCAAACAAGATTTGGGCGTAATGGTCATCGACCCTGAGACCGATGATGTGGTTAAAATCATCGAAGGCTGTTTCTCTACTATGGCTCAAGCTAAAGACGGCAACATTTGGGTAGGTGTTAACTATCAAGAAGAAGGCGACGAGGCTAACCTCCACTATCCATACGGCTGGAATGGCAATGCATGGAATGGCTCTCAACTTATGTGCATCGACCAATATAGCCTCGAGACTCGCTTTGTGCGCCTCGAAGTAGGCGGAGTGCCTCAATCTTGGTATGCTTGGACTGCTGGCACTCTTACTGCCAGCAACACCGAAAATGCCCTCTATTTCGTTTATACCGACCCAAGTGCAGGGCAAATCAACTGGTTCCGCAACTGCAACTTCTACCGCTATGACATCGACAACAACGAATGTGAAGAGATTTATAATAGCGAAACCGACGGCTTATATTTCTATGGTGGTGCAATCCAATGCAATCCTAAAGACGGCAACGTCTATGCAGCTCTCTATATAGGCGAGAACATCGCCACTCAAGACTGGGTCTATGCCATCATCGACAACAAAGGCGAAATGCAACAATACCAAACGCCTATTAAACGCTATTGGTATCCAGCCATGTTCATCTTCCCCGACAACGAAGCCCCTGTGGTAGAGAATATCTCTGACGTAAATATCACTAACTCAAAACCTGTTGAAATCACGCTTAATGGCAAGGTGAAAGATGCCGACTCAAATAATGCCTCTATCATCAAGAGTGTGAATAAGGTAGCCGACGAGGCAATTGTGAAAGCAGAAATAGTGAAAGGCAATCTTCTCCTCACTCCACTTAAAAAAGGCAATACCTTTGTCGAACTCGCATTCAACTCTAACGGTAAAATTACAATTAAAACTATCAAAGTAGCAGTTACAGCCAATATTGTAACCGATATAGAAGACGAAATTATCGACCAAATAAATGTCCTTACAGTTAGAGGTAACGTCATGATTACAGGCATCGCAGATGCTCAGCCTATCGAAATCTACAATGCTCAAGGTCTCCTCGTGCGCCACGCTGTTATCAACAATGGCGACATCATCTCCGACCTCAATCGTGGCATGCTCTACATCATCCGTATATCTAACCAATCGTTCAAAGTTCTTTTGTAAAGTTTTTATTCATTTTTTTGATTTTTTTCTTTGTCGTAATAAAAAATATTAGTAACTTTGCCGTCGCAAAAGGTTCCCTAAACGGCTACGCTGTTTAAGGGCTAAAAGGGAATTCGGTGAGAATCCGAAACAATACCTGTTGCTGTGTGTCTTATTTTAAGTACAAAGTAATAAGTAGATAGTATAAAGACAAAAGTCTTGCGACTTACGACTTATTACTTACGACTAAAAATGGTTTATTGCATTCTTTGCCACTGGTTAATACTGGGAAGGCGCAATAAATGAGACGAGTCAGAAGACCTGCCTTTGCATTTCTTTTTACGATTAAACCCGCAGGATAACGGGCAAATCAAAGCACTTGCAGATTTTTCTGATAATTTAGTTCGTCGATACACGAGTAATTAAGGGGATTTGTTCTCTGTACTCTGTTCTCTGTACTCTCGAATTTATATTGTGTTTTTTTGTCGTATCCTGCGCTGTAAAAAGTTGCAGGATACGACTTTTTTGTTTAACTACGTTGTGAGTTGAAAGCTCCAAAGTCTTACGGCTTACGACAAAAAAAATGATTAAAAATGAAAAAAATTAGTTTTGTAATTGAAAATTACAATCCACAAGGGCTTCTTACGAAGCGTGTTGTTGTCAACAACGGAGAGATAGTCTCCGACCTCAAGCGAGGCAATGTTAGGATAACCAAAGTGTCAAATCAATCATTCAAAATATCGTTATAAAAAATGAAGAAAATTACTTTTTTAATGCTGTTTTTGTTGTTGGTAACATCATTCACAGCGAAGGCTGGCGACCAGTTCGTCCCTAAATCTTACTCTTATGCCGAAGTTGGCTCTGAAGCCGACAAGACATTTTATGTCTATTTTTATCAGTTATTTACTTATCCTGATGCGATAACAACTAAAACTGATATTTCTAAAATCGACACTATTACTATCTCTGCAACTTCGGGTAATGAGTCTATTGTTAGTTTGACTACTATAGGTCAGCACATGAATCAAACTCGTTTGCAAATTAAACGTTTGGCTCAATCAAAAGGCGAAACTACATTCACTGTTTCTATTACTTATCGTGGCGAAACTGTAACCAACACTTTCCCTATCAAAGTGTATGGCGTAACTACATCTGAAATCAAATCATATATAGATCCTGATTCTACAAGTGTAATTCTCGACCCTATAGCATCGGCAAAATTCTATAAAGATTCAGAAAAAACAGCTTCTATTTTGACTATCGATAATGCATCGGAACTCCAATATGGTACTGCCGAACTCATCGATGATACAATCAAAGGCTACAAAGTGATTAAATACACACAAACAGGTTCTCAAAATCACCTTGTTTCTGATGCTATCAAATATACTATCACTCTCTCTGATGGGTCAGAATCTTCTAAAAATATAGTAAGAACATATATCACTAAGAGTTGTTTTGCTACTAAAATCGTAGAATACCAACCTGCAGCTGGTCAATTCCGTGTCGAAAATGCTTGGGACAATCCTGTTGAGTTTTTCGAAGGCGACCAACGTGGTCTTAGCCTCGGAGCTTTGGGTGGATATGTAGTATTTGGTTTCGACCAACCTATCTACAACAACCCTCAAAACCCTTACGGTGTCGATTTCACAGTCGAAGGCAACTCGTTTGTGGCGGCTGAAAAGGGTGTATGGACCGAGCCGGGTGCTGTGCAAGTGATGGAAGATAAGAATGGCGACGGCATCCCTAACGATGGCGAGTGGTACGAACTTGCTGGTAGCGACTATTGGCTCTCTACTACAAAACACAATGTCGAAGTTACTTACTACAATCCAAGTTATAACGACCGCTACACTGTGCCTTGGACTATCAAGTGGGAAGAGAATGGCGAAACTCACTACGAGCACGGTTGTGTGGTTTCTAACAATTTCCACAAACACACTTTCTACCCTGATTATTTCTACAATCAAGACAACCCTAATCCTGCATATCGTTGGTACAATCCAAACGTATCGCGCGACTCTATCACATTCACTGGTTTGAACTATATCCGTGGTTGTATCGACATGCGTGCGCCTACTTATATCGAGTTCTACAATTACTCTGGTTTCGGCTATTGCGACAACAAAGGTTTTGTGAAAGACGACTCTCGTATTGCTCAAAACCCTTATGGCCGTCCTGCTTTGGGCGAGGCTGCAGGCGATGGTATGGACATTAGTTGGGCTGTCGATAAAGATGGTAACCACGTCGAACTCGAAAAAATCGATTTTGTTAAAGTATATACAGCAGGTCAAGTTATCGCAGGTTGGCTTGGCGAATGGTCAACTGAGGCGTTGAACTGTGCTATGACACTCCCTGACCCTACTTATGTGCCTCGCGATTATTACTACAACTACGCTGGTATCACACAACTCCAAGTGCCTAAAGGTCACACTTGCCAATACGAAGGTTTCCTTTTCAAAAATGGTCGCCCTGTGAAAGATGCTCCTCAACGTTGGTGGATTACTATGGACAAAGAGGGCAAAGTGACTGAAGGTGCTGCCGCTATTGCTACTATCGACAACACAGGTCTTCTCACTGCCAACGACTATGGTACAGTGTGGGTACACTTCTCGGCTATGGACAGCATTCCACAAGAGTCGTTCGAGGTATCGGTTTCTAACCTCAAGGGTGTCGTTATCTCTCTTGAAGGTAATACAGGCCCTGCAAGCGACAAATTGTCGTGCGTTGTAGGTGAACGCGTATATATCAATGTTGAAAGCGAAGATGCTGGCTCTGATGTTATCAATGAATCAACAGCCAACCGCTTCATCTACGACACTTACACTTGGCTCAACTCTAACCCAGAGGTTGGTACAATCGACCAAGGCAACTTCGTTGCTTTGAAACCGGGTGTAACTACTCTCACTGCTATTTCTAACATCAACCCTGACTTGAGCGACCAAATCGAAGTTACTGTGCTTGCTGTGCCTGAAATTACTATCACTCCTGTGCAAATTGCGGCTAATGCCCCTACAGGCGAATTGCTCAACACTGACCTTTTCACTACAAGCATCAATGCTACAGTTTATATGGACGAGGTTGTTGCTGCTAAAGGTAATGTCAAACTTTCGCTCTATAACAACCACCTCAACTATGAGTTCACCGCAGGCGAATACGTAACCGACATCCTCAAATGTAAAGTTACCTTCTTTGGTCAACAACAAGAACTAGAAGTGCCTATCACATACGGTCCTTACAACCTCGCTACTCGCAAAAAACTCTTGATGAGCAACACTTATGATGGCGAAAACAATGGTCCGCTCAATAACACTCGCCTCGAGGGTATCGATGCCGAAACTTATGCCTCTAAGGTTTATGTCGAAGAAATGGCTGAGGTTTCTACCGAAAATCAGTTCCCTAACGACAATATCCTTACCGATGGTGCTTATGCCTACGTGGCTCAAGGTGCATCTCTCATCCGTTATGATGTAGAGTGGGGTAAGACAATTGCTTCTGTCGCTCTTACTTCTACAGATAAACACGCTCTTGCTGTTTATAAAGACAAACTCTTCGTTGGTGATGGCTCTACGCTCAAAGTCTTCTATCGCACCGACCTCGAAGCCTTCAAGTCTATCGCAATCAATGGCACTATCAAGCACGTGGCTCTCAAAGGCGATGCTCTCTACATCCTTGCTGCAAGCGAAGAAGGTGTTGCTATGATGAATGTTCTCAACCTCACTACTTTCGCGCTCTCTGCTTCTAATATCGAACTCGGCGCAGGTGCCAATGCCTCTGGCATGTATCTCGTTGGCGACAAACTCTATATCGCTACAGGCGAATATCTTGCCACTCCAGCCTCTGTTGTTGAGTTCAATACTGCCGACAATACTAGCACTTTCAAAACTGCCCTTCTCGAAGGCAACATCCCATTGCCTCATAGCACATCGGCTATCGCTGGCAACAATATCATCCTCTCTCGTGGTGTGGGCTTCATTGCTTATGATATCACAACTGGCACATTCGGCACAGAACCTATCCTCTATGCTGGCGACCAAATTCCTCTTCTCGCTGTGGGCGAAACATTCGAGAAAGAGTCTGTAGAATATCAACGCTACTATGTTGCTTATAGCCAAGGTATTTATGTCTATGAGTCTGACGACCTCACTCAGCCTAAACAAACAATCTTAGCCATCCCAACGGCTATGACTCTTATGGCTGAAACTGCCGAAAACGAAGCTCCTACTGTGAAGAAAGTTTATAATTACACTTCAAAAGTATACGAACGTGCAACAAAAGCTTCAAAATTTACTGCAGCTAAATTATCAAATTACTTCAATGATAATGGAGGCACTAAGGAAGGTAACGTTCAAATGTATATTCGTGAAGACATAGAGTGGATGGATGTTGTATACGATGTCAATAAGGAGGAATGCAGAGTCACTCCACAAGTAACATACACTGGCGATGTCGATGCCGAAACCTCTTTTGAATTCGTCTTCGAATGTATCGACCAATATGGTGCTTCTGTAAAAAATACTCTGACATTCACTATTTACCCTCGTATCTACAAACCTATAATTTCAGAGAGAGAAATCAACATCAAGTCTGTGGCTGATTCTACCGTTGTTGTTCGCAAAGCCATTGCTGATATATTCGATAATAGTAGCAATACAAAATGTACATTTACAAATACACTCAGCGTGAGCGAAAACAATCTCTTCGATGCCGAAATCGTGAACGATACTCTCGTCATTACAGTTTCTAACTATGTTGAAGGTAACGCTACTATCTCCCTCACACAAGTGATTAAACATAATACTGCAAGTTATGGCGAAAAAACATTCACTGCCACTATACCTGTAGTTGTAGAAAAAACAATCGTTTTGGCTAATTCTATCGCTCTCGATGCTACCGAAAAAGAAGTTCTCCTTGGCGAAGAATTCACTCTCGTTGCAACAGTATTGCCAGCCAACACTACTAACCCAGCAATCGTATGGGCAACATCTAACGACAGCGTAGCAACTGTAGTAGATGGTAAAGTAGTAGCCGTAGGCGTAGGCGAAGCAACTATCACAGTAGCAACAACTGATGGCTCTAATCTTACAGCAACTTGCCGTGTAGTAGTTAAACCAATCCTCGCTACATCTATCGCTCTCGATGTTACAGAAAAAGAGGTCTTCCTTGGTGAAGAATTCACTCTCGTTGCAACAGTATTGCCAGATAATACAACTAATGCACTTGTTGAGTGGGAATCTTCAAATGAAGATGTAGCAATAGTGATAGAAGGTAGAGTTATTGCTACAGGTGCAGGTGAGGCAACAATCACTGTTTCAACAATCGATGGTTCTGACCTTGTAGCTACATGTAAAGTAGTTGTAAAATCAGCTACAGGGCCAAGCACATCTATTGAAGATAATGAACTCAATTTTGTTGTGACAACAGAATATAAAAACATTATGATTACCGGCGCAGCCGAAAACTCTATCGTCAGAGTATTCACTGCTACAGGCGCACTTATCGGCGAACAACACACTTACGCAGGTGAAGCCCACATCGCAGTCCCTGCTCAAGGCGTATACGTTGTCTATGTCGATAACAAAGCAACTAAAGTAATTGTAAAATAAGTTAACGTAAATTTCTTTTCAGCATAGTAGGGACACGGCATGCCGTGTCCGCTCAGCCGCGAGGCTGAAAACTCAAAAAAGTGACCTCATTGTGAAATGGGGTCGCCTTTTTTTTGCCTTTTCGAGTCATTAACTGGCAATAGTTAATAGCCAACCAAAAAAATATAAGGCTGGCGGTGTTTTTTTCTATAAAACCACAATAAATTTGACTTTTTTTCGAGAAACAAAAAACAAAAAAGAAGAAGAATTATCAATAAATAACTTCTCATTCCTCATTCCTTATTCCTCATTCCTCATTCAATCGTTTGTAAATTATATGTTTGTAGGGTCTTATTGTAGAAAATACATATATATTGCAAATCGTAAAAAAACTGCTGTAAAACATAAATAATAATTTGTCAGATAGCGAAAATATTGCTAAATTGCAGTCGCAAAATTGAGACACGAGATACGAGACACGAGATGCAAGAGCCTTCGGGGCGCGAGTGTAAAAAATCATGTTTTCTTGTCTTCTTGTCTGAAATAATAATAATTAACCAGCGGACGCACGAGCCGTGCGTCCCTACAAATCTAAATATATTATGAAAGTTTATCAATCAAACGAAATTAAGAACATCTCTTTATTGGGTAGTTCTGGCTCTGGAAAAACCACACTCGTGGAAGCTATGCTTTATGAGTGTGGAGTTATAAAACGTCGTGGTACTATCGATGGTAAAAACACTGTATCTGACTATTTCCCTGTTGAAATGGAATATGGCTACTCTGTATTCCCTACTGTGATTCACGCTGAATGGTTAGGTAAAAAACTTAATATCATTGACTGTCCGGGTTCTGATGACTTCGTGGGTGGTGCTATTACTTCTCTTGGCGTTACTGACCAAGCCCTTATCCTTGTTAATACTCAATATGGCGTTGAAGTAGGTACCCAAAACCACTTCCGTTACACTGAGCAAACTAAAAAACCTGTTATTTTCCTCGCAAACCAATTAGATACTGACAAATCTAATTTCGAACAAACTGTTGAACAACTTCGCGAGAGCTTTGGTAACAAAGTTGTGTTAGTTCAATATCCAGTTAACTGTGGTGTTGGTTTCAACGCTGTTGTTGACGTCCTCCTCATGAAACTTTACAGATGGAAACCAGAAGGTGGTGCTCCTGAAATTCTCGATATACCTGCTGAAGAGCTTGATAAAGCAAAAGAACTTCACAATGCTCTTGTTGAGGCTGCTGCTGAAAATGATGAAACTCTTATGGACAAATACTTCGAACAAGGTTCGCTCACTGAAGACGAAATGCGTTCGGGTATCCGTCAAGGTCTCATCGGTCGCGATATCTTCCCTGTATTCTGCTGCTGCTCTGGCAAAGACATGGGCGTTCGTCGTTTGATGGAATTCCTTGGTAATGTCGTTCCTTTCGTTGACGATATGCCAAAACCTGTAACTAAAAACCTCGAAGAAGTGGCTCCTAACAAAGACGCTGAAACTTCTATCTTCGTATTCAAAACTTCGGTTGAACCTCACATCGGTGAAGTTGTTTACTTCAAAGTGATGAGCGGTACTCTCAAAAAAGGTGACGACCTTACTAATATCTCTCGCAACGGTGGTAAAGAACGTATCTCTCAACTCTTCTGCGTGGCTGGTCAAAACCGTGTCGAAGTAGAACAACTTGTGGCTGGTGATATCGGTGCTACTGTGAAACTTAAAGATACTCGCAC
Source organism: Candidatus Aphodosoma sp. (assembly GCA_045126975.1). Taxonomy (GTDB): domain Bacteria; phylum Bacteroidota; class Bacteroidia; order Bacteroidales; family Paludibacteraceae; genus Aphodosoma. The sequence continues at coordinate 55,330 of JBGVPL010000010.1, read as the reverse complement.
TGGTAACACTCTCAACGCTAAAGGTTGCGAATACGACTTCCCTGGTATCCAATATCCAGAACCAAAATATCGTCGTGCTATCAAACCTGTAAATGAAGGTGAAGAGGAAAAACTCAACGAAATCCTTACTCGTATGCACGAAGAAGATCCAACTTGGATTATTGAACAAAGTAAAGAACTTCGTCAAACTATCGTTTCTGGTCAAGGTGAATTCCACCTCCGTACTCTCAAATGGCGTATCGAAAACAACGATAAACTTCAAATCCAATATCAAGAACCTCGCATCCCTTATCGCGAAACTATCACTCGCGCTTCTCGTAGCGATTATCGTCACAAAAAACAATCGGGTGGTGCTGGTCAATTCGGTGAAGTACACCTCATCGTTGAACCTTACGTAGAAGGCGAACCTGTTAAAGAAATCTACAAATTCAACGGTCAAGAATATCGTATCCAATCTCGCGATGTTCAAGAAGTTAATCTCGATTGGGGTGGTAAACTCGTGTTGGTTAACTCTATCGTGGGTGGTGCTATCGACGCTCGTTTCATCCCAGCTATCATGAAAGGTCTCATGGACCGTATGGAACAAGGCCCTCTTACTGGCTCTTACGCTCGCGATGTACGCGTTATCGTTTACGATGGTAAAATGCACCCAGTAGATTCAAATGAAATCTCTTTCCGTCTTGCTGGTCGTAACGCATTTGCTCAAGCCTTCAAAGAAGCTAATCCAAAAATCCTCGAACCTGTATATGACGTAGAAGTATTAGTTCCATCTGACCGTATGGGTGATGTGATGTCTGATCTCCAAGGTCGTCGCGCAATCATCATGGGTATGGAATCAGTGAAAGGTTTCGAAAAACTTATGGCTAAAGTACCTTTGAAAGAGCTTTCTAACTACTCAACAGCATTGAGCTCACTCTCAGGTGGTCGTGCTTCATTCTCAATGAAATTTGCTTCTTACGAACTCTGCCCAGGCGACGTTCAAGACAAACTCCTCAAAGAATACGAAGCTACTCAATCAGAAGACTAATTTTTAGTTACTAGTTACTAGTTACTAGTTACTAGTTGATAAAAAGCCTCCCAATCTCAATAGAGATTGGGAGGCTTTTTTTGTGGTGTATATGTGTTGATATTGTTGTCGGTAAAAAGACACGAGATGTCAGAATTGTCTAACATCTCGTGTCTTATATCTATTGTCTATAAAATTATTTTACAATAACTTTGCTTGTAGCAACATTGTTACCATTGTAAACTTTCACTACATAGATACCATTGTTGAGTTCAGCTTTGATAGTGCTGTTTTCAACTACTTGGCTCATAACTTTTGCACCAGTGATGCTATATACTTCAATCATTTCAGCATTGCCTTTGATTGTGATAGCGCCATTAGCATAGTAAGCAGCAAGGTTGTCGTAAGTTACGTTTTCTACTGCAACCACAGGGTCAACATCGTATGGAGAGCAGCTCAATTTAGCGCACCAGATGTTACCTTTCAATGCACCACCAGCACCGATAAGAGTTTTGCCATCGCCAGATACAGCCCAAACGATACCAAGGTCGTCTTCGTCAGTACCTTCTACTTCGTCAGTAATCATAGCGTCGATTTGTTCAGCAGTGATACCTTCGTATGCTAAGAGGCATGCTTCGAGTTCGATATATTCGCCATTTTTGAAGATGTATGGTTTGCCAAGTGGGTCGTTGCCATTTACACTTTTGAAATATACACGACCTTCGTTGTCGATGCAAGATGCACCAGCATAGCGACCTGTATTTTCGATATTGCCGTAGTGAGCGAATTTATCGTTATCTACGTCGTAAGTGAAAGCAATTGAAGCAGCTTCTGTTGCATCAACACCAGCGCGAGGCACTGCATAGATACGACCGCAAACAAATTTACCATTGTGCGACATTGCAGCTTCTTCTACAAAAGATACAGCATCATAGATGTCGAATTCACGGTCGATAACCACTGTTTTGTCTTCTGTCTGAATGAAAGTAGTAGGGAGGTTTGTACTACCTGCTGTAGGGAGAAGGTTGTGGTCGAGAGAGATAAGGTAGCGTTTGCCGTCTGTTGACATACCACGGAGTTTTTGCATCTCACCTTTGATAGTATCGCCTGTGATTTCGGCATAACGAGTATAGTCGCGATATTTGAATGTGCGGTCTTCTTTTCCGTTTTTCCAACGAACGATTTTACCATCCATTTGGCTTGCAATTACATAACCCACCATGATAGTGTCGCCATCAACGATAGCCATAGCTGTAACATCACCGCTACCTTCGGCATATCCACGTGGCATTGGCAATACGTGCCACAAACCATCGCTTTCGAGCCAGTAAGCAGGTTGTCCGAGATAAGAACCACCTACAACAGTACCTTCGTTGTTAATGCAAAAAGCATCACTTGGATCATCATCGTTAACTAAGTAAATACGTTCGCCTGTTTCGAGATTCCATTTAGAAGCATTGATTGTACCAGCTGTACCTTCGTTGCCTGACCAAAAAGCTGAACCTACAGCCCATTTACCATTTTCAGAGATGGCATTAGGTTGTGCCATATCTTTAGCGTATAGATTCATAAATACGCCAGTTGGTTGGTTTTGTGCAGAAATAGCACAAATAGCACATAAAATTGTGCATAAGATTGTTGTGATTTTTTTCATTTTTGGTGATTATTAGAATGTTAATATGTTTTTTTGAACGAAAAATCCCAATATATTTCAAGGTGCAAAGTTATGAAAAAAAAAGCAAAACAACAAGTGTTTTGCTTTTTTTTAGTATTTAGCATTGTTATTTAACAATTATTTTGCTTGTGCAGCAACTATTTGTTTTCTGATTGTAGAGTTTTACAATGTATATACCTGTTGTGAGATTTACAGGCAAGAATGCAGAATTTACATCTTGTTGCATAATGAGATGTCCGTTGACGTCGAATACTTCGACTTTATCAACCATACCAGATAAGATGATGTTGCCTTGAGTGTAGAAAGCAGCAAGATTGTCGTATGATATAGGTGTGTAATCAACATCTTCGTCCAAGTCATGCACACTGCAAGATAGATGAGCAACCCAATTGTATTTCTTTGCAGGTCCACCACATCCAAGTATTGTACGGCCATCGGAAGATACGTCGTATAGTGTGCCGAGGTCATCTTCTCCTGATTCTTCGACCTCATCGGTCATCATCGCATCAATCTCTTCAGCTGTAATGCCTTCGTATTGAACGAGAAGATCTTCGAGTGCTACGAATTTATCTTCTTTGAGAACGAATGGTTTGCGGAGAGGAGTGCCACCACCTCCACGGCAATAGAGTACTCGACCATAGTCGTCAACTGTCATTGCCGACATGCCTTGTTCGCGACCTCCAAGTATTTGTAGTCTATCGTTTTCTACATCGTATAGGAAAGACAAAGCGCCTTCACCATCTTCATGTGTTAGACCTACAGCATGGAATGAGCCAACAACCCATTTACCATTGCGGCTAAGTTCAGCTTCGTTGACAAAAGAGACGCGGTCGTAGCCTTCTAGTTTGTTGTCGATAATAATAGTAGTGTCTTCGGTCATTATGTATGTAGTAGGAAGGTTACCTCCATAATTCACCGGAAGAAGACAATGATCAAGCGAAATTAGATATACTTTAGCATCTTTTGATAGTCCACGTGTGCGTTCCATTTCGGCTTTACTTTCCCATTCGCGCACGGTGTTGCGATATTTGAAATCTTTATCTAACTCGCCATTTATCCAACGAATAATAGTACCACGAGTAGCTGCGGTATATGCCCAACCAATCATGATTGTATCACCTCGTTCGTTGAAACCTACGGCTGTAACTTCGCCTACTGCATTGCGATATGCTCGTGGCATCTCTAATGCGTGCCATTCACCATCGATGTAATATGCAGGTTGGTCGTAGTGTGCTCCAGCTATAAATGTACCTTCATTATTTACCCAATACGCAGCACATGCTATGCTTGGGTCTTCTTCGAGGTATATGCGTTCGCCTGTTTCGGTGTTCCATATAGAACCTAAAGTGTAGAACGCTTGATTCATGTCTCCGCTAGCAAAGTATGCCCCGCATGCCCATTTGCCATTTTCTGATAATGCATAAACTTCGGCTGCATCGGTCTTTGATGTCATATTTACGAATTTACCAGTATTTTGGCAAAAAACACTGCCTAATGCGAAATATATGGCTGATAGTGTGAATAATATTTTCTTCATAAATGTTTTTATTTAATTGCAATTTTGTAAGTAGTTGGAATGTTGTTTTGAATAATGCGAACGATATAAATGCCTTGGTTTAAGTTGGCAGATACGTTGTTATCGTGCACATCTTGTTTTTTAATCAAAGCACCATTTACATTGTATATTTCAATAGCATCGATATAGCTTGATAAGAAGATTGTACCATTGCTATATGAGATAGTAATATTGTTGTTTGTTACAATTTCAGTATCAGATTCGATATCATTGAGTGCATTTTTGATATGTTTTCCGCTAAGAGGCTCAATAGTGAAACTGAGATTATCGCAACCATCATCAAATACACCTACAATATTGTTTTTCTCATAGAGAGGGTAGTCCCATGAGTAGAACATGCGTTCAGATGAGCCTTCTTGGTATAGATAATATTCTGTTGTTGGGTAACCAGCTGCCCACCATGCTTCGTAGGTAGTATCTCCGTGTAATACATTTTTTAGGCGAACAACACGACTTGAATATTTCTGTGGATTTGTTGCCAATTCTGCCATTGTGACATTTATTGGTTTGAGATCTACAGGGTTGCCGCTTGAAATAACTTTATAAGAGTCTTCTTGTGTGTTATTTATATCTGTGAAATCGAGCATATATCCAGTTGCTGCAGTGTTGACAAATACACCTTTGAAATTTGTAACCGAATCGCCTACTTCAACATTGAAAGATTCGTCTTTGTTAACCTGTTTTTTGATATAGTAACCACCTGTAGCATCTTGTACGTGTACACCAATCAAATCTACTCCTTCAATGTTATATTCTCGTTTGTAGGTAACCAAGACTGGATTTACGAGTTCGTATGTAACATCTGTTGCAAGAGGACGACCCGCAGCACGCATTTCGGCAATTGTGTTGAATTGGTAGTTGTTGAGCAAAATATCGTTTGTAGAACGTAACACTAATGTAATATATCCAGGATTGATGATTCCGGCATCTACAATACCAAGTAAGGCATGTTTTTGGCCAACGAGAGATGAGAAATCTGCACCTTCAATATGCAAAGAATCGGTTTCGTTGGTGTTGCTATGTACAACGAGAAGGTAGTATTGATCTCCATGTTTGATAATTGTGCCTGATGGGGTAGAGCAGAGAGTAGCTTCATAGTTCAATGCGGCTTCGCCTTTCAAATATTCAAGTTCTTGGATTGATTGAACGTTTAATGTGTTGTTGCTGTTGATTACTTTGATGTTTGCTCCTAAGTTGCCTTTTTGTTCGATTTTCGAGCCATACACTTTGTTAGCTTCTGTTTTGAATGGAGTAACGTATCCACGTATGCCTACAATCGAGTCGCCTTCTTTCACGTTAGCAACAAGGTTTTCCACAAAAACTGTAGTGCCATATGTTCCCCAATAACTATAGTCTTCTTGGATGTAGAGAGTAGTTGAGCCGTCGTTATTTTTTACCATGCGGTTTACGAGTACAGGATTCAAGATGCCTAACGTATTGTCTGTTGTTTGAGCACCTTTCAATTCGTATATCGAATTGTATGCTGTAGCTGTGATATATTTCTCTTCAGGGATGATAAAGCCTTGATTACCATTGTTGCCATAATATCCTACAAATGTACCTTCGGCAGGGATAGTCATAGCTTCGCCCATTTGACCTGTCGAAATTGCTAATTCTTTATCGCCAAGTTTGAAGTATTTAGTGTAGGTTGTAATCACAGGGCTAACGTTCGACAAACGAATTGGTTTACATTCGTATGCCATAGGGTTTGCTATCAAGTTTTCAAGTGTTACATCCTCAATTGTGAAATCTACATTTTCTTCTAATACTTCAATATTATAAGCATCTTCGTCGTATTCCACCTCAATTTGAGTCATCTCCATATCAGTTGCCTTATGGAAGATACCAGAAATATTTGTGATTTTCAAGTTAGGATAAGCTGCATCAGCTGGGTCGGCGCAAAAATTCGACATATCATAACTTTTTATGTAAATAGCACCAGTTTCATCTTGAATGAGAATACCTCCTGTGCCATAAAATGTAGTTACAGCTTCGCCTGTATAGATTACGTATGTGCCTTCTGCTTGTGCACGAATGTCGCTAATTTTGTCGAGCTCAACATAACTTTGAGCGCTACACAATGCATAACTTATAATGCAAAATGCTAAAAGTATTAATTTTTTCATCTTACTATGATTTTATTAGTTGATATTTGATTGTTGTTGTTGTAGATTTTGATGATATAAACACCTTGTTTAAGGTTAGTTGGTATTACTTCGTTTTGAGACATAATATGTTGTGTCTCTATCAATTGACCATTGATATTATATATTTCAATGAGTTGAGCATTGCCAATTACATTTATGTATCCATCTGTATAATAAGCAATACTATTGTCGTAGATGATATTTTCTATTGCGTCTGGAGTATCAGTGAGAGGACAAGGAAGTTTTAATACCCAATTATATCCTCCGGTGCCATATCCAGCCGAACCTATAATAGTTTTTCCATCTGCAGCAACATCATAAATAAAACGAATACTTCCTGTGAGGTCTGGGTCTTGACAGGTTGCATTGATTTGTTCTTGTGTGAATCCAAATTTCTCTATTAGAAGATAATCTACATTTGTAGCCTTACCATCTATGCTGATGAAGGATTTACGATCGATACCAGTAGTCATTGGTCCTGCATAATATACATTACCTAAATCATCAATGGCTTTTGCTCCTGTCTCTTCTGGAGCCTCTTTAATAAAAGTAAATTTGTTGTCTGTAATGCTATAGATTACAGGATGATGTGTATTATGTCCAAAGAAAGAGAATGCTATGTATTCACCATTATGATTAAGTTTTTCCTCTTTGAAGAAATCTATGTCGCTGTGATATTCTTCAAGTCCAGGAATAGAGTCAATATCAAGTAGTGTGAATACACTATCTTTGATAATGAATGGTTTGCGTAATGGCCAAGTAAAAGGGTCGAATGTTCCGAGCATTATACGACCATCATCAGAAATGCCCATAATTTGGTTAGCCATTTTTTTATCCTCGTTGTATTGATATTCGCGAGGAATGATGCCATTGAGTTTGTTTAATTTGCCATTTATCCAAGTCACACCTTGCACTTTTTGATAGCCTGTGCCATCAAAAATTCGACCTACTATTATAGTGTCGCCATCAACGATAGCAACATCACGAGCTTCACCGATAGTGTAGCCTTTAGTAAGTTCGAGTTCGTGCCATTCGCCATTGATGTGGTAGGCAGGCAACATTAGATATTGACCTACGACAAGCGAACCATCATTGGTTATCATAAATGCATCAGCTTGAGCATTGTCTAATTCTCCTTCTGCAACAAGATATATACGTTCGCCTGTTTGGAGATTCCATTTAGATGCATTGCTTTGGTAGCCTGCGCCATCGTTGTTGTTGAATGCAGAACCGCATGCCCATTCTCCATTTTGTGAAATAGATGTAATTGCAGCTCCATCTATTTCATGTATAGGCAATAGTGTCCCACTTTGTGAGAATGCACAATGTATAATGCACAATGCACAATTGATAATTAGTAATAATTTTTTCATAAGTATTATTTTTTTATAAATCTATAGAACCTATGGTGCTATAGGCTCTATAGAAAATGTTTATGTTTATTAGTCAAGTGTTACAACCCAGTTGTATGTAGCACATTGACCTGCACAACCAATGATAGTTTTACCATCGCGAGACACTGCTATAATAGTACCAAGTTTGTTGTCAAATTCTTCTGAGGCAGGAGCTGATGCCGCATCAATTTCTTCTTGAGTGACACCATTATTCAAGAGCATTTGTTCCAATTCTACCGCATTGCCATTTGTGATAACATATCCTTGACGTATTGGGTGTTCCATTACAGGAGTGTTTGCATAAACTACACCATTGTTGTCAACAGCATATCCTCCCCATTCAACTCCGATTTTTTCAAATATTTCAAATTGTTTGGTTTCGATGTTATAAAAACATGGTTGGAAAATATCTGTTGTTGCGAATTCTTCACCTTCGTTATATATGACATGGCGATATTTGCCTGTGAGATATTTACCATTAGCACTCATTCTTGGTTCGTAAATATAACTGAAGTTCTTGTTTTGTTCTGTTGCTGTTTCAATAATGAATTTGTCATCACCATTGATAACAAAAGGTGTAGTGTTTGGCCATGCATTGAATTCAAGTGAACCTACTATAACTTTGCCATCTTCCGAAATAGCGTAGCATGTATTTACATTGGCAACTTCTCCCATGTGGTCTTTACGATGGGCTTTTTTGTCTGTTGCTTTTTCATATACACCATTTATCCATTTGGCTGCAGTGATTGTTTGTGCAGCATCGTTGTCTTGAACACGACCAACGAAAATTACATCTCCACCAACAATTGCCATATCAGTTACAGTTCCCATAGTGTAATCTTCTGGGATTTGAAGAGTATTCCATTTGCCATCTTGATAGTATGCTGGTTGGTTGAGATATGCGCCACCGATGATTGTTCCTTCATCGTTTACGCAGTTAGCTTCCGACATACCATCTTCTGCTTTAGCAAGGAATGTGCGTTCGCCAGTTTCAAGGTTCCAAACAGAAGCAGCAATACTAAATCCTGCATTGTCGCTATTGTCGAAAGCAGAGCCAACTGCCCATTTACCATTGCGTGAAATAGCTGAGAATGTTGCTCCGTCTTCAGCAATGATAGATTTAAGCATAGATTTATTTTCAGGAGTAACTATTGAATCTTGAGGAATTGTATCTGTTGTGTCTGGATTCTCTGGTTCTGGTGGAGTTTGAGGTTTTTCGCATGCAGCGAAGATTGATGCAAAAGTGAGAATTGCAAATGCATTAAAGATGAATTTGAATTTTTTCATAATGTAAAATATTTTTAATAATTAATAATCTTTGTTGTTTTGATAATGTTATTGTATGTTGTTAGAACAATGTAAACGCCTTGTTGTAGTGAAGAGGCATTGAATGTGTCATTATTAGTTTCGCCAATAAGTTGTCCTTTGGTATTATAAACTTTAATATTTTGAGCGAATGGAGCTATAATTTGTTTGTCGTGTGTGAATATCAAATTGTTATCAATAGTTGCATTTTCAATGTTTGTTTCAGTGTAAACTCCTTTTTCTATGTGGTTTTGACTGAGAGGTATAATACTGAATGATTGATAACTACCATAGTCAAATACGCCTATAATGTTGTTGAATTCATAAAGATTATAGTTCCAAATGTCATAATCCATAGTGTATTCGCCTTGATAGAGATATTTGATAGTCATAGTTTCACCATAGTGATTTTCGGTGCGAGAGCCATGACCAACTCCGATAAGTTTTACCACGCGACTTGCATATTTTTCAGGATTAGAAGCTAGTGTTGCCATTGTAACTTCATCGTATTTGATATTATTGAGGTTGTTGTTAGAAATAATATTCATTTTAGTGCCTTCTTTGAGCGAAAAATATCCGTGGTAAATGCCAGAAATGCCATTAACCAAGTCGCCTACTGAGACATCTTGTTTTGTGTTGGTTTCGATGTAAAGACCTGCAGTTTCATCCTGTGCGAAGATGCCATAAACATTAAGGTCTTCTACTTTCCAAGAGTAGATATGTGTTATTATTGCTTTGCTGTTGAGTGTATATGTAGTACCTGTAGCGATAGGTTCGCCTGCAGCTTTCATTTCGGCAATAGAGTTGAAAGTGTAATTGGTTTGTATAATATCATTTTCGTCGCGTAGAATTATAGATGTTTCATCTTTGTTTATTAAACCAGCATCGATAATGCCCACGAGAGCATAATTGGCATCTTTGTATTGGCTTACGTCAAAGCCTTCTATACGTATGTATTTGTCGTTAACGACAAGATTGTATTTATTGTCGGCTTTTACAATTTTTCCTTTTGGAGTAACAGATAATGTTGCTTCATAATTTTTTGTTCCCCAACCAATAACATATTCAATATCATCAATTGATTGAGTCGTAATTTTATTGTTTTGGTTGATTACATTGATAAGTTGTGCATTAGTGCTTGAAATTGCTATTTTTGAGCCGGTTATGTTGTTATTGTCGTCAGCGGCAAAAGTAGAAAAAACACCTTTTATCCCTTTTATGCTATCGCCAATAGCAAGATTATTTTTATAATTTTGAATGTGGAGTACGAGGCCTTGGGTTGACCATTCGTCTGTTTGTTGAACATAAACGTATGCCGAACCATCACTATTTTTATTGATATAGTTTACAAGAACAGCATCAACTAAACCTAATTCTGTTGTAGGAGCATCTGTTTCGTAGGCATTTTTTAAATCATTAATTGTTTTGTAGCCAGTAGGGATTACGTGTTCTGCAGATGGAATAACGAATCCTTGAGTTCCGTTATTGCCATAGTATCCAGTAAAAGTACCGCGTGCAGGTATTGTTATGTCCCATCCTGCTGCAATACGGATTTTGTTATTGTCTGTACCTATAAATTTGGAACCATCAATGTCGATTACTTCAATGTCTGTTAATCTAATAGGCTGACATTCATATTTTGTTGGATTAGTTAGAATATCATTGAGTGCAATATTAGTGATGTTGAAAGAGGCATTTTGACTCTTTATAACAATATCACTAACATCTTCATTACTTTCAATTTCTATTCTTGTCATTTCTTCGTTGGTCGCAGTTTTAAAAACGCCCCATATATCTGTAATTTTCATATTGGTGCGAACTTTTGCATTTCCAAACTCTGCTAAACGACCATTTTTTACATATAAATAGCCTGTTTCGTCTTGAATGAGAATACCTCCAGGACCGTAAAATGTTGTAGTAGCTATACCTGTGTATATAACTTCAGTGCCATTTTTTTGTTGGCGTAATTTTGCAATAGTTTCGCATTCAGTTTGTGCATAAAAAATACTCGTTACAAACAATAGTGTAATAGTAAGTAGATTTTTAAGATTTAAATGGTTAAATTTCATAATATTTAGTATTTGGTAATTATCTTGCAAAGATACGATTTTTTTTTGAAATATAGGTGTGGAATTTGTTATTTTTAAGTTTTTTTTTGATTTGCTATTCAGTTGGCAAATAATGCAATTCAGTATGGTTATATACATAATGTGTGTTATAGTTGCTATTTTTTGTGTAAATTTGCAAGTGGTTTTGTTTTGTGCAAAACTTTTTTTATGTGTCTATAAATCAAACAAAAATGAATATGAAAAGAAAATTACTTTTTGGATTAATTGCATTATTTTTAACTCTTAATTCTCAATTCTCAATTCTTAATTCTCAACAGTTGCCTAATTCGAGTTTTGAAAATTGGGAGCATGATGCGTTGAATGATTTTGAAGATGGTCAGCGTCCTGTGAATTGGAATACTTCGAATATCAAGAAAACTGTAGTAGGTATTACTGCGGGAGCTAATATGGTATTCCCTGATGGAAATTCGCATAGTGGTACGTATTGTGCTAAAGCTATAAATACAGAAGTTGGTGCAGCCGGTATTACAGAAACGAGTCCTGCATGGATTACGTTGGGTAAGCCATGGAGCTATATTGATGGTATCAATACTGGTTCTGCAACAGCAGGTACCGATGGCGGTATTGCGTTTACTTATCGTCCTGATACTATTGCAGTGTGGATTAAGCGTACTGCAAGTGGAAATGAGAATGCTCATATAGTATTTTATACATGGAAAGGAACCTCTACAGGAACAAGTTATAAGAATAAAAATGGAGGTTGTTCTTCTACGACACACTATGATGAAGAGTCGGATATTCGTCGTCAAACAGATGGTAATGAGTGTGGTACAGCGGTGCCAGCAACACAGGTGGCAGAGGCTATGTGGCGTAGTAAAGAAATTTTTACGGAATGGACAGAGATTAAAGTGCCAATTAAATATTTTTCTAATGAAAAGCCAGAGAAATGTAATATGATAATTTCGGCTGCGAATTATCCTAATTTCCGTTCGAATGTCGTAGAGTTGAATGCTGCTATTTGGGCAGATGATATTCGTTTGATTTATTCTTCTGGAATTGATGAGATTTATGTGGATGGTCGTAAAAAATTGTCTTGTAAATCGGGTCAATTTGATTATACATGTTCGATGGGGAAAACAGCTACTTCGGTTGGAGAGATTACATTGAAGCGTAGTGGTCGTTGGTTGGAGTCTTCAGAATATACTATTAATAAGGGTGGTATTGGTGAGGTTACAACTATTACAGTGAAGGCAGAAGATGGTTCATCGACATCGACTTATAATATTACATTTGCTGCGGCAATGTCGTCAAATTCTAATCTTGGTGATATATTGGTTGATGGTCTCTCTATTGCAGGTTTTAATCCGCTTATCAAATCTTATAATGTAGAATTACCATTTGGAACAACAACTTATCCTTCAGTTGAAGCGGTTTTTGCAGAAGATGGTCAAAAAGCAGATGTTTTGGTGCCAACTACATTCCCTGGTACTGTGAAGATTACTACTACTGCTCCTGATGGAACTTCTAAAAATGAATATACTATTACGTTTACAGTAGGATTATTGACTGATAATACATTGACTGATATTCGGTTAGATGGTAAAACAATATCTGGGTTCAATCCAACAAAAAATAATTATACAGTAGAATTGCCATTGGGTACAACCAAAACTCCTACAGTGGAATATACAACAGCATATCCTAATGACCATGATATTGTAGTTAATAATAAAGGTATAGATGGTGGTATTGAAATTAAAGTTACACCTAAAGGAACAACAAATACTCGTACTTATAAAATTAAATTTGTTGTCACAGAATCGACAAATAGTAAGTTGGCTGCAATTACTCTTGATGGAAAATTGATTGAAGGATTTAATCCTGAATTGTTGACTTATACAGTTAATCTTCCTATTGGAACAACCAAATTGCCTGTTATTGCTTTTGAAAAAGGCGATCAATATCAAACTGTAACAATAGAAAATGGTGGATTTGATGCTCCTACTAAAATTACAGTGAAATCACAATCGGGAGCACAAACAATTTATCGTATAACATTTGTTATTGCTCAATCTTCAATTTCAACTTTGAAAGATATTCAACTTGATGGTGTTTCTATTGTAGGTTTTGACCCTATAAAAACGTCGTATAAAGTTGAATTGTCGCAAGGTACAACAGTTGCTCCTAAAATAACTTACGTAAAAGGTGATGATTATCAAACTGTAACACTTACAGAAGGCGGATTGACTGGTGTGACACGTATTGTGGTTAAAGCACAAAGTGGTGCTGTTACGACATATACTATTGAGTTTGTTGTAGTTAAATCGTCAAATTCAACACTTAATGCAATTATGCTTGATGGTGTGTTGATCGAAGGTTTTACTTCAGATGTTACCACTTATAATGTAACTCTTCCACGAGGTACAACTAAATTGCCTGAAATTACATGGACTCCAGGTGATGCTTCTCAAACAATTCGTATTGCTGAAGGTGGTGTGAATGGCGAAACTAAAATTACTGTTAAAGCGCAAACAGGTGATATTACGGTTTATTCTATAGTCTTTAAAGTGGAGACTAATAGTAATGTAAATCTTCGTGATATTAAAATTGGAGGAGTTTCTATTCCTAATTTTAATTCGCAGACAACAGATTATAGTTTTGAATTGCCTGCAGGTACTACTATTTTACCAGAAATTACATACGTAAAAGGAGATGAGGCTCAAAATGTTTCAGTTACTCGTGGTGGTGTGAATGGTGTAACTCAAATTCTTGTTAGAGCTGAAGATGGAACAACACGTGTATATACTATCACATTTAGTGTGTTGAAATCGGAAAATGCTTTCTTGAAAATGATTTATGTTGATGGTGTGGCATTGGCTGATTTTGAAAAAGAAAAATTTGATTATCAATATGTGTTAACATCGGCTGTTTCTCAGTGTCCTGAAATTACTGTTGATAAAGAAGAAGGTCAAAATATTTCTATCACAGTGCCTCGTGTTACGGGTACAGTTCGTATTGAAGTAACGCCTGAATCGGGAAGTAAGAATGTTTATACAATCAACATAAATTATCCTCAATCTGCTAATTCTAAACTTGCAAATATCTTGGTAGATGGAGTTCAAATTGCGGGTTGGAATGCAGATGTTACAGATTACAGATTACAGCTTACGGATAATGTAATTCCTGTAGTAACATACGAGCAAGGTGATGATAAACAAACTGTTGTAGTCGAAACTAATGCTATTACTGGTGATACTAAATTTATTGTAAAAGCCGAAAATGGTACAGTTACAATATATTCGGTCGTATTTGAACGAGTGAAATCATCTGTTGCTACATTGGCTGATATTAAAGTGGATGGAGTATCAATATTTAACGTAAATAATTTTGATTATAGTTATGTCTTGTCGAAAGATGCAACATCTCTTCCTAATATTACATACGTTAAAGGTGAAGAAAAACAAAATGTAACTCTTGTAGCACCTGCTCTTGAAGGTGAAGCCAAACTTATTGTTGTTTCTGAAGATGCAACTAATACAACGACATATACTATTAATTTTGCATTTGAACCATCATCTAATGCAAATTTAGAAAAGATCGTTCTTTCTCAACGTTCTGTTGATTTTGAAAAAATATTACTTAATTCAGATTTTGCTACCTCTGATACTATAGTAATTGATTGGATTGATGGTGTGACAGCTCCTACTATTACCTATACAGCTTTAGAAGATAACCAAATGATTGCGCTTGCCGATGCAGGATTGAATGGAGCAGAAGTGCTTGTTGTGGCAGAAGATGGTACTCAACGTGAATATGTTATTCGTTATAATATTGTAAAAACAAATATTGCACAATTGCAAGATTTGCAGATTTGGAATGCTGAAAATCACGAGTTTGTTACAATCAATGGATTTAAATATGATAAATATGTTTATGATGTAGAGCTTCCTTGGCGTACAACTATAGAGTCTGTATTGAATCCAGTTGCTATGTTGCCAAATCAAACAATCGAGATGACATACGGTGGTGTGAATGGTGCAACTACAATTGTAGTAACTGCCGAAGATGGCGTTTCGCAACAAACATATACAGTGAACTTCACAACTCGCAAATCTTCTGTAGCTACTTTGAGTGCTATTTACTACAATCTTAATAATAACACTCAAGATGTGCCTGCATTTGATTCAAATACATTCAATTATACAATTGATTTGCCATACGGTACAATAGTAGTCCCTACATTGTCGTGGGATTTAGGAGAAGATGAAGGTAAAGTGGTTACAGAGCAAATCGTAGAATATCACGCAGGTAATCTTTATGAAGCATCTATTATTAAAGTAATTGCCGAAGATGGATCTGAGAATACTTATACAATTAATTACAAAGTAGCAGGTAGCGGTAAGGCAAATGAATTGCAATTGATTAGTGTGGGAACAGTGCCTGTTGCATTGACTTCGGGCGTATATGATTATGAAGTAGAATTGCCATACGGAACAACTGAATTGCCTGAAATTTCAGTAGCTAAAAATTTCCCTGAGCAAAGTACGATTATCACATCAAAAGGTATTCTTGGTGGAACAAAAATAGAAGTTTATTCGAATTTAGGAACAGAAGAAAAGGTTGTTTATAATTTGAAATATAAGGTATTGCAACAGCCAGCGATTGTAACTTCTATAAAAATTGATGGAGTTGATGTGCCTGGTTTTGATGCTCGTGAAATGACATATATAATGAATGTTGATGCAATACCTTCTTCAATTGATGTTGTAGAGGCTGATGGTGTAGAAATATTAGAGGAAACGGTTGACCAAAACAAAGCTAAAGTAGTAGTGAAATATGATGAAGAGGAATATACCTATTGGGTACATTTTCACTATCCATCTATGGTAATTCCTAATGCTGACTTCTCTCAATGGGAAACTGCGAAATACAATAGTGCAGCTAAACCTGTAGGTTGGATGGTGCCTGCGGATGCTGATGATGAAGTAAACTTTTTAATTACGGGAAAATATTACACAGGTGGCGAAGTGGTACAAGCTGGTAATGCTGTATTGTTGAACACAATTTACCATCGTACGCCTTATGGTTCTATACCTGGTATGATAACTATAGGTACATTGAATTTGTCGTTGGGAACTGGTAATAGTTCAACTTCATCTGTGTCTGGTGGTATTCCATTCTATAATACACCAAATAAAGTGTTGGTAGATTATAATCCATCTTCCGTATCAGGTATTAGTAATTGGCGTATGTTGCTTAAAATTAATGATTCAGAGGAACATTTGTATGAAGGATCATTTGATGGAGCAAATCAATGGCATGTAGCATCGCAAGATATTAATACATCAATAGAGTATTTCACTCAAATCAACTTGACATTGAACTCGGCTGGTAGCGAAAATGCTAAATCTATTAAAGAGGGCGCATTTACCGACGAACCGGAATCTAAACTTTATGTGCGTAATCCACGTTTCTGGTATAACAATTTATTGTCAGAGATTAATGTGGCAGGCGCACCATTAAGTGGATTTAATCCTAATGTATTTGAATATGAATATACTCTTGATGCAGAAACAGTGACATTGCCATCTATTTCTGTTGTAGGACAAGTGGATGACCAACAACATCGTATTGTGTGGAGTGATGAAGAGAATGGTGTGCGTTGGGCTACCATTACGGTTATGGCAGAAGACGGAACGACACAAGATTATCGTATTAAATTTGTTCGTGGTAAATCTACTAATAAATTGTTGAAAGGATTGAAAGTAGAGGGTGTGATGCTTGAGGGTTTTGATCCAAATAAATTGGAATATACATATATAATTCCGAATATGATGCGTAGAATGCCTAATATTGAAGCGATAGGAGATAATTATAATCAAAATATAGCCTATACAATAGAAGGTACTTCTTCGGTTATCATTACTGTTAGAGCGGAAGATTTCAAATATAGAAATATTTATAAAATCAATTTTGTAGAAGAGAAAGATGATGTAACTACATTAAATAATATTTCGTTGGATGGTTATACTCTTGAATTTGATGTAACAACTATGACTTATGATGTAGAGATGACTGCGGATGCGGTGGTGCCATATATCTATTTTGAGAAAGCATCGGAAGGTCAATCGGTAGATGTTGTAGTTGATAATAATGTTGCTAAATTGACTGTTACAGCACAAAATGGCACATCAAAAGGAGTTTATACAATTAATTTTGTACGTCCAGAAGTAATATCTACAGCACAACTTTCAACTATCGATTTTAATGGTTATCAGTTAGATGGTTTTGTTACCGATAAATATGAGTATATACATGATGCAGATGTTGAACCATTAAAATCACTTTATTATGAAAAAGTATTGGCTACTGATGTTATTACATGTTTAATTACACCCGATAGTATTACTTTGCAAGTGAAGAGTGCAGATGCTTCTGTGGAAAATATATATAGTATTATTTATGATTTAACACTCAGTAGTGATGTTACTCTTGAGTCGTTGACATATGATTATAGACCAATAGAAGGGTTTACTCCAGCGTTGACTGATTATCCTGTGGAAACTGCGCGTGACGAATATCCTCATATTTCGGCTAAAGCTTTTGATGACGGAACATCTATTGCAGTGGCTTATTCGGTAAATGAAAATGGAGAGCGTGTATTTGTATTTGATACTGAAAGTGAAGACAAAACAAAAGCGACAACTTTAGTTCGTATGAATACACCAAAAGAGACATCTACAGTACTTGGAGGTATTTTCTTTAATGGTGTGGCATTGCGTGAAAATGGTGATGGTTATACATCTTCGTCAGTATATATGGCTGATGTGAAAGAGTATAATATTAAATTGCATAGTGCTTCACCAAAAATGGAGCAACCTATTATGCCTAATATTACTGCTATAGCAGGTGAATATGGACAAACGATTGAGATTGAAAATGGAGGTATTGATGGTGACTCATATATAACAGTAACATCTGAATCTGGAGTAGAAACAGTATATACGTTGAAATTTTCTCCTGAATTGTCATCAAATGTACGATTGAATGATTTAATGCTTAATTATGAAACAATCAAAGATTTCCAACCAAAACGCTATTTCTATCAAATTAAATTGCAAAAAGGGGTAGATATGCCAGTTGTAAGTTGGCAAGCTGCTGATGCTTTCCAAAGTGTAGAAGTGAAAGAGTATGAGGATAGAATTGATGTAGTGGTTACTGCTGAAGATGGTACGTCGGAAACATACCAAATAGATATTGAATGGTTGCCTTCTAATGAAACAAATATTGAGTCTATTTTGAGTAACGGACAACCACTTGAAGGTTTTGACCCTACAATTTATGATTATTTCTTTGATTTGCCAGTAGGTACAGCGGTTGAACCAATGTTGAAAATCGTTGCTGGTGCTGATGGTCAAAGTATTTCTATCACATCGGGTGGTGTGAATGGTACAACTGTAATTTCAGTAACTGCTCCTGATGGCGTTACAAAACGTGATTATCGTATTCATTATAATTTGTTGATGTCAGAAAACAATAAATTGAATATGATTTATCTTGATGGAGATTCTTTGGTTGGATTTACTCCTGATTTGCGTGATTACACTATTGTATTACCAGTTGAAAAAGAAAATCCAATTGTAACGTGGGAAACAGGTGATGATTATCAAAATGTAACTCGTATTATGCGTGAAGATGGAACTATAGTTCTAAGAGTAGAGCCACAACGTGCTGAGTTATATTATGAATATATTGTTCGATTTGAAAAAGTAATGTCGAAAAATGCGACTTTGCAATCAATAGAAATAGATGGTGCTGTTATTGAAGGATTCATGCCTGATAAATTTACGTATTTGGTTGATCTTCCTGTAGGAACAGAGGAGGTGCCTTATATATCTTATACTCAGGCAGAGGCTACACAAACGGTGCATTATTTCGAACCAACAACAATTAGTGATGCAGCAGAAATAAAGGTTATTGCTCAAGATGCAACTTATAGCAATACATATTATGTGGCATTTAATCGTTTATTGTCATCTGTTGATACATTGAAAACTATATTTGTTGGTGGAGTTCCGGTTGAAGGTTTTGATGCTGATATTCTTGAATATAATTTTGTATTACCATACGGAACGGTAGAGTTACCTTCTGTTGAATATGAAGCAGGAGATGCTTATCAAACAATAGATGTTATCAGTGATAATTTGGGTTATATTATTGTTGTGATTGCAGAAAATGGTACTCGTCGTACTTATATGGTTAAATTCGAAATTGAAAAATCTTCAAATTCATTCTTGAAAGCAATCAATAATAATGGAGTTTTATTAGAAGATTTTGACCCTGAAGTGTTTGATTACGAAATAGTATTGCCTTACGGAACTATGACTCCTTCTGTATTGACATACGAATTGGCAGAGGCATCTCAAATGGTGAATTATCAACCAGCCGTTAATATTACAGATACAGCTGTGTTTGAAGTAACTGCTGAAAATGGTATTAATAAATCGGTTTATCGAGTGACATTCAAAACGGTTAAGAGTGATAATGCTTTGCTTGCGAATATCTTTATTGGTGAAGAACCTTTGACTATGTATGCTCGTTCGTTTGAAGCTGATAAATCGTTTAGTAGTGAAGAGTTTATTTATAACATATTATTCCCATACGGAACAGAGGTATTGCCTGAAATCAGATGGGAAGGTATAGTTGATGATTATTCTTCAATTGTTATCTCTGGTAATTCTGTTCGTGGTAAAACTATCATTACCGTAACTTCTGCAGATGGCTATAATGTGAGTGATTATGAACTTAACTTTGATGTTCGTAAAAACGATAATGCTTATCTTAAATCACTTGGAATTGTCGATATGCCAGTTGCAATAGAGTTTGATTCTCTTGTATTTGAATATGTAGTTACATTCCCTATTGGCACAGATACAGCTTCGTTGCCAACGGTAGAAGATTTGTTGTATGAGCAAATTTTGCCAACTCAAACTGTTACTGTTTCACAAAATAGCCCAACAGAAATAGTAGTTTTGGTAACAGCTGAAGATGGCGTTGCAATGAATGCTTATCAAATCAAATTTGAGATTTTGTTGAGTAATAACACATTGTTAAAGGATTTGAGGGTATCGGGTGTGTCAATTGCTAATTTCTCTTCTACTCAATATGAATATACTTATATGTTATTCCCTGGTGCAGCTGTGCCTGAAATTGATTATGAAAAAGGTGAGGAATCGCAAGAAGTTGATATTACATACGGAAATATTGATGAAGCAACATACATTTATGTAGAGGCAGAAGATGGTTCGTTGGGTACATACGTTATCAATTTTGTTACTACTGACCGCAATCCAGGTAACCAACCTTCATTTGATGATGTAGCATGGACTTCTCTTGGTGATGGTTACTTTAAAGCTTCTTCATTACGAGATAACGTTAAGGTGATGATATTCTTGGCTGATGGTACTCGAGTTATGGTAGAGCCAGTAGGATTGATTGATCCTAATGATGATATTCGTTTGCCTCATGAGGGTGGTACTGTGATTTATTTACCAAATAATCGTCAAATTTATATCTATGCATTTGTATATGACGGTAAAGTAATATCAAGTGGGAAATTTGTGCGATAAGCGAGAGCAATGAAACTTGTTTCAATTGCCGAGCGAAGCACAAATCTTGAGCGAAGCGAAAAATTTGTGCGATAAGCGAGAGCAATGAAACTCGTTTCAATTGCTGAGCGAAGCACAACCGACGCTCGAAGCAAGAGTAGAGGATGCTTGCATGCTATACCTTGCGAGGAGGAGGGCGATGGAGTCAAATCTTGAGCGAAGCGAAAAAGTTTGTAAGATAAACAAATTGAATATTGATAATGAGAACCAAAAAATATTTTTCGGTTCTCATTTTTTTTTGTAACTTTGCAGTAAAATCAATGCACAATTCACAATGCATAATTCACAATTAAATAATAGAGAAAAAAATTCTCAACTCTCAATTCTCAACTCTCAACTAATTATTGCTGGTCCTTGTGCTGCTGAAACAGAGCATCAAGTTATGTCAACGGCAAAATCGTTGGCATCTATGGGTGTGAAATGGTTTCGTGCAGGCTTGTGGAAGCCTCGCACTCAGCCTGGTACATTCGAAGGAGTTGGTGAGGTTGGCTTGCAGTGGTTGCACCGAGTGAAGATTGAGACAGGAATGGCAGTTGGCACTGAGGTGGCAAATGGAGAGCATGCAAAATTGGTAGTGGCGGCTGGTTTGGATTTTGTGTGGATTGGTGCGCGTACTACTACTAATCCATTTGCTGTGCAAGAGATTGCCGATGTTTTGAAAGATAATAAAGAGATAACTGTGTTGGTGAAAAATCCAATGAATCCCGATATAAATCTTTGGATTGGTGCAATTAAGCGTTTTCAACAAGCAGGTATAGAACGTCTTGTTGCTGTGCATCGTGGTTTTTTTAATGCACAATTCACAATTCACAATTCACAATTGTCATATCGTAACGCTCCGCATTGGTATGTGCCAATAGAGTTGAAACGTCAGTTGCCTAAGTTGCCTTTGATTTGTGATCCATCGCATATAGCTGGTAATCGTGATTTGGTGGCAGGATTGAGTCAAAAGGCATTCGACCTTGATTTTGATGGTTTGATGATTGAGTGCCATTGTGCGCCTGAGCAGGCTTTGAGTGATGCCGAACAGCAATTGACGCCTGAGCAGTTGAATATTATGTTGAAATTGTTGGTGGTGCATGAGCGAAATAATCACAATCAGGAGTTAGCTGAATTACGTAGTAAAATCGACTCTTTAGATTCTATATTGATTGAAACACTTGCCAAACGCATGCAGGTGTCAAGCGAAATCGGTAAGTATAAACATCAACACAATATGCCGATTGTTCAAACTGGACGATATAATGAAGTAATTCAAAATCGAATTGAATTAGCAGAAGAATTGGGACTCTCAACTGATTTGGTGAAGCAGATATACGAGTTGATTCATGAGGCTTCGGTTAATGCACAATGCTTGGAAATAAGGAGTAGGGAATAAGGAACAGGGAATAAGGAACAGGGAATAAGGAATAGGGAATAAGGAACAGGGAATAAGGAACAGGGAATAAGGAACAGGGAATAAGGAATAATAACTACTAACTAGTAACTACTAACTAGTAACTAATTTAAAGTGAAAGTATGTATCGCCGAAAAGCCAAGTGTGGCGCGTGAAATTGCTGCTATACTTGGTGCAAATACAAAAAAGGATGGTTATCTTGAGGGCAATGGCTACCAAGTGACGTGGACTTATGGTCACTTGTGTACGCTCAAAGAACCTCACGATTATTATCCTGAATGGAAAGGTTGGAACTATGGCTCTTTGCCGATGATTCCAGCCCGTTTCGGTATAAAGTTGATTGAGATTGATAATTATGTAAAGCAATTCAAAATTATAGAGCAACTCATAGCTGGCGCAGAAGAAGTTATAAATTGTGGTGATGCTGGTCAAGAGGGTGAATTGATTCAACGTTGGGTGATGCAAAAGGCATTGTGTAAGTGTCCCGTTAAACGATTGTGGATTTCGTCGTTGACCGAAGAGTCTATTCGTGATGGATTTCGAGCATTGAAAGACGCAAATGATTTTCAACGACTATATGAGGCTGGGCTTGCACGTGCCATAGGCGATTGGTTGCTCGGCATGAACGCAACGCGCATATATACTCTTAAATATGCTGCTAATCGTCAAGTCTTGTCAATCGGGCGTGTTCAAACTCCTACATTGGCATTGATTGTCAATCGTTATAATGAGATAAAGAATTTCGTGCCAGAGCCATATTGGGAGTTGAAGACTCTCTATCGCGATGTAACTTTTTCGAGTACAAAAGGTAAGTATAAGTCGGAAGATGAGGCGCGTGAGGCTCTAAAACAAATCGAAGGACACGAGTTCGAAGTTACTTCGGTAACTGAAAAAAAAGGCACAGAATCTGCTCCAAAACTATTCGATTTGACTTCGTTGCAAGTCGAGTGTAATAAGAAGTTTTCTTACTCGGCAGACGAAACCTTGAAGTTGATTCAGTCGTTGTATGAGAAGAAATTAACCACCTATCCGCGTGTAGATACCACATTCTTGAGCGAAGATTTGTATCCTAAAATGGCAGCAACTATGCGTGGATTGAAGGGGTATGAACCTTTGGTGGCGGCACTCGATTTGAATAAACTGCCTAAATCGAAAAAGGTGTTCGATAACGCCAAAGTTACTGACCACCATGCAATTATTCCTACGGGGTATAATCAAGCGGCAATGACTGAGCCTGAACGTAAGGTCTATGACCTCGTTGTGCGACATTTTATTGCTAATTTCTATCCTGAATGTAAAATATCAACTACTACCGTATTAGGAGATGTTAATGGCGTAGAGTTTAAGGTTACAGGTAAACGCATACTTGAGCCTGGTTGGCGCGCAGTGTTTGAATATGGAGTAGGGAATAAGGAGCAGGGAGTAAGTAGAGACGCAATAAATTGCGTCTCAAAAGATATTGAGGAAGAAAAAGAGGAGGCGAATGAAAAGGTATTGCCTAAGTTTGTGAAGGGCGAAAAGGGTGAGCATACGCCTGATTTGGCCCAAAAGCAGACTTCGCCACCTAAACTCTACACCGAAGCCACTCTCTTGCGAGCAATGGAGACGGCTGGTAAGTTGGTCGATAACGAGGAGTTGCGTGATGCGCTCAAGGAGAACGGCATAGGTCGCCCATCTACTCGTGCATCTATTATCGAGACGCTGTTTAAGCGCAACTATATCCGCAAGGAGCGCAAATCGCTTGTGCCTACGCAGTTGGGCGTCGATTTGATAGCCACTATCCAGTTCGACCTACTGAAGTCGGCAGAGCTGACAGGGCAGTGGGAAAAGAAACTCCGTGACATCGAGAAAGGTACCTTCGAGGCACGACAATTCCTCGATGAACTAAAAGCTATGGTAGGCAACGTAGTAAGCGAAGTAATGAAACAAAATCCAACTAATAAAATAGGATAATAATGAGGAATTAGGAATGAGGAGTTAGGAGTGAGGAATTCTAAACTTTCAACTTTTAACTCTCAACTTTCAAGTTATGTTAGAAATAAAGAATATATCGAAAAGTTATGGTGCGCAGAGGGTGTTGAACTCTATATGTCAAGAGTTTGGTGCTGGGCGTATTGTGGGTTTATTGGGTCCGAATGGGGCGGGTAAATCTACATTGATGAAGATTATTACGGGTTATATTGCTGCTGATGAGGGGGAAGTGTGGATTGATGGTAAGCGTGTGGCGGTGGATGATGTGGAGACTAAGCGATTGGTGGGCTACTTGCCTGAGCACAATCCGCTCTATCTCGATATGTATGTGCGTGAGTATTTGGAGTTTGTGGCAGGGGTGTATGGTTTGAAGGGGATAGCAATGCAAGATGTTGTGAATGATGTAGTGGAGCGTACTGGCTTGACGAGTGAGTCTCATAAGTTGATTAAGCAGTTGTCGAAGGGGTATCGTCAGAGAGTGGGTATTGCGGCGGCTATCATTCATAATCCGAAGGTGTTGATACTCGATGAGCCTACTACAGGTCTTGACCCTAATCAGTTGATTGAAATTCGTCAGTTGATTAAGGATTTGGGGCGTGAGCGTTTGGTGATATTTTCGACTCATATTATGCAAGAGGTGGAGCAAGTATGTGATGATGTGATAGTTATCAATAAGGGTAATGTGATTGAACAGGGAACTAAAGATGCTCTTGTGGCGAAATATGGGTCAATAGAAAGGATATTCCTTTCTATTAAGGAATAGGGAATAAGGAATAGGGAATAAGGAGCAGGGAGCAAGGAATTTTTAATTTTTAATTTTTAATTCTTAATTCTTAATTGATTATATGGAATTTGATATACATAATCCGAAGCGAGAGGCTGAGGGGGATTTGGATAAGGCGTTGCGTCCGTTGTCGTTTGACGACTTTGCAGGACAAGACAAGGTGGTTGAGAATCTCAGCATCTTTGTTCAGGCGGCGCGTATGCGTGGCGAGAGTCTTGACCACACTTTGCTTCATGGACCTCCGGGTCTTGGTAAGACTACGTTGAGCAATATTATTGCAAATGAATTGGGAGTTGGCTTTAAGTTGACTTCGGGTCCGGTGCTTGATAAGCCGGGTGACTTGGCTGGTTTGCTCACATCGTTGGAGAGAAACGATGTGCTGTTTATCGACGAAATACACCGTTTGAGCCCTGTGGTTGAGGAGTATTTGTATTCGGCAATGGAGGACTATCGCATTGATATTATGATTGATAAAGGTCCTTCGGCAAGGTCGGTGCAGATTGATTTGGAGCCTTTTACGTTGATTGGGGCTACTACGCGTAGTGGACTTTTGACTGCTCCGTTGAGGGCGCGTTTTGGTATAAATTGCCACTTTGAGTATTACGATGACGAGGTGTTGGTGAATATTATCAATCGTTCGGCGGCGATTATGCAGGTGCCTATTGTGAGAGAGGCGGCAGTGGAGATTGCGCGTAGGAGTAGGGGTACGCCTCGTATAGCGAATGCTTTGTTGCGCCGTGTGCGTGACTTTGCGCAAGTGAAGGGTAGCGGTAGAATTGACCGCACGATTGCTTGTTATGCGCTTGAGGCATTGAATATCGACCGCTATGGTTTGGATGAAATCGACAATAAGATATTGTTGACGATGATTGATAAATTCAAGGGTGGTCCTGTGGGGTTGACTACGATTGCGACAGCAATGAGCGAGGATGCGGGTACGATTGAGGAGGTGTATGAGCCATTTTTGATTAAAGAGGGTTTCATAAAAAGGACTCCTCGAGGACGTGAAGTAACAGACTTGGCATATAAGCATCTTGGACGTACACGAACAGATTTAGAACAAACATTATTTTAAAAATTTACAATGTAAAATTCACAACCAAAGGTCTTGAGCCTTGGCGAAAAATGCTAATTGTTAAATGGTGTGTTGAGTTAATTGTGAATTGTGCATTGTGCATTATGCATTATAGAAATGGCTGGATTGAAACAGTTGGCAAAAGAGACTGCGATTTATGGCTTGAGCAGTATCGTGGGTAAGTTCCTGAATTGGTGCTTGGTGCCATTGTATAGTTATGTGTTGGCGGATGCGTCGGAGTATGGGATTGTAACTAATTTGTATGCTTGGACTGCGTTGGTTATTATTATATTGACATACGGAATGGAGACTGGTTTTTTCCGTTTTGTGAATGAAGATAAAGAATTAACCCCCTCCGCTCTTGGAGCTCGTCCCCCTAAAACAGGGGGACAATATCCGCAACCGAATAGGGTGTATAGCACTACGTTGACATCGTTAGCAGTTACATCTACGGTGTTTGCGGTGTTGTGTTTGTTGTTTCAGCAGAATGTAGCGGATGCAATGGGGTATAGCGCTCATCCTGAGTTTATTGCTATGCTTGGTGTGGCGGTGGCGATGGATGCGTTTGATAGTATTCCGTTTAGTTATTTGCGATATAAGAATAGACCTTTGATGTTTGCAGCGTTGAAGTTGTTTATGATATTCATGAATATTGCGTGCAACTTGTTCTTTTTGGTGGGATGTCCGTTGATAATGGATTGGAAACCAGAGTTGATAGATTGGTTCTATAATCCGTCTTATGGAGTTGGGTATATATTTGTGTCGAATGTGATATCAACGGCATCGGTTACGTTGGCATTGTTGCCGTTTGTGTTTGTCGGTAAATGGACATTCGATTGGGAGTTGTTGAAGAGGATGTTGAGATATAGTTTGCCGTTGTTGTTATTGGGTATTGCGGGGATTATGAATCAGACGGTTGATAAGATTATATTTCCGATGGTATATCCTGATGCAGAGGAGGGTATGCGTCAGTTGGGAATATATGGTGCGAGCTTTAAGATTGCGATGATAATGATGATGTTTACGTATGCCTTTAGGTTTGCGTATGAGCCGTTTGTATTTGCGAAACATGGTAGTCGTGATAGTAAGGAGAGTTATGCCGATGCGATGAAATATTATATAATTGCGGCGTTGTTGATATTTTTGGGTATGGTGTTCTATATGGACGTATTTCAGTATGTGCTTGGACCTCAATATCGTGAAGGATTGCAGATAATACCAATAGTGTTGATTACCTATTTGGTGCAGGGGGTAGTTTATAACTTGTCGTTGTGGTATAAATTGATAGATAAGACGATGTATGGGGCATGGTTTTCGATTGTGGGTTTTGTGATTACGTTGATTATCAATGTGATGTTTGTGCCAAAATATAGTTATTGGGCGAGTGCGAGTGCATCGTTGGTGAGTTATGTGGTGATGATGTTGTTGAGCTATTTTATAGGACAAAAATACTACGCTATTAGTTATCCTATGAAGAGCATAGGGGTTTATTGTTTGTTGACAGCGGGATTGTGGATTGCAGGAACTGTGGTTGAGATACCAAACTTCTGGTTGAGAATGAGTTATCGTACAGTGTTGTTGGTGGTATTTTTGGTTTATTTGGTGAAGAAAGATTTGCCTTTGAGTGAGATGCCGGTGTTAAAAAAATGTGTAAAAAAATAGGTCATAAATAATTGGTTGTTTGTATGATTTTTTGTAACTTTGCAAACTAGAAAGACTAGAACACTAATAACTATTAACTAGTAATTAATAACTAAAAAGAAAATGGGTATTTTTTCGTTGACACAAGAGATAGCGATGGACTTGGGAACTGCGAATACTGTCATTATTCATAATGATAAAATCGTGGTAGATCAACCATCTGTTGTGGCGTTGGATAAGCGTTCTGAAAAATTGGAGGCTATTGGTGCTGTGGCAGCTCAAATGCGAGGTAAAGAGAATCCGAATATTTATACGGTTCGTCCTTTGCGTGATGGTGTGATTGCGGATTTCCATGCGGCTGAATTATTGATTCGTGGTTTGATTAAGATGATTCCAAACAAAAATCATCTATTTTCGCCATCTTTGCGTATGGTGATTGGTATTCCTTCGGGAAGTACTGAGGTTGAGATTCGTGCGGTGCGCGACTCAGCAGAGCATGCAGGTGGACGTGATGTCTATATGATTTTTGAACCTATGGCAGCAGCATTGGGTATTGGTCTTGATGTTGAAGCTCCAGAGGGTAACATGGTGGTCGATATAGGTGGTGGTACTACTGAGATTGCAGTTATTTCGTTGGGTGGTATTGTAACTGATAAATCGCTTCGTGTAGCAGGTGATGCTTTCACACAAGATATTATAGATTATATGTTTAAGCAACATAATATCCGTGTTAGTGAGGTGATGGCTGAGCGTATCAAGAAACAAGTAGGTTCGGCTTTGATTGATTTGGGTGACGAAGCTCCTCAAGATATGATTGTTCGTGGACCTAATCGTGTGACAGGTTTGCCAATGGAAGTGCCTGTGTCATATCAAGAGATTGCTCACTGCTTGGATAAAACTATTTCAAAAATCGAAACTGCTATTCTTGCTGCATTGGGTGAAACTCCACCTGAGTTGTATGCCGATTTGATTGATAAAGGTATTTATCTCGCCGGTGGTGGTGCATTGTTGCGTGGTTTGGCTAAGCGTTTGACAGATAAAATTCAAATTCAATTCCATGTGGCAGAAGACCCATTACGTGCTGTAGCTCGTGGTACGGGTATTGCGCTTAAGAATGTAGATAAATTCCGTTTCTTATTACGTTAATATAGAATGAATATTAGAAGACAGAAGAGCATAAGAACATAATTTCGTTCTTCTGTTCTTTTGTCTTTTTTATTGAAAATGAATAAAATATTAGAATTTTTATATAAGTATTTGGCTATCATTATCTTTGTTGTGTTAGAGGTGTTGGCATTTTTGCTTGTTGTAAATAAAAATGATTTGCAACGCTCTGTTGCGTTTAGTTATGCTACCACTTTGTCGGCATGGACGTATGGGATTACTAATTCGGTGACAGATTATTTTGGTTTGGTTGAGGCGAACAAGTATTTATCGGAAGAGAATGCTCGTTTGTATAAGGAGATTGCAGATTATAGATTGCAGATTACAGATTTAACCCCCTCCGCTCCGCTCGTCCCCCTAAAACAGGGGGACAATATGCAGGGGGTGAATATTGCTGGTAGCTTGATTGATGGTGGAGTAGATTATTTGTCGGCGAAGGTGGTTTATAATAGTGTGTATGATGTGCAAAATTATATAATTATAGATAAAGGAAGTGAGCAAGGTGTGGAAGAAGATATGGGTGTATTTGCTCCGCAGGGTGTTGTTGGTGTGGTGCAACGAGTAACGAAGAATTACTCTGTAGTATTGCCTATTATAAATCCAGAGCAAGTGATAAGTGCTAAGATAAAAAGGAATGGACAATTAGGTTCGGTTAAGTGGAATGTAAAGAGCCCGTTACAAGCTAAATTATATGAAATTCCGAGTCACGTGGATGTTGTGGCTGGAGATACTATCGTGACAAGTGGTTTTTCTGCAATTTTTCCAGAAGGTGTAATGATTGGTGTAGTAGATAAAGCTTCGCATATTGAAAATACAATGTTTTGTGATATAGATATTGCACTTGCTGTTGATTTTCAGTCATTGTCGTATGTGACAGTAGTTGCATTTGAAAATAAAAATGAGTTGTTGAATCTTCAAAAATCATTAGGCAAATGAAAAATATTGTAGAGTCTTTGTTTTGGTTTATTGGTTTGGTGTTATTGCAAGTTTTGTTGTTGAATAACATTCAGATAGCAGGTGTTATAAATCCATTTCTTTATATCTATTTTATAATAGCTTTACCTATACATATTAATCGTATTTCGTTGGTCTTTATAGGTTTTGCCTTGGGTTTGGTTATTGATGTTTTTTCGAATACTTGGGGTATTCATGCAATGACAACTACTTTGATTGCTTTTTTACGACCATATATATTTCGTGTAGTATCAACTCAAGAGGAGTTAGATAAGGTTATGCCTCGTTTTCGTACTATGGGTGCCAATTATGTGAAATATATTGTGTTAATGGTGTTTATTCATCATTTGTTTTTATTCTTATTAGAAGCTTTTTCTTTTCAATATTTTTGGATTGTATTTGTTAAAACTTTGGTTAGCTCATTGATAACTATTATATTGATTTTTACATTAGAAAAAGTAAGAAAATAAGGAAATAAGGAACAAGGAACAGGGAATAAGGGAACAGGGAATAAGGAACAGGGAATAAGGAACAGGGAATAAGGAATAAGGAACAGGGAACAACTTTCAACTTTCAACTCTCAATTCTCAACTCTCAACTCTCAATTCTCAATTCTCAATTCTCAATTCTCAATTCTCAATTCTCAATTCTCAATTTTCAACTCTCAAT
Organism: Candidatus Aphodosoma sp.; assembly: GCA_045126975.1. GTDB lineage: Bacteria > Bacteroidota > Bacteroidia > Bacteroidales > Paludibacteraceae > Aphodosoma. Next base: position 24,836 of record JBGVPL010000010.1, on the reverse strand, counting down.
TCTCAATTTAAATGTTAGACGATAAATACAAAGATAGAAGTATTATAATTTATATTGTGTTGGCTGTATTTGTGATTTTGTTCATAGGTAGGTTGGCACAATTGCAGTTGTTTGGTAATTATACCGATGCAGCGGCAGGTAATGCTTTTTATCGTAAGCCAATTTATGCTCCTCGAGGATTGATTTACGATCGTAATGGTAAGTTGTTGGTTTATAATCAACCGACATACGATTTGATGGTAACAATGAAGGAGTTGCGTGATTTGGAAAAGGCAAAGACTCCTATTGATACATTTGAATTGTGTGGATTGTTGGGAATTACATACGAGCAATTTTGCGATCGAATGGAATATATTAAAGACCGACGTAAGAATTATGGTTATTCTCCATTGACTCCGCAACGGTTTATGACTCAACTTTCGCCAGAAGATTATGCAATGCTTCAAGAACATTTGCGTAAATTTCCTGGATTTACAGTTCAAAATCGTACTTTACGTAATTATAATTATCCTTGTGGAGCGCATGTATTGGGTTCGATTGGAGAGGTGAGTAAGCGTCAGATAGAGCGTGACGATTATTATCGTCCTGGTGATTATGCTGGTTCTGATGGGTTGGAATTGACGTACGAGAAAGAGTTGAGGGGCGAGAATGGCGTAGAGATACTTTTGCGAGATTCGCGTGGACGAATTCAAGGTAGATATAAAGATGGCGAATTAGACCAAATGCCAATAGCGGGTATGGATATTACCACAACTTTGGATGTTGATTTACAGATGATAGCCGAAGAGTTGTTACAAGGTAAGATAGGTAGTATTGTTGCTATAGAGCCATCGACAGGAGAAATTTTGGCAATGGCTTCTAATCCAACATGGAATCCTTCGTTGTTGGTGGGGCGTTTGCGTTCGGAGTATTACCCTCTTTTGCAGAATGATATTACAAAACCATTTTTGAATAGAGCTACAGGAGGACTTTATTCACCGGGCTCGACTTTTAAAACTTTGCAAGCTTTGGTTTGTTTGGAGCATGGGGGTATTACGCGTTATACAAAATTCCCTTGTAGTGGACCGCTTTCTAAACCAATAAAGTGTACTCATAATCATGGTTCGCCTGTTTCACTTGAAGAGGCTATACAAGAGAGTTGTAATCCATATTTTTGGTTAGCTTATAAAGAAACTCTTGAGCGAGATGGTTATGGCGAAGGGAATGCAATATTTAAAGAGAAATATAAAGAGTGGCGTGATGATATATTGAGTTTTGGTTTAGGATTTAAGTGGGATGATTCTGATGTATATGGATTGAAAGATGGAGCTATATATCGTGCTGAAACATACGATAAAATATATGGTAAGCGAGGTTGGAAAGCTCTTACTATTCGTTCTAACTCTATTGGGCAAGGTGAGGTGTTGGTTACTCCAATTCAACTTGCTAATGCTGTAGCAGTTATTGCCAATGAAGGTCATTATATAACTCCGCATTTGAATAAATGTGATACTTTTTTGACTCATCGACATGAAGCTAATGTAAGTCAGAAACATTATGATGTGGTGCAAGAGGGTATGTGGCGAGTGTGTGAATATGGTACTCCTCGTTTTTATAAATATCCAGAATTGGTTGTGTGTGGTAAAACAGGTACGACCGATAATAGTCATGGCAAGCCTCACTCAATATTTTTTGGGTATGCTCCGCGTGAGAATCCACAGATTGCAATAGCTGTGGTTATTGAAAATGCAGGTTTTGGAGCTCAGTTTGCTTGCCCTGTGGCAATGCTTTGTTTGGAGCAGTATCTTTATGGCGAAATAAAGCAAAAGGCACTATTTGAAAAGATGAGCAACATGGTATTGAATACTAATGTAAAAAAATATAATTAAGGATCTAGAAAAACTAGAAAAATTACTAACTACTAACTACTAACTACTAACTACTAACTAAATAAAAGTCGTGTCAAGAAATTTTAATGTTATACAAGCGATAGATAAATGGGCGGTATTTTTTTATATCGTTCTTGTGGTGTTTGGTTGGATTAATATATATGGAGCGAGTATTTCGGAAGATCAGACGTCGATATTTGACATGAGTTGTCGTTCGGGGATGCAGTTTATGTGGATGTGTATTAGTTTGGGTATGGTAACTGTGATATTGTTTACTGATAGCCGATTGATAACAGCTATTCCGTATCTATTGTATGGACTGATTATATTGTTGTTGATAGTTACGGTGTTTGTTGCGAAAGATATTAAGGGGTCGCGTTCTTGGTTGCCATTAGGTCCATTCAGTATTCAACCTGCCGAATTTTCTAAATTTATAACAGCATTGGCACTTGCTAAGGTGATGAGTCATCCTCAATTTCGTTTGAAATCAATGCAAAGTTATGCCATTGTTTGTTCGATGATTTTATTGCCAATGTTTATAATTGTGGCGCAAAGTGAGACAGGTTCGGCATTAGTGTTTTTGTCGTTTGTATTTTTGCTTTATCGTGAGGGATTGCCAGGATTGATACCTGCTTTGGGATTTTGTGCAGTGTTGTTGTTTGTTATAGTTCTTCGTTTTAGTGTAGTTGATTTGTTAGGTGTAGAAGGTGCTTCGATGGGTTTGTTTTTGGGTTTATTGTTGGCTTATATTATAATGTTGATATTTGTGCGTGTATATCAGTATGATAAAAAACATTTATTGATATTATCGTTGGTGCCTATTGGAATGTTTGCTGTTGCGTTACCAATATTCAAGTGGGTGGTGCATTTTAATTTAGTGTATGTGATGTTGGCAATAGTGGTGTTAGCTGCTATATATTTGTTGGTGTTGGCATATACTAAATGGAAGAGAACATATTTTTTTATAGGTTTATTTATGTTGGGTAGTTTATTATATTGTTTTTCTACCGAATATATATTTAATGATGTATTGCAACCGCATCAACAAAAGCGTATTCAACTATTGTTGGGTTTGGCTGATGATCCAACAGGTATTGGCTATAATACCAATCAAGCGCGTATTGCTATCGGTTCGGGAGGATTTTGGGGTAAAGGATTTTTGCAAGGGACGCAAACAAAGTTGAAATATGTGCCAGAGCAAGATACCGACTTTATATTTTGTACGATAGGCGAGGAGTGGGGATTTATTGGTAGTGCAGGTATGTTGATAATCTATCTGTTGTTTTTGTACCGATTGTTGTATATTGCAGAGCGACAAGATACGCGTTTTGCTCGTGTGTATGGATATGGAGTAGTTGGAATATTTGCGATGCACCTTTTCATTAATGTAGGTATGGTTATTGGACTTGTGCCAGTTATTGGTATTCCGCTTCCGTTTTTTAGTTATGGAGGGTCATCGTTTTTGAGTTTTACAATATTGCTATTTTTGTTGCTAAAACTTGATACTATGCGTATAGAACGAGTGAGAAATTAATACTTAGATATAGGTGTAAAAATAGACTGAGACAGAAGTTTTTTGTCTCAGTTTATTTTTAGTTAAATTATGTTAAATAATGTTAATAGGGGGGGTAAAACTCAAATATTATTAGTAACTTTGTGCAATATAAATTATTACCTAAAATACGCTGTAACTATGAAATTTAGAACTTTAAATTTGTTTGTTTTGATACTATTCCTATCAAAATCATTCTTTACTTTTGCTCAGACTGAAGAAACCACAAATCATAGCATATTGAGATTTGAATCTAAAAATCAGGCAGGTGTCACTGTTTATGCTGTGGCAATAGGGGATGCTGTTAAGGCTTTGACTATAAATGATGCTGAGTATAAAAATAACATGGCAAATAGTTTGTGGTTAGTACAAGAGAGTGGGTCTGGTTTTACAATTCAAAATGTGGGAACAGGACTCTATTTGTCTCAAGATTTTTATACTGGTACTGTAGGTGCAAAAAAAGGAAATATTCACTTCTTAGATCTCAGTACTACTGCTATGCGGTTTTTTGAAGATGAAACAGGTTATTATTATGAGGAAAAGGATTATGACAATAATAAAGTTTATATTCAATATGATCCAGTGAGAAATCAATGGTTCTTTTATACTGTAGGTGTAAAATTTAAACATAACCCTAAAAATGAATCTCAAGCGACAGCAGGTCAAACTTGGTCGGATGACGATTTTCCTCAATCGGATGCATCTACTTCTGTGAAGATTGAAGGCGCTGAGGTAGATAAAATGTTTGATGGTAATGTAAATATTGGTGATATTAAAGATATAGTTGTTGATTTTGTTGAAAAGCAAGATGTTTTAAATGCTCCAATAACACCGATTGAAATTGGTGACCATGCTACGTATCCTGATGGTAATTATTGGAAAACAGCAACTATAAAACTTCAGGTTAATAGCGCAGATTGGACTCCGGTTTCATTCCCAATAGATGTTAAGTGTGTTACAGATGATTTATCGGGTGTTGGTTATCAATATTATGATACAGAGGCACGAGCAAATGGTGAAAAAGGATGGGGGACAAAATATATCACTTAAAGTACGAAGTTTGAGAAAGGTGTAGCATATCATTTTGCAACAGAGAGCAAAGAAATGACTCTTGATTTTGAGCCAGTTAATAAAGCTAATCTTACTGCTATAGAGAATAACTTTTCTAAAACTTTATCTTCAACTGGTGGTAAGCCTACAGATGCAAACTGGTATTATATCGGTAATGCGTTATTTAAAAATGCAGGAATGAGTGCAGTTACTCATATTTCTCGTTATGACAAGAGTGTTAGAAAATGGGTACCGGAAGAAGTTAGTGGAGTTTATGACCCATTTGATGCTTTCTTCGTACAATATAGTGGAGATTATGCGATGTCAACATCAACAACGAAAACAAATGCTCCTATGCGTGATAGAAAAGTTGTGACAGAGAAATATTGTTTGAATATTGCTGGTGAAGATACAGAAGATAAAACATATCTTTATTTCGAAGATGGTGCTTCGGCTGAAGGTTATGTGATAGGTGAGGATTTCTTGAGTTTTGCTACTATTGGTGGTGCTAATACCGAAATCTATACTTACGCAGGTGATATCGATTATTCGTTCAATACTCGTCCAATCGAAAATACACTTGTTTATGTAGGTCTTTATATTGCTAAAGCAGGTACATATACCATTTCGTTAGACAATATATCGGGTAATGCTGAGACATTTGTGTTGTACGACAACTATGAACAAGATTTTGTTCGCTTGCATCTTGGCGAAACTTATACATTCTATAGCGAAAAGGGTGAATTTAATGACCGTTTCGGTGTAGCTGTGACATACGCACCAGAAGTGCCAACAGATAATATTTCGTTGTCGGCAAATAAACTTATAGTTGTAAACAACGAAATTCAAGGTCTTACATTAGATAGTGAATTGATGGTTTATGATTCAACAGGTCGTCTTGTATGTGCAGTAAATGTTGATTCAGAAACAATGATTCTTCCTAATTTGAATTCGGGTATTTATATTGCTCGTAATGGCAATGGTTGGGTGAAAATTTTAGTAAAATAAAATTATTGTCTTTTTTTGTAATAAAAAATGTGAAAAAGTATTGTTGTTTGAAAAATTATTGCTAACTTTGCACGTTGAAGTGTTGTTATTTATTAGATTGGTTAGCAATGCTTTATAGTTTTGATTTTTAGATATTTAAATATTATATTGTTTATTTTTTTGATGATTGTATGAAGAATTCATCCGTTGTCTTAGTATTTTTATTGTTGTTTGCATTGTGTGATATCTCAGCACAACAGGCATTTAGTGGGGTAGAACAAAGTCCTAAATCAAAAAGTGGAATGATAACACCATTTTCTACTCAAACTCCTACTGATGTTTATCAACAACGTCATATTCAGCGTTCAAATATTAATGTAGAGTATCATCGTCGTGATAATGTGTCACGACCAGTTGCTGGTAATTATGATATTGTTACAGGTTTGCAAAATCAACGAGTAGATAATAAATTGACTATTGGAAGTTCGTCGGTTGGTTCTTATACTCAAACACCTAAGATGGTTAATGATGCAGTAGCTGAAAAAGTTACAAGTAATTCATTCCCAATGATTGATAGTAAGGGAAATGTGATTGATGAAGTAAGTGAAGAAGGTGTTGTGGAGACTAATGGTATGGCAAAGGCATTTCCAGATGATTGGGGACAACCAGGACCTATTGGTGATATTGCATTTCCAATGCTTTTGCTTGCTGGAGCTTATTTATTAGTTCGTTCAGTAAAAAACATTATAAAATAAGGAGGTTATTATGAAAACTAAGTTGCAAAAAATATTTTTGTTGGCAGTGATGTTTTCATTGTCAGTTTTGGCGTATGCTCAGTTGCCTGAAGATCATAGTATTTTGAGATTTGAATCAAAAGATAAAAATGGTAATGTAGTGTATGCAATGGCAAAAGATGATGGTTCGGTAGTGGCTTTGCCTGATACGGACAAAGATTTTGTTTTGGAAAATAGTTTGTGGCAAGTTGTTGTTAGTGGTTCTACTTTTACTCTTAAAAACTTGGGGACAGATCAATATTTGAATTATGAAGAGGAGGGTAAGTGGTATGAAGCAAAAAGAGTTTCGTTGTCAACAAAAGCGAGTGGGGTAAGTATTTATGCTGATCAAACAGGGTATTATATAAAGCATAAAGCAACGTTGTCAACAAACAATTTATATATTCAGTATGATCCAAATAAAGGAATCTGGATGTTTTATGCTAAAAATGGTTCAAATAAAGGGGATTCTCAAGGGGAAGGAAATTGGAGTGATACGACTAATCCTCCTTCTGATGAAGAAAATTCTATGGAAATTCCAGGTACTATTGTAGATGAAATGTTTGGTGGTACTAATCCTGATTTAGATGCTATTAAAAATGCAGTTGAAAGTGGAGATTTGATTGATGAATATAAGAAGGATCCAACTCCAATTGTTGTGAAACAAAAAAATACATATCCAACTGGTGGTGTTTGGAAAACAGCAACTATAAAACTTCAGGTTAATAGCGCAGATTGGACTCCAGTTTCATTCCCAGTAGATGTTAAATGTACTTATAATAATACAAATAATGCTGTAGGTTTCCAATATTTTGATTCTGGAAAGAGAGCAAATGGCGGAAATGGATGGGTAACTAGTACAAATATTGCAGGAATGACATTTAAACGAGGTGTGGCATATCATTTTGCAACAGATAATTCAGTTGCAGGGGCTCCAACAGAGATTGAGTTTAAGCCAGTGGCTGAAAATACTCTTACTATTGTTGAAGATGATTTTTCTACTTCTTTGGCTTCTACAGGTGGAGATAATTCTTTGAATGCAAACTGGTATTATATCGGTAATGCGTTGTTTAAGAATGCTAATATGTCTAAGATTACCAAAATTTCTAGATACAATGGTTCAAATTGGGTTGAAGAACCTGTTAGTGGAACTTATGACCCATTTGATGCTTTCTTCGTACAATATAGTGGAGATTATGCAATGTCAACATCAACAACGAAAACAAATGCTCCTATGCGTGATAGAAAAGTTGTGACAGAGAAATATTGTTTGAATATCGCTGGTGAAGATACAGAAGATAAAACATATCTTTATTTCGAAGATGGTGCTTCGGCTGAGGGTTATGTGATAGGTGAGGATTTCATGAGTTTTGCTACTATTGGTGGTGCTAATACCGAAATATATACTTACGCAGGTGATATCGATTATTCATTCAATACTCGTCCAATCGAAAATACACTTGTTTATGTAGGTCTTTATATTGCTAAAGCAGGTACATATACTATTTCGTTAGACAATATATCGGGTAATGCTGAGACATTTGTGTTGTACGACAACTATGAACAAGATTTTGTTCGTTTGCATCTTGGTGAAACTTATACATTCTATAGCGAACGAGGCGAATTTAACGACCGTTTCGGTGTAGCTGTGACATACGCACCAGAAGTACCAACAGATAATATTTCGTTGGAGGCAGTAAATTTGGTAGTAGTTGGAAATGAAATTCAAGGAGTAGTAGAGGGTGCTGATTATGCTATTTATAATTCGACAGGTAGTTTGGTTTATTCAGATGTAGCATATGCAGAGACGGTGACATTACCGGATTTGACTTCGGGGGTTTATATTGTTCGAACTACAACAGGCTGGACAAAATTTGTAGTTAAGTAAAAATAAAAAACTCGTAACTGTAGTGCATGACTCTGTTACGAGTTTTTTAATATTATTTTATTTATTATTGAAAATATTTTATAAATAGACTTATTGTTTCTATGAATAATATAATGCAAAAAATAGTTTTGATGGCGGTGATGTTTTTATCATCAGTTTTGGTGTATAGTCAAGATAGACCAGCAGAACATAGCATATTGAGATTGTCATCTAAAAATTCTAAAGGACAAATAGTTTATGCAGTAGCTATGTCAGATGGTAGTATTAAGGCATTGACAAGCGATGATGCTGACTATAATTTGGAAAATAGTTTGTGGTTTGTGGAGTATCCAATATATGGTATCGGTGGTGCAGGGTATTATGATGAATGGTATCGTTTTACTCTTCAAAATCTAGGAACCGGTAAGTATTTAAATTTTGCACAACGAGATGGAGTAAATGGAAGTTCTCTTTATTATATGGTAACATCGACTAATTCATATTTTTTTGAAATTGGTACAAGTGGTGGATATCAAATTGATTATGGTGCTGGTTTGGTTATTCAATATGACCCTTATTATAATGAATGGCGTTATTACGAATCTGTTTTGATGGATGATAATAAAAATGATTCACAGGAGAAAGCTGAAATAGGTGGTAATGCTTGGTCGAATGAAACAAACCCACCATCAGATGAAGAATCGTCTATGGAAATACCAGGTAGCAGAGTAGAGGAGTTCGTTGGGGGTGGTGATTTGGATTTTGAGGATATTGTAGCTAATCTTGATAAAATCTTGGATGAAATTTATGCTAAAGAGGTGTTGGATTCGGAGGCAAAAACTATTGTTGTGGGGAATACAGCAACATATCCAAAAGGTTATTGGAAAAGAGCGACAATACAGATGCTAAATGTAAATAGCACAGATTGGACACCGATTTCGTTTCCTATAGATGTAAAGTGTGTTACTGCTAATTTATCGGGTGTGGGTTATCAAGAGTATAGTACTGCGAAGCGCGCAAATGGAGAGTCGGCATGGGTAACAAATTATGTTACATCAGATAAGGTGTTTAAGAGAGGTGTGGCATATAATTTTGCTACTGAAAATGCAACAGTGACACTTGAATTTGTTCCAGTTTCAGCAGAAGAAGTAATTAAAGTAGAGAAAAGTTATGAAAAAACATTGAAAGGGACAACAGGTAGTATTGCAGCTAATCAGAATTGGTACTACATAGGTAATGCATTGTTTGTTAATGCAGGTGTGACATCTTTGTCATCTTCGATTGAATATGCATGTACTTATAATAGAGGGGCTAAAAAATATGATGAACTTGCATTGGCAGGTCGTTCGTTTGAACCTTTTGCAACCTTCTTTGTTCAATATGCAGGGGATTATACTATGAGCGCTTCAGCGACAAGAAATTCTGCACCAATGTTGGCAAGAGAAAAATCGGCTACAGAGAAATATTATTTGAGAATTGAAGGCGAAGGCGAAGAAGACCAAACAGGTATTTTCTTTGAAGAAGATGCTTCGGCAGAAGGTTATGCGATAGGTGAGGATTTCTTGAGTTTTGCTACTATTGGTGGTGCTAATACCGAAATCTATACTTATGCAGGTGATATCGATTATTCGTTCAATACTCGTCCAATCGAAAATACACTTGTATATGTAGGTCTTTATATTGCTAAAGCAGGTACATATACTATTTCGTTAGACAATATTTCAGGTAATGCCGAAACATTTGTGTTGTACGACAACTATGAACAAGATTTTGTTCGCTTGCATCTTGGTGAAACTTATACATTCTATAGCGAACGAGGCGAATTTAACGACCGTTTCGGTGTAGCTGTGACATACGCACCAGAAGTGCCAACAGATAATATTTCGTTGTCGGCAAATAAACTTATAGTTGTAAACAACGAAATTCAAGGTCTTACATTAGATAGCGAATTGGTGGTTTATGATTCAACAGGTCGTCTTGTATGTGCAGTAAATGTTGATTCCGAAACAATGATTCTTCCTAATTTGAATTCGGGTATTTATATTGCTCGTAATGGCAATGGTTGGGTTAAGTTTGTGGTAAAATAAAAAAAGATATTATAAATAAAAAAGAGGCTGTGTCTGAACTTTGACACAGCCTCTTTTTATTTAGAAGACGATAATAACATAATAACAAAAATTATGTTCTTCTGTTCTTTTGTCTTTTATATTTTGGGGATGTGGTAGGTATTGAATATTTTGTTTTTGGTGAGGACGAGGGTTAGGAGAACTGAGATGAGCGATGAGGCGAAGATTGATATCATGAGCATAATTTGGTATTTGATGGCGACGTCGGGGTCGGAGCCTCCGAGTATTTGGCCTGTCATCGTGCCAGGTAGGGCGATGAGGCCCATTACTGCCATTGAGGCAATTGTGGGGTTGAAGGATTTTATCAAGGCATCGCGCATGAATGGCGAGCGTGCTTCGTGGGCAGTGGCTCCGTTGGCAAGGCGGAAGAGATAGTTGGTGCGTTCGCGACGGAGTGCTCCGTAGTAGGTGTTCATCGCTATTACGTTGGCAGATAGCATGTTGCCGAGTATCATTCCGCTGACGGGGATGAAGTAGCGGGTTTCGAATAGGTTGTCTTGTCGCACGATGAGCCCCATGAAATAGGCGTCGATGATGGCTACTGAGCATACGAGTGCTACTGTGATGGGAAGGAACATTTGTCGGAGAGAGAGGTTGGTGCGCTTGATGATAGTTTGTGATGCTACGCCTGCCATGATTATTACCCATAAGACATTGAGCCACCATAGGTTGAGTTCGAACATGTATTTGAGGTAGAAGCCTATGAGGAATAGTTGGAGGGTCATGCGTAGGGCGGCAATGAGGGTGTCTTTCACTAAGCCTGTGCGGTAGTGATAGAGGAAGTATGAAGGGATTATTAAAAGTAGAAATCCCCATAGTAGTGAGGTGAATGAAATGTCCATAGTTTAATTTGTTTTTTATTTTAATTTTAATTTTAACAGAAGTACATAATATATTTAAGGACGATTTGTTTTGGTTATTTTGTTTGGTTTCGGTTGGCTGATTTTGTTTTTTTAAGTACATGCCTTGGAATTAGTAGAGACGCAATATATTGCGTCTGTACAAGAGTAATTAGTATTGTTATGATTTAGGGCTTGTACTTGAAAAAGTTGTTATCCTTACAAAATTGTAAAATACAAATTATAATTCACAAACCTGCAAATTAGTTTTGTACTTATGTTAAAAAATAATTTATCCGATTTTTATTTTGGTGTCGAGGGAGTTGATTAGTTTTTGGTCGTGGGATATGGCTATGATTGTGGTGTCGGTGAGTGAGCGGAGGTAGTTAATTACAAGGTCTACAGATTGGGCATCGAGGGCTGAGGTTGGTTCGTCGAGCAATAGGATTGGTCGGCGGAGTAGGACGGTGGTGAGGAGCAAGATGCGTTGTTTTTGTCCGCCTGATATTTCGCTGATGCCTTTGTCGAGGAGGGTGTGTTCGAGTCCAAGTTTGTCGAATTCGGCGAGTATTTGTTGGTCAGTGGGTTTGTGAAAATGATTGGCTTTGAATTCGAATGGAGCGTGTATCATCTCGCGTATTGTGTTGTAAGGCAGAGAGATGTCTTGTGGTAGCCACGAGGTGAGCTGGCGGATTTCGTTGATTGTGTCAGCCGAGAGGGGTAGGTTGTTGATGTGGATTTCGCCTTGTTCGGGTTGGAGGAATCCGAGTATTGCGTGGACGAGGGTTGATTTGCCTGAGCCTGAGGGTCCGTAGAAGACTACTTTTTCGCCAGGCTTGATATGAGCAGAAAAGCCACTGATTAGTGGCTTTCCGTCGTAGGTGAAATATGTGTTGTTGAATTGAATCATATTTTTTTAAGACATGAAGACAGGAGAACATGAATTTATTTTTAGAAGACGATAATAACATAATAACAAAATTTTTATGTTTTTCTGTTCTTCTGTCTTTTTATTTTAGTAAATTATTTTTTGCGGGTGGCGAGTGACATGAATACGCCGAGCATTACGCCGAGGAGGGCAGCAAAGAGTACGCGGTATTCAGGTGGAAGCATGAATGTGATGGTGTGGGCTGGAATCCAGAAGAGTGGGATTGTTTTTTTGAAGAGGAAGCCCCAAATAGTTGCCCAATCGAGATTCACGAATATTTGTTGGAAGTGGAGTTTAGAGAAATAGCCACGGAGTGTGCCACCATTATTCATGATGTGTGTGTCGCTGACTTTGTGGAGTACCATGAATACTGGGGCGAAGATGCAGTTCATGAATGTAGATATCATGAATGCTGCAAGGAAGTGGTACCATGACGCTGATGTGAAGATACTTTGGCGGATGAGTTCGGCGTAGGTTGTGTCGGCTGGAGTTATGCCGATGGTGTTGAGTACGTTAGGTACGCCGGTTGAGAATATTGTCATGGCTGCTGAGATGAGCATACCGAGGAAGCCCCATGTGATACCGCGTGGGAGTACGCCGAAACCTGGTGCGTTGTATGAGCCAGTTTTGATGCGGAGTCCGATACATTCGCCTGCAGTTGAGAGAATGCCGAATTTGAGGAAACTCATTACGAATGGGTAGTTGGCTGTTGCCCATAGGAATGCTTGATACACAGAGTCGAAGATGAAGAATGGTGCCAAAAATGCTACGGCACAGATGATGAAGATGATGTCTGCTTTTTTCATATATCAGATATTTAGATTTTTAGTAGCGAGTAGCGAGATTTTTTGTACTCGGTTTCGCCTCGTTTTATATTTTTGAGTTATATTATTTTTCTGCAAAGATAGGAATTATTTTTAAGGTGTGCAAGAGGAGATTTTGGAAATTTTTATTATCTTTGCATATCATTATAAAAAGTGTTATAGTATTTGTTATGTCAATAAAGGTATATAAGGCTTCGGCTGGTTCGGGTAAGACTTATACGTTGGTGTATGAGTATATTAGGTATTTGTTCAATGCACAATTTAATAATGCACAATGCACAATGCACAATGCACAATTTTCAACTCTCAATTTACATCGTCGGGTGTTGGCTGTTACGTTTACGAATAAGTCAACAGCGGAGATGAAGGAGAGGATTGTGAGGGCGTTGTATGAGTTGGCGCATGGAGAGAAGGAGGATTATGTAGAGAAGTTGAGAAAGGATATTCCTGCGTTGAAGGGTGTGACGGATGAGGTGATAGGGCAGAGGGCTATGGCGTTGTTGACTGATATTTTGCAAGATTATACGAATTTTAGGGTATCGACGATTGATGGATTTTTTCAGCAGGTGGTGCGTTCGTTTGCGAGGGAGTTGAATTTGAATAATCAGTATCAGGTTGAATTAGATACAGATAGTGTGTTGGAGTTGGCGGTGGATAATATGTTGGCAGCGTTGGGAGATGAAGGGAATTCGCAGTTGTTGGAGTGGTTGACGGAGTTTGCGAGTGAGAGGGTGCTGGATGATAAGTCGTGGAATCCGAGAGGGGCAATATTGGAGTTGGCGAAGTTGATTTTGACGGAGGATTATTTGTCGCAAAAGGAGAAATTTGGGTTTGATTTGAAGCGATTGAAAGAGTATAGAGAGCATATTCGTGAGATTATCAAGAAGTTTGAGGATGATTTGAAGGAGGTGTGTGGTGTGGCGCAAGGGGTGTTGAGTGGTGTGGATGGAAAAGAGTTTTTTGGTGATAATAGAATATCTCGTTTTAGTTATGAGAATTTGAAAGGGAATAAATATCAATTGACTTCAACTTTTGCAAAAGGGGCAGAGAGTGATGATTTGGAGAATTGGTGTAAGGTGAAGTATAAAAAGAAGGTTGAGTTGCAGCCTGTTGTAACGCGTTTGCATGAGTGCGCGAAGAAGATTGTGGAGTTGTGTGACCCGAAGGGGGATAGATGTAGAGAGTGGGAGACGGCAAAGATAGTGAATTCGTACCTTTATATATTGGGTATTTTGAATGAGATAGACGAGCATGTAATGGAGATTTGTCGTGAGAAGGATTGTTTGATGATATCGTCGACTTCGGACTTTATAAATAAGATTATAGACAATTCGGATACACCATTTATATATGAAAAGGTGGGTGTGCAGACCGACCATTTCATGATTGATGAGTTTCAGGATACGTCGAGATTGCAATGGGGGAACTTTGTGCCTTTGTTGAAAGAGACCGTGTCGCAGGGTAACGAGTCGATGATTGTGGGCGATGTGAAACAGAGTATATATCGCTGGCGTAATGGCGATTGGAGTATTTTGCATGAGGGAATAAAGGCGGAATTTGGTGATGTGGTGAAGGATGAGACGTTGGGTAAGAATTTTAGAAGTAGTAAAGAGATAATAGAATTTAATAATCGATTGTATGCAGAGGTGCCTAAATTGGTGGATGCGCAGTTGAAAGAGCAGGGGGTGATAGAGGAAGATTATTTGCAGGAAATATATGCAGATAGTGAGCAAAAAGTGGGTAAGGCGGATGCGCCAAAGGGGTATGTGAGAGTGGAATATTTTGAAGATGACGAAGAAGATAAAGAGTTGAAATGGAGAGTGAAGAGCCTGGATAGGATGGTAGAGCAGATGAGAGAGTTGGGCGAGTATGGTGATATGGCAGTATTGGTGCGCAAAAACAAAGAGGCTCAGATAGTTGCAGAGAGATTGAAGGCAGAAGGGATACCATTTTATTCGTCGGAGGCATTGTGTGTGGCGGATGATGTGGCAGTGAGATTTATTGTTGCGGTATTAGAGTATTTGATGCAGCCGCATGAGCAGTTGTATAGAGCTAACGTAGTGGCATTGCATAGAGAGGTGTGTTTGGGCAGAATAGTTGGTGCAGAGGATTTTGAGTTGATGTCGTATAGTGGTGGGGATTATGCAGAATGGGAGAGAGAAGTGTTTGTAGATGAGACGATAGCGGAGAGATTTGCGAGAGTGAAACACTTGGCGTTGATGCAAATGATAGAGTTGTTGATAGATATATTTAAGTTGGATAGTGTAGATGGCAGAGTGCATAGTATATATTTGCAGTCGTTTTTAGATAAGGTGCAGAATTATGCGATTGATGGTACATTAGATATTCGTTCGTTGTTGGAATATTGGGCGCAACAGGGCGAAAAGACATTCGTTGCGATGCCCGAAGGAGGTGATGCAGTGAGAATTATCACAATCCATAAATCGAAAGGATTGGAATTTGATGTTGTGTTTATTCCGTTTATGAATTGGAAATTCGGTTTGTCGGGGCATGATAATATACAATTGGCATCTACAAAAGACAAAACACGTAAGAATCATATATTTGTGGATGAAGTAGGAGTAGTGCCGATAAATACGCGGAATTCTAAGAAACTGCTTAATAGTGAGTTTACGGATGATATAGTTGATGAGTTTATGGCATCGGTGCTTGATGTGATGAATGAATTGTATGTAGCTACAACACGTGCGTCGCATCAGTTGTATTTGCATTGTGCTTATCCAGATGCTAAAGATTTGAAAAAGAATAGTGATGAGATAAATGATGTGGCAGTTTGGGATATGATACAGAGGGTGTTGGCTATGGATGAGGTGTATGAGGTAGGGAATAGGGAACAGGGAACAAGGAATAGGGAACAAGTAGGGACGCTCGGCTCGAGCGTCCGCAAGCGAAGACCGAGCGAAGCGAAAAATAAGGAGCAGGGAGTGGATAACTCTCAACTTTCAACTTTCAACTCTCAACTTCCATCAGAGGAGTTGGTGGCTAAGCGTTCGGAATTGAGATATACTTATTCGGAAGATACAGAAGATGCTCGCCAACATGGGGTTGTGATGCATAGATTGTTTGAGAGAATAGTTGTAGTAGATGATGTGGATAGTGCGATAGAGTCGCTTGAGCGAGAGGGGGAAGATGTTGAGGGTTTGCGCAGTGAGGTAGAGTCGATATTGGCGATAGAGGGTGTGGCGGAGTTGTTTGATTCGAAATGGAAGGTGATGAATGAGGCTGAGATATTTGATGGGAATGGTAGGGCGTATCGACCAGATAGAGTGATGATAAATGAGGCGACGAGAGAGGTGGTTGTGGTAGATTATAAATTTGGAGAATATAATGAAGAATTGCATCAACGATATTTACGTCAAGTGGGTCGTTATGTGCGACTTATCGGTGATATGGGATATAATGCGCGAGGATATTTGTTGTATGCAGCAGAAAGACGATTGTTTGATTTGAAGTGAAAGACAGAATAACATATCTTTTTAACGCTAATTTCCACAAATTATTCATTAATTTTTTATTTGCGATTAATTCATGGTAATTTGCGTTAAAAAGAAAAAATAATTTTTGTTATTATGTTATTCTGTCTTCCAAATTTTTAGAAATAAGAAAAATATGAAATGGAATAAATTGATAACAACCAAGCGATTTGGGATGGAGAATTATTATCAGGGTAATCATGATGGACGTACAGAGTTTCAACGTGATTACGACCGATTGATATTTTCGCCAGCCTTTCGCCGTTTGCAAAATAAGACACAAGTGTTTCCTTTGCCAGGAAGCGTGTTTGTGCATAATAGATTGACTCACAGCCTTGAAGTGTCGTGTGTGGGGCGTTCGATAGGTAATAATGTAGGACGAGAATTATCGCTGAAATATCCAGAATTGGCGTCGGAGTTGAGCGAAATAGGTGCAATTGTGGCGGCAGCATGTTTGGCTCACGACTTGGGTAATCCGCCATTTGGGCATTCGGGCGAGAATGCTATCGGTACTTTCTTTTCGGAAGGTAAAGGGGTAGAGTATCGTAATAGATTGAATATCAGTGAGGCTCAATGGGCAGATTTGACTACGTTTGAGGGTAATGCTAACGCTTTTCGTATATTGACGCATCAGTTTGAGGGTCGTCGTGAAGGCGGTTTCGTGTTGACCTATCCGACATTGGCGTCGATTGTGAAATATCCGTATGAATCGAGATTTGCAGATAAAAAGAAGCAGAAATTTGGATTCTTTCAATCGGAAGTGGCTTCGTATGAGCGTATTGCAGAAGATTTAGGTATAATTCGTAATCCGTTGAATGCCGACAGATATGCGCGCTATCCGTTGGTCTATTTGGTTGAGGCGGCAGATGATATTTGTTATCAGATGATGGATATAGAAGATGCGTATAAATTACGTTTGTTAACATTTGATGAAACTAAAGATTTGTTGATGAGATATTTGCCTCAGAAGCGTAGAGAACGTGCAGAGAATGAAGTGTTTAAGATAGTGTCGGATGAGAACGAGCAGATTTCTTATTTGCGTAGTTCGGTGGTAGGAGTGTTGATAGATGGGGTAAGTAAGGTGTTTATTGAAAACGAAGAGTCTATATTAAAAGGTGAATTTCAGGGAGCATTGATTGACCATTTGCCAGAGGAATTGCGTGAGGCATACAAGCATAGTTCGAAAGTGTCGGTGAAGAAAATATATCGTGCGCAAATGGTGCTCGATATAGAGTTAGCTGGTTATAAGATTATTAGTGAATTGCTTGATATATTGATGAAAGCTGTGTTTGAGCCAGAGAAGGCATATTCGAAACAATTCCTCAGTCGTATACCGCAACAATATAATGTGGCGGCAGAGAGCGACTACGAGAAAGTGCAAAGCATATTAGATTACATCAGCGGAATGACTGATGTTTACGCACTTGACCTATACCGAAAGATAAATGGTATGAGTTTGCCAACAATTTGAAAAATTAAAGTTTTTAACGACTTTAAAGACCTCAAGGTCCTTAACGACTTTAAAGTCTTTAATTTCCTTAATGACCTTAATTCAAAAAAATAAATTATTAATCTTAATAAAATAAATTATGAGTGAGCAGTTGTTGCCAAGAGTTGGTAATTATAAGAAATTATTGAGTTATCAAAAAAGTAATGTTATTTTTGAAATAACGTACTATTTTTGTCATACTTATTTGCAGCGGGGAGATCGCACTATTGACCAAATGGTGCAGGCTGCAAGAAGTGGAAAGCAAAATATAATTGAGGGTTCAGCAGCTTCGGCAACATCAAGTAAAACAGAAATAAAATTATTAAATGTAGCAAAAGCAAGTTTGCAAGAATTATTAGAAGATTATGAGGATTATTTAAAAACTAGAGGTCATCGTCAATGGGAAGAAAATTCTAAAGAATTAGAGGCAATGAGGCGTTTAGGTAGGGAACATAATGACGCTCAGTTTTTTATGGAATTGATAAAAGTACGTCCACCTGAAACTATTGCCAATATGGCTATTGTTTTGATAAAACAAGCTGATTATTTATTGTTTAGACAACTAGAAAGATTGGCCGATGATTTTGTTAGCAAAGGTGGATTTAGTGAACGTATGATGAGAGTTAGAAAAGAAAATAGAGGGTATTAGAGCTTGCGAACTTAAAAAAACTCTGCAAAAAAAATAAAAAACATTTTACAACTATTGTAAAAATCATAAAAAAATTGTAACTTTGCATTCTTGAAATGTATAAGGTACAATAAGTGGGGTGTTTGATACCTAACTTTCTATGTATCATATATTATTCAGTATATTACACTATTAGAATATATATTAGTTTTTTTTATGGAAAACAAAAAACGTGTTTATACCTTTGGTAACGGACAAGCCGAAGGTAAAGCAGATATGAGAAATCTGCTTGGCGGTAAAGGTGCTAACCTTGCCGAAATGAACCTTATTGGAGTACCATGTCCTCCAGGTTTCACTATTACAACTGATGTTTGTAACGAGTATTTCGAATTTGGTAAAGAGAAAGTAGTTGAAATACTTAAAGCTGACGTAGAAGCAGCTCTTGCTAATGTCGAAAAATTGATGAATTCAAAATTCGGCGATATCGAAAATCCTCTTCTTGTTTCTGTACGTTCAGGTGCCCGCGCTTCAATGCCGGGTATGATGGATACAATTCTTAACCTCGGTCTTAACGACAAAGTGGTAGAAGGTTTGGTTCGTAAAACTAACAACCCACGTTTCGTATGGGACTCTTATCGTCGTTTCGTACAAATGTATGGCGACGTAGTTCTCGGTATGAAACCAGTTAACAAAAACGATATCGACCCATTCGAAGCTATCATCGAAGAAGTTAAAGAAGCTAAAGGTGTTCACCTCGATACTGAATTGACAGTTGAAGATCTTCAAACTCTCGTAGCTAAATTTAAAGCTGCAGTTAAAGCTCAAACAGGTCACGACTTCCCAGAATCTGCTTACGAACAACTTTGGGGTGCTATCTGCGCAGTATTTGATTCATGGATGAACGAACGTGCTATCCTTTATCGTAAAATGGAAGGTATTCCTGCTGAATGGGGTACAGCTGTTAACGTACAAGCGATGGTATTCGGTAACATGGGTGAAACATCTGCTACAGGTGTATGCTTCAGCCGTGACGCTGCTACAGGTGAAGACTTGTTCAATGGTGAATACCTCATCAATGCTCAAGGTGAAGACGTTGTAGCTGGTATCCGTACTCCACAACAAATCACTAAAATCGGTTCACAACGTTGGGCTAAACTTGCTGACATCAGCGAAGAAGAACGCGTTGCTAAATATCCTTCAATGGAAGAGGCTATGCCTGAAATCTATGCTGAACTTGATGCTCTCCAAACTAAACTTGAAAATCACTACCGTGATATGCAAGATATGGAGTTCACTGTTCAAGAAGGTAAACTTTGGTTCCTCCAAACACGTAACGGTAAACGTACAGGTGCTGCTATGGTGAAAATCGCTATGGATATGCTCCACCAAGGTATGATTACTGAAAAAGAGGCTCTTCTCCGTGTTGAACCTAATAAACTTGATGAACTTCTCCACCCAGTATTCGACAAAGAAGCTCAAAAGAAAGCTGTTGTATTGACAAAAGGTTTGGCTGCTTCTCCAGGTGCTGCTTGCGGTAAAATCGTATTCAACGCTGAAGATGCTGCTGTATGGGCTGCTAAAGGCGAAAAAGTGGTTATGGTTCGTATCGAAACATCTCCAGAAGACTTGGCTGGTATGGCTGCTGCACAAGGTATCCTTACTGCACGTGGCGGTATGACTTCTCACGCTGCCGTTGTTGCTCGTGGTATGGGTAAATGCTGTGTATCAGGTGCTGGTGCTCTCGTTATCGACTATGCTGCTAAAACAATCAAAGTTGCTGGCGTAACTCTTAACGAAGGTGATTTCATCTCTATCAACGGTTCTACAGGTGAAGTTTACCAAGGTGCAGTTGCAACTAAAGATGCTGAACTCGATGCTGATTTCGCAGAATTGATGGAATTGGCTGACAAATATACTCACCTCCGCGTTCGTACTAACGCCGATACTCCACACGATGCTGCTGTAGCTCGTAAATTTGGTGCTATCGGTATCGGTCTTTGCCGTACAGAACACATGTTCTTCGAAGGTGAAAAAATCCGTGCTATGCGCGAAATGATTCTTGCTGAAACAGTTGAAGGTCGTCGTGCTGCATTGAAAAAAATCCTCCCTTACCAACAAAACGACTTCAAAGGTATTTTCAAAGCAATGGAAGGTTGCCCAGTGACAGTACGTCTCCTCGACCCACCTTTGCACGAATTCGTACCTCACGAAGAAAAAGAACAACGCGAATTGGCTGAAATTATGGGCGTTACTTACGATTACATCCGCACACGTGTAAATTCACTTCACGAAGCTAACCCAATGTTGGGTCACCGCGGTTGCCGTCTTGGTAATACTTACCCAGAAATCACTGAAATGCAAACTCGCGCTATCCTTGGTGCTGCTCTCGATCTTCAAGCAGAAGGTATCGTAGCTGTTCCTGAAATCATGGTTCCTCTTACAGGTATCCTTTACGAGTTCGCTAACCAAGAAAAAGTTATTCGCGAAACTGCAGCTAAATTGTTCGAAGAACGCGGTGCATCTATCGATTTCAAAGTTGGTACAATGATTGAAATCCCACGTGCAGCTCTTACAGCTAACCGTATCGCTTCTAAAGCTGAATTCTTCTCATTCGGTACTAACGACTTGACTCAAATGACATTTGGTTACTCACGTGACGATATTGCTTCGTTCTTGCCTGCATATCTCGATATGAAGATTTTGAAGAACGACCCATTCCAAGTCCTCGACCAAAATGGTGTAGGTC
Source organism: Candidatus Aphodosoma sp. (assembly GCA_045126975.1). GTDB lineage: Bacteria > Bacteroidota > Bacteroidia > Bacteroidales > Paludibacteraceae > Aphodosoma. The sequence continues at coordinate 3,665 of JBGVPL010000010.1, read as the reverse complement.
AACTCGTACAAATGGCTACAGAAAAAGGTCGCTCAGTTCGTCCAGACCTTAAATGTGGTATTTGTGGTGAGCACGGTGGTGAACCATCTTCTGTGGAATTCTGCCACAAAGTAGGTCTCAACTACGTATCATGTTCTCCATTCCGTGTGCCAATCGCACGTTTGGCAGCGGCTCAAGCAGCAATCAAAAATGCTTAATATATAATGTGAAGAGGCGCAAAATAATTTGCGCCTCTTTTTTATAATATAGGAAAGACAAAATAACATAAGAACAAAATTTATTTATGTTATTCAGTTATTCTGTCTTTTTATTTTTAACTTTCAACTTTCAACTTTCTTATGTTGTTCGTTTTAGATAAACAAAATTCTCTTCTCGGTAATTTTATTAGAGAAATCCGTTCTGTTGATATTCAGAATGACCCTTTGCGTTTTCGTAAAAATATCGAACGTATTGCACAAGTGATGTGTTACGAAATCAGTAAGTCGCTTAACTATACTACTGAACCAGTACAAACACCTCTTGGTATTGCTCCAACTAATGTAGTTGCCGACAAAATAGTTGTTGCTTCTATTCTTCGTGCAGGATTAGCTATGCACAATGGCGTATTAGACTTTTTCGATGGTGCTGAAAACTGTTTTGTATCGGCATATCGCAAATATACTGACGAAAGCCATTTTGATATTCATGTTGAATATATCGCAGCTCCTTCTCTCGAAGGCAAAACTGTTATACTTTGTGACCCTATGTTGGCAACAGGCTCGTCTATGGAGTTGGCTTATAAAGCATTACTTACACATGGCACTCCTGCTCGTGTTATCGTTTGTAGCATTGTATCTACCGAATTTGCAGTAGATTATATATCTAAAGCAATGCCTAATTGCGATATCTATACCGCAGTACTTGACCCAGAACTCAATTCTCATAAATATATTGTGCCAGGTCTTGGCGACTGTGGCGACCTTGCATTTGGCGAAAAACTTTAATTTTTTGAACGTAAATATTTTTGAACGTAAATTGCCATTAATTAACCATTAATTTTTTATTTATAAATAATTTATTAGTAATTCATGATAATTTATGTTTATAAAAATATTATTATTGGTGTAAAAATATGAGACGAATATTGTTGTCATTAATAGCTCTATTTTGTATTGTAAGCATTACATTTGGGCAAGAACGCAAACTGCTCACAATGGAAGATGTAATACTCAATCGTGATTTAAATCCTAAAAACTATCGTGTACGATGGAGCGATGATTATCCAAATCAATACCTTCATCAAGAGGATTCTGTATGGTATGCCATTGATGTAAAAACAGGAAAAAAGCATGAAGTAACTTCATATTCTCCCTCTGTTTTAGATGGAGTACCTGCAGGGGAAGTGGGGCGTGCTATTCTTAAGGACAATAACATCGTATGGCTAACTGCCGATAGTGTAGAAATTCCTATTACTCAATACAATGACAAAAATATTGTCTGTGGACAAGCTGTTTCTCGTAACGAGTTTGGCTGTATGACCGGCTTATTCCCTTCTCCCGACAATAGTCGTTTGGCGTTTTATGTGAAAGATGAAAGCAATGTAACGACTTTTCCTTTGCTTGACATCACAACTCGCACTGGTACAGCTAACGAAATCAAGTACCCAATGATTGGTATGCCGTCTGAGCAACTCAAATTTGGAGTTTATGATGTTGCGCAGAATAAAACAATATACCTCAATATCACCGATTTCACGAACGAACGTTATCTCACCAACCCAGCTTGGTCGCCTGATAGCCGTACTATCTATATCCAAGTGATGAATCGTGAGCAAAAAGAGTTGAACCTTAATGCTTATGATGCTGTAACAGGTGAATATTTGACAACTCTTTTGAGCGAGAAAAACGATAAATTCCTTGAGCCAAATCAACCGCTTATCTTCCTTGACGACGACCGTTTTATCTATACAACCGATAATCGTGATGGTTTTTATAATTTATATCTCTATTCGCTTAAGAAAAAACAACTCACACGTCTCACTCGCGTAGATGCCGATGTTGAATATCTCGATCACGACAATAAATATGTATATTATTATTCTGCAGAGGTATCTTCTGCAGAGCGTCATCTCTGTCGCGTGAATATTGCAACAGGTAAAAGCACTCGTTTGACTCGTGCCGAAGGTTGGCATCAATGCCAATTATCTACTGATAAACGCTATTTTACCGACAATTATTCATCGCTCAATGTACCTCGTGTAGTGGCAGTAGGCTCTACTGATGGCAAATTCTATCGTGAAGTATTTCGTGCAGAAGACCCATGTCGTGACTATAATTTTGCACCTATCGAATTAGGTACTATTAAAAGTGCTGATGGGCAATATGATAATAACTATCGTCTCATTCGTCCACTTGATTTCGATTCTACAAAGCAATATCCTGTAATATTATATGTATATGGTGGTCCACATACCCAACTCGTTCGCAATAACTATCAAGCCAACCTTCGTCGTTGGGAGATGTACATGGCTCAACGTGGTTATGTAGTCTTTGTTATGGATAATCGAGGCACACCAAATCATGGTGCCGAGTATGCACGTGCCATTCATCGTCAGTGTGGGGTAGTGGAGATGCAAGACCAAATGGCTGGTATGCAGTGGCTCATGTCGCACTCATGGGTCGATAAAGACCGTATTGGCGTTCACGGTTGGTCTTATGGCGGATTTATGACTATCTCATTGATGACTAATTATCCTGACATCTTCAAAGTCGGTGTAGCTGGCGGACCAGTCATCGATTGGAAGTGGTATGAAGTTATGTATGGCGAGCGTTATATGGAGACTCCAGCAACCAATGCCGAAGGCTTAGAGGCTGTATCATTGATGAATAAAGCCAAAGACCTTAAAGGTAAACTACTTATTTGTCAAGGTTTAATAGATAATGTAGTCCTTTATCAACACTCCCTCAACTTTCTAAATGCCTGCATAACTAATAACATACCAATTGATTACTTCATCTATCCTCGTGCCGAACACAACGTCATGGGCAAAGACCGCGTTCACCTCATGCAAAAAGTAACCGATTATTTCGAGGATTATTTAAAGTAAAATCATATATTTTCTACAAAAAACATATATCGTAATGTGTCATTGCCGATGTAGCAAGGCGTATGTAAAAAAAGTAGGGACGCTCGGCTCGAGCGTCCCTAATATGTTTTTATGTCATTCTGTCAAAAAAAAATTATAAGAAAGAAAATGCCTCGTTTTTTCTCAAAAAAGCACGAAAAAACAGAAAATCGCGAAAAAATCATGTTATAAAACATCTTTTAGAGATTAAAAATGGCCTTTAAAATCCCCAATATAGACATAAAATTTATAAAAATCGCAAACAAATAAAAATTTTTCTTTTTGAAAAACAGTAACTTATAAAAAACTTTAGAAAAAATCGTAAAAATATTTTGGTAGTTTCAGAAAAAGCAGTAACTTTGCATCCGCAATCGAGAGAGGTTGCCTGCGAGTTAAGAAAGCAGACGTTTGAAAGAAAAAATAAATATTTTTTTTGAAATATTTTGCAGATTCAAAAAAATGTCGTAACTTTGCAGTCCGTTTCGACAAAAACGGAAACAAGTTCTTTGAAAGATTGAAAACAACAAAAATGTAGTATAAGTACAAGGTAAATAAAAATACC
>JBGVPL010000009.1:0-33771 GCA_045126975.1 Candidatus Aphodosoma sp. | reverse complement strand
TATCGTCGCCTGCATCAAATAATAGTCGACGTACAGCAGAGTCGGTTACTACGTCTTCGCTAAGTACGATTGGGCGCATGTGGAGGTCAACCATTTTCTGTACGAACTTCATCGGTTCACCGAGCGGAAGTTTAAGGCGTTTGAAGATGCCTGGTATCATGCGTTGCCCGAGATAGTTGTGGTTGCGGAATGTCCAACCATGCTCATCGTCCCATTGTTTACTAGCGGGCTTGCCGATGTCGTGGAGCAGTGCGCCCCAACGAAGCCATAGGTCATCGCTACGTTCGGCTACAGAGTCTAATACCTTGAGTGTGTGTAGGAATACATCTTTGTGCGCTCTTTCTCCTCGTCTTTCAACACCTTTAAGTCGGTCTAATTCAGGAAATATTTTTGCTAATAAGCCTGTTTGTTCTAAAAGTAAGAGGCCGATTGAAGGACGTGGCGAGCGCATTATTTTGTTGAACTCGTCGATTATACGCTCCTTAGTGATTATTTCGATGCGATTGCAGTTGCGAGTGATGGCATCGAGTGTTTCGGGGTATATGTCGAATTGGAGTTGAGTAGCAAAGCGTATAGCGCGCATCATGCGTAGTGGGTCGTCGCTGAAGGTGATGTCGGGGTCGAGAGGAGTACGGAGTATTTTTGCCTCCATATCTGCCAATCCACCGAATGGGTCAACTAGTTCTCCGAATCTATCTTTGTTGAGGCATAGTGCCAAGGCATTTACGGTGAAATCGCGGCGGTTTTGGTCGTCTTGTAGGGTGCCTGCTGTAACGATAGGGTTGCGACTATCGCGATTGTAACTCTCGCTGCGTGCGCCAACAAACTCTACTTCAATATTTTTCTTCTTTACTTGAGCCGTGCCGTAGGTTTTGAATACCGACAAGAAAGCACCTTTGCCAAGTTTGCGAGCAAACGCACTAGCCATATCTATCCCACTGCCAACTACCACTACGTCGATGTCTTTAGAAGGACGTTGCAATAGGATATCACGCACGTAGCCTCCGATGATATAGGCTTCGAGACCTAATTCGTCAGCGGTTTCGCTCAAAAGGGCGAAGACTTTATCTTGTAGATGTTCTTTTAAATTCATAAATTTCTTGTTACTTTTGGCATTGCGCAAAAGTAACCAAAACGCTAGAGCTGTGCTTAAAAAGCTAAAAAATTAATATAAATTCTACTCCGATTTAAACTCGGACAATCGGGCTACTTCTTCACGATTTATAGTGCTTGCCCGTAGTTTTTATGCTTCGATTTTAGTCTGTGTAACCTCGCCAGAAATCTCCGTTTACGAATTTATATCAATTTTTCTTGACGCTTTTTAAGGCAATGCTCGGTTGCCATCCGGATTTATTCGTTTGGATTTTATTTTAGTTCGAGGCGGACTACGTTTTCGACGTGATGGGTATGTGGGAACATGTCGACTGGTTGCACGGCTGTTACTTTATATTTCACATCCAACATTTGCAAATCGCGTGCCTGGGTAGCTGGGTTACAACTTACATACACAATGCGTTTTGGTTCGGCGTTCAATATCACGTTTACCACATCTTCGTGCATACCTGCGCGAGGTGGGTCTGTGATGATTACGTCTGGGCGACCATACTCTTTGATGAATTTGTCGGTTAGTATATCTTTCATATCGCCAGCAAAGAAGAGGGTATTGTCGATGCCATTGAGGGCAGAGTTAACTTTTGCGTCTTCGATAGCCTCTGGTACATACTCAATACCAATGACTTGGCGCGCTTTGCGGCTGACGAAGTTGGCGATAGTGCCTGTGCCGGTATAGAGGTCGTACACCAATTCATCCCCTGTCAATTCAGCAAAATTGCGTGCCACCTTATATAATTCGTATGCCTGTTCCGAGTTAGTTTGATAGAATGATTTTGGACCAATTTTGAATCGCAAACCTTCCATTTCCTCATAGATGGCCTCTTTGCCTTTGAAGCAATGGATTTCTTGGTCGGTGATAGTGTCGTTGCATTTGCTGTTGATAACATAGAGCAACGATGTGATTTGAGGGAATTTATCTGCCAAATGTTGGAGTAGAGCAACGCGCGCAGGCTCATCTTCGTGGAAGAATACTACGACTACCATCAATTCGCCTGTCGAAGTCGTACGAATCATCAACGTACGTAGGAAACCTTCTTGATTGCGTAGGTCGAAGAAAGTTAGGTGGTTAGCTTGAGCATAAGAGCGAATTTCGTTGCGGATTTGGTTGGAAATGTCGTCTTGAAGCCAGCATTTATTGATGTCCAACACCTTGTCGAACATGCCTGGAATGTGGAATCCAACACCATTGAGCTCCTCTGGGCGATGCTCTTTTTGCATATCCTCCATTGTCAACCATTTGCGGTTAGAGAAAGTATATTCCAATTTATTGCGGTAGAAATATGTTTTTTCGGAACCGAGAATAGGTGTAATTTCGGGCAATTCGATGTGACCGAGGCGAGTGAGGTTGTCAACCACCTGTTTTTGTTTGTAGCGGATTTGTTCATCGTAAGGGAGGATTTGCCATTTGCAGCCACCGCAAGTGCCATAGTGTTCGCACATAGCTTCGCAACGTTTTTCGCCATACGAGTGGAACTTAATAACGCGTCCCTCCATGTAGTTTTTTTTCTTTTTCACAATCTGCAAATCCACTACATCTCCCGGAACTGCATATTGTGTGAAAATAACCATGTCGTCCACCTTAGCCAAAGCCTTACCCTCAGCCGCTACATCTGTTATCGTAACCTCATAAAAAATAGGTAGTTGTTTTCCTTTTCTTGCCATATAATTATTCAAATATTGATTTTAATAGATGTATTTTGAATACCTTATGTGATAAGGCAATTCTAACTTGCAAAGATAATAAAAAAAAATCATACAACAAATACCTAATTTTGATATAAAATTTTTTCTCGCACTCTTGCACACTTCAAAACAAATCACTACCTTTACATCAATGCAATAGTTTATATTCTTACCATATTTGTAGGGATGTTCGGCTCGAGCGTTCGCAAGTAGAGAAGAGGGTAATGTCGTTTTTGCCTCTTTTGGGTCATCGGACGCTCGAGCCGAGCGTCCCTACTATAAAATAATAAAAGAGATACATCAATTGATGTATCTCTTAATTTTCAATTTTATCGCCAAAGGCTCAAAGACCTTCGGTTCTCAATTCTCAATTCTCAATTCTAAACTGGTCTGCAGATTTCCAGAATGGTAAACGGTTTCTCACCTTATCTAAATAAGCCATGTCAATTTCTACTGTACGAGTACCTGCCTCCCATTCTTCGAATGAAGCAAGACATTTTCCACGAGGGTCAAGCATTACGGAGTGTCCATTGTGTTGAACACTATAACTATCAGTGCCAATAGCATTTACTGCACATACATACGACTGATTTTCCATTGCGCGTGCCACTGTCAATGCATCCCATGCCTCAATACGGTCTTTTGGCCAGTTGGCAGTGTAGATAAGTACGTCGTATTCGCTACCAGAGAAATTGCGACTCCATACTGGGAAGCGAAGGTCGAAACAGATGAGAACGCGGAATTTTACACCACGGAATTCTACATCAAGGTGTTTGTTGCCTGGAGTGAAATATTTTTGTTCGTCACCAATAAATAGGTGGCGTTTGTCGGCAAATTCGATAGTGCCATCAGGCTGGCAGAAGAAACCTCTGTTATACGATTTTTCTCCTTCTGTAGCCATAAAACTGCTGGCAATGGCAAAATTGCCTTCGCGTGCCCAACGTTTAATAGCTTGAATTGCTTCGCCGTCGGTACTTTCAGCCAATTCAGGTTGATCAACACTGAATCCTGTTGAAAACATTTCAGGGAATACCACGACATCGGTTTTTCCGTATAACTCTTTTACTATTTTTTCAAATGTGGCGAGATTCGCTTTCTTATCGCCCCAAATGATTTCTTGTTGTACTAATGTGATTTTCATTATTTTGTTTACCTAATAGCTTATACAATTTTATACATTCCATAGCTTCTCTTACATCGTGCACTCGTAAAATATTTGCTCCACGTTCTAACGCAAAAGTGTTGAGTATTGTGGTGCCATTGAGAGCTTGCGAAGCATCGCATTCAAGGGCTTTTTGTATCATTGATTTGCGAGATATGCCTACTAAAATAGGTGATTTGAAGCATTCAAATACTTCTAATTCTCTCAAAAGGGTGTAGTTTTGTTCTATAGTTTTGGCAAAACCAAAGCCTGGGTCAATGATAATCTCTTTGTTAAACCCTTTTTCTCTTAAGATGGCGACTTTTTTAGCAAAATATTGTAGAATATCCGACAGGAAATCATCGTATTTTGTTAGAGATTGCATCGTTTGAGGGTCGCCTTTCGAGTGCATAAGTATGTATGGTACTTGTAGTTCGATAATTGCATCGAGCATATTTTCGTCCCACTCGAAACCTGATACGTCGTTAATCATGCCGACACCAAACTCTTTGACAGTTATGCGGGCAACATTGCCCCTAAAAGTATCGATAGAAATAGGTATATTTGGGAAATTAGAACGTATAATATTTAGTGCAAATCTCACACGCTCAATCTCTTCTGCTTCGGTAACAGTATCAGCACCCGGACGAGTAGAGTAGCCACCAATGTCTAATATAGCAGCACCATTTTCAATGGCATTTTGGACTGATGTTAATATAGATTTTTCGTTGGTGGCTCTGCTCTTTTCGAAGAAAGAATCGGGGGTAATATTGATTATCGCCATCACTTTGGGTAGTGATGTATCTAATATTTGTCCATCAAAAACAATAAGTTTATTATATTTTGCGTTACTCATATAAAAAGTTATATTTTTGAACGCAAAGTTAGGAAAAAAAACTGACCTAAAATAATTTTTTTATTACAAAAGTGAAAAAACTTGCAAAAAATAGTTGTTATGTCATAAATTATTGGTAAATTTGCGCTCGAATTCTGTACATTTTTTTAGTGTGCAGTGTTGTGTTGTAAAAAATATAAATAATAAATATGAAATCGTTTAATAAATTATTGATTTTGAGTAGTCTTTGTGTACTACTTGTAGTCTCTGGTTGTAAAAAACAAAATGGTTTAGCAAGTGGAAACACTGTGCTTCCTCTTGGTGGAAAATCATACACAACAGGATGGTCGTACAATGATCCTGCGCAAGGTTTCTTTAATGTACAGACAGAATATTATGGAAAATGTCCAAATGGAATGATCCTTGTTGATGTAGCAACAACTGTTCGCGGACAAAATGGTGATATGGTTTCTGTTGTAAAAAATAATACAAAGAAACGAGTTGCAGCATCTGCATTTTTCATGGATAAGTATGAAATTACGAACCTTGACTGGCGTGAATATGTGCGTTGGTTGCAAATGGTTTATAAACATCGTCCTGATATTGTAGTTCGTGCTTTGCCTGATGAAACAGTTTGGCGTAAAGAGTTGGCTTACAACGAACCATACGTTCGCGAATATTATGTGAGTCCTGCTTATAATAACTATCCAGTGGTTGGTGTTTCTTGGGTTCAAGCTACAAAATATTGTAAATGGCGTACTGATCGCTTGAATGAGTTAGAACTTATTTATGCGGGTATCATACCATACGTGCCACTTGAAATTGTAAATCAAAAACTTCAAGAATATCCTGATTCAGCTAAAAATTTTGTTTTTGAAACAAAGACAGCTCGTGATTATGTTTATTTTGTGAATGCAAATTATGAAGATTTTGAATCAGAAGAGGGTGAAGCGCTTAAATTTCAACCAGACTTTAAGTCTTTTGACTTGAATGGTGATGGTGAAATTATGCCGAACGAGTGGAGTGTTGTTCTTGAAGGTGTATTGTATGACTCAGAAGTTCGTCTCCCTACAGAAATGGAATGGGAGTATGCAGCTTATGGTTTGGTGACAGAAGAAGGTATTTATAAACAAACCAATACTTACCCTTGGAATGGTAGTCAACTTCGTATAATAGATGATCCTGCGTACGAAGGTTTGTTTAAAGCTAATTTCTTGCGTGGTCGTGGTGACCCTATTGGTGTGCAAGCTAATGGAACGTTGACTATGCCAGTGGGTTATTTTATGCCTAATGATTATGGTTTGTATGATATGGCAGGCAATGTGAACGAATGGGTGAAAGATGTTTATCGTGCAAATGTTACTGTTGTTGAGGAAATTAATTCTTATCGTGGTAATGAATTTGAATCAGATTCTTTGTATGCAGAGGATATCTTAAATAAACACTTTACTTATCTTGATCCAGTTATGCGTGATTCTATGCGTACGGTGTTGATTGCTGAACGCGGAATTACAAAAACAGGTGGCGACTATCGTGACTTTAAAGATGGTGATGATCAATCAGCTCTTGAAGATTCAACAAAAGTTGAGCAAATCTATAAAGATATGACTCCAATTGAAAAAGCAAATGCTATTTCTAATACTGCTCGTGTTTATAAAGGTGGTGGTTGGAACGACCGTGCTATTTGGTTGAATCCTGCTCAACGTCGTTGGCTTGATGAACGTGCTTGTCGTAATGATATTGGTTTCCGTTGTGTGATGAGTACTGTTGGTGGTCGCGATCACGAACGTGAACAAGAAAGAGACAATTAATTTTATTTGAAAATATAACAGCTAAAAAAGCACTTACTTCGAGTCGGTGCTTTTTTGCTTGAATATAAAAGGAAATTTGTATGGAAAAAATTCAAAGAACAGTTATTGTTGATGCACTTAAACGTACTGATTATGGTGCAAAAGTGAACATTAAAGGATGGGTGCGTACTCGCCGTGGTAATAAAAACGTTAGTTTTATCGCTCTTAACGATGGTTCTTCTATCAATAATATTCAAATCGTAGCTGATATTGCTAAATTTGGAGAAGAGTATCTTAAACCAATCACAACAGGTGCTTGTATCTCGGTGAATGGTATCCTTGTTGAATCAATGGGTCAAGGTCAATCGGTTGAAGTACAGGCAGAAGAGATTGAAATCTATGGTACTGCTGATAATACTTATCCTTTGCAAAAGAAAGGTCATACTCTCGAATTCCTTCGTGAAGTAGCTCACCTTCGTCCTCGTACTAATACTTTTGGTGCTATTTTCCGTATTCGTCACAATATGGCGATGGCTATCCATACTTTCTTCCACGAACGTGGTTATTTCTATTTCCACACTCCACTTATCACAGCATCAGACTGTGAAGGCGCTGGTCAAATGTTCCAAGTAACAACTAAAAATCTTTATAACCTCAAAACAAATGAAGAGGGTAAAATTGATTATTCAGATGATTTCTTTGGCAAACAAGCGTCGTTGACAGTGTCTGGTCAGTTGGAAGGTGAGTTGGCTGCAATGGCTTTGGGTAAGATTTATACTTTTGGCCCTACTTTCCGTGCTGAAAATTCAAATACTCCACGTCACTTGGCTGAGTTCTGGATGATTGAACCAGAGGTTGCTTTCTTTGAAATCGAAGATAACATGCAACTTGCACAAGATTTCATCCAATATTGTGTGCGTTGGGCTCTCGAACATTGTCAAGACGATATTGCATTCCTTGCAAAAATGTATGATAATGAACTTATCGACCGTCTTAACTTCGTAATTGCTAACGATTTCAAACGTCTTACTTATACAGAGGGTATTGAAATCTTGAAAGAGGCAGTTGCTAACGGACGTAAATTTGAATTCCCTGTGGATTGGGGTACTGACCTTCAATCAGAACACGAACGTTATCTCGTAGAAGAGCACTTTAAACGTCCAGTGATTTTGACTGACTATCCAAAAGAGATTAAGTCGTTCTATATGAAACAAAACGATGATGGTAAGACAGTGCGTGCGATGGACGTATTGTTCCCAAAAATTGGCGAAATCATCGGTGGTTCACAACGTGAAGAAGATTACGAAAAACTTCGTACACGTGCTGCTGAAATGGGAGTGCCTGATAAAGATATTTGGTGGTATCTCGATACACGTCGTTTCGGTACTGCTCCTCACTCTGGTTTCGGTCTTGGATTCGAACGTTTGATGTTGTTTGTAACAGGTATGCAAAACATTCGTGACGTGATTCCTTTCCCAAGAACACCTAATAATTGTGAGTTCTAATATATGAATTATATGATTGTAGAGACGCAAAATTTTGCGTCTCTACTTTGTTGAAACCTATTCGAATAATAATGCTTTATCCAAAAAACTTTGAAAATAAAATATCGTTCGACCAGATTCGAGGGTTGATAAAAGAGCGATGTGTCAGTCAGCAAGGTGCCGAGTTGATTGACGCTATGGCATTTTCGTATGATTTTGATGCCATAGTGTTGTCGCTTATGCAGATAGAGGAAATGATGACCTTATTGACTGAGACAGGCGAGGGTTTGCCATTGGGTTCGTTGGCAGATTTGCGACCTGCATTTGCTCGAACACAGGCCGATGGAACTTTCCTTGATGTGAAAGATGTGGTGGATTTGCGATTGAACGTATCAACACTTCGTGCTGTTACGACATATTTGCGTGCGAGAGATGCAGAGCGTTTCCCTGCGTTGATTAAGATGACTGAGTCGGTTGAATTATTCCCAAATATAGAGCATGAAATAGAACGTATTATCAATAAATATGGTGAGGTGAAAGATACGGCATCGCCACAGTTGGCAGAGATTCGTCGTTCTATATTGTCGGCTCAAAGTAGTATTTCTAAAACACTTAATGCAATTTTGCGTCAGGCTCAGGCTTCGGGTATTGTCGATAAAGAGGCTGCCCCAACTATACGTGAGGGGCGTTTGGTTATACCAGTGTCGGCAATGAACAAACGAAAGATTCAGGGTATTATTCATGACGAATCGGCTACGGGTAAGACTGCATTTGTAGAGCCAACAGCTGTGGTAGAGGTAAATAATCGTCTTCGTGAGTTGGAAAATGAGGAGCGTCGTGAGATTATTCGTATTTTGGTTGAATTTACTGATTCGGTACGACCATATTATGATGCAATAGCGCAGTCGGTCTATTTCTTGGCAGAAGTGGATGCTTTGCGTGCAAAGGCACAATTTTCGATATCTATTCGTGCTATTAAGCCGTATTTAGTGTCGGATTGCGAAGTGGATTGGCATGAGGCACGACATCCGTTGCTCGAAATGTCGCTCGTGCGTCAAGGGCGTAAGATAGAGCCTTTGAATATAAAACTCACTCGCAAACAACGTATATTGCTTATTTCAGGACCTAATGCAGGTGGTAAGTCGGTGTGTCTTAAAACGGTGGGGTTGTTGCAATATATGCTTCAATGCGGTTTACCGATACCATTGCATGAGCGTAGTCGTGCTGGTTTGTTTAAGTCGATATTTATTGATATAGGTGATGAGCAAAGTATTGAGAATGACCTTTCGACCTATTCTTCTCATTTGTTGAATATGAAGAATTGTATCAAATTCAGTAATGGCAAAAGTCTTTTGTTGATAGATGAGTTTGGTACGGGTACTGAGCCACAAATTGGTGGTGCGATTGCTGAGGCTGTATTGGATAGATTTAATAAGAATAAGGTTTTTGGAGTTATCACTACCCACTACACTAATCTTAAGCACTTTGCAGCGCAGACTGAAGGTATCGTGAATGGTGCAATGTTGTATGACCGCAACCAGATGCGTCCGCTCTTTATGCTCTCTATCGGCACAGCAGGTTCGTCGTTTGCTATCGAGATTGCACGTAAGATTGGTTTGCCTGAAGATGTGATTGCTGCAGCGTCAGAGATGGTGGGTTCGGAGCAAGTCGATTTTGATAAACACCTTCAGGATGTGGCACGCGATAAGCGTTATTGGGAGAATAAGCGTCAGCAAGTGAAAGACAAAGAGAAACGTTTGCAACAATTGACTGAGCGTTATGAGCAACTCATTGAAGGTATGCGAGTGAAGGAAAAAGAGACATTGCGTCAGGCAAAACAAGAGGCGGCAGAGATACTTTCGCAGGCAAACAAAGAGATAGAGAAGACAATACGTATCATTAAAGAGACACAAGCCGATAAGGAGGCAACTCGTAAAAGTCGTGAAGAGGTGGGTAAATTGCGTGAGAAGATGGAGCGAGGAGCGCAACAATCAGCACCTAAGAACCAGCATAAGCCACTCGTAGTGGGCGAGCATGTGCAGATTGTAGGGCAGAATGTTATAGGAAAATTACTTGAAATACAGGGCAAGGCTGCTATTGTGGCATTTGGGCAGATTAAATCTACCGTTGCGCTTAATCGTCTTGAGAGAGTGTCGGCAGGGCAAGCTAAGCAGGCAGAACAGCGTATGGCGGCACAGCGTAGTTCGAATGCTACGGAAGATATTCGCAACAGACAACTTACTTTTAAGCAGGAGATTGATGTGCGCGGTATGCGTGTGGATGAGGCTTTGCAAGCTGTGGTATATTTTATCGACGATGCTGCTATGGTGTCGGCTACTCAGGTGCGTATCCTCCACGGCACTGGCACTGGTGCTTTGCGTCAGGCTATTCGTGACTATTTGCATCAAGCATCGATGGTGAAATCGTATCGTGATGAGCATGTGCAATTTGGAGGAGCAGGGATTACGGTTGTGGAGATGAAATGAGTTTTTGCAGTCGGACTTGTCGGACAGATTTTAGATAATAATATATGAAAAAGACTGCATTAGTATTAGAAGGTGGAGCGATGCGGGGGATGTACACCGCAGCGGTGCTTGATGTCTTGATGGATGAAGGCATCAAGGTGGATGCTATTTATGCGACATCGGCAGGGGTGTTGTTTGGAGTGAATTATCTTTCAGGACAACGTGGTCGTGCGATTCGTTATAACAAACGTTTTGCACGCGATAAACGTTATATGGGTATTTATTCGTTGATAACTTCGGGTAATATCATCAACAAAGATTTTGCCTTTTATGAGGTGCCTTTTACGCTTGATGTTTTTGACCAAGAGGCGTATTCACGTTCTGAGACTAAGATGATTGCTACTGTGACTAATGTACATACAGGAGGAGTGGAGTATATAGAGGTGAAGAATGTGTTTGAGCAGATGGAGGTGTTGCGTGCAGCATCGGCTATGCCTTTTGTGTCGCAGATGGTGGAGTTAGATGGACAACTTTATCTTGATGGTGGATTGTCTGATAGTATTCCGTTAAAGAAATGTCAAGAGGATGGTTATGAGCGAATAATCGTAGTGGAGACTCGTCCGAAAGGGTATCGTAAGTCGAAAACTAATCCTATAGCTGCTAAACTATTTTATTCGAAATACCCTAATTTGGTGGATACGATAAATAATCGTTATATTGGTTATAATAGTATATTGGAAGAGATTGAAGAGTTTGATGCTAAGGGTGAAATTGTGTTGGTGCGTCCGTCGAAGGAATTGCATTTAGGACGTATTGAATCTAATCCGGATAGATTGCAAGAGATGTATGATTTAGGAATTGAAGATGCAAAGGTGCTTTTGCCGCGTATAAAGGAATTTATTGAAAAGTAAATAAAAGAGATGTACTGAATTTGGGTGCATCTTTTTTGTTTTTTTGAGGAATATAAAAAAATATGTTAAATAATGTTAACGGGGGGGGGGGTAAATGTTATTTTTATTAACTTTGCAAAATAAATGAAATTATTCTTAAATCAATAAAAGGTTGCGCCCGACACGGATAAGGGAATTTGTTATGAAAAGGTTTTTGGTGTGTATTTTGGCAGTTCTGTTTTCGTTTGGAATTTTTGCTCAATCACAGGAGTTTGGTGTGGTAGTTGGTGGTATGAATGGTTTGAGTTATAAGAAAATAATGAGTGAAAATTTTGCTATTCAGACTGATTTGGCGGTAGGTTTTCAACGTACAGTAGCTACAGAGGGAGCTTATTATGATTTTTTGAGTCTTACGATTGATATTTTTGATTTTACTTTGAATCCTAATTTTTTATATAATAAAGAGTTAGATAATGGATTGTATGCTTTTGTAGGTGGTGGTCCTAATGTGGGTTTAGTGCAAGGTTTGCCTTATTCTTCTGTTACATTTGGTAAATTTGGTGTGAATGCTATGTTGGGTGCTGGGTATAAAATGTCAAATTTGCCTTTGTCATTTTCGTTGGATTTTCGCCCTGGTTATGCGATGTTATTGAATTATAATTATGAAACATTATTGCATGCTTTTGATTGGCATTTGGCACTTGGTGTTCGTTATTGTT
This sequence comes from Candidatus Aphodosoma sp., assembly GCA_045126975.1. Lineage (GTDB taxonomy): Bacteria > Bacteroidota > Bacteroidia > Bacteroidales > Paludibacteraceae > Aphodosoma. Next base: position 21,651 of record JBGVPL010000009.1, on the reverse strand, counting down.
TTTAAAAGCTATATGTAAATAAAAAAAACGGCAGACATTCGATAGTGAGTGTCTGCCGTCTTTTTTGTGTTATGTTTTAATTATTTGATACCGAGTTTTTTAGCGAGGGCTTTTGGAAGGGCGTCTTTGTGAAGCACGATGTTGATAGTTTTGTATTTCATGAATGCTTCAGATGCGTACCAAATGCCTTTGTAAGTGCCTTCGTCGCCCCAAGAGTTTTTAACGAGGAAGTATTCTTTGCCGTTTTGGTCTTTAGCTTTACCGTAAACGAGCATACCATGGTCGTCGGTAGTTTTCCAGTTGTCGAAAGCTTGTTGACGGAGTTCTTGAGTTACTTCAACTTCAGGGAGAGGACGAGCTGTGAGTTGAGCGCGTTGGTCTTGGTATGTCATACCTGTCCATTTAGCCATGTCAGAGCCAGTGAGTTCGGCACCTTGAGCTTCGTTAGGGCAAACAGCGAGACCATTGCGAGTGAAGCCAGTTTCAGATACGTCGGCACCCCAAGCGAAAGTGTAGCCATTGTCGATAGCGTTGTTCATAACTTCGAGGAGTTCGTCGATAGTTACGTTGTAAGAGAGAGCGTGACGCCAGTTGTCTTCGATTTCTACAGCGAATTGAGTGTAGAATGGGTGGTGAGTGAATGATGTGATAGATACGTAGTTATCAGCATCGAGTTTGAGAGATTTGGCATACTCTTGTGGAGTCATAGTTTTGCCATCGACAGTAACTTCAGTTGGACATTCGCCGAGGTAAGCATCGTAGATGCCACGGAGACCGTCAGCCTATACTGGAGTGAGTTTGTTGAATTTGCCTTTAGCGATAGCGTGAACGTATGCTTTAGCTACAGCGTCGAGTTCGTTGTGAACAGGGAGTTCTTCGCCGTACATGATGCCAGGCATAGCGTCTTGTGGAACGAGGCCGTGATTTTCCATTACAGAGAGGGCGTCAGAGAAAGCACCACCAGGAGCGAAAGTTGCGTTGCCGTGAAGGCGAACGAAGAGGCGAGCGCGTTCTTGCATAGTGTGGCTAACGATGAACATTTCGGCAAGGTCGACTTCTTTGCCAGTAAGACGGAGAACTTCGGCTTCGAGAAGACCTACAGAAGAGAAACTCCAGCATGTAGAAGAGCGGTGTTGGTCTTTGATAGGAGTAACAGGTACTTCTTTGATAGTTGTGAATTGGAAACCTTCTTGGTTTTCAGTAGGTTTTGTTTCTGTTGTTTGTGCTGAAACAGCGATGCTACAACCGAGCATGAGTGCTAAAAGAGCTTTTTTCATAGGAGTTTAGTTTTATTTTTAGGGTTAGTAATTGCTTACTTTGTTTGTGATCTGCATTTGGGTACAAAGTTACGAAAAATATTTGATATTAGTTGATGGGAATTTAAAAAATAATAATTTTCAAGTTTCAATTTTCAACTTTCAACTTTTTTTTGTATCTTTGCAGATTATTAAATATTATGGGTTATTATGGAAAATAGAGATATGAATCTTTTTGATTTTATAGTGCTTTGTTGTAAGGCGGTAGTTAAACTATTTAAATGGGTGGGTTTGTTGGTATTGCAAACTATTCGTTTAGGATTGCAATATATTTGGATAGTGTTGCCATTTGCTGTATTGGGTGTTGTGGGTGGTTGGATTTGGTCGAAACCTTATGCAACTACTTTTAAGGGTAATGCTACGATTGTTTATGCAGAAGGAATGCGTGATGTAGTGTATGAAGGCTTGTTTGATTTTTTGAATTTATCGAATGAGAGAAAGTGCGAGTATGGATTGTCGTTGGAGGGTATAAGTGCCTTCGATAAGATGTATATTTATAATATTGTTGATTGTAATACGGATTCTGTGTTGGACTATGTTGATAGGAATAGAGTTGTTGGTATGGGGGATACGATAGATGCAATTGCGAGAGATAGAGTGCATTTGGAAATTAGAATGTTTGGAAATAGTGATTTCAAACAATATGAAACTGCAATAAAGAATTTTTTTAATTCACAAGATTATTTAGTTCGTTCATATAATTGTTGTAAAGAAATTCAAAATCAGCGATTGGCTTATTTTACAAAAGAGTTGAATAGATTGGATAGCCTTTCGTCATACGATTATTTTGTTGGACCTCGTTATGTGTCATTAGATACAGAAGAGTCGGTTACTATAACCAAAAGACAGTCTCTTTATTATGACGCGATGATTGAGGTTTTGAAGCACAAAAATTATTTGGAGATGCAGAAAATGGCTACTCCAGAGGTTATTAATTTTCAAACACCTTTTGTAGTTTATGCATTGCCTCGTGGTTATAAATTGGTTACAGGTTTAATATTGGGTGGTGTATTAGGGTTGTTGGTTGCATTGGCAGTTAAATATAGAAAAGTTATTGTGGCTTATTTGAAAGAGAAATAGGATGTTTGCGGCAACGAATAAACATAAGATTATAAATGACCCAGTGTTGGGTTTTATTACGATACCAAACGAGTTGATTTATGAGTTGGTGCAACACCCATTGTTTCAGCGATTGGCACGTATAAAGCAGTTGGGTTTGGCGAATGTGGTTTATCCTGGAGCGCAACATACGAGGTTTCAACATTCGTTGGGAGCAATGTATTTGGTGGGCGAGGCAGTTAAGCAGTTGAGATTGAAGGGACAGGTGATTACTCCAGCGGAAGAGAATGCAGTGTTGGCGGCGATGCTGTTGCATGATATAGGTCATGGACCATTCTCGCATGTTTTGGAGCATACGATTATAAGTGGAGTGTCGCATGAGGAGTTGTCGCTCAGGATGATGCAGCAGATAAATGAAGAGATGGGTGGACGATTGGGGTTGGCGATAAAGATATTTAAGGATGAGTATGAAAAGAGATTTTTGCATCAGTTGATATCGTCGCAGTTGGATATGGATAGGATGGATTATTTGTGTAGAGATTGTTTCTTTACAGGTGTGATGGAGGGTTCGATTGGGGCTGCGCGAATAATAAAGATGTTGAACGTGTCGGACGATAGATTGGTAGTAGAGGCGAAGGGGATTTATTCGATAGAAAACTTCTTGGTTGCGAGACGGTTTATGTATTGGCAAGTGTATTTGCACAAGACATCGGTGGCGGCGGAAAAGATGTTGGTGAATATATTGAGTAGAGCAAAAGAGTTGGTGAGACAAGGCGTAGAGTTGTTTGCAACGCCAGCGTTGAAATATTTTCTTGAGAATGAGGTGAATGAAGAGTCGTTTGATACGGATTATGTGTTGGCGAGATATGTGGAGTTGGATGATGTAGATATAATGTCGGCGGTGAAAGTGTGGATGAAGGCAGAGGATGTAGTGTTGAGAGAATTGTCGAAAGGATTTATAGAACGCAGATTCTTTAAGGCGGTTACGGGAGACGATATGTTGTTGTATAACAAAGAGAATATGCAGCGTCAGTATGCCGAAAATTTCGGTGTAGATGAGAGTTTGGCACGATATTTCTATAAAGAAGAGGTGGTGAGAAGTAATACGTATAATCCTGATGGCGCGAATATAATGATAATGTATAGCGACGGTAGATTGGTAGATGTGGCGCGTGCGTCGGATATGATGAATGTGGATATGATGCGAGAGATGATAGAGAAGAGGTATTTGTTTTATATGCCAATCTTTAAATAGGGAACAAGGAATAGGGAACAAGGAGTAGGAAACAAGGAGTAGGGGATGGTTAGATTATAATTAATAATGTTGGTTGTTGTGGTAGAGGGGGATTAACTCTCAACTTTCAACTTTCAACTTTCAATTTGAAATATATGGAATTTACGGTACAGCAGATAGCTGATTATTTGAAGGGTGTAGTTGAAGGTGATGGCGATTTGAAAGTTTCGGAATTGTCGAAAATAGAGGAAGGTCGTCCTGGAACATTGACTTTTTTATCGAATCCGAAATATACACAATATATATATACCACACAAGCGTCGGCTTGTTTGGTGAATAAAGATTTTGTGGCAGAGCAACCATTAACAACAACATTGATACGTGTGGATAATGCGTATGAATGTTTGGCGAAATTACTTGCTTTGGTAGAGAGTGTGAAACCTAAAAAGCATGGAGTGAGTGCAAAAGCAGATATTCATGAGTCGGCAAAATTGGGCGATAATGTTTTTGTTGGAGCATTTGTAGTGATAGGTGCGAATGTGGTTATAGGTGATAATGTGAAGATTTATCCAAATACGTTTATTGATGATAATGTGGTAATTGGAGATGATTCAGTGATATATGCAGGTGTGAAAATTTATGAGGACTGTAAGGTGGGTAAGCGTTGTATATTGCATGCTGGAGCGGTAGTGGGTAGTGATGGATTTGGTCATGCGCCTGATGCAGAAGGGCATTATCATAAAATACCTCAGATAGGTAATGTGGTGATAGAGGATGATGTGGAGTTGGGTGCAAATACTACGGTGGATAGAGCGACTATGGGTTCAACTATTGTGCGTCGAGGAGTGAAAATAGATAACTTGGTGCAAGTGGCTCATAATGTGGAGATAGGTGAAGATACAGTGATAGCTGCACAATCGGGTATTGCAGGTTCAACAAAGATAGGCAAGCGTTGTATGTTGGGCGGTCAAGTTGGAATATCGGGACATATTACTATTGCCGATGGTTCGATATTTGGAGCACAATCGGGTGTACCAAGCAATATAAAAGAGCCAAATCAGATATGGCAAGGGTATCCAGTAATGCCAATTATGGGATTCAGAAAACTGAATGTCTTGCAAAAACAATTGCCTGACTTGGCGCGCAAAGTTTATGATTTAGAGAAGAAAATGAAATGAAATATAGACACGAGACAAAAGACACGAGACAAAAGATAAAAAAGTCTCGTATCTCATGTCTCATATCTAAAAATCTAAGAATATGGCAAAACAAATGACATTGAAAGCACCTTTTACTCTTGAGGGTAAGGGATTGCATACAGGATTGAATGTTGTGTTGACAGCTAAACCTGCTGCAGAAAATACAGGTATAATAGTACGTCGTGTAGATTTGGAAGTTGATAATGAGATACCGGCATTGGCAGAGAATGTGGCGGCTACGGAGCGTGGCACGGTTTTGGTAAAAGGAGAAGCAAAGGTTAGTACGATTGAGCATTGTATGGCGGCGTTGTATGCTGCTGGTATTGATAACTGTGTATTAGAAGTTAATGCGCCAGAATTTCCTATTCTTGATGGTAGTGCAAAACCATTTGTTGATGCAATAAATAGTGTTGGGGTAGAGGAACAGTCGGCTGAAAAAGAGTATTATGAAGTGACATCAAAGAAAGTATTTACTTCGGAAGATGGAGTTTCGTCAATCACAATATTGCCAGATACAGAGTTTTCGGTGCAAACAATGGTAAATTATAACTCTTGTGTGTTGGGTAGTCAGTATGCAATATTGGATTCGTTGAAAGATTTTGAGTCGCAAGTAGCTGGTTGTAGAACATTTGTATTTGTGCGTGAGATAGCAAAATTGGTAGAAGCAGGATTGATTAAAGGTGGTGACTTAGAAAATGCTTTGGTTATTTATGATAAACCTGTAGCTCAAGAACAATTAGATAAAATAGCAGAACTTGTAGGTCAAACTGCGCCACAAGTGTCGGAATTAGGTTATTTGAACGGACCTTTGCAATTTGATAATGAGCCAGCACGTCATAAATTGCTTGATGTGATTGGTGATTTGGCATTGATTGGTCGTCCGATAAAAGGTCGTGTGATTGCGGTTTGTCCAGGTCATGGAGTGAATACAGCATTTGCAAAACAAATACGTAAAGAGATTCGTAAACAAGAAGTATTTGCACCAGTAATTCCTATTGATGCAAAACCAGTGCTTGATATTAATCAAATAAAAGATTTGTTGCCACATCGTTATCCATTCCTTTTGGTAGATAAAGTTATGGAAATAGGTGATAATCATATTGTAGCGATTAAAAATGCTACATTCAATGAGATGCACTTTATTGGACATTTCCCTGAAGAGCCAGTTATGCCAGGTGTGTTGCATGTAGAGGCAATGGCGCAATGTGCAGGATTGCTCGTGTTGTCGAAAGTAGAGGACCCTAAATCTTATTCAACATATTTCTTGAAAATTGATGGTGTGAAATTCCGTAATAAAGTAGTACCAGGAGATAGCATTGTGATGAAAGTGATGTTGACTTCGCCTATTCGTCGAGGTTTGGCAACTATTAAAGGTTACTGCTTTGTGAATGGTAAAATCACAACAGAAGCAGAAATGACAGCTCAAATCGTAAAAAATAAATAAAAATATAGACACGAGATATAAGACATGAGAAGCAAGATTTCTCGTATCTCGTGTCTTGCATCTAAATATCTAAATTATATGAAACAACCATTAGCTTATATTGATCCAGAAGCGAAGATTGCTGATAATGTGGTTATAGAACCATTTGTTACTATCGATAAAAACGTAGTAATTGGCGCAGGTTCGCGTATTCGTAGTAATGCAGTTATTTTGGCAGGTACACGTATCGGTGAAAATTGTACAGTATTTCCAGGTGCCGTGATAGGTGCAGAACCTCAGGATTTGAAATTTAAGGGAGAAGATTCGCTTGTGATAATCGGTAATAATACTACGATTCGTGAGTGTGCAACAGTGCATCGTGGTACTGCATCGCGTGGTAAAACTGTAATTGGAGATAACTGCTTGATTATGGCATATTGTCATGTAGCTCACGATTGTATTCTTGGAAATAATATCATTATGAGTAATTCGACTCAGTTGGCAGGCGAAGTGGAAGTGGCTGATTATGCCGTGATTGGTGGCGGTACGTTGGTGCATCAGTTTACTCATATCGGTAAGCATACAATGATTCAGGGCGGTTCGAAAGTTACGAAAGATATACCTCCTTTTGTAACTGTAGGTCGTGAGCCAATTACGTATGCTGGGATTAATTCAATTGGTCTTCGTCGTCGTGGTTATACTAATGAGCAAATAAATAATGTGCAAGATATATATCGTTTGATATATAATTCAGGGTTGAATACCTCAGATGCAATAGCCAAAATTGAGTCGGAATTTCCTGCAACAGCAGAGCGTGATGAGATTTTGTTGTTTGTGCGTAATTCTGCACGAGGTATTATTAAGTAAAAATGATTTTAATTAGTTTATATTAGAGACGCAATATTTTGCGTCTCTTTTGTTTATATATGAAAATATGTTTTATAACATGTTTTTGATTTCTTTGTGTATTTGTTACATTTAGTATTGAACTATTTGATTTACAGAGGTGATGATGATTTTATGTAGTAAAATGTATATATTTCTTATTTGAAAATATTTCTTAAAATGCTTGTATATCTAAAAATCTTTATGTAACTTTGCATTTCTAATAAAATATGCGGTATGCGATTGTCTCATATCTTGTTACTCGCTACTCGCTACTAAATGTCTAAAAGAATGAAACCTAATTATATATTTGAAACAAGTTGGGAAGTTTGCAATAAAATCGGTGGAATTTACGCCGTTCTTTCTACTCGTGCGCAATCGATGGTGGAATTTGTAGGGGAGAATAATGTGATTTTTGTTGGTCCTGACGTGTGGAAAAAATCAGAATCGATATATTTTGAGCCTACAGTTGAGTTGGATGGTTTTGCTGAATACGTGATGGAGCGTTTTGGATTGCAAGTGCGCGTAGGTCGTTGGACTGTGCCTGGACGTCCGTTGGCAATTCTTGTGGATTTTACTCCTCTCTATGCTCAAAAAGATGAGATATATGGTTTGATGTGGGAGACTGCAAAGGTCGATTCACTTCATGCATACGGCGACTATGATGAGGCAAGTATGTTTGGTTATGCATCCGGTATGGTTATGCATGCTTTTTATGATTTCTATAATTTGGCTGACCAAAAGGTTGTGGCTCATTTCAATGAGTGGATGACTGGTTTTGGTCTTTGTTATTTAAATCATTTTGAGCCTCGTATTGCTACATTGTTCACTACTCACGCAACTACAGTTGGTCGCTCTATTGCAGGTAATGGTAAACCTCTATACGACTATATGCCAGGTTATTTTGGCGACCAGATGGCATCGGAACTTAATGTAGAGAGTAAACATTCGATTGAAAAACGTGCGGCTCACTTGGCTGACTGTTTTACAACAGTGAGTGAAATCACTGATGATGAGTGCGCTCAATTGCTTGAAATTCGTTCGGCTGAGGTTACTCCTAATGGATTTGAACTCGACTTTGTGCCAAAAGGTAAAGCATTGTCTGAATTAGCAAAGCGTTCACGTGCAAAATTACTTGAAGTAGCTTCGGAATTGCTTGGTTATCCTGTGGCAAACGATGCGAAATTGTGTGCTATTTCAGGTCGTTATGAATATAAAAATAAAGGTATTGACTTATATATAAATGCTTTGAATAAGTTGAACCATGTCAATAATGGACAACTTGTGGCGTTTATTCTTGTGCCTGGATGGCAAAAGGGTGCTAAAAATTTGGCTCAGCCAGGCGACCGTTATACAACGCATCAACTTGTAGAGCCTTGGAACGACCCTGTTTCTAATGCGTTTCGTTTCTATGGTTTCAATAATTCGGTTGATAGCCGTGTGAAAGTTATTTTCGTGCCTGCATATCTTATGGGCGACGATGGCATATTCAATATGTCGTACTATGATTTGCTCGCAGGTTTTGATTTCACAGTGTTCCCTTCTTATTACGAACCTTGGGGTTATACTCCGATGGAGAGTGTGGCATTTGCAGTGCCTACGATTACTACAAATCTTTCGGGTTTTGGTCGTTGGGTGAATGCTGAAGGTCAAGGCATCGAATTGGGCGTTGGTGTTGTGAAACGTGGAGATAATAATTTCGATGCCGTTAGCGATGAAATAGTAGCTCAAATTGAGCATATTATGGAGATTGCAAATGATGCAAAACAGATGAAGAGTGTGAAAACTGCAGCACAAGCGTATGCTAAAAAAGCGCAATGGAAGCATTTCTTTAAACACTATAAAGTAGCTTACGATATAGCACTTAAACAATGCACAATGCATAATTCACAATTCACAATGCATAATTGATTTATTTGATAATTATGGAAAATAATAATATTATTGTAACTAAAAGTAAAAAGTTTGCAATTAGGATTGTGAATTTGTATAAATATCTTGTGGATGAGAAGAAGGAATTTGTATTATCGAAACAATTATTGAGATGTGGAACAAGCATTGGGGCAAATGTATCGGAAGCCATTAGAGGACAGTCAAAAGCTGATTTTGGGGCTAAGATGAATATTGCATTAAAAGAAGCAAGTGAAACTGAATATTGGTTAGAATTGCTTTTTGAAACTGAATATTTAACAGATGTTCAGTATGAAAGTATAATGATTGATTGTAAAGAAATTAATAAAATATTAACAACAATAGTAAAAACAACATTTGCAGGTTAATTTATTAAGATGTGCCTGCATTGTGCATTGTGCATTTTGCATTGTGCATTAGTATTAGGGAAAAATATGGAAGTAAAAGTAAATCATGTGAACGAACCAAATTTTGTGGAGTTCACAGTAAAAACTCGCTTGCCTGAAAAACTACAACGTCTTGACGAAATCGCTCATAATCTTTGGTGGGTATGGAACGTAGAAGCAAAACGTTTGTTCAGCCACATGGATGAAAAAATGTGGGAAGATTGTCGCCACAATCCAATCAGCATGCTCGAAAGAGCTCGTTTGGAACGTCTTAACGAATTAGCAGAAGATAAAGCATATCTTGCAGAACTTGATGCAGTATATGCAAAATATACTGCTTACATGAACGAGAAATGTCGTACAGATGTACCTTCTGTAGCTTATTTCTCAATGGAGTATGGTTTGACAGACCACCTCAAAATTTATTCTGGCGGTCTTGGCGTACTCGCAGGTGACTATATCAAAGAGGCTTCTGATAGTAAAGTGAATATGGTGGCTATCGGTTTCTTGTATCGCTTTGGTTATTTTACACAAACACTTAGCGTTGATGGTCAACAGATTGCTAACTACGAAGCACAACAATTCAGCCACCTTCCTATCACTCAAGTGAAAGACGAAGCAGGTCACCCAGTTATTGTTGAAGTGCCTTATCCAAACCGCGTGGTTTATGCTAACGTATGGAAAGCTCAAGTAGGTCGTGTGCCTTTGTTCCTTCTCGATACAGATATGGAACTCAATAGCGAATTCGATCGTCAAATCACTCACCAACTCTATGGTGGTGATTGGGAAAACCGTATCAAACAAGAGATTATGCTCGGTATTGGCGGTGTGCTTACACTCCAAAAACTTGGCATCGACCAAAAACTTTACCACTGCAACGAAGGTCACGCTGCATTCCTCAATCTTCAACGTCTTTCTGACTATGTTGCTAAAGGTCTCAGCATGCAAGAAGCACTCGAAGTAGTAGGTGCATCAAGTCTTTATACTTGTCACACTCCAGTGCCAGCTGGTCACGATAGCTTCGACGAAGGTCTCTTCGGTAAATATATGGGCGAATATCCTGCAAAACTTGGTATCTCTTGGAACGATCTTATGGATATGGGTCGCGAAAATCCTGGTACTAACGAGAAATTTTCTATGTCGGTATTTGCTTGTAACACTTGCCAAGGTGTTAATGGTGTGAGCTGGTTGCACGGCAAAGTGAGCCAAGAGATGTTTAACCCAATTTGGAAAGGTTATCTTCCTGAAGAACTCCACGTTAGCTATGTAACTAATGGTGTTCACATGCCAACATGGGCTACTTCTGAATGGAAAGCTCTTTACGAAAAATATTTCGATAACGACTTCTATGCTGACCAGTCAAATATGAAGATTTGGAAAGCAATCAACAATGTGCCAGACGAAGAAATTTGGGCTACACGCACAGTGTTGAAAAACAAGTTGATTGCTTATATCAAAGATCAATTTACTACAACTTGGTTGAAAAACCAAAACGACCCATCAAAAATCGTTTCAATTCTTGATCGTATCAATCCTAACGCATTGATTATTGGTTTCGGTCGTCGTTTTGCAACATACAAACGTGCACACCTTTTGTTCACTGACCTCGAACGTCTTGAGAAAATCGTGAACGACCCAGTTCACCCAGTACAATTCCTCTTCACAGGTAAGGCTCACCCAGCTGATGGTGGCGGTCAAGGTTTGATCAAACGTATCGTTGAAATCTCACGCATGCCACAATTCCTTGGCAAAATCATCTTCCTCGAAAACTACGATATGCGTCTTTCTAAACGCTTGATTTCGGGTGTAGATATTTGGTTGAATACTCCAACTCGTCCACTCGAAGCATCAGGTACATCTGGCGAAAAAGCACAAATGAATGGTGTTCTCAACTTCTCAGTACTCGATGGATGGTGGTACGAAGGTTATGTGAAAGGTGCAGGTTGGGCGTTGACTGAAAAACGTACTTACGACAACCAAGCATATCAAGACCAACTCGATGCTGCTACAATCTATTCAATGCTTGAGCACGAAATCATTCCATTGTATTTTGCTAAAAATACTAAAGGTTATTCACCAGAATGGATTCAATGGATTAAAAAATCTATCTCTGAAATCACTCCACGTTTCACAATGAAACGTATGATTGACGATTATATCACACGTTTCTATAACCCACTTGGTGCACGCACTGATATGGTTGTGGCTAACGACTATGCTAAAGCTCGCGAATTGTCGGCTTGGAAAACTAAAGTAGCACAAGCATGGGATGCAATCGAAACAACTCCTGTAATGGTAGAAAATCTTGATGGTGGACTCTCAGTAGGCGACCGCACTCGTTTCTTTGTAGAGGTAGATACTAAAGATTTGAACGATAAAGGTATTGGTGTTGAACTCGTTATTACATACAAAGGCGAGAAAAATAAAGACCACATCCAAGAAGTTTGCGAATTTGATATGGTTAAAGCTGAAGGCTCAAAACTTTCGTTCGAGCTTATTCACAAATTAAATCAAAGTGGTGAGTTCCGTTACGGATTCCGTATGTTCCCTAAAAACGCAGACCTCCCACACCGCATGAACTTTTGCTACGTTCGCTGGTTGCAAGTATCACATCTCTAATCTTACTTTTAGATTATGATAATAAAGAAGCATTACCTAATTGGGTAATGCTTTTTTTTGTTATGAATGAGAGAGTCTTATTCGTCTTTCCAGTTTTGTTTGATGAAGGCTTCGGCGTGTTTTGTACGGATATCTAAGCCGCGCATGCGTTCCATTGTGTCGTGATATTCTTTTACTTCATCCATGCCTTGACTTTGGTGATACATGTAGGCTTCTACTTTTTTGTTGTGATAGTCGGTGATGTCGACCCATAGGGTAGGGGTGAAGTTTTGGGTTTGTAGCCCGGTCATTACTTCGCCATAGTAGAGGTCGAAACTATATCCTGATTGTCGCCATGCGTCATAGACGAGTACGGCACAAACTCGGTGGTCGCGGTGTGAGTCGATAGGCCAATGGGTGATTACCATGTCTGGCTTCTCTGCTTCGATGAGGGCAAGCATTTCGGCATAACGCTCTTTGTTTACTTCGGCATTGCCATCGATTTGAGTCATGAAGATAGAGCGCACTCCCATTACTTCACATGCCTTGCGTGCTTCGGCTTGACGGATAGCACGAGCCTCTTCATGACTTTTGCCTTGTATGCCTGCTTCGCCCGATGTGAGATATACAGATACTACCTCTGCGCCCATTGCTTTGAGTTTGAGCATCGTACCTCCGCACATAGTCTCAGGGTCGTCGGGATGAGCACCGATAACTAATACCTTTTTGTAGCCTTCGTACCATCGCCCAACGGCATGGACTTGGGTGGCAACTAATAGGAGTATTGCGGTGAATATTAGTAGTTTTTTCATTTTTTCTCTTTCTTCTTGCGGACGAAGTCGTTACGCTTGCCAGCGAAGATTTCGTATTTCCAATATTCACAGTCGAGGGCACCATTGCGGAGTTCGATTTTCTTCGATGGCTTCATGCCGATAGCAGCAAGACAGTCGGTGTGTGATGAGATGACCCAAGCTTCGTTGCCCACGAATCCGTGTTTGAGAGCAGAACCGATTTGGCGATAGAGGTTGAAGAGGTCGTCCGACAAGATACGTTCGCCATAAGGTGGGTTGGTAACCATCAATGCCTTTTGTGGCATAGGTTCGAATTCAGCGATAGGACGTTGTTTGACTTCGATATATTTCGACAATCCTGCAGCCTTAATATTCTCATTTGCAATCTCTACGGTGCGCTTATTGATGTCGTAGCCATAGATTTTGTGCGTAAATTCGCGCTCGCGGCTATCGTCGTTGTAGATATCGTCGAAGAGGTTGGCATCGAAGTCGCTCCATTTTTCGAAAGCGAAAGATTGGCGGTAGATACAAGGCGGAATGTTGAGTGCGATGAGGGCAGCTTCGATGAGGAAAGTACCCGAACCACACATAGGGTCGACGAAATCAGTCTCGCCATTCCAGCCAGCCATGAGGAGCATACCAGCTGCAAGTGCCTCAGAGATAGGAGCTTCGTTTTGCGAATTGCGGTAACCGCGTTTGTGGAGACTTTCGCCTGACGAGTCGAGCGAAATGGTGCATTCGTCGTGCGAAATATGCACGTTGATGTATAGGTCAGGATTGTTGATACGCACATTAGGACGGCGATTTTCGCGTTCCATGAATTGATCGACGATAGCATCTTTCACTCTGTAAGCCACAAACTTAGAGTGGCGGAAGTTTTCAGAATTGACAGTTGCGTCGATGGCAAAAGTAGTTTTTACGGTCATATATTTGCTCCAATCGAAAGCTTTTACTTTGTCGTAAACCGCATCTGCGTCGGAAGCCTTGAATTTCAAAATCGGTTTTAGTATGCGAATAGCTGTGCGTAGATATAGGTTGGCTCTGTACATCAATGCGTTATCGCCAGTGAACGATACAGCACGACGACCAATTGTAACATTATTTGCACCCAATTCGGTGAGTTCTTTTGCCAAAATTTCCTCTAATCCGTAGTAGGTTTTGGCAACTAATTCAAATTCTTTCATATTGATAGTAGTGAGTATATTTTGTCGTCTTTTTTGAAGACATAATAACAAAAGCACAAAAAATAATAGATATAAATTTTATGTTATTATGTTCTTATGTCTTTTAATTAAAAATTCAGTTTTTCTAAAGCGCATTGTAGGCGGGATTCGCCTAAACCAGAGACTTCGGCGTATGGGAATCGGTGTTGCTCAATGAGTTGTTTGTATCTATTGTATAACTCTGGGCGGATATTTGGATTTTCGCGCACCGGGTCGTATTCCCAAGGAGTGTCGGGTTGGCACAATAGATATAAGTCCACAGGTGATTGTTTTATAGCATCTGCAATCCATTCGGGCTCGCGACCATAGACTTTTTCAAACCATACTTTAGTGATAATCAGGTGAGTGTCAACAAATAGCATGTATGGCTCATCGGATTCTGCAGGCTTGCGTCGTATCTCCTCAATCTTTTTGCGTAGGTATTCGTGTTGATATTGGGCAATATGTTCCACGTCCTCGTACGTGTATTTATAGCCACGCTCAGCCACATAGTCGCGCGCATATTCATTGATATACTCGCTCCCAAAATGTGCCGCAAGCTCCCTGCATAGAGTTGATTTCCCTGTGCTCTCTGGTCCTGTTATGACTATAACTTTTACGTTCATTTTATTTTCTTTTCTTTTAAACGTAAATTGCCATAAATTATTCATTAATGAATATAAAATTTATGATTAATTTACGATAATTTGCGTTTATAGGTTTAATTGTGCATTGTGTATTAACGAAATAGCCTTTTGCAATGCATCATTCTCCCCATGCACCACTCTGAAATAAGCCTCTGTGCCGAACAATCCTTGTGCCACAACGGCTTTAATCTGCAATTTCAATATGTGGCGGCTTTTTTCTACCTCTTCTTCGGTGAATTCCACTTTTTCGGTGTGGGCAGTTTTTGCTAATCTATCAATCACCTCATCTTCAACCTCAAAGCCTTTATCGAACTCCTCGAATGTCTTATATTTGCGAGTCAACGACTTGCGGTTTTGGTCGGTGAATTCCGACACGGTTTTGTTGAATATGCCTTTCGCCACTACCGAGCGATAGAATTTTGTGTATCTTGTTGTGTCTAATGGCACGAATATGTCAGGGAATACTCCGCCTCCACCATACACGGTGCGACCTTTGACTAATGTTTTGTATTTCAGAGAGTCAGGGAACGAAATGCTGTCGGCATTTACCATTTCGCCATGTTCATATCTGCGTTCGAGGTCTTTGTAATATTCCTCTTTGCCTGCTTCGTAAGGTTTTTGTATGTGTCGTCCCGATGGGGTATAGTATCGCGATGTGGTCAAGCGTATTTCTGAACCGTCTTTTAGTCTTAATGGTCTTTGCACCAATCCTTTACCGAATGACCTGCGGCCCACAATTGTTGCTCTATCCCAATCTTGCAATGCTCCCGATACAATTTCACTTGCTGATGCCGAGTGTTCGTCGATTAATACATATAAAGGCAAGTCAATCAACTTTTTACCTCCAAATGATTCAGCAGAAAATCTCTCTTGGTGCAATCCTTCTGTATAAACAATTAATCTATCTTTTGGTAGAAATAGGTTGACCAATTCGATGGCAGCTGACATCACACCGCCTCCATTTGATTGCAAATCAAGAATTAAACTTTTTAATTCACCCTCTTCTGTCAATTCTTTCAATGCCTGTTCTATCTCAGTGGTCGTGGTTATTGAAAAACTATTTAATTTGATATATCCCACGCCGCTGGCTACATAGAATGCAGCATCTACTGAGTGGATAGGTATTTTGTCGCGAACAATAGTGAACGTAATTGGCTTTTTTTCACCTCGGCGCACTACTGTAACATTTACTTTTGACCCCTTAGGTCCGCGAATTAGTTTCGGTATTTCTGATTGCTTTTTGCCTACACCAGCGATACAAGTTGTATCTACATGCGTCAATCTGTCGCCAGGCAACATGCCTACTTTCTCCGCAGGGCAACCCGTGATAGTCTGATTCACTACCACCGTATCTTTTATGCACTGATATGAAATTCCTATCCCTTCAAAATTTCCTTGGATACCCTGATTCATCTCTGCTACATCCTCTGCTGCAATATACGAAGAGTGAGGGTCTAACTCCTGCAATACATTTACTATCGCTTTCTCTGTTAAGTCATGTATATCCACAGAGTCAACATACAAATTGTCCAAGTAAAACAAAAACTGCGACAATTTCATCCCTGCTTGTTCCAAATCTGAGCGGTCAGCCTTCAACCATGTACTAAACAACAGAGTGAATATCAGTGTTATATATCTTAAATATTTCATTTTATATTAAATTTGATAATTAAATTTCAAAGATACAAAAAAAACTTGAAATTCATTCTTACTTCCTATATAAAAATAAGAAAAACTAATAGTTTTATTTCATTTTTATTTATTTTGTGATGTCGGAAAGCACTTTGTCTATAGGCAGATTTTTTGCTCCTTGTTGAGGTACATTAAGTAATACTATGATGACGGAGTCTTGTTGTGAGAATTTGAAGATAAGCGACAATTTCGATTGACCCATAACCAATTTACCCTTTCATTTGCCATTGAATTGGGCAGATACGAGAATAGGGAAAAGTAATGTTAATAAGATAGATGTAATGTGTTTTATGGTGCTTTTTATTCGAGTATTTAATAAACAGGCGCATCGTGTGTGGTGCGCCTGTTATTATTAAGGTGTAAATTATTTTTGGTAGTGACGGTAGAACTCAGTCACGGCAACGATACCATTTTTGAATACTTCGAGGTCGAAGTTTTCGTTAGGCGAGTGGATTGCGTTGCTTTCGAGACCGAAGCCCATAAGGATAGTCTTCACGCCGAGCACTTGTTCGAAAGTAGAGATGATTGGAATTGAGCCACCGCGACGAGCAGCAAGAGGTTTTTTGCCGAATGCAATTTCGAAACCAGCTTCAGCAGCTTTGTATGCAGGCAAGTCGATAGGGCACACATAGCCTTGACCTCCGTGCATAGGTGTTACTTTTACTTTCACGCTCTTAGGAGCGATAGATTGGATGTAGTCAACAAATGCTTGCGAAATTTCGTGGTGGTCTTGATTAGCCACAAGGCGACATGATACTTTAGCGTATGCTTTCGATGGCAACACAGTTTTTGAGCCTTCTCCTGTGTATCCGCCCCAAATACCGCAGATGTCGAATGATGGGCGACAACTGTTGCGTTCGAGAGTAGAGTATCCCTCTTCGCCTTCTACCTCTTCAACGTCGATAGCTTTTTTGTAGTTTTCGAGGCTGAATGGTATGTTTTTAATCATTTCGCGTTCAGCGTCAGGCACAGGTAATACCTTGTCGTAGAAGCCAGGAATAGTGATGCGACCTTTGTCATCGACCACTTTTGCTAACATTTTGCAGAGCGTGTTGATAGGGTTAGCCACAGCACCGCCGAAGTGACCAGAGTGGAGGTCGCGGTTAGGGCCTGTAACTTCTATCTCCCAATATGCCAATCCACGTAGTCCTGTAGTGATCGAAGGTGTCTCTTTGCCAATCATACTTGTGTCTGACACGAGAATGATGTCACTTTTCAACAACTCTTTATGTTCTTCGCAAAATGCTTCGAGTGATGGCGAACCAATCTCTTCTTCGCCTTCGAATATGAATTTTACGTTACATTTCATTTCGCCTTGGCGCACGAGGTATTCGAATGCCTTTGCTTGCACCATTGCTTGACCTTTGTCGTCGTCGGCACCACGAGCATAGAGGCGACCATCACGGATTTCGGCTTTGAATGGGTCGCTTTTCCATAAATCAAGTGGTTCGGCAGGCATCACGTCATAGTGTGAATATACCAATACGGTAGGGTATTCGTTGCCAATCAAGCGTTCGGCGTAAACGATTGGGTTACCTGCACTTGGCATTACTTCAGCGCGTTCAGCACCAGCTGCCAATAATAATTCTTTCCAGCGTTCGGCACAACGAATCATATCTTCTTTGTGCTCAGGTTTAGCCGATATTGATGGGATTGCGATTAACGAGCCCCATTCTTCTACGAATCGGTCGAAATTTTGTTCAATGTACTCTCTGATTTCCATAATATTTTTTAAGACTTAATGATTAGTTTTATTGATTGTTCTCTGCCAATCGTATTAAAGTTTCAACTTCATTTTTAAGTTGTTCTTGTGAAGGTAGGTAGAGTTGATATTGACTTGATAGTATAGACGAATTATTTTCAGGAAGCGACATTTTTACTACAGTATCATTTTTTGATGTACATAATAAGATGCCAATAGTAGGATTTTCGTCTGGTAGTTTTTCTATTCGGTCATAATAATTGACATACATTTGTAATTGACCGAGGTCTTGATGTGTGAGTTTTTCTGTTTTTAGTTCAATGACGACGAAACAACGTAACAGACGATTGTAAAATACAAGGTCCGCAAAAAACTCATCATCTTCTAAAAGAATGCGTTTTTGACGAGCAACAAAAGTAAAACCATTACCAAGTTCAAGTAAGAATTTTTGTAAATGATTTATAAGAGCTTGTTCTAAATCTTTTTCGTAATATTCAGCTTTGCGCTCAAGGCCAAGAAATTCTAATACCATAGGGTCTTTGATTATCTCTTGTGGCGATTGAGGTATGCGTTCTCGGCGTGCTACTGCCAATATATTTTCTTTGTCATTGCTTAGTAGTAGGCGTTCGTATAGTTGGCTATTTATTTGGCGTTCGAGTTCGCGAGCGGTCCAACAATTATTAACAGCTTCTAATTCATAGTATTCTCGTTTATAATTATCAGCAATGGCAATGAGTTGTTTGTATTGAGTCCAGTTTAATTGCGACCGCAGTGCGGACGCATTTGGATACATTCTGTAAAATTGTCTGCTACGTTCTAATTGTCGTACTGAAAATCCACTGCCATATTCTGGTTCAAGTTTTAGTGCAAGATTTTTTAGTAAAAACGAACCATAGTCAGCACGTTCTTTGCCTTTCTGCTCTTCTTCTTGTATGCGACGACCTATTTGCCAATACATTTGTACTCTGCAAAAATCCACACTGCGCACGGCATTTTGTCTTGCCGTTGTAATAATTTCGCGTACTTCAGAGTAGAGATTATTAATTTCTTGTGTATTTTGTATGTCGTTGTTCATGTTTTATTTTTCTGAAGTTAATTGTATTCGCAAAGGTAATAATATTTTTTCAAATGGCAAATTGTTTTTTATTCCAAAGTTTTTTCTGAAGATAAATAGTCTAAAAAAACGCTTTTCTCAAGTGAAAAGCGTTTTTTAGGTGGTAAAATTTAGTTTAATCAATATTCCAATAAGCACTAGGATCACCTTCAAAAATAGTATCTATGTCTTCATCGCTATAATATTCTTCGTCTTGTGCCCAACTTCCATTATATCTTTCGTAAGTAGATTCATTTGAATTGTTATATTCATAGTTATTATTTTCTGAATAATCATCATTATATTCTTGGTTATAACAAATACGGTTGGCTAAATATTCTTGGTAACTTCCTATTTTATTTGAATAACAAATTGGAATTATAAAATTAGGAAAAAATTCTTTTATTTGTTCTATTACGTTAGGTGATATCATAAAATCACTTATGACGGTTATGCAATAATCAAGATAAGAAGGGTTATTAATTAATACATATTCCATTGTGTACCCTTTATATCTACCAAACTGAAATGTATTATCAATAGACTCAAAATAATACATATCTACAGAGTAATACATATTTATTTGTTTTTTTGTAGTGTAATTATTAGTTCATCTGGTTGTTTTATTACATATTCAAGTTTTCCAGTTATAGGATTGATATAAGAACATAAACATAAGAAATAATCGGATATGCCTAAAATTTTATTCCCTCTAGAAAAAGACATTTCATTTTCTTTGAGTATGTAATAAAGATTTTCATCTTCTAAAATAAATTCTTTTGTTTTTAGTAAGTTGCTTTTGTTCTTTTCAATATTACCACTTATAGTTCCAAAGTATTTTTGATATAACTTTAAGCTTGTTTGGGTATTATTGTCTAAATTTGGAATGAGAACAAAGGTATTATCAATGATTAATTTGTCAGTTTTTTGTTGTTCAATTTTTTTTGCAATGGGAAAGGAACGATGTTCTTTTTTATTTCCCCACGGATCAAATTCTAAACGAATATAATTGATACCTACAATAAATTTGGTAATATCATAAAAATCAGTTTGATTTATAGGAACAAAGCCAACTAATTCTAATGGAATTAATTCACTTTCTGTTGTAATTCTATAACCTGTTTCTATTGATTTCTTTTGGTTTAATTCACTTGTAATAGTGTTGTTTATTAAATTGCGACTCATAGTTTTATCAGTTTTTTAGTTTATTCATAAAATCCATAACATTCAATTTGTTCTAAGGTGGGTAAACAAAATCTAATCATAGATTTTGTTTTAAATTTTTCCATAACTATAGGAATTAAATACTCATTAGTATTAGTGATAGGAGAAGCAAGGTGGAAGGGTGTTAAACGACCATAAACAAATCTATCTTCAATTTCATCTGGGTCGAATGGATCATTACTAATAGGTAATTTGAAATTTTGAGTAATATTAATGTCATAATATCCCAAAAGTTGTATTTGGTTATATTGGGTGTTTTGTAAACTATGTATTTTAAAATCGGTATTTTGTGATTTTAATAATTTACCACGTTTATAAATTTGAATTTGTGTTACATGGAATGTAAAAGATGTTATATTTGTCATAATTATATTGATTTAATTGATTTCACAACAAGTTGGCATTGTGTTATTTAAGAGTAAGTTTGATAAAATGTAATAGACTTCTTTTGCTTGAGGTACGGAGTCTGTCGTTTCTAATCTTTCTTCAATAGATTTAATATCATGTAATATTTCTTGAAGCCAATCGTTTAAATAGTCATTTGAAGTACCTTTTACTATGCAATATCTTTGTAATGTGTATTCAAAATGTATTGCAATATCATATTTTTTTTGTTCAGAACCGAAGAATTTAATTCTATCGAAAGGATTATAAAAACTAAATTTTTCTTTTTTGATAAGAATTAATTCTTGGATTAAATTAGCAAAGTATTCTCTGCCTTCATGTATAAGTACAATAAAAGCAGGAAAATGTGAATTTAATAAATATGAATTGTCAAGTTGCTTCATAAAAGCATAAAAGCCAACAGAAACAACAATAGCTCCAGTACTCCAATTGTAATATTGAGAGTATTTACTAGTAAAATCACTTGCCATTATGCAAGATGTGCAAAATCCAAGGTTTGCCAATTCTTCATTTGTTAATGTTGTTAGTTCTTTGGGATTTTTAATGAAGGAATCTATTAGTAGCATAAATTGTGAAGTTGTAGAAGTGTCTGTATAGTTTTCACTTTTTTTAAGACAATTCATTGTTGTCTCTATACAAGATTTAATTGATAGGTGTTTTTCCATATGTATTTGTTTTATTGTTTATGCCTACTCTTTTATGGATTTTCGGTTTCCTCCATGGTTATGATAGGTTATAAAAAAAGCGGGACTGCATTATTGCTGTTCCGCTACTTGAGGCCTTCGCATTGCCTTAAACTCCGAACAAGCAATACTGAAGCCCACGCTGATATGTATGAACGCACACTATTAAAAATAGTGTGTATTATGGATATACATATCCCG
>JBGVPL010000008.1:0-88364 GCA_045126975.1 Candidatus Aphodosoma sp. | reverse complement strand
AGGGTAGATGTCTGTAATTTCAGACGCAATCGTACCGCCAGTCAACTCTTTGATTAACATTGCTGCATATTTCAAAATATATATAGTGTTGTGTGGGTCAATACCGCGTTCGAAACGGAAACTTGCATCTGTGTTCAATCCGTGACGACGAGCTGTTTTACGAATTGACACAGGATTAAAGTAAGCCGATTCGATGAAGATGTTTTTAGTCTCTTCAGTTACTCCAGAGTCCAATCCACCAAATACACCACCGATACACATTGGCTTTTCGGCATCACAAATCATAAGGTCTTCTGCCGACAATGTACGTTCAACGCCATCCAATGTAACAAATTTGCTACCTTCTTCAGCTGTACGCACTACCACTTTTCCGCCTTTGATTTTATCTGCATCAAATGCGTGCAATGGTTGTCCAAATGCGTGAAGAATATAGTTAGTTGCGTCAACTACATTATTGATAGGGCGTAAACCAATCACTTGCAATGCATCTTTCAACCATTTTGGCGACTCTTCAACTTTTGCATCTTTCACAGTAATACCTGCATAGCGAGGGCAACGCTCTGCCGATTGCAATTCTATTGCAATTTGTAAATCGTTGTTATCTGCTTTGAAGTCGTCAACTGAAGGACGGCTCAATTCGTAAGGTATGTTATGAGCTTTGAAGTAAGCAGCCAAGTCACGAGCCACGCCATAGTGCGATGTTGCATCCGAGCGGTTTGGAGTAATATCTACTTCAATTAAAGTATCGTCTTCAATACCGAAATATTCGCGAGCGGTCATACCTACTTTTGTATCGGCAGGCAATACCATAATACCATCGTGAGCAGTACCCACACCGATTTCGTCTTCGGCACAAATCATACCGAATGATTCTTCTCCGCGTATTTTCGATTTTTTGATTGTGAAACTTTCCTCTCCGTCATAGAGCACAGTACCCACAGTTGCAACGATAACTTTTTGTCCTGCAGCTACATTAGGTGCACCACACACAATTTGCATTGGGTCGCCACCTACAGTTACTGTTGTAACGTGCAAGTGGTCAGAGTTCTCATGGTCGCGGCAAGTAAGCACTTCACCTACTACCAATCCCTCAAGTCCACCTTTGATGGTTTGTACTGTTTCTACACATCCGACTTCAAGTCCTATTGAAGTTAATATTTTAGCCAACTCTTCTGCAGGCAACTCAGTTTTAAGATAGCGTTTAAGCCAATTGTACGAAATATTCATTTTTTTTTAGACTATTAGTAGCGAGTAGCGAGTAACAAGACTTTAGCTTTTGCGTAATTATTTATGCCAATAGGCTCTCGCTACTCGCTACTAGTTACTAACTACTTAGTTATTATTTTTTCATTAAAGAATGCATAGCATCGCCAAGTATTTTTACACCTTTTTCTATAACTTCAGGGTTTACGTTACAGAATGAAACGCGAATGTGGCGGTTGTCATGTCCGTCAGGAGTGAAAGCTGAACCTTTTACGAATACAACACCATTTTTGCTACATTCGTCAAACAAAGCATCTGTATCTACGCCGTCTGGCAATCTGAGCCATACAAAGAAACCACCTTTTGGTTCAACAAATGTTGCTTCTGCAGGGCAATATTTTCTGATTGCGGCAACCATAGCGTCGCGACGAACTTTATATGTATCACGAAGATAAACTACATATTTGTCCATACGACCTGAACGGATAAATTCGTATGCCAAAATTTGTGAGAATACAGGTGTACAAGCATCCATTGATTGTTTTGCAATTTCTGCAACATCATAGAGTTCGTTAGGAACAATCATCCAACCGATACGGAGACCTGGGCCAAAGATTTTTGAGAATGAGCTACAATAGATGAATTGTTGTTCATTTGGAGCGTATGCTTTCATCGGTTTGATGAGTTTAGCAGTTTCTTCATCGAAATATAAACGTCCATAAGCGTCATCTTCAAGTACCATTGTGTCAGGATATTTAGCCATCATTTCAATGAATTCTTGACGACGTTTTTCGCTATATGTCAAACCTGCAGGGTTGTGGAATGTTGGAGTGATGTAGATAAATTTAGGGTGAAGTTTTAATGCACGTTCAAGTTCTTCAATCACAATACCTTCATCATCCAATGGAATACCGATTACTTGTGCGTTGTATGAGCAGAAAGCACCAAGACTACCCACGAATACAGGGTCTTCTGTCAACATTATATCGTTAGGGTCAAGCATCAATTTTGCTACAATGTTCATTACTTGA
The DNA here is from genome assembly GCA_045126975.1 of Candidatus Aphodosoma sp. GTDB lineage: Bacteria > Bacteroidota > Bacteroidia > Bacteroidales > Paludibacteraceae > Aphodosoma. The sequence continues at coordinate 86,130 of JBGVPL010000008.1, read as the reverse complement.
GTTGAACCTGTAGTGATGATGACTTTGTTTTTAGTCATATCAAAACCTTGAGCCTCTGATACTTTTTTAATTTCTTCAATGAGTAAACCAAGACCGTCAGTAGTACCATATTGCAAACCGATTTCCATCATTTTGCGAGGAACAACTTGCACCATTTCGCGTACATCATCGATTGGAAACAAATCTTCGCCTGGCATACCACCTGCAAAAGAAATAATATTAGGATTTGCTACAACGCGCAACATTGCACGGATTGGACTTGGGCGAAAAGCCTCAACATTCTTTGAAAGTCTCATAATAGATTCGTGTTTTATGGATTAGTTATTAGTGTATTAGTTACTTTTATTTGGTAATTTAGAGTTTCGGAATAAGATTTATAATCTAGAAAGACTAATTTGTTAATTCCTCATTCCTAACTCCTCATTACTCATTCTTTTATCCTTTAAGCGATACAGTTCTGTTGAATACCAACTTACCATCTTTAGTATCAAGGTCAGTGTTGAAATAACCGATTTTCAAGAATTGGTATTTATCGCCCGGTTTAGCATCTGCCAACGATTTTTCAACGCGAGCACCTGTGATAACTTGCATTGAGTTAGGGTTTAACAAGTCTCGGAAGTCACCTTCTTCTGCCGAAGGATTTTCAACAGCAAACAATCTGTCGTAGAGGCGGATTTCAGCTTCAACGCTCGAATTTACATCCACCCAATTGATTGTACTCTTCACTTTCTTGTTACCACCTTCTGTTCCCGATTTAGTGTTAGGGTCGTAAGTGGCATATACTGTTGTTACATTACCTTCAGCATCTTTCTCACAACCAGTTGCTTGAATGATATAAGCTCCTTTCAAACGTACTTCACGACCACCTGGGCTCAAACGATAGAAGTCTTTGTCAGCTTCTTCACGGAAGTCGCCACGTTCGATATATACTTCACGACCAAATGGCACTACGCGTGTTCCTGCTGTTTCATTGTCAGGGTTATTTTCCATTACGAGTTCTTCTACTGCACCTTCAGGATAGTTAGTGATAACCAATTTGATAGGGTCGAGTATAGCACATACGCGGGTAGCACGTGGTTTGAGGTCTTCGCGAGCAGCTGCTTCAAGAAGCGATACGTCGTTCAAAGCCTCATATTTAGTATAACCAATTTTGTTGATGAAAGAGCGGATACTTTCAGGAGTATAACCACGACGACGTAGACCACAGATAGTTGGCATACGAGGGTCATCCCAACCACGAACTAAGCCCTCTTGTACCAATTGCAACATTTTACGTTTACTCATCACTGTGTAAGTGATATTCAAACGGTTGAACTCTCTTTGTTTAGGACGATATTCGTCTGTTGCAAATTGGTCGATATAGTAGTCGTATAATGGACGGTGCACCTCAAATTCGAGTGTACACAATGAGTGTGTTACGCCTTCGAAATAGTCTGATTGGCCATGCGCAAAGTCATACATTGGATACACTTTCCATTGATTGCCAGTGCGGTGGTGAGGGTGTGATGTGATGATGCGATACATGATAGGGTCACGGAAGTGCATATTTGGGTGAGCCATATCAATTTTTGCACGCAAAATCATCGAACCGTCAGGGAACTCGCCTTTGCTCATGCGTTCAAACAAATCAAGGTTTTCTTCCACCGAACGGTCGCGGTAAGGACTATTCGTACCAGGAGTAGTAGGCGTACCTTTTTGTTTTGCAATTTCTTCAGCCGATTGTTCATCAACGTATGCTTTTCCCTCTTTGATGAAGCGAATAGCCAAATCATATAATTGTTGGAAATAATCCGATGCGTAATAAATATTCTCCCACTGATAACCCAACCATTTGATGTCCTCTTGGATTGAATCTACATATTCAACATCCTCTTTTACAGGGTTAGTGTCATCAAAACGGAGGTTACATTTTCCACCGAAACGTTCAGCAATACCAAAGTCCAAGCAGATAGCTTTAGCGTGACCAATATGTAGATAACCATTAGGTTCTGGTGGAAAACGAGTTTGCACTCTACCTCCATTCAACCCTTTTTCTACATCGCCCATCACAATTTGTTCGATGAAATTCAAATTCTTTTTTTCTTCTTTAACGTCTGATTTAGTTGACATAATATTTATCTTTTTACTTAAAAAACTATTTTACCTATTAATTCGCAAAGTTACAAAAAAATATTTAAAAACCATAATAAATTTATATGATTTTTTATAAAACTATTGATATCTATTCCTCTAAAATATTTATGCTGTAGATTGTCCAGAATGTTTAGATTTGTTAGATGTTTCTTGAATTAGCAAAAAAAAAGAGATGCAATTAAAAATTGCATCTCTAAAAGATTTTGTGCGCAGGATGAGACTCGAACTCACACGGCCTTGCGACCACTACCCCCTCAAAGTAGCGTGTATACCAATTTCACCACCTGCGCAGGGACTATTAAATTTGTTGAGCGGAAAACGGGACTCGAACCCGCGACCCCAACCTTGGCAAGGTTGTGCTCTACCAACTGAGCTATTTCCGCAAAATTCTTTGAATTTTGCGAGATTTTTGCTATGCTCAACAATTCAAGTGAACTTGATTGTTTTCGCTTGTTGCAAAAATTCCGCTTGGTTGCGTGTGAGGTTTAACTCTCATTTGCGGATGCAAAGTTACTGCTTTTTTTTGAAATGACCAAATGTTTTTGTAAATATTTTTATCTGTTTGATAATTTGATTGATTATCAGTGTTTTATTTCTACTGAATACTTTCAATATAAGCCCAAAATATTCAAAATCCCTTTATTCTATCTATTTTGCTTCCGTTTTTATCTCTATAAATTCGTAAAATTTTACGTTTCTATTGTAAACTTACTATCATCTTGATGCAAATAGTCTTTAAAAAGGTAAATAATATGGCTTATATTTATCTGCGTAGTCCGAAACTCATAAAAGCAAACAAAATCCTCTAATTTTATCGATTTTATTTATTTTTTACGCTGTATTGAACAAAAAAGGTACTTTTTTATTCAATACAGTTGTTTTTTTGAATAAAAATGTGTAATTTTGCACCGAGAAATAAATTTTGCTTATGAAGAATGTAATACTTAATCAGCGTCAAGAGCGTGATAGATTGTTGTCGCACACTTATCTTGCTCGTCATTCGAAATATGATTTTAATGCTTTACTTGCAACAAAGCAAATAAAGCTTATTACTGGTCCTCGTCGAGCAGGAAAATCAACACAAGCATTATTGATGTTGAAGGATAAAAATTTCGCATATCTCAATTTTGATGATAATATGTTGTTATCTCAATGGAATGAGGATATCGTAATGGCTATGCTCGCTGAAGTTTATCCTAATTATGAGTATATAATGCTTGATGAAGTGCAAAATCTTGATAATTGGGATTTGTGGGTGTCTAAATTATATCGCAATGGTTTTAATTTGGTAATAACGGGTAGTAATGCGAATTTGTTAAGTAGTGAGATGGCAACGGTTCTAACTGGTCGTTATATTCAGATTGAGATATTACCATTTAGTTTAGAGGAGGTAATGGCGTGGAATGGTGTAATTGTTTCTGATTCAAGTATGCATGATGAGGTGAAAATACAGGTTTTAAAGGATGATTACTTGCGAAATGGCGGTTATCCTGAAACTGTTGAAACTCGCACAATAACAACTAATTATCTTTCTACATTATTTGATTCTATTGTTTTAAAAGATGTTGCAAAACGATATAATGTGCGGAATATAAATGATTTAAATAATTTGGCTTTATATCTTGTTTCTAACTTTGCAAATCCGCTTAGTTTTAATGAAGTTGCTGATAGTCTTGGTTTTGCGAGTGTTAGTACAACCAAGAAGTATATGGGATATTTGAACGAACCATATTTGTTCTTTTATTTGCCACGTTATAATAATAAGTTGAAACTAATGAAAAAAGCTCCGCAAAAGGTTTATGTTGTTGATAATGGGTTTGTTGCGGCTAAAGCATTTAATTTAGGTCAAAATTTAGGTCGTTTGTTAGAAAATCAAGTGTTTATCGAATTGATGCGACGTGGGTATAATCCAGAGCAAACATTGTTTTATTATCGTTCGCGTAATGACAAAGAGGTTGATTTTGTAACACGTAAAGGAGTTGTAATTGATAGTCTTATACAAGTGTGTTATGATATGAGCAATCCAAAAACAGAAAAACGAGAGGTTGATAGTATTGTAGAGTGTGCAGGTGAGCTAAAATGCAATAATTTGATAATTATAACAGAAAATGAAGAACGAACAATCGAACGTAATGGATATTTAATCAAAGTATTGCCGATAAATAAGTTTTAATTTTACTGATTTTATTCACTTTTTACGCTGTATTGAACAAAAAAGGTACTTTTTTATTCAATACAGCATATTTTTTTGAATAAATTACAGATTTTCTTTGGTATATGCAAATATTTTTATCTGTTTTGTCAAAAATCCTTGATTCTCGGCATAGAATTGTGCAAAATAATAAAATCGACCAAATTGGAAAAATCCGTGTTTGGTCGATTTTAGTTGTATTATTTATAGATTTTGATATATGCCATTAAACAGTAGTAATATCAAAATAATTACCCATAGCCTTTTAATTGATCGTTTATTTATTGTGTGATATTTGAAATAACTTATTATGGTAATGGTTATTACTATAAATAAAGGTATTAGTGGGGGAAACATTATTATGCTTTGCCAAATATTGCCATTTATAAGTAATAAAAGTGAGCGTTGAAAGCCACACATAGGACAAGCTATGCCAAATATTTGTTTATAAGCACAGGGTAATAGATATTGCTCAATATTCATTGATTACATCAATCCTTCGATTAAATCAAGATAAGCAAAGCCTGCTGCTCCAAATATTGCAACGGCAACGATGTAGTAAATGATATATATTGCGCCAAAAATGATGCCGATAACAGACATTATTTTACCTGCGCTAAGCATACCTGAACCAGTGTACATTGTTGGATTTGTGCGATATACTGCTAATCCTTTATTTGCGAGTACAACACCTATAATACCGCAAATGAAACCTACAAAAAAGCATCCAAAGAGTAAAGAGCAGATGCCGAGTACTAATGCTGCTACATCATTAGGAGCTGTTTGTTGTTGAATTTGTTCTGACATAATTAAAAAAATTAAGATTATAGATTAAAATATTAAAAATAAAAAGTTATTACCAGTCAAGATCATCAAGGGTATCAAGGGCATTTTCTAAATCTTCTTCATAATTTTCTAATGATTCTTCAATGTCTTTTGCATTTTCAAGAGATTTAGTAGCCATATCTGCAGCTGAATTAGTCATTTTTGTCATAATATTCATATAACGTTTAACTTGATCTGAAGACATTGATGATTGAGCAGCATCTAATTCTGAACCTAAATTTTCAGCTTTTTCCATCAAAGATTCCATTTCAGTATAAACTGATATATCTCCATTTGTAGCTTTATTCAAAGCTTTAATATAGTCATCTACAAAAGCTTCATATTGGTCTAATACAGAATCCCAATCTTTTGTTGTTGTAGATGTTGTAGTTTCTGATGATGTTGTTGAAGAAGTTGATGTTTGAGTTTGTTCTGTAGTTTCAACAACTGTTGATTTTTGTTCTTGTTGTTTTTTGCCTCCGCAGGCGCAGAATACTAATGTAGCTATTGCTACAAGCGAAATAATTTTAATTGTTTTCATATTTTTTTTAATTTAAATGTGATTAATCGTCAATTTCTACTTCTTCACCTTTTGTGTTAATATATATATAATTACCATCTTTAATTTTTACCGATGCAACTCCGTTTTTAAAATCATTTGCTAATTCATATTTTACAGGAATAACAAATTCACCAGTTTTATTAACATAGCCTTTAGGTGTGAACCATCCTTCTTCTGATACAATTGCTAATCCGTCATGAAAGTCTCCTTTAGGTTCATATCCTTTTTTCAATTTGAATATTGTTTCATTATTTTGGTCTATAGTAAAATATTTATCATCTTTTGCAACCCATGCAATTACTTCCAAAGAAAAAGAGACGCAAAATATTGCGTCTCTTTTTTTGTGTGGATTATAAATCCTTATATTTAATTACTTCAGAGAAATTTTTATACCACTTTCATATTTTTTTTGTGGAACTTCTTTTTGTGTATTTTGATCTTTAATAATAGCCAGAATAGTTACTTTTCAGTATATTCATTTTCTGTGTGATAAATATTTACAACATCCCCTTGTGTATTTATATATTTAAGAACTTCAGGGTTATGAAGAATTAAATATTTTTCTATATCTTCACGTGAAAAATTCTTCATTTTTTCTATATCTTCAAATAATGTCCGAGAATTAACATAATATCCAGCAAAACCTGTTAAAGTTGCTTTATATTTTTTAGGTCCTTGAGCTTTTCTGCGTTCGACCTTAAAAATAGGATCAACAACTATATCTATTTGATTATTTATAATTGCATTATATCGACACTCATCCATAGCTTCTTTTTCAGTTTTACACCAATTAGAAATTACTTCGATTCGTTTTGCATAATCAGGGCGCACATCTACAATTGTAGGGGCCATAGTTACATTCATTCTATCTATATTAGTTTGTCGCGAAGTATATTGATAAGTTGAACAACTACTTAGTATTAAAGCGACAGCAAAAATATTGCACAATAAAATCTTTTTCATATTATATTACTTTTAAAAAGTTAATCCAAAACCTATGCTATTAGAAGATGCATTTAATGTCACATTCATTGTTTTTGCTTTCTTTGTACGTATACTTCCAATGGTTAATATAGGAATTCCCGCAGCCATTGCTATACTACCAATAGTCATAAACGTAGAGCCTGTTGCAAGTAGTTCATCATCATAATAATAAGAATAAAGACCTCCTACATAACAACCAACTCCAAGACCTAACATCATTACTGCACCTGAAACAGTCAAACCAATGCCTGCTTTACGTAACTTTAGTGATTTTTGATAATCATAAGTTTTAGGAGTATTTATCTTACTATGGTTAATTTTTTGCATAATAAACGACGAAGATTCTTTTTTTGTGTTTTCTGTTTTTGGTCCAAAATAATATTGATCTCCGTTTTCTCCATTATTATAATAATATTGAGGGAATGTTGGATCTGTTAATAATTTATATTTTTCTATCTCTTCAAGAGTGTATTCTTTAGATTTATCTAACTTTGTAGGAGCCTCTTTATACATACCTGCAAAGCCAATTACAGTTGCTTTATAGCGTTTTTTAAATTTAAAAGGATTATACTCCACTTTTACGATTGGATCAACTACTACGTCAATTTTAAATTGCTGAATACAGAGAAATTCAGCTTCTTGAATTGCATCTTTGCGTGTGAGTTGATACTCTGAAGTAGCTGTAACTTGCTTTGTGTAATCAATATCTATGTTTGCCATTTGTTCGTGGCTTTCAATAGATTGATGTAGTACATTAATTTGACGTGCAGAGTACTGATAAGTAGAACAACTAGTAAATACAATACTCAATAACAGTAGAAAAAGATAACATTTCTTCATAACGTTAAGTTAATAATTTATTTTGCCTACTCTTTGTTGGATTTTGGGCTTCTTCCGTTTATTTTATTATGATATATAAGTCAATGTATAATAGTTTTTTTATGCCTACGTTATTTTAATTCACATGTGCAAATTTAAGTTTTATTATGGTGGGGGCAAAAAGAAAAGTGTCAAAATAATTTTACGATTGTGTAAATTATTTTGACGCTTTTATGGTTTTGTGAGTTCTTGGGAGAGGATGGCGAAGAAGTCTTTGTTGAGGGCTTTGGAGATTTGGAAAAGGAGGTCGGTGTCGAGGCTTTTGCGCTCGAAGATGTTGTATATGTTGGGGCGTTCGCAACTGATTTTGCGGGCGAGCCATGAGGGGGTGCGTTCTTGGGCTTCAAGTTCTTGCTTGATGAGTTTGCCAATGTGTACCATAAAAAAACGTGGAGCTTTTGTTACTTGTCTCCACAACTAAAGGCTCTCGCATTGCCCATCAAAGTCAGAGATCAAGCAATACAGAAGCCCACGTAGATATGAATATACCATCAAACGCTCGGCATGGGTTGACATGCAGAGTATCTGACTGAAATATACACATCACGAGACATCTATCTTGCTCAGCCCTTTAACTTTGATTATGAATTTGCGAGATTCTTAGTTGTTAAAGACTAAGGTCGTATAAACGTCCTATGTATGTTTGTATGAGTTTATTTTTTTTTCTTTAGTGCAAAGTTATAAAAAAATATTTATATTGCAATAGTAATGATACAAAAAAAGAAGACCGACTATTGATTAGTCGATCTTCTTGTAATATGCTATTGAAATAATTGGTTTAATTATTTGTTAGCAGCTTCGAATTCTTGCATGCAAGCTACGAGAGCTTTAACTGATTCTACTGGACATGCGTTGTAGATAGAAGCACGGAAACCACCTACTGAACGGTGACCTTTGATACCTACCATACCGCGTTCTTTAGCGAATTCCATGAATGCTTTTTCTTTGTCTTCGTGACCTGGAGCCATTACGAAGCATACGTTCATGATTGAACGGTCTTCTTTAGCAGCAGTACCTACGAACATAGAGTTGCGGTCGATTTCGTTGTAAAGGAGTTCAGCTTTTTCAACGTTGATTTTGTTCATTGCTTCAAGACCACCGATTTTTTTCACCCATTTCAATGTTTCGTACATTACATAGATAGGGAATACAGGAGGAGTGTTGAACATAGAGATGTTGCGGTCTTCGTCAGCTGCGTGAGTTTTGTAGTTAACCATTGTTTGAAGTGGACGATAGTTGTTTTCAAGAAGATCACGACGGATGATAACGAAAGTAACACCAGCAGGGCCTACGTTCTTTTGTGCACCACCATAGATCATAGCATATTTGCTAACGTCAACTGGACGGCTCATGATGTCTGATGACATATCTGCTACCAAGTCGATTGGGCAGTCCATATCGTAACGGATTTCAGTACCATAGATAGTGTTGTTAGTTGTGATATGGAAATAGTCAGCATCTGTAGGGATTACATAGTTTTTAGGGATGTAAGAGTAAGTTTTGTCTTCAGAAGAAGCAACTACTTCAACTTCGCCATAGAATTTAGCTTCTTTAGCAGCTTTTTTAGCCCAAACACCTGTTTGAAGGTAAGCAGCTTTTTTGTTCAAAAGGTTAGCAGGAACGTGGAAGAATTGAGTTGAAGCACCACCACCGAGGAACAATACTTCGTAGTTTTCAGGGATGTTCAAGAGTTCGCGCCAGAGTTGACGAGTTTCAGCCATTACGCGTTCCCAACCTGGAGTACGGTGAGAAATTTCCAAAATACCGATACCTGTGTTGTCGAAGTTACGGATTGCTTCGATAGCAGCTTCTACTGCTTCGCGTGGAAGAACGCAAGGACCTGCGTTGAAATTGTGCATTTGTTTCATAGTAAATTTTTTAATATGTTAAAAAACAGTTAGTTGTTAGTTTTTGTGTGGATATAGTATTCACGAGACAAAGGTAAGCATTAAATTGCTTATAAACAAATTTTTGAGGATGAATTTTATAAAAAACTTCGTTTTTTAGATATTTAGTAGCGAGTAGCGAGTAGCGAGACTTGCCATTCGGCGTTATTTTTTAGATATTTAGATGTGGATATTGTTATTTATCAGCTTCAAAAGTTTGTCGATTGCTTCTTCTTCGGGGATGTTTTTCATTACACATTCTTGACCTTTGTAGAGCGACACTTTGCCCATTCCTGCACCGATATAGCCAAAATCGGCATCAGCCATTTCGCCTGGTCCATTCACGATACAGCCCATTACAGCGATTTTCAAACCTACAAAGCCTTGTGTTGCCTCTTTCACTTGGCGCACTACTTTTGGTAAATCAAATTTTGTGCGTCCGCATGATGGGCAAGAGGTGTATTCGGTCTTACTGATACGGCAACGTGATGATTGTAGGATTTCGAATGCTATGTCGTTGATTTGTTGGTCAGTGATATTGTCGGATTTATTGCTCAACCATATACCATCAATCAATCCGTCGATGAGCATAGGTCCGAAAAATGCTGCAGCATGGATTTGAAGTGTCTCTAAATCATCAATTTCGAATTGTTTTTTTACGATTATTGGTTTGTCGGTCTTGATTAGTTCTTCGAAATTTGATAGGTTTTCAACAATCTCAATATCACCGCTCAATGCCATAATCTCATCGGCAGTATAATCAGGTTTCAATAGTGTGTCAAGAGGTTTGTCTGCCACTACAACTACAGGATTATCACCGCCAATTTTGTCAATTGCAGTAGATTTACGTCTTGAATACTCGGTTTTTAATGAGGAATTAGGAATGAGGAGTGAGGGGTTATTTTGTTGATTTTCAATATAGTCAACAAGTTTGCGTGCTACGGGTATTTCGGCTTCAGGGGCTTCGGATAGGGATACGCGGATAGTGTCACCTATACCATCAGTAAGCAAAGTGCCGATACCTACTGCCGATTTTATACGTCCTTCGTCATCACTGCCTGCCTCTGTTACACCAAGATGTAGCGGATAGTTTTTGTCTTTGGCATCCATCATTTGCACTAACATGCGCACGGCATAAATCATTACACGAGTGTTGGACGCTTTGACTGAAAGAATCAAGTTAGTAAACCCTTCTTGCTCGCAGAGTTCAATAAATTCCATGCACGAAGTAGCCAATCCAAGTGGGGTATTGCCATATCGACTCATAATGCGAGGCGACAAAGAACCATGATTGACACCTATGCGGATTGCAGTGCCTTTATCTTTGCAGATAGAGAGTAGGGTATGAAGTTTTTCACGAATACGGCGGAGTTCGTCATCCCACTCTTCATCAGTGTAATCACCATGCTTGCCTGTAACGAAATTACCTGGATTGATACGCACTTTCTCAACTAAATTGGCTGCTACTTCGGCTACATTGGCATTGAAATGAATATCGGCTACAAGGGGCAAATCAATACCTTCTGCACGTAATACCTCTTTGATTTTGCCGAGATTTTCAGCCTCTTTAGTGCCTTGTGTAGTGTAACGCAAAAGTTCTGTGCCTGCTTCGAGGCAGCGTTTTGCTTGAGCCACAGAGGCTTCTATATCGTTAGTGTCGGTGTTAGCCATTGTCTGTATGCGTATCGGATTATTGCCTCCAATACGCAGATTACCAACACAAATCTCTTTGCTTATTCGTCTCATAATATTTTCACTATATGGAAATTTCAATAGAAGTACATATTTTTTCTTTAAGACATGAAGACATGAGAACATGATTTTATTTTTTCTTTTAAACGCAAATTTCCATAAATTAATCGTAAATTATTTATAATTAATGGATAATTAATGGTAATTAGCGTTAAAAAAACATAACAATTAGTGTTAAAAGTTATTTTTATGTCTTCCGGTCTAAATTTTCAACTTTCAATTCTCAACTTATCTTCAGCGGATTATAAATATCGTTATCTGTTCCGTCTGGCGCAGTTTGACGTGGGTATATCAACAAGAAGTTGTGGTCTGCGAAGTATTTATTAAGGTAATAAGGTATCTTTTCAAACAAATTGTTGTACGAAAGAGTAGCTTTGCGGGCAGTAATCACGATTAGTGTATCGCCATGTTTGATGTGTTTTGATATAATCAAGAAGTCTTCCCATGATGCCAATTCGCGGAACGAAACATTGAGTGACGAATGTATTTCGCACTGTTTTTTCAATGCAGCGGTAGTAACTTTATTGGCATAAAATACCACAGGAATACTCAATTGCGATGCGATATTCTTGATGCGGTCGAACCAAATATCAAAACCAACCTCTAATTCAGCCATTTGAGGCACTGCAACTACCAATCGTTTCACTGAATTGATAGGCTTTTTAGGACCGTAAATTATTAAGTTTTGATTAGACGAACTGTTTATCAATGAAGTAATTGTGCCTCCGAGGAACGTATCTACGATATTGGCTTTGTGGTGAATACCTACGATGAGGTCGGTGATTTTGTTGGCATGTACGGTGTCGATGATACAATTTGCAATGTTCAAATCACACTTCATTATTTGCACCAATTTGTTGTCGGTAGCCGAAGCCAATTTGGCAGCACTCTCCATCAATTTTGCCCCTGCAGTATCTTCAGGGTCGTTATTGATTTTCAGAGCAAAGAGTGTCTTGTTGTTGCGTTGTTTCACTAAGTTACTAATATCGAGCAACTGAGGCATTGTTTGTGGGTTTGAAATAGGTATAAGTATGCGCTCAGTGCCGAGTTTCTGACGTTGCTCGTTTTGTTGTATCTCTTCAATCGCAATCTTACGAGCAGCCCTTTCTGTGGCAATCGACGAAATAGTACATGTCACCAAAATCATAACGATAGTACCATTCAACACATTCTCGTCAAGCAAACCGATGTTGTAGCCAATCATTACGGCTGCCAATGTAGCCGCAGCCTGACCATTACTGAGTCCGAATATCAAATCACCTTCCACCTTAGTCAATCTCGATGTCACTTGCGACAATTTAGCAGCCATCCATTTTGTCGCGGTAGCAACTACGGTCATTACCGCTGCCACTTTCACTGATTCTATACTTGTAACAAACGCCCTCAAATCAATTTGCATACCGATGCTCAACAGGAAGAACGGAATAAATATCGCATTACCCACAAATTCAATTCTATTCATCAAAGGCGACACGCTTGGTATCAATCTATTAAGTATCAATCCCGCAAAGAACGCACCAAGAATCCCCTCCAATCCTGATGCTTGAGCTAATAGCGAAGCAAAGAATATAATCACCATCACGAAGATGTATTGTGCCACGCTATCATTGAATCTACGGAGGAAATATTTAGACAATCGAGGTAGCAGACCAAAAACTATTGCGCAGAACACGAGGGTAGATACTCCGAATTTAGTCCAATAACCTGCATTCATTTCTCCTTGTGTGGCGGCAACTATCACAGCCAATATAAGCAACGAGGCAGTAACCGTAATGATTGTTCCTGCAATGGTTATACTGACAGCGCGATTCTTAGCAATACCCATTTTACTCACGATAGGGTAGGCTATCAGCGTGTGTGAGGCATACATACTCGCAAGTAGGGTAGCTCTCGTGAAGTCCATATCCAATAGCCACATGCCCGTAATGATACCAAATGCCATTGGCAGTACAAACGTGTATATACCGAAAAGAATACTCTTTGTGCTATTCTGTTTGAACGTGTTAAGGTCGATTTCCAAACCTGCTTGGAACATGATATAGAGGATACCCACCTTACCAAACAACTCAAAACTTGCATCGTTCGACAATATATTCAATCCATGAGGACCAAACAATGTACCCGCCAAAATCAACCCTATAATATGTGGAATCTTAAATCTATTCAATATAGGAGCACACAGAATTATCACGATAACCAACAGGAATATGGCTATCGGGTCCGTTAATGGGAATGTCGGTAATAAATCTGCGAGATGGTTCATGTTTTAAGTCTATAGTCTATAGTTTATAGTCTGTAATGGTCTATCGACCATTGACTGTTGACGTTTTTATTGCAAAGTTAGCGATTTTTTTTTGAATAGCCAATAATTATGCGGTAAACAGCGTGAAAATTGTATTACATTAGTTAATAGATGTTTCTTTTAATAGTTAATATTGTTAATAAAATATGATTGCAATGTTAAATATCAGCTTTATTTGTTAAAAATTCAGCAATATAGTGTTAATTTAATGTTAAATATTTTGTTTTATGTGTGTATTTAGTTAAAATATCGTATCTTTGCATCGTGAAAGAATAGAATTAACTAAGTTTTGAAGTTTTTTCATAGATTATAGATTATAAATAATGTGGCAGAAGTCTTGCGTGAGCAAGGCTTCTGTGTTTTTATGTTTATTTTTGTGTTAAAGGAGTAGTTAGTTTTGGGTGTGATATTTTTTGATTGAAACGCTTGTGTGTTTGAAAAATAATTTCTACCTTTGTGGTATGAATACACTGAGTAGCGTTCTCAGGTTGTTTTGTTAAAGCATTTTTGCTTTGTTCTTTTTAATTGTAAAATTTGGCGATTTTAAGGTTATGGAAGAATAAGTTGAAAAATGTTCACGTATATAGTAGCGTGAACTTCACTTATTCGTATAACCAAGGTCACGCCAAATACCTACAATTAGCGAGAAAGTTAAGTTCTCGCTTTTTTTATGTCTAACTTCAAATATTAATAGTTATGAGAAAATTATTATTTTTTGTGTTTTGCGTATTAGCATTGGGATTGAATGCGCAAACAATAGATGTTCTTCTTGACGGAGGTACATTTTCTGTGATATCGCCAAATGGAAAGTATTTGGCTGGAAATATGGATGATTATGTTTCTTATTTCAATGTTGAATCAAAAGAATCATTTACGTTAGAAGGTGAAAACCTTGATGATGGTGGTTGTTTTGTTTGGGATATGAATGATAAAGGTCAACTTGCTGTAGATTGGAAGAGACAGGCTACTATTTGGACAGAAGTTGATGGATTTGATGTGTTGCCTTATCCTGATGGTTTGTCGAGAGCAGAAAAAGCATATTCTGCAGCTCGTTGTATATCAAATGATGGTAAATATGTGGTAGTATCATTTGGTTCGCCTACAGTAAGTATTTATCTTTATACTAAAGGTGATGATGGAATTTATGCAATGGAGAAAATGATATTACCAGAAATAGATCTAATTTATAATCAAATTCCACAATTTATTGCTCCTTGTGGTGTGACAAATGATGGTAATCGTATTTTGTGTCGTTATCTTGTTGAATCTGCTGAATTTGAATTGCCATTTGTTATAGAGCGTACTTCTGCAGGGGAGAATTGGAGTATTCGTTGGATTGCGCCAGAATTTATTGTAGAAGGAGGTGAAACTGATGCTGAATTTTATGGTGCTGAATTTGAGTTTGATGGAGATCCATTTGAAGATCCTGAAGGTTTTGAGGCAGCTTCTAATGAATGGTTGCAAAAACGTGAAGATTATTATGCTGCTATAGATGCAGTTTCTACTGGTTATTATTATGCTGGTGAAAAAGGCGACTTATCTGATTTAGCAATGAGTGCAAATGGTAAATATGCTAAAATGCAAATTTCATACGAAGATGTAAATGATGTGGTTAGTAGTTATCCTTGTGTAATTAATTTGGAAACAGAACAAGTTTATGTATTTACATGTCTTGCTGATGCCTACTGTTTATCTGTTACAAATGACGGTTTAGTTTCGTTAGGTACACCAAAAGTTGAGTATTTCCGTTATGCTCATATTTCTTCAATTGCAGATCCAACTAAGTCGCAAACACTTACAGAGTGGACAAAAGAGAAAACAAATGGAAAAATTAATTTGGCTGATTATATGACATACGAAACGTATGAAGGAACCAAAGTTGCAGAAGGTAGTGCTATTTTATTTGCTGATGGCTCTGGTTTTATGACATATCAATATAATGGATTTGGAGATAATCAAAGATACGAAACTTATATTGTGAATTTTGGGGCACAAGCACCGATTGATACTACAAATCAAGCATCATTGCAATATTGTACAGAGGATATTGTTTCAGCTTGTGGGCAAGAAGAATCACAAAAAAAATATGCACAATCAGCAGCAATTAAATTGACACAAAAACAACTTTTGACATATAAAGGTAATTATGTTATCAAAATGTCGGTTGGTTTGGCTGCACATGAAACTTGGACTCCAGAAATAGTTTCGGGTATGAAATATTGGATTAGAGAATCTCTTAATGGAGAAAATCTTTGGGAGCAAGATTATGATGTGTCAAAAGTAGTGTTTGGCGCATGGAACGAATTGGTATTCGATAATTTTTATGCGATTGATGGTTCTTCTGATTTGTTTTTTGGTTACACAATAGAATGTGGTGGTTTGCCTATTGGCGGCGATGGTAATAGTGCTTCGCCAGATGCAAATGCAACATGGGTATACGATTGTTCTTCTAATAAATGGATACAATATTCTAATTGCGGTAATTTCTCTATTAAAGTTTATATTGCAGGAGAAAATATGCCAGAATATAATCTTTCAATCAATGCATTGCGTACTGCTGAATTTGCTCGTACAGATTCTAAATTCGATGCTGTGGCTAATATATTGAATACAGTAGATAAAGAGGTTAATTCTTTTGATTTTGTAGTTTATGCAAATGATAAAGAGGTATATCGTAAAACAGAAGAGTTGGCGGAGCCTCTTAAAAATGGTGATGCGTTGAATATTTTCTTTAAAGATATTCAATTGACAGAAGAGGGGGCTTATAATGTGATTTATACAATAGAAAATATCAATGGAGAAAATTCTGATGATAATGAAATTGATAGTAGAATAGAGATTGCTACTCAAGTTTCTGATGAGTTTGAAAATAAAGTTGTAATGCTTGAAATGTTCTCTGGTACTATGTGTTCACCCTCTCCTGCAGGTCACAATTATCTTCACAATGCTATTGATGAGTTGGGTGAAGAAAAATATGTTTGGGCTATTCACCATGTAGGCTATAATGCTTCTGAGCTTACTGTAGATGAAAGTAACGATGCGGTTAATTTTTATGGCGCATCAATGACATACGCTCCTGGATCTATGCTTGACCGTGTTAATCTTTTGAATGTAGGTGTAACTTCTTCTAATGGTGCAACAGGTCCTGTATTTAGTGTAAATGAAGTAGGTTCACGTAACGTATTGGAAGATTATATGGAGGTAATTCAAAAGAATATGTCGCCAGTTAGACTTGATGTGCAACATACTATTGATACTTTAACACGTAATCTTGTTGTAACAGTTGAGGGTGAATTGTTAGGTGATTTTGATGTTAATACTCTCAGAATTGGAGCAATAACATTGGAAGATAGTATTTGGGGTACTCAAGCAGGTGTTGCTGGAAAATATGCACATAATCATATTATACGTTCATTTATGACTTCTGCATACGGTGATGAAATTATGGTTGAAAATGGTAGATTCTCTATTGAATTTACTCAAACATTAAAAGAGAAATTTGTATTAGAGAATATGAGTATTGCAGTTTGGGTTGGTAAACACGCAGCAAGATCAAATATTAATGGATTTGAGATATATCAAGCTTATCAAGAAGATTTGGTGGTGAAAACTCAAAATCCAGAATACGAGGAAGTTTTTGCACTTTATGCTGCATCAGAGAATCCTGAAATGGGTGGTGTGAAAATTATTTTGATGGCAGAAGCGATTGAAGGTTTTGAATTTGTTGAGTGGAGTGATGGTAATACCGTTAATCCTCGAATTATTGAATTGACCGAAGATACAGAGTTGTATGCTCGTTTTAGAGTAATTGGTGAGGCTACTGATGTTGAGAATTCGAAAATATCAGTAGCTGAGGTTTATTCGCGTGATGGTGTGTTATATGTAGAAGGAGCAGAAAGTGATTATCATGTGCTTGATATGGCAGGTCGATTGATTTATTCGGGAAGAAAATCGGCTTTGAATTTGCCACGAGGTGTTTATTTGGTGACTATTGCGGGAGAAGTTGAGAAGGTGGTTTTATAGATTGTAGATTATAAATTTTAGAATCGGTGAGGCTTTTGTGGCTTTGCCGATTTTTTTTGTAGTGGTTTTATGTTCTTTGTTCATGAAATGACGGCGTCATTATTCGCTACATTCATGAAATTGCTCATGCTCGGCAAATCAAATAAGTTCGATAGCTCTCTTTTGCTCGCAAATCTCACTCCTACGGGGTTTATTTTTACCGGACATCAATGAATTTGTAATCTGTAATCTGTCATCTGTACTCTAATAGCACCCACTCTCATGTGGTATCCACACTCACTCAAAATCCCAATTTCACCCATACAAACAGCATACCTCTTCAGAGGATAACCCTATCTCCACCATACCCACTCTCATTGTGTATCCCTACACATTTTTGCACTCACATTTTTTATATATGCACTCTACCTTGTAGGGACGCAGCGCGCTGCGTCCTATCAACCGATAGGTTGAAAAAATAAAAAATAACTATTCCGTACTTGCTCCGCTCGTTAGGACGCAGCGCGCTGTGTCCCTACTTTACGAAAAAAACATAACCACTTTCGGCATGAACTGCACTGCAATGACACATAAAAAAATCTCCATCCTGCAAAAGCAAAATGGAGATTTTTTATTTTATAATATTTTGCCAAATGACATTTCGTGTTGTAATAATTGATAATTATATGCTGCACTTTGAATGTATAATTCGGTTTCTATATCAATAACTTTCTCATACCATTGCGAGTTATACACAAAGGATAATGCATCTATCATTGATAAATTATAATTTTTCATCAGTAATAGAGCTAACTGTTCAACTAAAGAATTTATTAAATATTTTGCTTGTTCACTCATTGTTTTTTCAATGTTTGTATAGCACGCTCTGTGCCGAAATAATATTGTCGATTAAGTTTGCGAAAAGATAATTCCTTTACTAAAGTAGGTAAGTCAATAATACCTCTTGTGTAGCGGTCGAGCTGAAAGGCAACTCCATCATCTGCAATAGGACCAATTACAATATCATAATCATGCTTATAGCCCGTAAGACTTGCTTCTCTATTGGCAAGAATAAACAATGCCCATTCTTCGTTTGGAGTATCAAATATTTTTACTTTTAGTTCTGTACTATGAAGTAATGTTTCATCAAAAGTATATGTTGTAAGAATTGGTGAGCCTTCTCCTGCAATACGAGTGCGACGTATAGCCATTGCTTCTGCTTGACTACGAATGTCGGTCAAATAATAGCCTTTGCCAAAATCTTTATCGGGATGACAGCGATTTAAATCTATGTTGTTAATACCTACATTAGAGCCATGATATAATGTAATCATACGAGAGCCCCTCCATTTCGTTTACAAATAATAGTTAAATCATTTACTGCATCACGAATTGAGAGTTGATGTTCTGCTTCGTAACACTCGTCTAAAAAATCCAATCCTTTGAAACGATGCAAATATGCAAATGCTTGTTTTTCTGTTAAATTATAATGTTCGGCAAACGCATTTATACAACAAACAAAGTAAGCCATACGATTTTGTTGATGTCTCTCTGCATCATTTTTTCGTTGATTTGCAAAATAGGGTATAATCACATCTTTAGGCATACCAATATTAGAACCATACGGCATTGCTGGTTCTGCTAAAGAGTGTTCTTCTTTAGGTGTAATGTCTTTTATATTATAAGGTTTAGTCATTATATCTTAATTCAATGTTATATTTCTAATTGCAAAGGTATAAAAAAATCTCCATCCTGCAAAAGCAAAATGGAGATTTTTTTATTAGTTATTAGTTATTAGTTATTAGTGCCGAAGGTCCTCTAAACACTAATCTCTAAACTCTAAACTCTAAACTAATTAATAGTATTTATAGCGCATATCTTCGATGTTAGCTGCTTCTTTGAGAGCTTCGATTGAGAGATATTGGTTCATGTAGCCTTCGCGAGTTTCGAGCATTACCATTTCTTCTTTTTCATTGTATGGTTTTGCTGCTTCTTCTTTGCTGATTACTTTGAAGATATAAGCACCTGTGTTACCTTTTATTGCTGGTGATTCTTTTTCTACTTCAGCACCTGCTACGCGAGCGAAGAGTGATGGTTCGTTGCCGATTGCACCTGCATAGTTGCTTGCAAAGCTAATATTGCGTACTGTGTCAACGCGGAAACCTTCAGTAGCAAGTTGAGCCATATCTTTATTAGCCATTTGTGCTACAAGGATGTCACCTTTTTTCTCTTTGCGGAGTTCTGATAAGAGTTGTGGGCGTACGCTTTCGATTGAACGATAGCCTTCAGCATTGTGTTTGTCAACTGCAACAACGATGATTTGGTTTTCTACTTCGAAGATATCGCTGATAGCACCTTCTTTGTTTTCGAATACCCAACGAACTGCTTCGCGTGCTTTTTTCACGTTGTTGATAGCAGATGCGTTGATGTCGAGGTTTTTAGCTGTCATTACAACATAACCATTGTTAGCAGCTTCAGCTTCGAGTTTTTCGATTGTATTGTTGTCAACGATGAATTGTTTGAGATTGTTGTAGAGAGTTGCTTGTGTGCGTGAAGTAGCATCTACTGAACGAGCAAGAACAGCAACTTTTGCTTTAAGAACTTTTTGACCGAGTTCGTTAACACGGAAGAGGATGATATCGTTGCCTTCTTTCACTTGGAAGATACCTTTAGCAGGAGTTGAGAATGCTGGAGTAGCAATTTTTTTCTCTAAGCCCATTTCGCTTACCCAACCGATTTCGCCACCGTTAGCACCGTTTTGAGCGAGTGAGTGAACTTTTGCCAGTTCAGCGAAGTCAGCACCTTTTTTCACTGCAGTCATGATGCTATCAGCCAATGCTTGAGTAGCTTCGGCAGTTTCGCGGCGGAGATACATGTTGCTCAAGTTTACAGAGTCAACAGAGTTGATACCGTTTTCGATGATACGAGCCATTTTGTATGTGTTGTCAACAAAGATAGGACCCATAACTTCGCCTGCTTTGCCTGAGAATGCAAATTCTTGGAAGTCAGCATCGATTTGGTCTTTAACCAAGTTTTCGCCACGATATTGAACGTCAGAATTTGAATTTACTACATCAGCAATTTCTTCTGTAGTAGTGAATTCTTCTTTCAAGTCGTTAATCCATTTTTCTACTTCAGCAAAGTCATCTGCCGATGGTTTGATGTCAACAGCGATATATTTAACGTCAGCAGATTGTTTTTGTTTGAATTGTTCTTTTTTCTCGTTGTAGAGAGCTTTGATTTCAGCATCAGATACGCTTACTGTAGAGTCAGCAATAGCGAAGTAGTTTTTCATTGCATAAACAGCGTCAGCAGATACTTTAGCGTTGTCGTAAGCATATTTAGCTTCCAATGGGTTTACAACCAAAGCAGCGTTGAGCAAGTTAGTGTATTTTTCTTGAAGACGGCTTGTTTTGATTGCATGTTCCCAATAACGCCAGTAGTTGCGATAGAGACGAAGTTGTTCGTAAGGAATGTTTTGTGAAGCATCTTCGCTATCGAGCATAGAGATGAATTGTTTTACGATATTAACATCGAATTGACCATTTTCGTTGAAGAACATTTGGTTGTTCATCATCATAGGGCTGATGTTGTTACCTACGAGCATGTCAGCCAATTCGTTTTTAGTTACCATCATACCAATTTCAGCGCAGTCGTCGCCAACAACTTTTTCAGTTACTGTGCTTTCCCATACCATTTGACGGATTTGTTCCATCATTTCATCATTGATGTTGTTGCCATATTGCAATTTTACTACATCGTTGAATTGTTCCATTTTTTCGGCATAGTCGCGAATTTTCACTTTGTCGCCGTTGATAACAGCTACGTTAGCACCGTTTTCTTGGAAATAAGTTGAACCTGAATTCACCAAGTCTCCAACAATGAAGACCACCAAAGCCAAACCTACTACAATTAAGAGAAGGAGACCTTTACTTCTAATTTTTTCTAATGTTGCCATTTTTTACTTGTATTATTTGTTTTTTATTTTGTTCTTTTGTTGTGTTGTAAATTATTATAATACAATAAATTACATGCAAAACAAGATGCGTTTGCGTCTTATTCTACATGATAATATTACAAAGTGCGAATTTACGAAAAAAGTTTATATATACGAAATATTTTGTAATAAAATTTATAATCTATTGATTTATAACTCTTTATTCTTTGTTGTCGAATGTTAGTTTTACTAAATCAATACGATTATTATGGGCTTGCATTATTTTGAATGTGTAGTTTTCGATTTGTATTGTTTCGTTGAGTTTTGGGAATTTTTGGTAGTGGTGTAGTATATAACCTGCTATTGTTACGTAATTGTCTGACTCTGGGAATGAGAAATCGAATTTTGCATTAGCAGTATCAATTTCGAGGCGACCTGATAGAATGTATTCATTTTCAGATATTTTGCGTGCTACCCATTCGCGATTGTCATGTTCGTCTTCTATCTCGCCAAATATCTCTTCCATAATATCTTCGAGGGTTACGATACCTGCAGTGCCACCAAATTCGTCAACTACAACTGCAATACTTTTTTTCTCTTGCATGAATATGTCCATCAACTTATTGGCTGCCATAGTTTCAGGTACGATAGGTAGTGGACGTATTTGTTTTTTCCAATCTTCAGGATTTTTGAAGAGGTCGTTTGAATGGAAATAACCTATGATATTGTCGATACTTTCGCGGTAGATAAGTATTTTTGAGTAACCTGTGTTAGTAAATGTATTTCTTAAATCAATGAGTGTAGTGCCTTCTTCGGGGAGAGCAGTAATTTCGGTACGAGGAATAGCACAATCGCGAAGTTTTACTTCCGAGAAATCAAGTGCGTTTTGGAATATTTTCACGTCGTGTTCAATTTCTTCTTGACTATCGGACCCTTCGATTGATTCGTTGATAAGGTAGTCTAAATCTACTTTACTTAATTCATGAGTTTCGTGTTGTGGATTATAGAGTTTGAATAGGCGGAGTATGTTTTTTGAGAGGAATGTTGTGAATATAGTGATAGGGTAGAGTACTATATAAATAATGTACATGAACGGTGAAAATATGCTGAGCCACACATTTGGACTACTTTTGAATATCATTTTAGGAATAAATTCGCCTGTGAATAGCACGATGATTGTTGCGATAATTGTTTGAATAATCATTACAACAAAATCAGAAGTAACTATGTATTGTTGGATAACCCCAGTAAGCAGATTTGCCATTTGAATACTATATACAACAAGGGCGATATTGTTGCCAACAAGCATTGTAGATATGTATTGTTCGCTATGGCGGTAGAAATAATCAATAATTTTCGAGGTTAGTGAATTTGATTTTTTGTCTATTTCGAATCTCAGTTTATTAGATGACACGAAAGCAATCTCCATTCCTGAGAACAGAGCTGAAAATATAAGTGATATGGCTATAGCCCAATAATTGACCATTTTGTATTTAGTTGGAATTTGATATTTTTCAATAGTTTTCTTGCTTGCACCTTGCTTGAAGGTTGCTGTTTTTGGGAATTGAGAAATCCCTACTACTCACTCCTCATTCCTCACTCCTCATTCCTCACTCCTCATTCCTCACTCCTCATTCCTCACTCCTCATTCCTCACTCCTCATTCCTCATTCCTCATTCCTCATTCTTCAATTGGTATTGTGCCTTTTGGTTGGCGTATGCTGTATCGGCTGAAGGTTTGGTTGGATTCAAATCCCACGCCGAGAATTTTTCTATCTTTTTGAATGATTGTTATTGCAGAATCGCTATATACACGTTCTTCTTTTTGGTCCCAATATAATTCGTTGGTATAAAATTCTTCTTTGTTGAGGTTGGTAGCTTCAACATTGTCGTTGAGTTTCCAAAGTTCTAATTTGCTGTAATACACAGCTCTGTCGCACTCTATTTCTGCATCAACTTTATAGTTTTCATCAAAGCGTTCGAAACGCAATCCGTTTGGGAAATCCCAATATGGAGTATCGGCTTTTTCATAGACATACCACTCTGGAGCAATAATACGGTAACGAATAATTCCAGAGTCGGATACGATGGTAGTTATTGAGTCGGC
Organism: Candidatus Aphodosoma sp.; assembly: GCA_045126975.1. Lineage (GTDB taxonomy): Bacteria > Bacteroidota > Bacteroidia > Bacteroidales > Paludibacteraceae > Aphodosoma. The sequence continues at coordinate 62,571 of JBGVPL010000008.1, read as the reverse complement.
ATATACTTGAGGCGTATTTTTGATGTCAGTTACCGACTCGGTCATTTCATGTTTGGTTTGGCACGAAAAAAATAATGCACAATGCACAATGCACAATGCACAATAAACTGTCATTATATTAATTTTTTGACTAATTTTTGTGTATTGAGAATTGTGCATTGTGCATTGAGAATTGTGCATTAGTTAATTATTTACTACGTACAGTAGTTGTTTCACTTACCCAACCACCTACATAGTGTGATTTGCCTTCTTCTACATCAGGGTGCATAAATATTTCTTCTTTTGAAGGGAAGTATGCGCTATATGTGCGGATGAGTTTGTTTGCTTGTTCAACCATATCTTCTGTTGGTTCAACGCTTTTTGCTTTAGCAAATTGGTCAACAGATGCCCAATATACTGATTTTTGCAATGTTGGGTCGTCAGATACTTTTGCTTGTGCATATACAAGACCTAACATGATGTGTGGTTGACCTTGAGCTGGGTTTTTAGCTAAAGATTCTTTACAATATTTACGAACATTTGTATATTCTTGTTTTTTGTAATATACTTGAGCGATACGGAACAAGTTGTCTGCAATATCTAAATCTTCTGTTGAAAGATTTACGGCTTCTTGATAATATTCAATAGCTTTATTGTAGTCGCCTTTTACGTATGACATATTACCAAGACCTGTAGCAGCTTCGGCAGATGGAGAAATGCGGTGAGCATATTCTGCTGCTTTGTAGTATGCTTCGTGTTCGATACATTTCAAGCGTTTGAACAATTTCATTACACCTTCAAGATATTTGAGGTCTGCACTATTTTTCTCTACATTAGGCAAGAAGATTTCGTTCATTTTTGCACAATCAGCAACACCTGATGCAGCGAAAAGTACATCTACAGCAGATTTTACGTTATTGTAATTTTCTGCATCTTTCAAATCGGCATTTTGACCATTTGCGGTTAGGATTGCATCTGCAAATGTATAGTCGCCAATGAATTGCTCAGCCAATGAGTTGTCGGCTTTGTAGAGGTTAGCTGATGTAAACACAAAGAGTTGCAATTCATTTGCTGCTGCGGCATTTCCTAATCCTTGGATAGCTTCTTTAATCCATGGATAGATAGTTGCGTTATCATCTGGGAAATATTTGTTATATTTTGTTGCTTTGTCTGCCAAAATTGCAGGACGAGGAGTTTTTTTGTCTGTGCCAAAATATTGAATACGGTCGTCATACAATTTCATCAATTGGTCGAATGCAGCTTTAAACTCTTCTTGAGTTGTTGCTTGTTTGATTTTCCATTCAAGGATTCTAACACCGAGTGCATAGATATTTTTTGATGCAGATGGACATTCTTTGTAAACTTTAGACCATGGCTCGTAAGCATCAGCATAGTTTTTCACTTTTGCATACTCTGTGAAAAGCGAGAGATTCACTTTACATTCTTCTGTCATTTGAGCAGCTACACTGCCTACAAACAACATCGCTACAAAAAGAGCAGTTAATTTCAATGATTTCATAGTGATTTTATTTTTAGTTATTAAATTAATATTTCTTCTTTTATACTTTTGACAACAAATATCCCCCAAAGTTTAATTCCTAACTCCTTATTGTTTTACCTCACTTTCGCCTTCACAAACCATGTTTCATTGAGTGAGAAGTTAAGTCCAAACTTGAAGTAGTTTTCTTTCAATGTAGCCATCAATCCTCCTGCGTTGCCATATTCAAAGTTCACATTTATAATAGTTTTTGATGTTCTGAGTGGCAATCCAAGACCGCAAGTGATTGAAAAATCTCCTGCTTGACGACCATTTATTTTTGCGTATGAAGTATTGCAACTTGCACCTAATCTCCATGACATACGGTCAATGTATCTTCTGCCACGAGGGTCATGTGTATATTCTGCACCGAGCGACAATTTCATTCTGTTTGCCAAGGTGTCGCGTTTGCCATAATAGAGAGCTTTGCTATATTCTTGATAAGTAAAATCTACACCAATCATCAATCTATCATCGTATGTGTACATTACGCCACCGCCATACAATGATGGCATTTCGAATAACTCGCTTGAATTCACAGTCAAAGTATCTGTACCAGTAGTTGTTTGTTCAAACTTGCCATTCATGCCTGAGCGAAATTCATATATTGCACCGATGTTGAATTTATGTTTATCGCCAATTGTCTCGTGATATTGAAGACCAAAACGGGCATTGAAACTGCGAATATACAAATTACTGAGCATTACAGTATTTGTTGTAGTCAATTCTGATTGATTATAACTTACTGCCTTGTAGTGATTTATGTTACCAAACATGTAATAGCCATTTACACCCAATGCCAAGTGGTCTGCAATGTCAACCGAAAGTCCTAAATACACCTGACTGATACCGCCTGTGCCATAATAAGTCTTGTCATACACATTGTATTCATCCTCAAAAGGTATCTGTATCGAATCTGTGTATTTATAATTGTAGCCAACATACGAATATGGTATCAATCCAGCCGACAATCCCATCCATTTAGTGATAGGCGATTGCAACGCAATATAGTCGAGATTACCTGTAAATGAGGTGTTTTGAGCTCCACCGCTACGGAAGTTCGACAACAATCCCGAAACCCCCATTTCAAAAATAAATGATGTGGAATCGATACTGCTATACGATGCAGGGTTAGTCGAGTTAATAGCATTTTTAGTGCGAAGACCAATCGACGTACCACCCATCGCTTGCGAACGAGAGAAGCAATCGTCTTCCAATTGCCCATAACCATATCGCGTATAAGGCGAGTTAGTATTGTTCTGCGCAATCATCATCACTGACGCAATAAGCCCAACCAATATTATTGTCAATCTTTGTTTCATATAATTCTTAATCTTTAATTCTCAATTTTCAATTCATATGTTTTTCGCTATATAATTCAACCCTTTTGGTACCAATACGGGCTCAAAAATAATAGTAGTATTATCTGTATTCTGTACTCTATTATCTGTAATCTGTAATCTGTAATCTGTAATTTGCTCTTTGTAATCTATAATCTCCAAACTAAAAAGTCCACCCGTAAGCACAACCTTTAAATCCTTATATTCTCGTGCATAACGCTCAATATAACCATTAATCTCATTTATCACCCCCAAATAAGCCCCATTTAATATTGCCGATTTGGTTGTTACGCCTAATCCATTGTGCATTCTGCATTCTGCATTGTGCATTGAATCAATTGTGCATTGAGGCAACGCTGCCGTAAAATGATGCATAGCATCCAATCTCATCTGTATGCCAGGAGCGATATTTCCACCAACAAAATGTCCATCAACTAATAAATCGTACGTATTGCATGTGCCACAATCAATTACCAAATAATTTCCTTCGCCACCCACAGCGTATGCCCCAGCAAGAGCTGCAATACGATCTTTGCCTAATGTTTCAGGCGTGAGATAATCAATCTCAAACGGTAGAGGCGTTTTATACGACAACAAATGACATTTTAGTCCAAATTCGCCAAACAACTCCGTAACTCGTTGCTCTTCCCTCGCATCAACACTCGAAATAATTGAGTTCTCAAACTCCTCAAATCTATCAATCAACTCCTCAATACACTCCTTGTTAATCCTTTCTACTACAATATGTTCAACTAGCTGTTCTCCTCCGAAAACAGCTATCTTTGTCTTAGTATTGCCTATGTCGATAGTCAGTACCATTCGATTTTACATATTTAGGTGCAAAGATACTTATTTTAATTCATAATTCATAATTCATAATTCATAATTTTTGTTAATTTATTTTTTAATTTTAATTTTAGTTGTAACTTTGCGTCTCGTTACTTGCTACTAAAAATGTAAACATAAGTGACGAGTAGCGAGTAATGAGTAACGAGAACCCTTCGGCATTAAATAATACGTAGATATAATTCTCGCTACTCGCTACTAGTTACTAAATATCTATAATATGACTAATTGGGAAAAACTTATAGCAGAATATAATGATATGCGTTATTTCTCCACTGACCCAGTGGCAGTAGTGCGTCGTTGTACCGAGCAGCGCGATATCGAAGTAATGGGAATCGTTTGTTCATGGCTTGCGCTTGGCAATCGCAATCAGATATTCAAAAAATGTTGTATGGCATACGACCTAATGTCTGGTAAACCATACGATTATGTCATGTCGGAGCAATGGCGTCAGTACAAAGATTCTAATATAAATTTCTATCGCATTTTCTTCTATCGCGACTTTCATGACCTAATGCAAAGCCTCTATAATGTCTATCAGCATCATAATACACTCGAAGATGCCATAATAATGAGGAATGAGGAGTTAGGAATTAGGAATGAATACCTCAATGCATTGATTTCTCTTTTCAACGCCAATGGCATACCCAAAGACCGCAAATCAGCCTGCAAACGTCTATGTCTATTCTTGCGATGGATGATTCGGTGTGATGGAATAGTCGATTTAGGCGTATGGCGTAAATTCAGTCCAGCCGATTTGCTAATACCTCTTGATGTACATGTCAATCGAGTAGCCCGTGAGCATGGCTTACTTACTCGCACCTCTGCCGATATGCGTGCAGTCGAAGAACTCACAGCCCACTGTCGTGCCCTATATCCTCACGACCCCGCAATAATGGACTTCGCCCTCTTCGGCGCAGGATTTAATGCAGGGAATAAGGAATAGGGAACAGGGAACAGGGAACAGGGAATAAGGATTTAACCCACTCCGCCCGTTGGGCTCGTACCCCTAAGACAGGGGGATAATATTGGGGGTGCTAAATTCTTGTAGTATCATTTAAGATAGGGGAGGAATATAAGGAATAAGGAACAAAAAACCGGATATTCAGGTAAATCCAGAATATCCGGTTTTTTATATTTATTCTATTTTGACTGTCGACAATAGACTATCGACTATTTTTTTAACGTTTGATACCGTTACGTTCGAGCATAGCATCGATTGTTGGTTCTTGACCACGGAAACGTTTGTAAAGAGTCATAGGGTGTTCTGTACCACCACGTTTGAGTACGTTGTTGAGGAATGACTCAGCAGTAGCGCGGTCGAAAATACCATTTTGTTTGAACAATGCAAATGCGTCTGCATCAAGTTGTTCAGCCCATTTATATGAGTAGTAACCAGCTGCATAACCGCCTGAGAAGATGTGGTTGAATGTTGTGCAACGACCTGTACCTTCCACTGTAGGCAAGAAGTTAGTTGGAGCTGTTGATGTGCGTTCGATTTCGCATGGGTCACCATTAAATGGTTCTGTGATAGTGTGGAATGCCATATCTTGCAAGCCAAATGATACTTGACGGAGACAAGCATAACCGCAGTTGAAGTTAGAAGCATCAACAAGTTTTTGAATCAATTCAGCAGGGATAGGTTCGCCTGTTTGATAGTGTTTAGCCCAACCATCAAGGAATTCTTTTTCTGTTGCCCAGTTTTCCATGATTTGTGATGGAAGTTCTACGAAGTCGCGATATACGTTAGTACCTGAAAGTGAAGGATAAGTACATTCAGTAACCATACCGTGAATAGCGTGACCAAATTCGTGAAGGAATGTTTCTACTTCATCGAATGTCAAGAGAGCAGGAGTGCTTTCTGTAGCGCGAGTGAAGTTCATCACGATAGTGATATGTGGACGAGAGTCTGTACCATCAGCATTGCGCCATTGACCTTTGTATTCTGTCATCCAAGCACCTGCACGTTTACCTGCGCGTGGGTGGAAGTCTGTGTAAAGCACTGCTACATAGTTACCATTTGCGTCTGTTACCTCGTATGCGTCAACTTCTGGGTGATATACAGGAATTTCTGTGTTTTTAGTGAAGTTCAAACCATAGAGTTTTGTTGCCAAACCGAATACACCAGCTTTTACGCTTTCGAGTTCGAAATATGGTTTTGTCATTTCATCGTTAACGTTGAATTTAGCAGTTTGGAGTTTTTCTGCATAGTAGCTCCAGTCCCATGGCATAAGTTCGAAATCTGCACCTTGAGATTTAGCAAACTCTTGCATTTCTTTTACTTCTGCTTGTGTTGCAGGAGTGTAGGCTTCGATAAGAGCGTTGAGAAGGTTTTCAACGTTCTCAGTTTTTTCAGCCATACGGTTTTTGAGAGCATATTCTGCGTATGTTTTGCAACCGAAGAGGTTAGCAATAGCAAGACGAGTGTTGATAATCTCTTTGATGTTTTCTACGTTAGAAAATTCGCCATCAAGACATTGAGTGCTGAATGCACGCCAAATTTCTTCGCGGAGAGCGCGGTTATCTGCGTATGTCAAAAGTGGAGAATAGCAAGTAGCTTTAAGGTCGAGCAACCAACCTTCTTGACCTGCAGCTTTTGCGTTAGCAGCTGTCATTTCCATAAAGTAAGCAGGCATACCAGCAAGTTCTGCTTCGTCTGTTACAAGGCGGCTATAAGCGTTTGTTGCTTTCAAAGAGTTTTGTTTGAAACGCATAGAAGCAAGGCTGAGTTTTTCTGAGAGTTGTTTGTAAGTCTCTTTGTCTTCAGCCGAAAGGTTAGCCCCGTTATCAGCAAAACCTTTGAATGTGTTTTCGAGCAACATAGCCTCTTCTGTATTGAGGTTGAGAGTCTCGCGAACTTCATATACAGCCTTAACGCGTTCGAAGAGTTGTTCATTGAGGTTGATTTCGTTAGAGTGTGCTTCGATGAGAGGCATTACTTCTAACATAATTTGAGCCATTTCGTCGTTAGATTCTGCGCCATCAAGAGCGAAGAATACTGAAGCTACGTGGTTGAAGAGAGCACCTGAACGATCGAGAGCAACGATAGTGTTTTCGAATGTAGGAGCTTCTGGATTGTTGATGATAGCTTCGATTTCGGCTTTGTGTTCAGCCATAGCACGGTCAAACGCAGGTTTGAAGTGCTCATTTTTCAATTGGTCGAAACGGAAAGTTCCGTGAGGAGCAGTTGATTCCACGAAAAATGGATTTTGCTCAGCTTTTTTACAACACATTGTGAGTGTCAAAATTAAAGTTAATAAAATACTTACTTTTTTCATAGTTGTTTAATATTAGTTGATTGTATTATTTACGATTATTCATCTCTTCTGCTGTTTTTACGCGGAAGCGTTCTGGATTTGGGCGAACAAATTCTTTTTCGATATATTCATGAGAGTATCCAGGACGAGTTACTTTGTTAGGTATACGTTTGTGGTTACCATCGAATTGTCCGTTTTTCTCTCCTTTGATAGCATCATCAAGGAATTTAACCATAAGATATTCGCCTAATTTGCGCCATGTATTGATAGCTTTTTCTGCTTCAATTTGACAGAATTGATTGAGGAATGTACGAACTTCTTGTCCATTACCTTCTTTCACGAGTTGATCAATGTAGTTGTCTGCATCTTTTACATCGTTGAAGAATTCGTGTTCAAGTTTACCTTGACGTTTTTGTACTTCTGGATAGAGCATAGAGTAGCGAGGATATACCATGCTTGCAACCCAGTTGTTAATCCAAAATGCAGATGTCCAACTGAAATCTAAAATAGAACCATTGCCTTCGCGCATAGACTCAGGAATTTCTGTGATGCAAGAGTAAATTGGCACATAAACATTGCAAGTTGCATCATCAAGACCAAACCAAAGAATACCACCAGCTTCAGCAGGTACATAGTCACGCATTTGAGCAATGAAAGAGAAACCTGTTTGTTGAGTAGCAACAGGGCGTTCGTGGAAATATTCTTTGCCATTATGTTTATAGATAAGTGGAGTCATACGGTAAACAGAGTTGAAGCAACCAGCACCTGCACCTTTCGACATATCAAGAGGAGTACCTTCGTAGTGGTCGCGCATAGCATTTTGAAGGTCTTTTACCGAGAGTTTATGTTCTGGTTTAATCCAAAGTGGCATACGCTCTTTAGTGTCGCACATGATGTATGATAAGTATTTATCCATAGAGCGATCGTGGCTGCGGAAGAAACTCCATACGCGAGCTTCGCAAGCGCGAACACCACTGAAATCAAGTGGATTATAAACATCAGAGAAACTAAATTCAGCATCTTTGCCATTGAAGTAACCTTTTTCACGAGCAAATTTGATTACGTCGTGAGCATATACAGTTGTAACTTCAGGGTTATAGATTTTTTTGAGATTTTTGCTTGAAATAGTAGTTTTATCTTTGCGATTTTCAAGAGGGAAAGTTGTGATACGAGCTTGGTTAGCATGACCAGAGATGCAATCATCAGGAATACGACGAGCAACCCACACAAAACCTTTTGAACCAGGACCTTTACCGATAAGTTCCATAATCCATGCCTCGTTAGGGTCAACGATAGAAAATGATTCGCCAGTTGAGTAATAGCCATATTCATTAACGAGATTTACGATAGTAACGATAGCTTCACGAGCAGTCTTTGCACGTTGAAGTGTAACATAAATAAGGCTACCATAGTCCATAATACCAGTAGTATCTTGGAGTTCAGTGAGACCTGTCCAAGTAGTTTCACCAATAGTAAGTTGATGTTCGTTCATGTTGCCGACCACGTTGTAGGTTTGGCTAACTTGTTTGATTTTGCCGCGGTAATTGCCTGAGTCCCATTCGTAGATGTCAAGCATTGCTCCTTCTGGATAAGTAGCAGCAGGGTAGTGATACAATGAGCCATACAACCAATAGGAGTCGGCTGCGTAAGTTACCATAGTTGAGCCATCAACCGATGCACCTTTGGCAACGATGAAGTTAGTACACGCATTAGTGATACCAAATGTAGCCAAAATTAAGGCTACCGCTAATGTGATTCTTTTTTTCATTTGTTTAGATTTTTAGATTTTGTCAGACTTGTCAGACTTGTCAGACTTGCCGGACGAATAATTATTATTTTTAATTTTCAATTCTTAATTCTCAATTCTCAATTCTCAATTCTCAATTAAAATGGGTATCCGACAGCAAAGTGAAGTGCGAAGTCGTTTTTCCATGTGAGTTCTGTTCTCCATCGTTCGCTTTTAATAGGATAACCTGGGTCGTATAATTTAATGCCTAAGTCAACACGTATTACAAAGAAATCAAAGTCAAGGCGAAGTCCAGCTCCATAGTTACAAGCAATCTGTTTATAAAATTCGTTCCAACGGAATACACCAGTAGGTTGTTCGGCATAGTCACGAATAGTCCAAATATTACCAGCATCAACAAATACGGCGGCTTCTAATTTCCAAACGAGGCGGAATCGGGCTTCGAGGTTTAAGTCTAATTTTATATCGCCTGATTGTTTCATGAAATCAATACTTCCTGAGCTATTATAGAAATTACCAGGTCCTAATCGGCGGGCAGCCCAACCACGCATACTATTAGCTCCACCGCTATAGTAACGTTCTTCAAAAGGAAGAATAGAGGCATTTCCGTAAGGAACACCAATACCGAGACCAGAGTGGAAAACTAATCTTGATTTGTCGGTTAAATACCAGTTGTATGCAAAATCAACGTCGGCTTTAGCAAATTGGGAGTATTGTATGTTAAAAATCTCGTAAACTCCGTCTTCGTTTTTGGTTTGTTTAATAAGGCTACTGATTCCATATAGTAAGTTTCCAGCGGTACGTACGTTGGCACGGAAAGTATAAAAACTACTTGTGTTGAATGTCATTTTACGGCGGTTTGACATATTAATGCCTAACCCCCAACGCATAATGAAATGGTCTTCGTAACTGAATCGGATACTTGATGTAGGTTTCATGTATTTATCTTTGAAAGCATCCGTCATTCGAGGGAGGTAGATATAGCTAATATCAAGTAGATTGAATGTAAAGTTTATTCTACGCCATTGCCAATTGTATTTTATACCAGCACTTGCAATATTGCGTTGATATTCGGGGCGTTGTTGGAAATTGACAGAAGCAGCAATTTCGGTACTACCTATAGCTCGGCGTTTAAAATTTTCGGTTTTGGGCATCAATAGAGTAGGAAATGTGAGTGAAGCTTCGCCTCCGATATCCCAAGCCGATTGATATTCAGATACAGATCCAATAGCTTCGTATCCACCATTGATATTGACGTTTAATATTTCAGAGCCGTGAAAAATGTTATTATTTTTATATCCAATAGCAGCACCAACACCAAGGTCGCCACCAGAATATGTTCCCTCTATTTCTGCAGAAACAGTGTGAGGTTTATTTTGTGTTATAATAATATTTGCATCTAATTTATTATTTCCTTTTTCAGAAAAAGAGATATTTACGTATTTTGCAGCACTGAGTGAATTAAGACGGGTATAAGTGCGATCTACAACAAAATCAGAGTAGTATAGATTTGGGCGAATTGATATTTTGTTAATTAGAGCTTTAGGTCGAAATGCTTTATTTTTTTTGTTGTAAATTACTTTGATATTATCTTGATAGAAAGTATCTAATTGCAAATTTTTTTTAGATGTGTCATTATCTTTCAGTGCAAGTATGGTGACATTTTCAATCTCTTTTTTTGTAAAGATAATTTTTAAGGCCGAATCATTATCTAGATACTTAGGTTGAATAGATAATTCGGCATCAATTTCGTTTGAGTTAAGAGCACTATCTACATAGAAGAATAGCAATTCTTTGTTGAAATTGAAGAAACCTTGATTGCGAAGTATTCGAGCAATTTGTTCACGTTCTTCATTAAGTCGGTCAGCATCAAATAAATCTCCAGTTTTAATTAGCGGTTTTTCTCTGCGGTTAATAACTTTTAATGCAGTAGAGTCGGGGATAGTTATAAAATAATTGCGTAGGCGATATGGTTTGTTTTCTTCAATCGTATAAGTTACTTTAGCATGACGTTTTTTTTCGTTTTTTGATGTTTCGGCTTTGACTTTGGCATTTAGGTAGCCTTTATTGAACATAACTTTTTGTAACTCATCGCAACTATACGTAGTTTTTAATGAATCGTAAATAACTGGGGGTTCACCTATACGACGCAACCAACGATTGCGCCATTTGGTTGAATCTTCGCCTGATGCGTTGTAAAAATCGAGTTTTAATCTCCAAAAACCTAATATAGTGTTGTTTGGTGTTTGACGAAGGTACGATTTAAGTTCTTCGTTATTAACATCAGGAATAGTGGCTTTTATTTTTACGTTGGTTAGGAGATATTGATTTTCTGGCACATACTTAGTCATACTGCAACTACCAAGAGTAGGCAATATTATGAGTAAAAGTATGTAATAAAAAAATCTTTTTTCTCTCATGAAAAAATATTGTTCGCCACAATACATAATTCGTTGCAAAGTTAATAAAAAATTTTGAAAAATTTATTATCTTTGCATATCGTTTTTACATTATATTTATTATGGCTTTATCAAAAAATAAAATTAAGTATTTTAATTCTTTAACATTAAAGAAGAATAGAGATAATGAGCAAGTTTTTGTTGCTGAAGGTATCAAATTAGTTGGTGATTTATTACCTTATTTCAGAGCAAAATATATAGTTGCTGCGTCAGAGTGGTTGGAGAAAAATAGGGTAGAGGCCGATGAGATTATAGAGATTGAGGATTTAGATGAAATGAAAAAAATAACTCAATTGTCAACACCTTCAATTGTTTATGCTGTTTTTTTTCGACCACAATATGATTTTAGTATTGATGAATTATTGCGAAATAAAGAATTGATACTTGCTTTAGATGCTGTGCAAGATCCGGGTAATTTGGGAACTATAATTCGTATTGCAGATTGGTTTGGAATACGTAATATTATTTGTTCGCAAGGTACGGTTGATGTTTATAATACAAAAACCATACAATCTACTATGGGAGCCTTGGCTCGTGTTAAAGTTCATTATATCAATTTGAAGAGTGTTTTGGAGGTTTGTAGTAATAATAAATATCCTATTTACGGAACATTTCTTGATGGAAATTCGATATATTGTACAAATTTGGAAAAATTTGGAGTTATAGTGATGGGAAATGAAGGAAATGGAATATCGGATGAGATAGAAAAATTGGTGTCAGATAAATTGCTTATTCCAAGTTATCCTGCTGATGAAGCTACAAGTGAATCGTTAAATGTAGCGGTGGCTACAGCGATTGTTTGTAGTGAATTTAGAAGGCGGTGTTGTTAGTTGTTAGTTACTAGTGTTTCTAGAAAAACTAGATATACTAGAATTTCTAGATAATTTAAAATAAAAAAAATAGAACCAAGATTTGTATCTTGGTTCTATTTTTTATCCATCTTTTTATCTATTCTATTATTTTACGATAAATATATCACAACGACGATTTACGATAAATTTGTCTTTAGGACCTTGAGTTTTGCCTTTGCCAACGATTGTAATACGATTTGCATCAATACCATATTGTTTTACCAATATATTTTTTACAGTTTCGGCACGTTTGAGACTCAATTTTTGGTTGAATTCATCGCTACCACTATTGTCGCAATAACCTACGATTTCAGCTTTGTAATTAGGATTATTATATAATTTGCTTGCAACTTGTGCGATTGCTAAATCGCTATCTTTAGTTACATTGTAAGAGTTGAGTTCGTAATAAATTGTAGCCTCTGGTTTGCTTACAGAAGAGCCTAAAATTTTATTGATTTCAGCTTCTGTTAATGGTTCACCATAGTAGTTTACAAATGAGCCAGCAGGAGTATTAGGGTGGCGGTCGCGACTATCTGGTACACCATCTAAATCAGAATCGGTATTGTCCTCTTCGTGAGCTTTAGCGATAGCTTCAAATTTAGGGATGATGTTGTTATTCATCATATCAGTCATGTTGTCAATTTTTGCAGAAAGTTTGGCAATTTCTTGGCTTTGTGTTTTTACGGCTCTATCTGTTGCATCTGGATGATGAGCCATTATTGATACTGTTTTAACGCTACCGCGTTTTTTGCCTGCAGCTATTTTGTAACGAAGACCTATACCAGCATAACCCATATAGTCATTGTTACGACCTTGAACACGACAATCAAGATCATCTGCTTGATACATACGATATTCAGCTTGAAAGAAAATACCTAAGCATTCAATAGGAGCATATTCCACTGAAAGACCAACAGGCAATACAAAAGTACGGCTATTAACAGCAAGATCTGTTAATTCGTTAGTATATTCTTCATTTTGATAGCCATAGAGGTTGGTATTATAGAATCCTATACCAGCTCCTACATTAACATTAAAACACCATTTTGTTGCTATGGAGCGATTAGAGCGGAAGAGGTTCAATATATTAAACGTACCATTAAGTGTTACGTCATGAGTAAGACCTTGGAATTTTTCCACATTTTGGCGAATACCACCATAAGGGAGGTAACTATATTGAAGATAGAGACCCCACATAGGAGTAATCATGTATTCAAGTTGAGTATTGAATGCAAAATTGATTTTGCTATTAGGAACAATTTTGTTAGCACCTGATAAATCCGCATCAATGATAGACATACCACCATTAACAGCAATTGACCAATGTCTGAATTTTTGTCTTGTTTCTGTATTCTCCGAATCTTTAGTTATTTGTTTAACTTCTTGAGAAGATGCAAATTGAGTGAGCCCTAAAAAAAATAATGCGATAAGGAATAGATGTTTATTCATAGACTATATATTTATTATTTCATTCAAATTACACTATGGACGCACATTTTGTGCGTCCATAGTATATATATTAATAACTCCACAAATCTTGTTCAAAGTTCAAAATTTCGTTTTCAATACGATCTTGTTCTTGTTTGAGATATACAGGGTCGTTAGATATATCTTTGAGTTGACGACTTGTCATATCATAATCTTTTACTATATAGGCATAGAATTGGCGAGTAGTAAAGAATTCATCAAAGTTTACAAGCGGAGTGATATTGCGGCCTGTCATTTTTACAAATTCTTCTTGTAAGAAAGGTCGAAGTTTATCGTAAGGAATCCAGAATATAGGGTCGGAACTACCAATGTTTCCAGATGCGCCTTCATTTACATGATATCTTTCATCAAAAACAGGAGCAATTGCTATAATTTTGTTATGAAATGTCGATGTTGTTTTGTTGAAATACCAAACTTCTTGTATGTAATACTTGATTATACCTGGAGTTATGTAGTTGATTTTATCATAAATTTCGGTATAACGCTCATCTTGCATATCCTCTGTATCGTGGAAGAAGTTGATATCCTCATATTTTACTTTATATTCATCTGTGAATTGAGGAACATCAGGACCTCCGATAGTAGTATTGATATATGCATCTAGGTTTCCTTTATACAAATTGTACACAATAATGGCAAACAAATTCTTTTGTGAAGATTCGTCCATTGCATTATCTTTTATTTCATCACCATTAGGATAATAGAGTGGGCGATTGACTTGTTCGCGAAGGTCGATAACACGGCCTACAACTTTACGCCAAACAACTTCATCAATTAGAGGGTTGATTGTGATAAGTTTTGCATCAACTTCTTCAGGAGTATTAATTACACGAGTAAAACTACCATTGCTATCAAATAATACTTCAGTACTATCTGGTATTTCTTTTTGTGCACTTGCGTTAATACACAAAGAAAAAAGAGTAATTAATGATAAAAAGAATTTGTAGTGTTTCATATTGTGTCTATTTTATTAAGGCATTGGAACTGAACCCATGTTAAGAACACCAGATTTAGCAGTTTTTGCGCCTTTCATTTCGTATTTTACTTGCTCAATAATAAATTCTTGTTTTGCTTTAAGTTTTTTGAGACGTTCAATTTGTTCTTGAGAGAAACTTCCACCTCTTGATTTTATTGGGTCAAAGCCAGCTCCACGAGGAATTTTAATTGTAAACTCAGTAACAACGAAATCGGCTTTAAGCATACCATCTTCGTATTCTGCAACGATAGAAGATTCGAGCAAATCTTTGTATTTAAGTCGAGGTCTTTTATCTGGATCCATAGTCGGGCTCCAAAGGCTACCGTCAGGCAATTTTAAGAATGCAGAAGGTGATGGAACTGGGCGCACACGGAATTCTTTTTGACCAACAGTTTGGATTTTTCCATCAATTTCAGCTGATACTAATATAGTAATCTTGTCTTTTGCAGAAGGTTTACAAATATATTGATTTCCTGATTTTGTTATTGAGCCAGCATTACCTGCGATAGATACGCGAAGTTGGCTATCTGCGAGACCTGGTACTGAGATTTCCATTTTGTTGTCATAACCACGATATACAACATTCATATCTATGTTGGCAACTGTAGCTGCAGGAGCAGAAACCATGTACTGATCTTCGAATTCGTATGTTTGAGTTGCTCCATATTGGTCAATCATTTCGAGACGACCTTTAATTGGGAATGTACCGATTTGATTACAAGGAATGTCAATGATACAACTATCTAATTGATTGTCTCCAACGTAGTAAATAGGAGCTTTAGTTGTATCCACAGCCATCAATGCAATTTCAGCGTGATATTTACCACCTTGCATTACATTTTTAGAGAAAGGGATAAGACGTGCTTGAATTTTATTTACACGGAAGTCTCCAGCATCTTGTTGTTGGATAAAATATTGAATCAATTCAGCTTCTGTGTTGCGAACATCACTTTGATATTTTGACAACATAGTTATGACTGCAACTGCAGGCATATTTGCAAATGTGTTTTCTACCCATTCAACAGCAGGTTCATCTGCTTTTTTCTTAACAGGTTCTGTATTGAACATAGCATTGTAGATTTGTGTATGGAGAGAATCATTTCCAAACATATCTTCTACAAAGATACGATAGTTATTGATTGCATCTTTCAATTCGTTGCCACGTCTTTTAAGACCTCCAACTTCAGCATATTCGCCAGCAACGTTGGTGTTATCTCTTTTTTGAATTACATTTCCTTCTGGATCTGCATTTTTGCCATCTGCAAGAGCGATAATACCTATTTTAAATTCTTGCAAGATATTAAATAATTTATCAGATTCTTCCTTAACTTTATTCGCTTTTTCGAGCCATTCACCAACTTTGGTAGGGTTAAGGTCATATAGTGATTGCATATTACTATATAATCCTTGATTTCTAACTCCTGAGTTGTCAATAGAATTTTTCAAACTATTGTTAACCATGTCGAAACCATTCAAAATATCCGCAGACACATTCAATGCCAACATTGCAGTAAGCACCAAATACATCATACCAATCATTTTTTGTCTCGGGGTTTCCGGACAGTTCTTTGCTCCACTCATTTTGTTTTACTTTTGATGTTAAAGTTTTAATATTTTAATTGAAAAATGAGTTGTTATGCTTTGATTGCATTCAACATATTGCCGTAAACGTTGTTAAGATCAGAAACGTTTTTAGCGAGTTGGTCTGTCATTTGTTTGTAAGCATCCATGTTTTTAGATGATGCGCTGACAGCAGTGTGCAATTTTTCGAACTCAGCAGTAACAGCATTGATTTTGCCACTTTGAGCTTCGATTGCAGCAGCTTGAGATTGAATGCCTTTAAGTTGAAGTTCGTATGATGTATTGATAGAGCCAAGATTTTTGCTAAGTTCGTTTGCTTTTTCAGCAAATGATTTAGTTTTGTCTTCTGCAGCGAGCATATTGTCGGCAATACCTTTGTATGAAGAGAGTAGAGTATTAGTTGCCTCATCAAGGTTTTGTTGTTTTGTAGCGAATTGAGCAGCAGCTTCTGATGCTTTTTGAAGGTTATTTGCATAAGAATCTGTAAGACCAGCAACGCGACTGATATTAGCGAGTTGAGCAGCTGTTTCGCTCATATTTTTGATGCTTTCTGTAAGTTTTTTAGCATCTTCGTCAGACATTTTTTCCATACCTGGCATAGCAACACCTACACCACCTCCTATATTTCCCGATATGTTGAGAGGGTTGGCTTCTTCTTCAACAAGAGAAGGGAATACGTGTTCCCAATGGTATGTAGCGTGAGGTTTTTCGAATATACCAATAGTGAACAAGATTGCTTCTGTCATCATACCAGCAGTAAGCATAACACCTGCGCCAGGCCAGTGCATGATTTTGAAGAGCGCACCAACGATAACGACTGCTGCACCAATAGAGTAAACCATACCAACTCCCATTTGAATACCTGGTTGTGCGTACCAATCTTGAATTTTTCCCCAAAGGCCTTGTTTTTGTTGACCTTGCTCTTTTTTAGTTGCCATAATTTTTAGAATAGAAAATTTTAGTTAGTTATAGATTTAAGTTTGTTATTAATTACCGATATGAGTACGAACGCAACGGAATCCGATAGAAGGACGGCAAACATCTTGATATTCGAAATCGCGCATACCGCATTGTAAATAAGCACCTACGTCTTTCCAAGAACCACCTTTGATAACTTTACGGCGCATAATTTTGAGGTCGCCTTCTCGAGCTTCATATTTGTAGCTTGGGTTCATATCAAGCGCAAATGCACTTGTAGTTTCATCGTAAGTATCATCAGTCCATTCAGAGACATTACCTGCCATATCGTATAGGCCATAATCGTTAGGGTCGTATGTGCCTACAGATGCAGGGAGGAAGTAACCATCTTCAGTGTAATTACCACGAAGAGGTTTGAAGTTTGCCATAAAACAACCTTTCGCATCACGAACATAAGGACCACCCCAAGGATAAGCTGAGTTGAGACGGCCTCCACGAGCAGCATATTCCCATTCAGCTTCAGTTGGAAGACGATATTCTTGAGCACGAGGCATTTTGCTTACGTGTTGATATTGAGCATTGCGCCAATGGCAGAAAGCCTGAGCTTGTTCCCAAGTAACACCAACAACAGGGAACATACCATAACTTGGGTGAGTGAAGTAGTTGAGCATAGCTGGCTCGTTGTAACTATAAGTAAACTCAGTCATCCAACACATAGTATCAGGGTAGATGTTGATGATACGACGAGAGATGAGGTCGCCACGTTGACGAAGTTTCTTTTTAATTACTTTATTTATGATTTTACCAGTTTCATCAACATAAGCAGTATCAATAGTAACTTCAGCCCAATCGTGATATTTACCAGTTTTAGGGTTGAAAGAGTTGCCTGGTAATTTAGCTTGGTCGCGTGCGAGCCATTTGTAGCTATAGTTCATGATATGAGCATTAAGCTGACGTTCTTCTGTTTTGTCGCCAGATTGGTAGAATACGCTATTCACAGCAAGATAAGTAGCATTTTCTTCTTCGTCGCCTTCGTAAGTCCATTTAGCATTCCAAGGAATTTTTATTTTCCAATTAAGAACAGTATCAGGATCAGCAGCTTCGTTGAATGGATCGTATTTCACTGAAAAATATTTAGCATCTTCAGCTTCTACACCTAAAACATCAACTTCCATACGTGCTAATTGAGTACGAGCAATAGAGTCGCGCACCCAATGTACGAACTGTCTGTATTCACCGTTGGTTATTTCTGTAATGTCCATCCAAAATGATTCGACAGTTACATCGCGTTGAGTTGGTTGTATAGCCCAAAGTGCAGATTGGTCGTTAGGTCCCATAACAAAAGAGCCACGAGGAATTCTAACCATTCCGTATGGGGTTGCTTCAGGATTAGTTTTTTCGTAAACACCTGTTAATTGTCCTTTTGGTTTAGAACAACTTGACAATGCAACTATTGCGACTGTCAATGCGAATAAAACGAACTTTCTCATATCTTATAGAAGTCTAATACTTTTGTGTTTCTGATTATATTTAGGTTTAAATATATTGAAGTCGTATGACAAATATAATTCGTGTGAACCATGTGTTGCTCGTATCATTGATGATGTAGGTAGGTCGAAACAATAACCTAATTGTAACCCATCAATTATCTCTGCTCCAAAGGAGAATGATACAGCGTCTTGTATGCTATAGGCAAGACCTCCCCAATATTTATTTTTGTAATCAAGCAGTAAGCTTATTTGAGCTTGCCAAGATACGAAATCAGTATAGAGTAGTGCTGATGGTTTTAACTGGTAATTGTTATTAGGTAGTTTAATGTTATATCCACCAACAGCCGTCATGGCTTGATTAATCTTAAAGTCATATTTATCCCCTAATTTGATATCTGCACCAGGTGCGTGTAGTATCGAAACTCCAGCAAACCAAGCCGCGTTTGAGAAATAGATTCCAGCACTTAAGTCGAAACCAATTCCAGATTGAGTACCTTGTGGTATTGCGGGGTCATTTTCTGTGTGATAGTCACTTTCGACCATTTTTATACTATCACCATAACATATCAAATTAAGAACGCCTATATTTGCTCCTATACTCAATGTTCCATATTGGAATTTGAATTTGTAGGCATATTGTGCATTTATTTGTTGATTGGCAAAGACGCCAAACATATCATTTATGAATTGGATGCCAGCTGCGTGGTGAGTTTTACCTATCTTAAATGGAGTGTTAACGGTAAAGAGTGTAGTTTTAGGTGCGTTTTTTATTCCAATCCAATCTAATCGTTGAGCAACCATTATTCTCATTAACTCTTGTTCGCCTACAGCCGCTGGATTATAGAAGTGTTTGATGTGCATATATTGGCTATATATTCCATCGAATTGAGCTGCGGTATATTGTATTGCGAATAAAGAGATAAGTGTTATGAGTAATAATTTTTTTAGTTGCATTGTTTGTGTATTGTAACTTTCTATTGTATGTTTAACGAGATTTGTTATAAAAAATTGCGGTAATAGAAAGTTTTTTTATTATTTAGTACTCTTCTTCGTTGAAGAAAAAGTCTTCTTTGCTTGGATAATCAGGCCAAATGTCTTCGATACATTCGTAAATTTCGCCTTCATCTTCAATTCCTTGTAGGTTTTCTATTACTTCGAGTGGAGCTCCAGAACGCATAGCGTAGTCGATAAGTTCGTCTTTTGTTGCAGGCCATGGAGCATCTTCGAGTTTTGATGCAAGTTCAAGTGTCCAATACATTTTTTTAGTTGAGAGTTGAGAGTTAAGAGTTGAGAATACTAAAATCCTCTACAATTACTCTATTGTTTATATTTTTGTTTTTATGTGTTTGTATATAGATACACTACACCCGAAGGTATAGTATAACTTTCAAGGTGCAAAAATACTATTTTTTTTTCAAATATTTTACTTTTTCCACAAAAAATCACTTTTTTCTTCGTTTTTTGTATAAATGCGAGCTAAAACGAATAGTAAATCTGATAGGCGATTGATGTATGTTGTAACGTTTGCGTCGATGTTATATTGTTGATTTACAGTGATTATTTCTCGTTCGGCGCGACGACAAACAGCTCGGCAAACATGGCAAATTGCGGAGAGCTCATTTTCTCCGTAAATGATAAAATTTGTAATTTTTGGCAAATTTTCTTGAAAAAAATCGATTAAATCCTCTAATTTTTTAATTTTTTCGTCGGAAATTTGCGCAAATTCGGGAATTTTTTCGACATTTTCGTCAAGTGCAAGGTATGCTCCGACATTAAATAGTGTGTTTTGAATATCGAGAATTTCGGTCTTTATATTTTCGTCTGTAGTTTTGGCGCGGAGGAGTCCTAAAAAAGAGTTTAATTCGTCTATTGTGCCATAGGCGTTAAGTTTGTCGGAGTTTTTTAGTACGCGTTTACCTCCGATGAGGGATGTTGTGCCTTTGTCGCCTGTTTTTGTATAGATTTTCATATTTTAGAGTGTTAAGTTAGATGTTTTTATTTTGGACAGAATGACATAAGGATATATTTTTTCCTTTTACATACGCCTTGCTACGTCTGCGACGTATCTTGGCGGAATAATGACATACCTGTCGGTATTAGTATTCTTTATTTAGAAAGCTACGATGTAGTGCTGTTTTGGGATGTCGGTGTTGAACCAGACGATGCCCATGTAGAAGATGTCGATTGAGAGACGGATGTCGGGGTCTTGGCGGATTTCGTTCCAGGCTTGTTGCATTCCTTCTGACCAGTGGATGTCGTCGAATATGATTATGGTGTTTTTGTGTGTTTTAGTTTTTGCGAGTCGGTAGTAGTCGATGGTGGCTTGATATTGGTGGTTGGCGTCGATGAATAGGAGGTCGATTTGTGGTATTTGTTGAATGAGATGCGGAAAGGTGTCGTTGATGTTGCCTTCTATTAGTTGTATGTTGTTGAGTTGTAGTTGTTTGAAGTTTTGGCGTGCTATTTGGCAGAGTTGAGGTTGTCCTTCGAGGGTATAGACGTGGGATTTGGTGTTGTTAGATGCTAAATAGGCTGTGGATAGTCCGAGGTTTGTGCCGAGTTCTATTATATATTGTGATTGGTTTGATGCGCAAAGGCGTTGGAGTAGTTGTGCTAATCGTGGGGTTTTTGTGCTGTTTTTTAGTTCTTTAGCTATTGTGATAGTTTTTGCTTTGGATGTGCCGAGTGGTTGTAGAGTGAGAGGGGTGTTGTTTTGTTGGAGTTGTTGGCGTAGGTTTTCGATTTGTGGAAAACTATAATAAGGTGTGCGCTCAAATATTACGTAGTTGAGTGTGTGGAATGTAAATGGAGAATGCACCCAATGTCCTTTGCGGTAATGGGCGCGAAGGATGTATTGTAGGCGTACTTTTATGTCGAATAGGAGAGACAAGGTAGTTAGTAATGAGTAGTTAGTAGTTGTGTGGTTAATAATCTGCAAAGTTAGTAAAAATAATTCATAATTCATAATTTTTTATTGAGAGATGTATGGGGTGTTGTGTATGTGGATTTTTTTTTGTAATTTTGCGGGCTGAAAACAAGGATAATTTTATAACCTATTTAAATATAAACAGATTTATGGCAACTACTGCTGATTTTAAAAACGGAATGTGCCTCGATATCGATGGCCAATATTATTTTATTGTTGAATTCTTGCACGTTAAACCAGGTAAAGGTCCAGCTTTCGTACGTACAAAATTGAAAAACGTTACAACAGGTCGTATTTTGGATAAAACTTGGAACTCAGGTGTGAAAGTACAAGAAGTTCGTATCGAACGTCGTCCTTACCAATTCTTGTATCGCGATGATATGGGTTGCAACTTGATGAACAATGAAACATTTGAGCAAGTTTCAGTTAATGAAGAACTTATCAATGGTGTTAAATTCATGAAAGAGGGTGACCAACTTGAAGTTGTTGTTCATGCAGAAAGCGAAACTATTCTTTATGCTGATATGCCAACTCATGTTGTTATGGAAATCACTTATACTGAGCCTGGTTTGAAAGGTGATACAGCAACTAACACATTGAAACCTGCAACTGTGGAAAATGGTGCAGAAGTGCGTGTTCCTTTGTTTATCAATGCTGGTGATAAAATTAAAATTGATACTCGTGATGGTTCATACGTTGAACGCGTGCGTGAGTAATTCGTAATGCATAATTCATAATTAAAATAAAAGGAGTTGACTTTTATGAGTCAACTCCTTTTGTTTTATGATGTTAAGATTTTTATAGTTGGCATTCGAGGATGGCGCGGGCTACGGCTCCGTTGACGTTTTTGCATTCGCCGAGTTGGACTTTGCGTTCGTTGAAACGGCGTTCGATTTCGGCAATGGTTTCTTCACCGATGTTTAGTTGAGAGAGGCGGGTAGCGAGTCCGAGTTGAGAGAAGAATTGTTCGGTGCGACCGATTGCTTCTGCGATACGGATGCCGTCAGTGCCTTCGGTGATACCCCAAACACGTTCGCCATATTGTAGGATTTTGTCGTGTTTTTGTTCGCTGAGGACAGTCATAGTACCAGGAAGGACGATTGCAAGAGATTCGCCATGTGTAACTCCGTGTAGGGCAGTAAGTTCGTGTCCGATATTATGAGTTGCCCAATCTTGAGGTACGCCCATAGAGATGAAGCGGTTGAGACCCATTGTAGCAGAGAACATGTATTGCGACATGAGGTCGTAGTCTTGTGGGTTTTCTTGGATTTGAGGTGCTATCTCGATGAGATTGAGGAGAATACCTTCAGCCCAGCGGTCCATGAGAGGATTGATGTTTGGTGCAGTGAGGTATTGTTCCATGACGTGCACGAAAGTGTCGGCGATACCACAAGCCACTTGATAAGGTGGGATAGAGTAGGTTACCTCAGGGTCGAGGATTGACCATTGAGGGTAGTAAGAGTAGAAACCGTATTTTTCTTTAGTAGCGAGATTAGAGATTACCGCACCGTTATTCATCTCAGAACCAGTGGCAGGCATAGTCATTACAGATGCAAAAGGGATTGCGCTAGTTACTTTTTTAGGATCGAGAACGAGGTCCCATGCGTCGCCGTCGTAGCAGATAGCGCAAGCAATGAGTTTGGTGCCATCGAGAGTAGAGCCACCACCTACGGCGATGATGAATTCAACGTTTTCTTGTTTGCCGAGTTCGACTGCTTTGCGGAGTGTCTCTACTTTTGGGTTAGGTTCGATGCCCCAAAATTCTATGATTTCGTGACCTTTGAGGGCGTTGATTACTTGGTCGTAAACACCATTGCGTTTGACACTGCCACCACCGAAAGTGAGCATTATTTTGGTAGGGCGAGAGAATTGACGTTCGATTTTGGCGATAGAGCCTTTTCCGAAGATGAGTTTTGTTGGGTTTTGGAATTCGAAGTTTAGCATATTTATTAGATATTTAGTAGCGAGTAGCGAGTAGTGAGACTTGCCATTCGGGATTGATAATTATGAATATTTAGTAGCGAGTAGCGAGACTTGCCATTCGGATTTATAGATATTTAGTCGTAGAGACGCAATATATTGCGTCTGTACACGAGTAGTGAGACTTTTATTTCTGCATGTTGTAGAGTTTGGTGTATTGTCCGTTGAGGGCAATGAGTTGTTGGTGAGTGCCTTGCTCGATGATTTGACCTTCGTGAAGAACGCATATTAGGTCGGCAGATTTGATTGTAGAGAGGCGATGGGCAATGACGATGGCAGTACGATTTTGCATAAGATTTTCGATTGCGTTTTGTACAAGTCGTTCAGATTCAGTGTCAAGAGCAGAGGTTGCTTCGTCGAGAATGAGGATAGGTGGATTTTTGAGTATAGCTCGGGCGATGGAGATACGTTGACGTTGACCGCCAGAGAGGCGTGAGCCACGGTCGCCAATGTTAGTTTGATAGCCATCGGGCGTTGTCATAATGAAATCGTGAGCATTAGCAATGCGAGCAGCTTGTTCGACTTCGGCTTGTGTGGCAGATTCAACTCCGAAAGTTATATTATTATATATGGTGTCGTTGAAAAGAATAGCCTCTTGGTTGACGTTACCCATAAGATTGCGTAAATTATGGATTTTTAGGTGTTTTATGTCGATTCCATCGATAGTTATAGTGCCCTTAATAGTGTCGTAGAAACGCGGAATGAGGTCAACAAGAGTGGATTTGCCAGAGCCTGATTGTCCGACAAGAGCAACGGTTTGACCTTTGTGGATTGTGAGGTTTATGTTGCGTAATACCCACTCGTCTTGATATTTGAAAGATACGTTGTTGAAACAGATTTCGTGGTTGAATGAATTGATAGTTTGAGGTTTAGAGATTTCTTTTATATTGTTTTCAGTATCGAGAATAGCATCGATGCGTTGAAGCGAAGCAAGACCCTTTTGGATGCTGTAGCCAGCGCGTGATAGTTCTTTGAAAGGGTTGATAATACTGTAGAATATAACGAGATAGTAGATAAATTCGGGCGCGGTGATACCACCATTGCCATTGAGGATGAGATAGCCACCATACCAAAGAAGGATTGCGATGACGGCAGTGCCAAGAAATTCGCTTACGGGATGCGCAAGGAAATAGCGAGTGTGTATGCGATTGAACGTGAGGCGAATAGTGTCGTTGAGCGATTGGAAACGGTGGTTGAGTTTCTCTTCGGCATTAAAGGCTTTGATTATTCTTAAACCACCGAGAGTCTCCTCGATTTGAGCTATTAGTTCGCCCGATAGTTGTTGTCCGAGAAGCGATTTGCGTTTGAGTGATTTGCCGATACGGCCGATGAGTAAACCGCTGATAGGTAGTAGTATAAGCACGAATATGGTAAGTCGCCAACTCATAGTGAAAAGCACAACGAGGTAGAGCAGAATCATTATCGGATTCTTGAAAATAGTCTCGAGAGAAGCAATGATAGAGGCTTCGATTTCGACAACATCGTTAGTCATACGGCTGATGATGTCACCTTTCTTTTCGTTAGAGAAATAGCCGAGGTGGAGAGAGGTGATTTTATTGTAAACCATGTTGCGAATGTCGCGCAGAATGCCCGTACGGATAGGTACTAACGATGCCGAAGCGAGGAACGTAGAGAGCGTTTTTAGCAGTGTCATTACGATGAGATATACGCCCAATAGCATTAGTGCAGTGGATGCACCGTATTGATTTATAAGCGATTCGATGTAGGCGTATATGTTGTTTTTGCCTATTTCGAGGAGAGAGTCGAGTGATGTGATTTGAGAAAAAGGGATGTGTGTATGCGTGTTAGTATCCATACCGAAAAGGATTTGTAGAATCGGTATGATTGAGGCGAAAGAGAATAGGTTGAATATGGCAGTTATGAGATTTAGAAAAATATTGGCAATAACGTACCACTTGTATGGAGGAAGGAAACGGCGAAAGAGAGAAAACATATAGAGTTTAGAGTTGAGCGGTTATAGGTTATAGTTTAGGGATACAAAGATAGTAAAAAATGCACAATACACAATGCACAATGCACAATTTTTTGATTTTAGATATTCGTTCCAAAATTTTTTAGTAACTTTGCAAGGTAAAATGGATTATATTTAAGTTGAAATTTGAAAGTTGAAATTTGAAAGTTAGCATATGGTGTTTTTTTTAATTTTTAATTTTTAACTCTCAGTTCTCAACTCTCAATTTTAATTATATGGAACAATATATTGTATCGGCGCGAAAGTATCGTCCACAGACATTTATGTCGGTGGTAGGGCAGGCTGCGTTGACTGCGACATTGAAAAATGCAATCGCTAATAAGCATTTAGCGCATGCATATTTGTTTTGCGGTCCACGTGGTGTGGGTAAAACTACTTGTGCGCGTATATTTGCAAAGACAATCAACTGCTTGAATCCTACGGCAAATGGTGAGGCTTGTAATGAATGTGAATCGTGCAAAGCGTTCAATGAGCAACGTTCGTTTAACATTCATGAATTGGATGCGGCATCAAACAACTCGGTTGATGATATTCGTAATTTGGTTGACCAAGTGAGAATACCTCCTCAAATCGGTAAATATAGCGTTTATATTGTCGATGAGGTTCACATGTTGTCGGCTGCGGCATTTAATGCATTTTTGAAGACATTGGAAGAGCCACCAGCACATGCTATTTTTGTGCTTGCAACTACTGAAAAACACAAGATTATACCTACTATTTTGTCGCGTTGTCAGATATATGATTTCAATCGTATTACGATAAACGATACGGTAGCACATTTGCAGTATGTGGCGAAAAATGAGGGAGTTGAGGCTGAAGATATGGCGTTGAATGTGATAGCACAAAAGGCTGATGGTGCGATGCGTGATGCGCTATCGATATTCGACCAAGTGGTGAGTTTTTGTGGTAATAATATTACTTATCAAGGTGTTATATCTAATTTGAATGTATTGGACTATGACTACTATTTCAGATTGGTTGATGCCTTATTGCAAAATCGCGTACCAGAGGCGTTGATGATATTTGATGAGGTGTTGAGTAAAGGCTTTGAAGGACAACATTTCGTAGGTGGATTGTCGTCGCATTTGCGTGATTTGATGGTTAGCCGTGACGAGATGACATTGCCTTTGTTGGAAGTAGGAGAGTCGATAGCTGAAAGATACAAAGAACAATCGAAACGATGTGAGTTGTGGTGGTTGTATAAAGCATTGGAATATGCAAATGATTGCGATTTGGCATATCGAGCAAGTAGAAATAAGCGATTGTTGGTCGAAGTGATGTTGATTCGTGTTGCAGGACTTATATCGGGGGCAGTACAATCAAAAAAAGTTGAACCGGAGTTGCCGTTATTGACTGTTGCGACAGCTTCGGGAGGACAAAATAATGCACAATGCACAATGCACAATGCACAATGCATTACTAATGGTCAACAGATTGTTAATGCTCAATTAGCTGAGACACAAGATACAAGACACGAGACACGAGACGCTAAACCTGAAGTGAGTGGCATGAGACAAGAGGTAGGTGCGCCAATCGTGGTGCAGATGCCGAAAGTAGTTACTGTTTCGTTGAAACCTTCTGCTGTGAATGTTGCAAGTCAGTTGCCTAAACAGGAAGAGGCGGTTGAAAAGATTGTTTCTAATGAGCCTATCGTTCAAGAGATAAAACAACGTGATTTCACGAATGACGATTTGGTGCGTGCGTGGAGATTGTATGCCAAGAAGATAGAAGGGGAGTTGCACACATCGAATACAATGCAAAATTTCCTTCCAACGAAAGGCGATGGAGTTTCGGTCGTTGTGAAGTTGATAAATACAATGCAGTTAGAGGCTTTAAGTCGTCATAAGCGTACGTTAGAGCAATTTCTCGCAAAAGAGTTGAATAATAGTGGCATTACAGTGAATTTTGTGGTAGAAGAACAAACTGACCAGCCAATATTTTTGACCAAAGATGAGAACTTCAGACGAATGCAAGATATAAATCCCGATTTCAAACGACTTAAAAGTGAGTTGGGATTGGAGTTGGTTTAGGTAGTGAATGAATTAAAATAGAAATATATGAGTATAATGAACATTGATAAAGAGTATAAACAATGGATAAATGATATTTGTTGTAGATTTAAAAATAGTCAAATTAAGGCTGCAACAAAAGTAAATTCAGAAATGTTGTACTTTTATTGGTCAATAGGAGAGGATATTGAGGTAAAATATAAAAGTGCTAAGTGGGGAGATAAGATAATTGACTTACTTAGTAAAGATTTACAGCATTTATTACCCGATGCCCATTGTTTTTCATGCACAAATTTATATTATATTAAAAGATTCTATTTGCTTTATTCTTAGTTAGATACAATTATCCCCCAACTTGGGGGACAATTAGATATCCTTTCTGTTAGACAGTCTATTTTTCATATAGCTTGGGGACATCATAAAAGAATTATCGATAAATGTAAAAATATTACAGATGCTATATTTTATGTAAATAAAACCATAGAATTAAATTTGTCTCGTAACGTATTAGAACAATTAATAGATTCAAATTTAATAGAATGAGAAGGTAAGGCTATAACTAATTTTTGTAATACATTACCACAAGTTGATAGCGATTTAGCCCAACAAGTTACAAAAGACCCTTATTGTTTTGATTTTTTAACCATTGCAGAGCCATATCGTGAAAAGAACTAAAAGACGCTCTAATTCAAAATATAGAACGTTTTTTACTTGAATTAGGTAATGGATTTGCTTATATGGGTCGAGAATATAAGATAACAATAGGGTCGACAGAACGTTATATAGACATGTTGTTTTATAATATAAAATTAGAATGTTTTGTTGTTATTGAAGTTAAAACACGTTCATTCCGACCAGAAGATATAGGGCAATTAAGTGCGTATGTTGGTGGAGTAAATCATATTTTAAAGAAGGTAACTGATAAACCAACAATAGGACTTTTGATATGTAAAGATAAAGATGAAATTTTAGCTAAATATACAATTGAAAATTTCAATCAACCAATAGGGATTTCGGAATATGAGCTAAATAAACTTATATCAGAAAATTTCAAAGGCACGTTGCCAACTATTCAAGAAATAGAAGAAGAATTAAAAAATTAATTTTGAAATTAAAAATCTTCATTTTGTACTTGCAGAATGAAGATTTTTTTATACCTTTGCACTTGTAAGCCTACGCTGGGAATATGTCTATTTTTCTTAAGGGTGGGTTTACGGACATATAGTTATAGGCGTTTATCGACGCTTTGTTCTGATGCATTGAAATCTCGCAAATTTCAAAGATATTCAAAGGACTTAGCAACGTTAGATGTCCTACGGGTATGTTATAATCATACCTATGTGGCGGTGTATTATTATGCATCTCCATGTTGTGGTATAAATATATATAATATATTAGCGTGGGCTTCGCGTTGTCGTTTCTGAATATCGGGCAATGCGAGAGCCTCAATGCGTGGAACGACAATAGTCGGAATCCACGTTTTTTTGTGTCGTTTTTGATAGGAAGGAATGAATAGGGAACAGGGAATAGTGATGGATACATAATGAGAGTGTCTGTTGTGGTGTGGCGGTTTTCTTGCTTGCACCTTGCTGTTGGGTAGGGAGCGGTTTTTGATTAGTGCATTTTAATAAGTTGTTGATTATGATTAACTTAAAATATTAACTTAAAAATTCTAATTATTATGAAGAAAATTTACTTTTTATTGATTGTATTGTTGTGTAGTGCGACAATGGCATTTGCGTATGAAGCCGAAATAGATGGTATTTATTACGATTTCGACTACGAGAATAAGACGGCTATGGTTACGCATGATGGTACACCAGGGGATGGTACTGGATATGTTCAAACAGAAATTATAATTCCAGAAAAGGTGTATTATAATGAAAATGAATATATTGTAACATCAATATTTAGTGCTTTGGATCGTGGTTTTATTTCAGGTGCATTTGTAGGTTGTTCTTCTCTTACATCAATTGAAATTCCAAATAGTGTAACTTCGATTGGAGATTATACATTTTACGAATGTACAGGGCTTACATCAATAGAAATACCGAATAGTGTAACTTTGATTGAAGAATATCCATTTTATAATTGTACAGGACTTAGATCGGTTAAAATTGGTAATGGTGTTTCAATTGTAGAAAATTTATTTTTGGGATGTACTGGACTTGTATCAATTGATGTAGAAAATGATAATCAATATTATGTATCTATTGATGGTGTATTATATAATAAAAATATGACAACTCTTGTTCGTTGCCCTGAAGGTAAAACTTCTGTTGAAATACCCAATAGTGTAACTTCAATTGGTAAATATGCATTTCATAATTGTATAAGAGTTGCGTCAATAGAAATATCAAATAGTGTAACTACAATTGAGGAAGGAGCTTTTTATTATTGTACTGGGCTTACATCAATTAAAATTGGTAATGGAGTAACTTCGATTGGGAAATATGCATTTTATGATTGTACTGGGCTTACATCAATTTTATTACCCAATAGTGTAACAGAGATTAGTTCTGTAGCATTTTGGGGATGTTCAGAACTTACATCTATTGATGTAGAAAAGGATAATCAAAATTATGCGTCAGTTGATGGTGTATTGTATAATAAAAATATAACAACTATTATTCGTTGCCCAGAAAGTAAAACTTTGATTGAAATACCGAATAGTGTAACTATGATTGGGAATAATGCTTTTGGTTATACAGGACTTACAGCAATAGAAATACCAAATAGTGTAACAACAATTGGATCTGGAGCATTTTTTGGTTGTGCGGGACTTTTAGCAGTAAAAATCCCCAATAGTGTAACTACTATAGGAAATGAAGCATTTTATGAATGTACAGGACTTGCATCAATAAAAATACCGAATAGTGTAACTACGATTGGACAATCTGCATTTTATAATTGTACAGGGCTTACATCAATAGAAATAAGAATTCAAAATCCGCCAATAATTGGTAGTAATACATTTTATAAAGTATCTCCGTTTGTGCAAATAAAAGTGCCTTGTGGTAGTGTTGAGAAATATAGAGCTGCTGAATATTGGTGGGAATTTGTTATTTATGAGGAAGTTTCACCAAGACTGATTGTGAATGTGAATGATGAAACTATGGGATTTGCAACCATTACAAAACAAAATAGTTGTACGGATGATGTAGCACAGGTACAAGCTCAAGCTTTAGCAGGTTATGAATTTGTGCGTTGGAGCGATGGTGCTACTGAAAATCCTCATATTTTGCTTGTTACTGAAGATATGACAATTACTGCTGAATTTGCACCTATTGGAACAGAAACATCGGTGGACAATTTAGATGAAACAACTATAAATATTTATAGTAATAATGCTGTGCTTTATGTAGATGGATTATCAACAGATTATCAGGTGTTTGATGTGAATGGTAGATTGATTTATAGTGGTAGTGAATCGGCGTTGGCGTTGCCTCGTGGGGTGTATGTGGTTGTTGTGGGGGATGAGGTTGAGAAGGTAGTTCTTTGATAGATCACAGAAGGTAGTAACAAAAGAGACGCAACATGTTGCGTCTCTTTTGTTATTGATTCAACCTATCGGTTGATAGGACGCAGCGCGCTGCGTCCCTACTGTTATTCGGCAAATGGTTTGATTTCACAGAGTTCTTGGTATTCGTTCCAGTCGGGGTCGATTTCGACGTAGAGGGTGATTGGGAGTTGTGGGAACTGGGCGAGGGCTTCGTTGAGGCGTTCGCCAAATATGCGTGATGTGCGCGTATAGAAGACCAAAGTGCGCTCGTTATTGCCTGTGTAGATGCCTGTGAGGATTGCGAGTTTGTCTTTTTCAACTGCTTTGCGTAGTGCGTCAACGACTTGTTCCATCAATTCGCCTTCGGCATCAGATGGCATTCCGTTATGAACAGATTCGTATTTCCAATAAATTTCTACACGTTCTTTGAATTTGCCTGAGAGGCGAAATTCATCTATATCGTCGCGACCCGAAACGAAAATGGGCATTTCGTTGTCGGCTTCAGCCATTGTGCTAAACCAATTGTCAGTGAGAACCATAATAAAGTTGAAATTTGCCGTTCGGTATTAATTTTTTAGAAGACGATAATAACATAATAACATAAAATTTTTATGTATTATAAGTGATTTATGATAATTTATCTTTATAATAAATTATGTTATTTTGTTATTCTGTCTTTTTAATTATGTCGCTGGAGACGTAAAATATTGCGTCTCTACTTAATTAGATTTCCCAAGCGAGGGCACTTGCGCCGAGGATAGCGGCATCGCTTTCGTTGAGAGTTGAGAATAGGACCTTGATTTTACCTCGCCAAATTGGTACGAGGTTGAGGTTCATGCTCTCAACAATAGGTTTGTAGATAAGGTCGCCAGCTTTGGTAAGTCCACCGAAGAGGATGATAGCTTCAGGAGCAGAGAATGCTACGAAATCGGCAAATTTTTCGCCAAGCATACGACCGGTGAATGCGAAGATGTCTTTTGCTACTTCGTCGCCTTCGATTGCTGCATCGAACACATCTTTAGAAGTGATATTTTCGGCAGGGATGTTGCGAAGGAGGGTTTTGCGGTCAGTGAGTTCGATGATTTCACGAGCAGTGCGAGCAACACCCATAGCAGAGGCGTATGTTTCGAGACAACCTGTTTTGCCACAACCGCAGATACGACCATTGTTGCGTACAGCGCAAGTGTGACCAAGTTCGCCTGCAAAACCATCGTGACCATAAACTACATCGCCATTGATTACGATACCAGAACCAACACCTGTGCCGAGAGTAATCATAATGAAGTTTTTCATGCCACGAGCAACTCCGTATGTCATTTCGCCTACAGCTGCAGCATTGGCATCGTTGGTCAAGGCAACAGGAATACCTACACGTTCGCTAAGCATGTCAGCAAAGTGAACTACTTGATTTTTAGCCCAAGTAAGGTTGGCTGCACTTTCGATACAACCAGTATAGTAATTGCCATTAGGAGCACCAACACCGATGCCACGAATATCTTTGATGTCGTATTCTTTGTCAATGAGTTTTTTGATGCCTTCAGCAAGGTCGTTAATAAATTCTTCAGGATTGTTTTGTGTGTTACTGCGAATGGCTGTTTGTTTCAATACATTGCCACGAGCGTCAACAATACCAAATTTGGCGGTTTGACCTCCAAGGTCGATACCAATTACGTAAGGTTTGTCCATAATATTAGTGATTAATGATTAGTTATTAGTTAGTAATGAGTAACGAGTAACGAGTAGCGAGAGTTAACACCCTTCGCATTTTTGCTATACGGCTTAAAGACTTAAAGACTTAAAGACTTTCAATTTTCAATTTTCAACTTTCTTGCTTCCGGCGATTGCGTAGATTAGCATGTATATTATGCCTGCAAGTACTACATAGTAGCTATTTAGGAATCCAAAATTATCGGCTACCCATCCCTGCACGAGAGGGAGTACACCACCACCACATACCATCATCATAAATATACCAGATGCAGATGCTGTGTATTTACCTAAACCTTCGACAGCGAGGTTGAAGATTGCACCCCACATAACCGATGTGCAAAGTCCGCAAAGTATTAAAAGTAGTATATTTACAGGTACTTCTGCTATGCCAAAAGATATATCTGATTTGAATACAGGCATATTTACCATAGTTTGAGGCAATAATATAGCGCAAATGACTAAGATTGCAGCGATAGATGTGGTGGTAGTAAGCATAGATTTGCTCGATACTTGTCCGCCAATGGCAGCACCAACGAAACGACCAATAAGCATTAAAAACCAATAAGTTCCAACAATTGTTCCTGCGACTGCAGTGTCCATATTAAGCTCTGTAGTCATATATAGATTTGCAATATTAGGAATTCCTACTTCAACTCCGACGTATATAAATATGGCAATTATGCCAAGGTTAAAGTGGCGGAATGAGAATGCAGAATGAGTCTCTTTTGTTTCTTTCTTCTTATTATTGTTAGAATTGAGATGAGGCTCTGGCATATCCATGAAAAACAATACGATGAAAGCTAGAGTGAAAATTCCCATTGCAAGCCATAAAGCAGGGTTAGTGTCTTCGATTGTACGATTAGCCGCATTACCTATCAATGCACCAACAAGTACTGGAACAATTGTCGCTCCAGTTGAATTGAATACACCTCCAATTTGTATTAATTGATTCCCTTTTTTTCCTCCACCAGCTAAAGTGTTTAACATAGGATTGACTATGGTGTTTAACATGCACATAGAAAAACCAGAAATAAAGGCTCCACATAGATAAATCGCATAAGTGACATTGAGATTTGCTGCTCCTGCAATTCCTGAAAAATAACTAATGGCAACACCAATAAAGCCAACGATGACGGCAATAAGTGCAGATTTCTTATAGCCTATGCGTTGAAGCATTATGCCCGCTGGAATACCCATGCATGCATACGCAATAAAATTTGCAAAGTTACCTAATTGCGACATTAGATTTGAGGCATTGAATTGATCTTTGACGATGACACCCATTGGATTCTGCAACCCTGTTACGAATGAAATCATAAAGAATAGGGCGAACATCATTGCGATAGGCAATGCATAATTTTTTTGTTTATTCATAGCTTATTATTTTTATAAATTGTTTTTTAAGAATGTGTTGAAACGAGTATAAAGGTGATAGCGAGTCTTGGCACCGAGGATACTATGGTTTTTATTTGGATAAATTTGCATTTCGAATTGGATCCCTGCTTCGACTAAAGCATCGCAATAGAGCATAGCATGTTGGAAGTGTACGTTGTCATCGGCAGTACCATGGCAGAGTAGAAGTTTACCTTTGAGAAGGTGTGCTTTTTCGATAAGGTCAGATTGTTCGTAGCCACGGTCGTTTTCTTGAGGGGTTGACATAAAACGCTCAGTGTAAGCAGTGTTGTATAATCTCCAATCAGTTACAGGAGCGATAGAGATACCAGCTTTGAAAGTTTCGTTGCCGTAAGTGAGGCAGTTGAGAGCCATAAATCCACCATACGACCAACCCCAAATGGCCATTCTATTTTCATCGATATAAGGCAATTTACCGAAATATTGGGCAGCTGCAATTTGGTCTTCAGTTTCATATTTGCCTAAGTTCCAATATGTGCAAGTACGGAATTCATGACCGCGAGCACCTGTGCCACGACCGTCAACGCAAGCAACGATATAGCCCTCTTGCACGAGGTAGTATTCCCAATCTGGTTTAAAACGGTCAAGAGCCTCTTGACTGTTAGGACCAGAATATTGCACCATTACAAGTGGGTATTCTTTGTTTGCATCAAAATTAGCAGGTTTGATAATCCAAGCGTAAAGGTTAGTACCATTCACAGCATCAAAGTTGATAAACTCTTTGACAGGAAGTTTGTATGTGTCAAATTTTGCTTGTAACTCTTTGTTATCAATGATAGTACGCAACACCTTTCCTTTTGTGTCACAGAGTGTGAAAGTGTTGGCAGTTGTAGTGTTATGGAACTGAGCAACAATGTATTTCATACCTTTAGAGAAAGAAGCAGAGTGAGTACCAGGACGAGGATCGAGGTTTGTGATATTACCTTTTTTATCAGCTTTGTATATATGACGTTGTGATGGATGTTCTTTTGCTGCTTGGAAGTAGGCTGTTTGGGATTTTTCATCGTAGCCATAGTAAGCAGTAACATCCCATTCACCTTTTGTTATTTGACGGACAAGAGAACCATTTGCGCCATAAAGGTAGATGTGACGCCATCCATCGCGTTCGCTCATAGCAACAAAAGAGTTGTCGCTATTAAATTTGAGGTGAGTATAGTTGGTGTAGTCGATATAGACTTTATCAGTTTCAGAAAGAAGAGTTGTTGATACACCAGAACGAGGATTTACACTCAATAATTCAAGAGTAGTTTGATTGCGATTGAGGCGTACAACAGCAAGAGATTCGTTGTTGTTAGTCCATTGAATAATAGGGAAGTAAATATTATTACCAGTACCACAATCCATTTGTTTCGTAGTGCGGTTTTCGATGTCATATACATGTACCGACACAGTAGAATTAGTTTCTCCTGCTTTTGGATATTTGTAAGTATAAGCATCATCGTAAGGGTGGTCGTAGATGTCGAAAGAGAATTGTTTGATTTCTGATTCGTCGAAACGTACCCAAGCAAGAAGTTTGCTATCTGGGCTCCATTCAAAGTAGCGAGTGCGACCAAATTCTTCTTCATATACCCAATCGGCTGTACCATTGATGATTTTGTTGAATTCGCCATCTTTGGTAATTTGCAATTCAGTGTTGAAATCGAGTTTTTTGATGAAGAGATTATTGCCACGAGCAAACGCAATCATACGACCATTAGGGGAGAATTGTGCCAAGTTCTGAAGCCCAGGATTTTGGCTTAGAGGCTCCAATTCGTTACGAGCAATATTATATACATAATAAGTAGTTGAAAAAGAGTGGCGATAGATAGGCGTCTTATCAGTTAAGATAAGAATACGTTTTTCTTGAGGGTCAAATTCGTAGTCAGAGATTTTCTTAAGAGTACAGTTTTGGGCAGTAGCTACATCGAAGATAGTTTCAATAGCCTTGCCCGAAAGGTAGTCATATTTGATAATTTGTGTACCATCTTCAGAGAGCATAGTGTAGCTTGTGCCATCGTTCATAGAGTAGAGGGCAGCCATAGTTTGAGGACGGAAAGCACCCGAAGTGAAGTCACGAAGGTATTGTTCTGATGACTGTGAAAATGCACAATGCACAATGCACAATGCACAAATTAATGTAACAAGGATTTTTTTCATATTTTTAGGAATTTATTAGCATTATAATTGAAAGGTGCAAAGATACAAAAATTATTTTATAACGAGAATTTTTGTGATATGTTTTTGTTTGCCATCAGCAGAAATACAATGTGCGAAATATACTCCTGTAGCGACACGAGAGCCAGAGAGATTGCAAGCATCCCAAGTTGCTACACCTCCATTAGAGCGAGTTTCGTATACAAGATTGCCGTTTACATCGGTTATTCTTATTTGAGTGTTGTCAATAAGGCCAATTAATGTGATAAGGCCATTGTATTCAGGGCGGACTGGGTTAGGGTATGCACGTACATTTTTGAATATATCACCACCTTCGATAGCATCTGATTGGTATGAAATTAGGCCATTACCAGTTCCGATGAATACTTCACCAGTTTTATCGTTGATAGCTATAGATTGAATAGCATCGGATAGTAGAGGACTATTTTGGGTTGTAAAATGGTGGATAGTTTCGAGACCATCTTCAGAAACGAGATATATACCTGATGTTGCAGTACCAATCCATTTGCGGTTAGCTCCATCAACCGCGATAGCTTTAATTTCTTCTGTATCGAGGAGATAGTCTGCGAGACCAGTTCCGTCGTTACGAGGAATTTTTATGCGATATACGCGGAAGTTGTCTTCGAACATTTTAGCAGGGTCATTGATAAGGAAAATGCCTTTAGTAGTTCCAATCCAGATTACACCATTTTTGTCTTGAGCTATAGAGCGAAGAAGAGGTGAAGCTGAAAAATATAACTCTTTATTATCTTGGTCGTAAACTTTAGTAAATGCAACAGTTTTATCGTCGCCAGTGTAGTCTAATGTGCCGTTATCATCGAGAGCATAGAAAATAGAATTATTTGTGTTTCTATAACGTGGCATTAAAAATATTTTATGGTTAGGATTTTTATTGGATATTATAATATCTTGTGGTGTTAAGTCGTTGTGAGAGACTATGGTGCTATTTGGAATTTCGTGATATGTGCCATTAGGATCGATATATTTGATGAGATTTCCCGCATTGTTTAGCATCCAAAGGTTGCCATGATTGTCGTAAGTTAAGCCATCGGTACGGATGTAATTATATTTATTGCCATCAGGAAATATTGTTGTTAAGCCACTATTATCGCAATGATGGAATTTGTATAGTTCGTCATTTCTGAATTCGTAAAGACCAACTCCATAGCTTGCAATCCAGAAATTGGTATTGTCGTTAGGGTTAATAGCGATATCTACGAGGTCATAACTATCTTTAGTTGTTTCCGTTCGTGAAACAAAATAATAGGTATCGTATTTTTTCCAAGAGTTATTTTCGTAGATAGATAGAGATGCAGGGGTGTAGTAGTTGACAGCCCATCTACCACCAGGGATACTAAAAATACGACCATTAGAATATCTTAAACGCCAAGAAGTATTTGATTCAGGTCCATTCGGTACAAAATGGTTGAATTTCCCTGTTTTTAAGTTTTTGGAAGATAATGCATAAGTAGAGAAGAACCAAACGGTGTTTTTGTCTTTGTCGAATAATGCGTTGATAGCATCTTCGGCAATGATAGTTTCGGTTTGGTTGTTTATCATTGATATTTGATTTGCTGTGTCGGTAAGTAAAATAGCATCATTACTGATTGTTATATTTTTGATTGCATTTTTATATTTAGTCCATGAGTTGTTTGTGTATTTATATAATACATTGTTTGTTTTAAGTAGATATATTTCATTGTTTGATAAGTACATATCAATATTTTTTATGGCAGAATCAGGAATTGATACCTTATCCCAATTTTGATAGTTTATTAAATTTTTAGAAGAGTTACCTATAAATAAATTATTTTCAGTAAGAGCATATATATCGTTGTTATTAATGTTGATTTTTATAATCTTTTCAGAATTTTCTTCGCTACCAATGATATAAGTTTCGGTAAATTCATTTTTGTTTAAATCTAAAATGGTGATACCAAAGTCGCAAGCAATATAAGCTAAATTATTATTGAAGCATATATTGTTGATTTTTTTGCTACCACTCATATTTTTTCTGTAAATATCAGAAATATTCCAAATACTTCCGTTTTCGGACATAAGGTCGATATTAGAGTTTTTATATGCAATAAATAGTAAATTGTTGAAATCAGAATATTCGATAAGGTGTATATTATTGTCGTTGAGTCCTGAGATTTTGGAGTATGATTCCACAATATTGTCTTTTTTATCAACAGAAAATAATGCACCCGTACTGATTGCATATATTTTTTCTTGAGATTGAGTTATTTGGTTGATATTAGTATAAGAAATGTGGGTTTGCCAAGAGCCAATTGCAGATTGTGATAATATACAATGAGAGATGCATATTAGCAAAGTAGCGAGTAGCGAGTAGCGAGTAGCGAGTAGTGAATTGTTTTTTTTCATATTATTTTGAGTTTAAGAATAGTTGGAATTTTTGCATAGCTATAGCGCGATGAGATATTTTATTTTTTATCTCAGCTGGTAGTTCGGCAAAAGTTTTGTCATAACCATCGGGTATAAATATAGGGTCGTAGCCGAATCCGCCTTCGCCTTGAGGATATTCGGTAATAGTCCCGCGAATGATTCCTTCAAAAAAGTGAGTTTGACCATCTAATATAACGGCGATAACGCAAGTAAATTGTGCTTTGCGGTTAGAAATGTTTTTGAGATTGTTAAGTAGTTTTTCAGTATTACGTTGAGAATTAGATGGTTCGCCGGCGTATCTTGCCGATAGGATGCCAGGTGCGCCGTTAAGAGCATCAACAGAGAGTCCAGAGTCGTCGGCGAAGCAGTTGCAATTTAATTTATCGTGGAGATATTTGACTTTTTGAAAAGCATTTTCTTTGAAAGTATTACCGGTTTCGGGTATTTCGTCGAAGAAATTGATATCTGATAAATTTTTTACTTCGAATAGATTGCCTACAATTGCTTTTACTTCATCGGCTTTGTGGGCGTTATGTGTAGCGAAGATTAATTGGTCCATAGTTAGTTATATTTATGTTTATATAGCTTATTTTATTTGTAAGTTGGTATCGGTAAAGGCATCTTTTCCGATAGATTTAATATTTTTGCGAGTAATAATTTGGGTTATTTGGTTACAGCCTGTGAATGCATAGTCGGCAATATGTTGGACAGATTTTGGTATTTTGATTTTTCCTTGTTTTGCACGAGGACAGTAGATAAGAGTTTTCATGTCAGCAGAATATACAATACCGTCGAGAGATTTTAGGTGTTGGTTTTCTTTTTTAATGCTAATATATTCGAGATTTTGACAACCTTCGAAAGCCTTGTGATTAAAAGAATCTATTTCTTTGCCGAGAGAAATTTTTTTTAGTTTAGTACAGCCATTGAAGGCATAATCGTTGATTTTTTCTATATGGTTTAGTATTACATGATAGATTTTAGTGCATGAATTAAAAGCGTAATTGTTTATTATTTTAGTTTTGCTGTTTACAACACAAGTTCCATAGTATCCTTGAGGACAATGGTACAAAATGTTCATATCGTTGGAGTATAGTATGCCATTGTAGGTGCTGAAATATTTGTTAGATGAGTCGA
This sequence comes from Candidatus Aphodosoma sp., assembly GCA_045126975.1. Taxonomy (GTDB): domain Bacteria; phylum Bacteroidota; class Bacteroidia; order Bacteroidales; family Paludibacteraceae; genus Aphodosoma. Next base: position 22,875 of record JBGVPL010000008.1, on the reverse strand, counting down.
GAAAACGGGTGAAATTGTTGTTTTTATTGAAAGCAGAAATGCTGATTTGTTGTAGCTTAGCTGATAATTCGATAGAGTGGATAGCTGAGCAATTTTCGAAGGCTTGATCGTTAATAGATGTTACATTTCTTGGTATAATTATTTTTCCTTTGAGTTTTTTGCAATTGAAAAATGTGGCGGTATTGATGGTTTCGATATTTTCGGGTAATATAACACTATTGTTAGAATTTATGAATTGAAGTGAAGAACAGAAGGCGAAAGCCATATCTCCAATTGTTGTTATATTGTCTCCAATGAGAGCTTTGGTCATTTTGTTGCAATTTCGAAAAGTTGCGTTACCTATAGAACAATAGGCATTATTAAGATTGATAGAGTCTATTTGGGTGCAATTTTCGAAAGCGGAATCACATATTTTGGATATAGAAGCAGGTATATTGATATATTTTAAATTAGAACAATTGATGAAAGCTTCTTCGTAGATACTATTAATATTGCGAGGGAAATTGATATTAGTTATATTTGAACATCCAGAGAAAGCATTTGCTCCTATGGTCTGTAGAGAAGATGGGAGGTTTATTGTTTTTAGTTTATCGTTATTGGTCATAAAATTAGAGGCAATGGCAGTTGTTCCTTCTTGAAATGTTAGTTCTTGAGGTTGCTCTTTACCTATATATTTTAAGGCAATAGTATTGACATATATAATATCATCAGATTGTTTTTTTATCCATGCTGTGTTATTGAAAGCAGTGTTATCTATTTTGAGTTCATTTTGAGATAGTATGTTGATTTTTTCGAGATGTGTAGAATTTGCAAAAGCCATTTTTTCTATAGATGATATACTTGCAGGAATTTCGATATTAGTCAGATTCATTCCATAGAATATGTAGTCGTCTATGATTTGAACTGTGTTACCTATATTAAGAGTGGTAGGTGTATGAGTATAAGCAAAAACGGGATTATTGGTATGGCAATTTTCAGCATCAAATTGAATATTTGTAAGTTTAAAGCACTCGAAGAAAGCTTCAGTTTTAATGGTATTAACATCTGCTGGTATGACAATAGAAGAGAGTTCGCTGCAACCAAAAAATGCTCGTTCTCCAATAAAATTTGTTGTGTTAGGTATGGTTATATTTGTTAGACTTTTGCAATTGTAAAAAGCTTTTTCTTCAAATCTTTCTATGCTTTGGGGTAGTTCAATAGTATGTAGATTTTCGCAGTTTGCAAAGCAATTCATATTAATTTTTTTGATAGGATATTTGATTTCAATTTTAGTTAAGTTATGGCAGTTACGAAAAGCTCCTATCCCTATTTTGGTTGTGTTGTAGCCAAGTGATACATTGGTTAATAAGTGGCAGTTGCTGAATGCATAATCTTCTATTGTAGTTGTGGCGTTGTCTATTTCGACAGTAGATAGATAAGAACAATTTGCGAATGCAGATTTTCCTATTTTAGTTACAGATTGAGGGATAACTACTTTGAACAAAGAGCTACAATTTTCGAAAGCATAATTTGATATTGTTTTTAATTCTTTACCTAAAGAGATGTAACTTAGATTGGTGCAATTAGCAAACGCTTTACGTCCGATTTGATAAACACAGAGTAGGTCGATATAGTATATATTTTCACAATTGTAGAAGGCAAGAGGGTCAATGCGTAGAGATTTTGCTTTTAAATCTATTTTAGATAGAGAGTGACAGTGTGAGAAAGCTCGGCTACCGATTGAGGCGCAAGTCCAAGGTATTGTGATAGAGTCAAGGCGAGAGCAACCTGCGAATGCATATTCTTCGATGGCGGTAATTTTGTTATGGAGAGTTACTTTTTCAAGTTTTGGACATTTTGAAAAAGAGCCAGCTGGCACGTATTTGATAGAGTCGGGAATATTGGCACGTTGAAGATTTGCGCAGTTGTAGAATACAGCTTCGCTCATAGATTTAAGAGAGTGAGGTAGAAATATGTTTTCGATGTTACTACAATTAGAGAAACTATATTTACCGATATGTTCTAATAGGTTATTGAGTTTTATGTTTGTTAAGTTTTTACAGTTTCGGAATGCGTAATCACCGATAAATTCGAGGTCGTAGGGAAGGTTTATTTTTGTGAGGTTTGTACAATTTTCGAAAGCAGAGTTGCGGATGTATAAGATATTAGAAGGAAGGTTGATATATTTTAGTTTTTGGTTGTTGGCAAAACAATGGTTTTCTATTGTGGTAATGTTTTCTTTGAATTGTTCGGCGAATATAGAGTCTTTATTGCCTTTGTAAGCATAGAGAATGTTGTTGACATATAACATATCGGATTTTGCTCCATCAAACCATTCTGTGTTGTGGAGAGCGAAACGGTCAATTTGTGTGATAGATTTAGGGAAATAGATAGAGTCGATGCTATGGCAATTATAAAGGAGATATTCGGGGATACGTTCTACACGGTCTCCGAAAATAATTTCTTTTATACTATTGTTGTATTCAAATGCTCCTATAGTGCGATCAATGCGATTGTCGTAGTAAGCTCCTGAAGTTTCGCAGTTGATGGCATTGAAAAATATGGTGTCAAGTTTATTGCTGGATTGTAGTATTTCGTAACCAAGGTGTTTTGTTTTTTCGGGAATTGTAAATGATGTAAGTGAAGAACACCGAGCGAAGGCGTAGTTTCCGATTTTTTCTACGTTTTCGCCCATTACTATTGTTTTTAGATTTTTGCAATTAAAGAAAGCTCGTTCGCCTATTTGGGTTATAAGATTGTGGATTTCGATGAATTTGAGTCCACAATATGCAAAAGTGTAAGGTTTTATTTCGGTTATAGTAGAAGGAAGTTCGATGTTGGTAAGATTTTGGCATCCAGAAAAAGCACCTTCTCCTATGTATTGCATGTCGCAAGCGGGGTCGAAAGTAAATTTTTTTATCTGTTTATTGCCACTGAAAGCATTGTCGGCTATGCCGATTACGTAGTAAGTTGTGTCGTTGTGTGAAATTTCGGTAGGAATGTTTATTTTTTCGTAATTTAGAGTAGTTTTTTGTTGGGTAATTTCGACATTGTATTCATCGATTTTTAGGTATGCAAGTACGCACCCTTGGTATTTGTACATAATTGTATCAGCCCAAGAGTGATATGTTACGGCTAATGTTGAGATAATCAACATTATTCGTAATATGTAGTTGTTTTGTCTCACAGATGCAAAGGTACTAAAAAAAACATAATTTTACGTTTATAATTTATATTTTTTTTTGTTTTTGTGATAATGGGATTTTTTTTGTAACTTTGCATGTTTCTATGATTAAATTTTAGGATGAAGAAAAGAGTATTTATTACTGGGGCTACGGGTCACATGGGATGGGCTACTGTTCAGGAGTTTATGTCTCGTTTAGACCGTTTTGATGTTACGGTGCTTGCCCGTGATAGCAAGAAAAATCGTAAACTTTTAGCACCACTTCAAGACAAAATTCGTATAGTTTGGGGTAATCTTACTAAGTATGAAGATGTACTTCGTGCAACAGAAGGAGCAGATTATGTGCTTCATATTGGGGGATTAGTGTCTCCGAAAACTGATTATTTTCCTAATCGTACACGTAATGTTAATATTACTGCGGCTCACAATGTAGTAAGAGCGGTGCTTACACAACCTAATGCTGATGAAATCCGTGTTTGCTATGTGGGTACTGTGGCTCAAACATCTGACCGTAATGAGCCAATACATTGGGGACGCACAGGCGACCCTATCTGTATTTCGGTTTACGACCACTATGCGATTTCTAAAACTATAGCAGAACGTATCTTTGTTGAAAGTGGTATAAAACATTGGGTATCATTGCGTCAGTCTGGTATTCTTTATGCAGATATTCTTAAGAATTATGACCCAATTATGTTTCATGTGCCACTTCGTGGTGTGCTTGAATGGGCAACGGTAGAAGATTCTGGTCGTGCAATGGCAAATCTTTGTGAAGATTGGGTGTCGCCAGATTTTTGGAATAGATTTTATAATATTGGGTCAGGTCCTGAATATAGACTTTCGAATTATGAGTTTGAGTGTAAGTTGTTGAAAGCAATTTCATGTCCTCGACCAGAGAAAATATTTAATCCAGAGTGGTTTGTAACTCGCAACTTCCACGGACAATGGTATGCTGATTCGCAAGTGCTTGAAGATTTCCTTCATTTTCGTGCAAATATCCCTGTAGATGAGTATTTTGCTCAAATGAAACGTCAACTTCCTTGGTTTTTCTCACTTGCATGTCTTGCACCTGCGCCAATTATCAAACTCGCTATGCGACCAATGGCATATAAAAAGAAATGGGGTACTCAATGGTGGATTAAAAATGGTGATACTCAGCGCATAGCAGCTTATTATGGTTCAATGGAGAAATATCGTGCTATCAAGCCATGGGCAGAGCAAGATTTGTCGCATCCAAGCGAAGAGCCTATTATTCTTAATCATGGTTATGATGAGTCGAAATCACGCGATGAGTGGACCATTGAAGATATGCGTGCAGCGGCAGAATATCGTGGTGGTAAGTGCCTTAGCGAAACAATGACAGTAGGCGATTGGCGTACACCACTTGAGTGGGAATGTCAGTTTGGGCATAGATTCAAAGCATCACCAGCACTTGTGCTTCTCGGAGGTCATTGGTGTCCAGAATGTTTGCCAGCACCATGGAATTATGATGAAATTGCTAAGGGTAATCCGTTCTTTGCTCAAGTATGGGAGCCATTCCATAAAGATGACCCAAAGGCAAATTATTATCCAGAAGAGATACTTCAAGGATGGGATGGAGATGATAAGAAATTGAGAGTTGTTGTAAAATAATTTTTTGTTATATATAGTTTTCATCGAATTATTACCTAAAACCTAAACTTAAATTGTATTTAATAATTAACTTAAAAATATTAAAATAATTCGATAGAACAATGAAAAAGATATTTTTGATATTAGGTTGTGTGTTGTGTGTTGTGCAATGCGCATTTTCGCAAGAGCGTATTGAGCCTATACCTTATGGTGATATGGAGCAATGGGTTGTGCGCTATATTAAAGAGAGTGTTATGCTTGGAGGAGAAACACAAACTCTCTATGTACTTGCTCCTACTGATACTATCAAAGGAAATAAAGCATTTACATTTGAAAATACTCCTTGGGGTATTTCTAATGCGTACGCTGCTCCAGCTGGTATTGACAAAGCGGCTTGTACCACTCAGCCTGAGCGTCGTGGTGATGGTTGGTGTGCTCGATGCGATACTCGTCTTGTAACTGTGCGTGCTTTAGGCATGATTGATATTCGTGTTATGATTGCAGGTACTTTGTTCCTCGGTAAAGTGCGTGAGCCTGTGCGTGATGCGGGTGATCCATACGGGGCAATAGAGATGGGTATTCCGTTTACTGGTCGTCCTAAAGCATTGATGCTTGATTATAAGGCACGTGTAAATCCTGAGCGTAAACTTATTAAAGCTAAGATTTTTTCGGTTAAGGAGATAGAGGGGCATGATGAGCCTGAGGTTTATGTGTTTTTGCAAAAGCGTTGGGAGGAGAATGGGAAAATTTATGCTAAACGTGTAGGAACAATGCGTCATCGTTTTAACAAAACCGTTGACGAATGGCAGAATGATGCTCGTTTTGAGATTCATTATGGCGATATTACCAAAGAATCATGGTTCAAGCCAAATCTACACGACCTAAACCCTAATGAAGGAGCGTTTAAGGGGGAAAATTCGAAGGGTAAGATGGTGAAGATAGAGGAGATTGGTTGGGCTGATGAGGATGAAGAACCAACGCATGTAATTCTTATGCTCACAGCTGGTTGCTATCCTGCATGGTATGGTTGTCCTGACAATGCTTTTTGGATTGATAATGTTAGATGGGTATATTGATTTATTGGGAAATATAATTAAAAGGCGCAATAAAATGCGTCTTTTTTTGTTTGAAAATGTCTATATTAGGGATTTTGTAGTTTGGATTTTTTTTGTAAATTTGTAAATTGTGTACGGTGGATTATGTGTAGTGGTTAAGTGTTTGTGTAACAGTAATTATAGTTTGTTATGATTGAGTATATTAAAGGCGAAATTGCGGATTTGACTCCGACTTATTGTGTGTTGGAGACAAATGGTATTGGATATATGCTAAATGTGTCGCTTGTGACGTATCAAGAGTTGCAGGGGCAATCGGCTGCGAGATTGTATGTTTATGAGAATATACGAGAGGATGCGCATGTGTTGTATGGCTTTTTGACTAAGGCTGAAAGGGAGTTGTTTTTGCTACTTATTTCGGTGAGTGGTGTGGGTGCGGCTACGGCACGAATGATTTTGTCGAGTTTCACGGTGGCTGAGTTGCAAGAGATTATTGCTACGGGCAATGTGAATGCAATTAAGTCGGTGAAAGGTATTGGTTTGAAGTCGGCGCAAAGGATTATTGTGGATTTGAAAGACAAAGTTGAGTTAGGAGTTAGGAGTGAGGAGTTAGGAGTGGGGAATGTGTCGTCGTTGGCGAATAATGAGAATATGGAAGAGGCTGTGGCAGCATTGGTTGCGTTGGGATTCCAAAAGACTGCGTCGGTGAAGGTGGTTGAGAAGTTGATGAAAGAGGATGCGACGATGGCGGTGGGTAAGATTGTGAAAAAAGCATTATCAATGATGTAATTATGGATATATTTCTTTTTATATTAGCAGCAATATTTATGATTTTGGGTATTGTGGGTTCAGTAGTGCCTGCATTGCCTGGCCCGCCATTGAGTTATGTGGGGTTATTATTGTTGCATTTTACTGATAAAGTGCAATTTTCTACATCCTTTTTGTTGATGTGGGCTATTGTTGTTGTGGCAGTTGTAGTGCTTGATTATTATTTACCAATATGGACTACGAAAAAAGTAGGTGGTTCTAAATCAGGTATAACTGGTAGCATAATAGGTATGATTGTGGGTATTATATTTACACCTATCGGTATGATACTTGGCACACTCCTTGGTGCTATAATTGGTGAAATGGTTGGTGGAGCATCTGGCGATAAAGCATTAAAGAGTGGTTTGGCAACGTTTGTAGGCACTATGCTGAGCATTGGTATTAAGTTGATTTTGTGTGTATCTATGGGGATATATTATGTTATAGAATTGTTTTAAACTATTTGTATATAATATGGTCTAAGAAGATATAAAGGAGGATATTATTATGAAACGATTTATTTTATTTGTTTGTGCATTGAGTATTGTGCATTGTGCATTTGCTCAAAGATATGATTTTGACGATATCTATTTTAATCCAAAAAAGGATATAAAAAAAGAGACACAAAACACGAAACAAGAGGCACGAGATGAGTCTGACCCATCCGAGCAATCTTATTTATACGATGATAACTCTCAACTCTCTTATACTGCGCGTATCAATATGTTTCATCGTGCCGATAGTGATACTACGCAAGACCGTTTGGCTCATATTGCCGACCCTAATTACACAACTAATGTTTTTGTACTTACTGATGGCCAATATGTTGTAGATGTCAATGGTAATAATATTGAAATTACAGAAAACTACAACTATCCATATATGGATTGGAGTAGTTATTATTGGAATCGTCCATATTATTATGGACCATATTATTCTTCAAGTTATTATTGGAATCGTAGTCTTTATGGTTGGTCAGTAGGTTTTTATGACCCATATTTTTATGGATTTTATAATTCTTGGTATGACCCATTCTACACTCTTTATTGGGGATATGCAGGATGTTATGACCCATATTGGGGACATCACCACCATCATCATTATTATCCTGGTTATTATCCACCTCATCATGGTGGAAGTGTGCATCATCCTCATAATCCAAAACCTGATTGGGGTGATTATGTAGCTCGTGGCAATGAAAATGAGCGTAGAAATGTAAATAGTACTTCGAGGGTAGCGAATAATGTTGTATCAGCTAATAGAGTATCTACTTCAACTACATCTGCTGCTGTACGTCGTGTAAATGATGCAAAAACATCTACATCAACTGTTCGTGGTGCATCAACTTCAACAAATAGAAGGCCTTCAGCTACAGCTACATTGCCTGCTCGTCCTACAACTACACGCGAAGTAGCTCCTGCAACATCAACAACTCGTACAACCTCAACTGTTAATAGTTCATCGTCAACAACGACACGTCGTTCTACTTCGACCGTAAAAAGTAGTTCATCTACTTCTACACGTTCGTCTTCAACATATCGCCCATCGTCATCATCTTCTACAACACGTACATCGGGTGGTTTCAGTGGCGGTAGTAGTGGCGGTGGTCGTTCGGGAGGCTCAAGTAGTTCTTCTACTCGCCGTAGATAATAGTTGAAAAATTAATAATTACTTGTTATTAAAATATATAATATGGCAAATATAAAATCATTAATTTCTTGTCTCGTGTCTCGTATCTCGTGTCTTGTGTCTTGTGCCTTTATTATGCATTGTGCATTTGGTCAAGGTTTGATGGATGCTTCAAAATATGCTAATACAGATATTTTGGGTACAGCGCGTTATATGTCAATGGCAGGTTCGATGGGTGCGCTTGGTGGTGATCCATCTGCTGTGCTCGATAATCCTGCTGCGCTTGGTATTTATCGTTCATCTGAATTGAGTTTCACTCTCAATGCAACTCCATCAGTTACACTCGCTACGTCACCTGCTATTGCAGTGAAACAAAATGATTTCTTCTTCAATTTTAATCAGTTGAGTTATGTGATGTCGTTGCAGTCGGGTAAAGATTATGGTTATGTGTCAAGCAATTTTAGTTTCACATATAATCGTCTCAAAGACTTCCATCGTCAAACATCTGTATCTGCTATGGGTACATCATCTATGACTAATATGATGGCAGATTTTACAAATGGATTTTATCCTTCTGAAATTCATGAAGATAATCTCTATGCTCCGTACCTTTCTGTTCTTGGCTATCAAGGTTATTTGATTGACCCAATGAATCCTGATTCTTCGTTTTATACTCCATACGCTTACAATACTAATCGTATGGCATATCAAGGAGAAGAGAGCGGACGCATTGATGAATATAACTTTTCGTATGCTGCTAACGTAGGGCATTATCTTTATATTGGTGCAGGCATTGGTTTGCAAACGCTTAACTATCAACTTATCTCTAATTCAGGCGAGATGTATGATAATGGAGCAAGTGCAATACTAAAAAATGTATTCAATTCATCAGGCATAGGGTACAATATTCGTTTAGGAGTCATTGTACGCCCAGTATCTTGGATGCGCATCGGTGCATCGTTTCAAACACCAACGTGGTATAATATGACTGATAGTTATTATGCTAAAATTGTTGGTGAAGGTACATCAGCTGATTATGCAAAAGTTGAATACCAAACACCTTCATCACGTAGTAACTATAGTTTTCATTCGCCACTCAAAGTGCAAGCATCTGTTGGATTTGTAATCGGTAAAGTTGCTCTTATTAATATAGACTATCAATATGCTAATAATCCAGGTATGCGTTTTAAAGGAGAAAAATCTGATTATCTTTTTGCTGAACCTGAATTTGTATATGAAAATAACGAAATTCGTCAACAATCACTTGCTACACATACAATCAAAGCAGGTGCTGAATTCCGTATTGCATCACAATTCTCATTCCGTGCAGGAGCTGCATATCGCACACCAAACCTAGCCTCAACTGCTTCTCGAACATTACTTGATAATACTACACGTACCGATATGGAGGTATTTGCCGATAAAGGATTGTTCTATGCTGCGGGTGGTTTTGGTTATCGTTATAATGGTTTTGGTATAGACCTAACTTATGCTTATAGTCAACAAAATCAGGCATTTTCACCATATCAGCAAGGTGCCGAATTATTAGGTAATGGTTATTATGGAGTTAAGAATCCTACAGAGCAAAAATATTTGGCAAATATAAAGACTATGCGTCATAATGTTGTTGTAACTTTATTATATAAATTTTAAGTGTTACTATAAATAAGAAAAGAGTGTGTGTTGATATTTTTTAACACACACTCTTTTTTTATTTATGAGTTTAAATAAGCTCTATAAGGGTAATAGAGGAATTGGCTGTAATGATTAGTTATTATTTTTTGATGAGATCCATGAAACCTACTTTTTTGTAGCGAGATGTGTTGATTGGTGATGTATAAAGAGGTTCGTTGAATTTAACTTTTTCTATGTTAAGGGTGGCTGAGACATTTGTTTCGGTCATTGTAGTTTGTAGGTAAACCGTTTCAGGGAAGAGGGTTTTGTCGAATAATTTGAGTGCGCCATAGGTAATGGCCATAACAAGTTGATCTTCATAACGTAATCCACTCATCGTTAGGCGGTAGTTATTCATATCAATATCGAATTGTTGTGTGTATTTACCGATTGGAGTGTTGCTTACGATAGCGGTGGTGTCGGCAAGATATTCGATGCGGAAATCTTTGCAGATTTCGTTAGGGTCAGTTGATTGAGGAATGAATATGCGATGAGAGAATAGAGCTTCGATGGCTTTGTAGTCAACATCTAACCCCCAACTGAGTTTGATGTATTCGTAGCTATTTTCGGAGTAGCGACGATTCATTTTGTCGTAAACTTTGAAGCCAGATGGAGTGAATTCGGCACGGAACATTTCGATGCCGAGCGCAGGTTGTATGCTGATAGATAGGAGACTATCGGTAGCGATGCGTATTGATGATTTCACTGTGAAAGTCATTTGTCCGTAGTTGATAGACATTGACATTTTGGATATATTCATTGTTGTGAAATAAGGTTGTGCTTCGTATGATTTTTGGGCTAAATCACATACAGATATGCGAGGAGCTATGCGGTGTTGGTCTGGGCGTTGTTTGCGTTGTTGAGTTTTACAACCAGCGAGAATACTTGCAATAAGTATTAGTATGATAAGAATTTTATTTGTTTTCATTGTCTTTAAAGAAGTTTTGGATTGTTTCGATTACGTCTTTTTCGTCGAAGTTGTCGGGGTTGGCATTATAGAGTTCTAAGGCTTTGAGCCACATCTCTTTGGCTTGTTCGATGCGATTGGTTTTGAGGTATAGGCATCCGATGTGGTAGAGGGTTTCGATGCTTGGCTCGGTGTTTTGTTCTTTTTCGACGCGGAGGAGTTTGTCGAAATAGAATTCAGACAAGAAATTGTCGCCACGTAAAAATAGAATCCAAGCGTAAGTGTCGAGAATATAGATGCTTTCGGGGTCTAATTCAAGGGCTTTGGCAGCCATTTTTTCAGCTTTTTTAAGGTCAGGGTTAGGCTGTTTGGTTATGTTGTATGCTACGTTGTTGAGCGCACCTGAGTTATTAGGGTCATAGACGAGACAACTGTCGTACATAGCCATAGCGAGAGAGTCTTGGTTTTGAGAAGAGTAAGTGTCGCCAACCATTTGATAGATACGGCTTTTGATGTTGGAGTTGGTGAGCGTAGGGAGGATGCGCATACTTTCGTTAATGAGCATATTTGACCCCCTCCGCTCCGCTCGTCCCCCTAAAACAGGGGGACAATCCTGCGTAGTTTCTGTATTAGTGCATGTATCAAGGTTTTGGTTTTGGGCAAGGCTGATTATGTAGTAGTATGCCCATTTATCGTTTTGGTATTTATTGTAACCTTCTTTTGTAAGATTGTAGATTTCTTGTTTGTCTTGGAGAGATTCGGCAAGAGTGACGAGTTCGAAATCAAGAATTTCGTCTTTGTTCTTTATTTTGCGCAAATCGTAGAGGGTTGCACGCCAATTAGTTGTGTCTTTAAGAGCCTTATAGACATCGGCTTTGAGTTCGATGATAGGTACTTCGTTAGGGTATATTTGCGCTAACGAGTTGAGTATAGGGCTGATGTTGGCAGTGTCGGTGTTTTGGACATAGCCAGAGAGGACAGGGCGGATGATTTTCACGGCATCGGTGGCTGTGAAGAGGGTAGATTTTACGGCGTCGATGGTGTATTTTTCGTATAAATCGTCGTCGGATTCTTTGTAGTATTGTGCTAAAGATAGGAGTACAGAGCCATTGTCGGGGTATTTTTGATTGAGTTGGTTGTAGATGGCTAAGCGTTTTTCGTTTTCGCCTTTGATTTTGTAGATGTTGGCGAGGAGGAAAGAGGCTTCGAAGTAGTCTTTGGGGTATTGTTTTATGTAGTTAATAATCTCTTTTTCTGCGTTTTGAGGTTTGTCTGCTTTGAGATATATGTCGGCGCGTTGGTTGAGTATTTGCACCGAGTGACCTTCGAGGAATTGGTATTTTTTGAGTTCTTTGAGGGCTTTGTTGTATTGTTGGTTTTGAAGGTATATTTGGCAGAGGCTGTAGATGTTAGATGAGTTGTAAGGGAGGCGTTTGTTGAGTTCTTTGAAGTGTTTTATAGCTAAATCGTATTGTTGGAAACCATATTCCATCCAAGCCAGATTTTGTAGGTAGACGGTATTGTTAGGGTTGTGTTGATGAGCAAGTTGGATGAAGTTAAAAGCCTCACTATATTGTTTTGCGGAGTAGAGGATTTGGTGAATCATGTATGCTGAGGTAGCATAAATTTCGGGGTGTGTAGCGGTGCTATCAAGTTGTATATTAGCAACTAAGAGAGTAAGGGCTTCTTTGTTTTGCTGTTTTATTTGGTGTTCTTTTGCCTTGAAAAGATTGTAATATAGGCGGTCGGCGAGAGTGGAGTCGGTGAGTTGTTCTGTTGCGATTTGAGCACGAAACATTGAATCGGCATACTCTTCGTGAGCCGATAAATCAATGCACAATGCACAATGCACAATGCACAATAGTGTTAGTAATGTTCTTTTTATACTTTTTAGACAGAATGACATAAGAACATATTTTACTTTTTTTGACATATGCCTCGTTAAAAAACTGATGTTTTTTATCTTGGCAGAAGAATGACAGATTTGAAATTACCTTATATTTTTTTATTTTTTGCCAGTGTGACCGAATCCGCCTTCGCCACGTTCGGTGGTAGAGAGAGTTTCGACAGGAAGCCATTGGGCAGTTTCGTGGCGTGCGATGACCATTTGGCATATGCGGTCGCCGTCGTTGATAGTGAATGGGTCGGCACTGAGGTTGACCAATATAACGCAGATTTCGCCACGATAGTCGGCATCGATAGTGCCGGGAGTGTTGAGGACGGTGATGCCATTTTTGATAGCAAGACCTGAACGGGGACGAATTTGTGCTTCATATCCTTCAGGGAGAGCGATATATAGACCTGTTGGGATTAGACGGCGTTCTAATGGGTTGAGTGTGATGGGTTGGTCGATGTTGGCACGCAAGTCCATACCTGCAGATAGAGGTGTGCTGTATTGAGGGAGAGCGTGGCGTGATTTGTTGATGATTTCGATTTGCATAGTTTTTTATTTTTTTAGACAGAATGACATAAGAACAAAAATCTTTTTATTAACTTCAAAGATAGAATGTGTATATTTATTATTTTTATAACCAAATATTTAAGGCGGCGTCGGCTTGGCGGTAGAGCATTGCGAGTCCGTTTTGGGTGGTGGCTCCGTGTTGTGCTCCTAATTGAAGAAAGCGGGTTTCGGTTGGGTTGTAGACCAAGTCGTAGAGTAGATGTCGGTCGGTCAGTTGGTTGTAGTCGATATTGGGTGCTGTGTCGGTGTGTGGGTGCATGCCGAGTGGTGTGGTGTTGATGATGATTGGGGCTAAATCGGTTATTATGTTGGCATCCAATTGTTTGTGAGTCACGAGGCGAAATGGTATGTTGAGTTGGCGGAGTACGTATTGCACTGCTTGTGAGGCACCGCCTGTACCTAATATGACTGCGTGAGTGTGATAAGGTTTAAGTAGTGGCGTGAGAGTGTCGTGGAAACCGATTATGTCGGTGTTGTGCCCGATGAGTTGGTTATCGGTGATTTGTATCACGTTTACGGCACCTACGGCTTGTGCTTCGGGTGATAGATGGTCGAGGTAGGGTATGATTGATTTTTTGTGAGGTATTGTTATGTTGAAACCATCGTATTTGCCTGATTGAATGAGTGTGGGAAATTCGGCTATATCGGGTAGGTCAATCAATTCGTAGTGGGCATCAATACCTTCGTTTTTGAAGCGGGTATTGAGGTAGTCTGCCGAAAATGAGTGGCTTACGGGATGTCCGATTAGAGCGAATTTCATATTAATTAGTCTATAGTCAACAGTCAACGGTTTTTGACCCTCTCCGCTTCGTTCGTCCCCCTAAGACAGGGGGGACAATATGCGGTAATGGTCAACTGTTTTATTTCTTTTTTATGAATTTTTTGATGATGTAGTAGATGGCAACGAGGGCGATGATGGCGAGGATGATGTAGCCCATTTCGTGTGAGTATTGGTTGATGAGGTCCATGTTGTCGCCTACGATATAGCCGATAGTGGCAAGAATTGCGTTCCAGATGCCTGCGCCGAGAGCTGTGAATCCGATGAACGGAAGAAGTGGCATACGAGCTAAACCAGCTGGAATAGAGATGAGTTGGCGGATGCCGGGTATGAGGCGACCAACGAATGTTGCGATTGCGCCTTTGCGGTTGAAATAGTCTTCTGCTTGTCGAATTTTGTCGCTTGAGAGTAGGCAGAGGCGACCGAGGCGGCTATCGGCGAATTTGTAGATGATAGCACGTCCGAGAGATATAGAGAGGAAGTAGTTGACCAATGCTCCGATGATTGCTCCGATAGTGGCGAAGATAATGATTAATAGGAAGTTGAGGTTAGAGTCTTCGCGTACAGAGACTGCTGCTGCTGGGGGTACAACTACTTCGGAAGGGAATGGAATGAACGAACTTTCGATAGCCATGAGGGCCGTGATTGTTCCGTAGTTCATGTGGTCGTTGTACCAATTGGCGATTATGTCGACGTAGGATTTACTCTCAGAATGAGGAATGAGGAGTGAGGAATGAGGAATTGTATCTATAGAATTAGTAGAGGTTATAGAATCTATAGTAGTAATAGGAACTATAGAATCTGATTTATTGGCTTTTAAATTGATGAATGTGCAATTTAGGATGCAGAATAGTAGGATTAGTGTTTTTTTCATATTTATTTTATAAGAGTTTGAGCGTTAGGGAATAGGGATAGAAATATTTCGTCGGCATTTGATATTGTTTCGCGAGCGATGTCGAGGAATTGTTTTGCTTTTTCGGTATCGCCAAGTGCGAAGTAGTTCATTGACATAAAGAGAGTTAGTTTCTCGATAAACGGATTTTTGCTGTATGCTACTTCGTAGAGTTTTATTGCATTCTCGTAGTCGCCGAATTGGAGGAGTATGTTGGCTGCTTCGAAGTTGAGAGTTTCGTTTTCGGGGTCGTTTTCGAGACAGAATAGTAGGTGTTGGAGTGACTGATTGAGCAGAAAATCGTCGAAATTGGTAGCGGCTAAGTCGGCTTCGATGCGCGACATACAATAGATAATATGTTGATTTTCTGGGAATTTTTCGTCAGCCTTTTTTATAGTTTCGTAGGCTGTGATGAGTCCGTCAATGTCGTGTTGACAAGATGCAAGTCCAATCCAAGCCTCTGGAATTTCGTCGTAGATTTCCAATGCTTGTAAGTATAACTCTTTGGCGCGTTGGAGATTGTCGATATTTTCGTAGGTCTCGGCAAGGAAAGTTATTACTACTGCGTCGTCGGGATGTTCGGCGAGATATTCTTCGTAAGGCTCGATGGCTTCGTTGAATAGACCGAGATTGAATAGACAATGTCCGCGCTGTAGGCGAGTGAGAGTATCGTTAGGTTCGATAGCGAGGGCATAGTCGTAGGCGCGGATTGCTTTTGTGAAGTTGTTTTGACGGAACAGAATAGAGCCGAGCATGCACCATAATTCAGGTTGGTAGGGGTTGTTGTCGAGGGCAGTGGTGAAGAGTTTTGCAGCCTCGTCGAGTTGTTCGGTTTGCTCGAGCGCAATGGCTTTCTCGGTGATAAGATTAATGTCGTCGGGGAATAGGGCAATGCCACTTTCGATGAATTCGAGAGCCAAATCAGGTTGGTTGTGAGTGTTGTAGAGCGAAGCTATATCGGCAAATATTGCGGCTAATTCATTAGGATTGCAAAGTGTTAGGTATCGAGAAAATAGTTCTTTTGCTTTGGAAAAGTTATACATTCGTAAGTGACACTCGGCAAGTATAGCAATATAGTCAGGTTCAGGGTTTGGGATTGCATCAAGGATTTTGATAGCCTCTTCGTAGTTGCCTTCCATGAGCAAGAGCTTGCCTTCTTTGCAATGAATTTCGGTAGAAGCTGGGTGTATACGATAAGCATAATCGAGTGCTATACGCGCTTTGTCGAGTTGGTCGATGGCGATATAACAATCGATTATGGTTTCGAGGTCATCGGTGTCGAGGTATTGCACAGCACCTTGACTTATTATGTTTTCGAAGCGTTGGATTAACGCTTGTACTTCGGGTTCGAAATTCATTTTGTAATTTGTTCTTATTTTAACAAAAGTACAAATTATATTTTCGGCTTTTATATTTATAATCTGTATTTTATAATTGTGTAAGGAGAAATCTTATTTCAAGTACAAGCCCTAAATTATAAAGTTTATATTAGGGCATGTACTTATAATATTAAGAATTATGTACTTTTGTTGAAAAAAACTTGTTTAGTCTTTGCGGCGAAGGACGAGGGCAGAGCGGGCAGGAATGTAGAGTTGGAGCCACTCTTTGTTTTTGAGGTGAGAAGCTACGGTGTGGTGTTCGATTGTGTCATCAGCAAAGCCAAAGCCACCAAACTCGGTAGCATCGGTGTTGAGTACTACGTTATAAACACCTTTTTTCACAAGGATGCCGTAGTCGGTAAATGATTTTTCGCCGTTGAAATTGAAGATAAACAAAAGGTCGCGACGGCGGAATGCTACGAGTTGGTCGCCTTCGTTGTCCCACACTTTTTCGATTGGAGATTCGCTGAAGCGATATTCTTTGCGAATGAGTTTTACCATTTCTTCATCGAAATGAGCAAGGTCGCAATAGTGCAACTCTTTGCGGTCAACCAAAGACCATTGACGACGAGCGTATTTGTGAGACCATCCGTTGCCTTCGCGAGGGAAGTCAATCCACTCAGGGTGGCCAAATTCGTTGCCCATGAAGTTGAGATAACCACCATTGATAGTAGCGGCAGTCATGAGGCGAATCATTTTGTGGAGAGCCATACCGCGATTGACCATGAAAGTTTCGTCGCCACGTTGCATGTGCCAATACATATCGGCATCGATGAGGCGGAAGATGATAGTTTTGTCGCCTACAAGGGCTTGGTCGTGCGATTCGGCGTAAGATATAGTTTTTTCGCCAAGGCGGCGATTGGTCATTTCGTAGAAGATGTGTCCTGCTTTCCAATCTTCATCGCGCACCTCTTTGATGTATTTAATCCAGAAATCAGGAATACCCATAGCCATGCGGAAGTCGAAACCGACACCACCTTCGTCGAATGGTACAGCCAATTCAGGCAATCCTGACATTTCTTCGGCGATAGTGATTGCTTCTGGATTTACTTCGTGGATGAGTTTGTTAGCAAGAGTGAGATAGCAGAGGGCATCTCCGTCTTGGTTGAGGTTGTAGTAGTCTTCATAGCCTTTGAAATCTTGACCGAGACCATGGTTTCGATATATCATCGAAGTTACGCCATCGAAGCGGAAACCATCGAATTTGTATTCTTCGAGCCAGAATTTGCAGTTAGAGAGGAGGAAGTGGAGCACCTCGTTTTTAGCGTAGTTGAAGCAGAGTGAGTCCCAAGCTGGATGTTCGCGACGGTCGCCACCATGGAAGTATTGGTATGGTGTGCCATCGAAACGTCCGAGACCTTCGACTTCGTTTTTCACTGCATGAGAGTGTACGATGTCCATGATTACAGCAATGCCGAGTTTGTGGGCTTCATCGATGAGGCGTTTGAGTTCTTCAGGAGTACCGAAACGTGATGATGCAGCGAAGAAACTTGACACGTGATAGCCGAAAGAGCCGTAGTATGGGTGCTCCTGGATTGCCATGATTTGGATGCAGTTGTAGCCTGCTTGAGCAATGCGAGGAAGAATGTTTTCGCGGAATTCGTTGTAAGTACCTACTTTTTCTTCTTCGGCAGCCATACCGATATGGCATTCGTAAATCATGAGAGGTGCTTTGGTTGGGTGGAATTTACGAATACGGAATTTATATTCTTGTTCGGGTTGCCATACTTGAGCAGAGAAGATTTTGGTTTTTTCGTCTTGTACAACACGACGACACCATGCAGGAATACGTTCGCCTGCGCCACCATTCCATTCGACGATGAGTTTGTAGAGGTCGCCGTGGTGAATGTATTTTTCGCTGATTTTTAGCTCCCAAACACCGTTTTCTTGAGGTTGAAGACGGTATTTTTCGTTTTTTTGCCAATTGTTGAAGTCGCCGATGAGGTATATGGCAGTGGCATTTGGAGCCCATTCGCGAAGCACCCAACTGCGTTTGACCTTGAAAAGACCAAAATACATGTATCCTGAAGCAAAGTCGGATAGAGAGTTGTTGGTTGAGCCAAGGAGTTCTTTTTCACGAGCAACTGCATATTCGTGACGTCCTACGATTGCGGGTTCAAACGGAGCCAAGTATGGGTCGTTTTTTATAAATTCATAATTCATAATTCACAATTCATAATTATGCCATTTGGCATAAGTTATTATTAAAGAGTAGGTTTTTCTTTGTTTGGTTCGACTGATACTTTCACTACCAGCTTAAGATGGTTGTCGGCAGTGTCGATGCAAGGAGCGTGTGCGTCTTCGGGAAAGAAGATGATGAATTCGCCTTTGTTGAGCGTGATGTATTCATGTGGTGTGTCGTTGTAGAATACGATGTCGCGTTCTGTATCGAAATCACCGATAGGCGAGAGGCATTCTTGAGTTGGTTTGACGCCAAATGTTTCGTTGCCTGTGAGTGGCATTTGTATGTCGATGTATTGGCGATGCGATTCGAGAAGTGCCTCTTCTTTGGTTTTTGGGTTGGTTTCGTTTATGTTGATGTAAACGTATTTGCCGTCGAGTTCGATGTGTCCAGGTTGTAGTGCGTCGAGATTGAGCGATTGTAGAATCTCTAATACGCTACGAAAATTGGGATGTAGGTCATCGTAACGATGGGCGTTGTTTATGTGGTCTTTAATCATAATAGATTTATAGTAGCGAGACACGAGATATTAGACTTACTCGCTTCGCTCGTTTCATTTTATCTTTACTTGTTTAGGCGCATTTTGAGGAGTTCGATTTTTTGTGAGAGGCGGAGTTGTTGGTCTGTCAATCGGTTGAGGTCGGTGAGTGCGATTGAGAGTTCGTATGATTGCGCTAATATGTTGCGTTCGGTAGGAGTGAGGTAGTAGTGATATGGTTGTCCGTCGCCGAGTAGGCTGATTTTGATGCGATTATCGCGGTTGTCGGCAATGAATGAGTGGATGTTGTTGAGGTGTTCGTTGTCGTAGATGATGATTTCTTTGTATTGGTCAACGTCTACAAATTGCGATATATTGCTCGACGGAGCCACCTGTGTTTCGACCGAGAGCGAATCGACCGTTGCACGCACTACGGTGTGTTGGGCTTTTGTGCCGAGATAGTACGACGTGAGGGTGAATTTGCCATGCTCGTCGATTGAGGGTTTGAGATAGCAACGCGAGGTGTTATTCTCGGTGCGTAGTTGGCGATGTTCGAATGCACCGATGGTTTGATATTCTTCGTTCTTGATAAAGCGGAAAGGCTTGGTTAGTTCGGGTAGGCGAGCTTGTAGGTCGCTGAGTGCGCTATCGACCTGTGGAAGAGTGGTGATGGCGTGACGATATTCGATGTCCCAGCGTAGAGTGTCAGCCATACGGCGCACCGCAACATCGGTGCGGTAGCGAACGTGGATTGAATCGATGCAAGTTAATGCAGCAGAATCTTGTTTTTCTGCAATAAATTGCTTAGTTTTTTCGATTTCGGCGAGAGCCATTTCGTGAGCCGAAGGTTTGCAACTTGCAATGAATAAAGGCAATATGAGTAAAAAGTATATAATTTTCTTCATTGTAAAAACATGTTTTATAGCATAAAATATCCCCTGTGCAAAGTTACAAAAAATTATTGATATTTGGTGGATTATTAAAAAATAAAACTTATTATTGCGTTAGTTGCATCCAGCATTAGGATTGAACCATTCAGGAATGTCGAAATCTTTTGTTTTACTATAACCAAGAGTAGTGTCATTATAGACATCATACATGTAGTTTCCCCAAATAGGAAGTGCCATAGAAGCACCTTGACCATTGGCCATGTCAGTGAAGTGGACAGTGCGGTCTTCCCAACCAACCCATACGCCTGAAACCAATTCTGGAGTGAATCCAATGAACCAACCATCGGCATTTTCGTTAGTAGTACCAGTTTTACCTCCAGCAGGAGCATCGAATTTATAACGCCAACGAATACGTCCACCAGTACCTTCATTTACTACTGCTTGTAACATATCTAACATTTTGAATGTTGATTCTTCATTTAACACCTCTTCAGTAGCAGGAGTGAATTGAGCTATGACATTGCCAAGATTATCTTCAATATGAGTAACATAAATTGCCTCTGTGCGGATACCATGGTTAGGAAATACGGTGTATGCATCAACCATTTCTGCAACAGTTACTTCAGATGCACCAAGGCAGATAGAGATTACGGGGTCGAGAAATCCTTTGATTCCAAATGAGCGCATAAGATTAACTAATTGTTCAGGTGTGAGTAGGCTCATGAGGTAGGCGGTAATCCAGTTGTTTGAATTTTGTAATCCCCAACGTAATGTAACTGTTTCTCCTAATTGTTTTTGAGAGTCGTTGCGTGGTGTAAATTCACGTCCAAGTTTATCATAGAGCGTAATAGGTTGATTGATTGTAGTGTCGCATGGCCAATAACCTTCGCTCATAGCAAGAGAGTAGAGATATGGTTTGATTGTAGAACCAACTTGACGGCGACCTTGGGTAACCATATCATATTGGAAATAAGTAAAATCAGGTCCACCGATGTATGCTTTTACGTGACCTGTAATTGGGTCCATTGACATCATACCGCAACGTGCAAATGCTTTGTGATAGCGGATTGAATCCATTGGAGTCATCACAGTATCAATTTGTCCATCATAAGCAAATACGGTCATTTCGACAGGCGTATTAAATGATTCTTTGATCTCTGCTTCGGTTTTCTTTGCTTTTTTTAGCATTCTATATCTATCACATTGACGCATAGCCTGATTCATCGCACGGTCAACATCTTCTTGTAGAGTATTGTTGGCAAAAGGCGGATTCTTTTTGTATTTTAACGTCTTCATAAATTTAGCCTGCATATCTGTGAAATGTTCATCAACAGCTTTTTCGGCATAACGTTGCATGCGGGCATCAATTGTGGTGTATATCTTCAAACCGTCGTGGTAGATATCATATTTTGAACCATCTGATTTAGGATTTTTTTCAATCCAACCATATAGTGGATTGTTTTCCCATTCAAGCGAATCAAGATAGTATTGTCCGTACGGTTTTAATTGCCAAGAGGCGTAATTTTTACGTTTAGGTTCTTTGGCTTGTAGTGTTTTACGAAGATATTCGCGGAAATAAGGTGCAATGCCGAGTTTATGGTCAACTTTATGATAATTAAGCTCTATTGGTAATTGTTTTAAAGAATCACATTCTTCTTGTGTGATATGTTTTGCTTTTACCATTTGTCCGAGAACCACATTGCGACGTTCTTGACATTTAGGACGACGACGTGCTGATGCAGGATTGTAGAGTGATGGATTTTTACACATCCCAACCAATGTGGCAGCTTGCTCAATATTCAATTCAGAAGGTTCAATGCCAAAATAAACACGTGATGCAGTTTCGATACCAACAGCATTATTTAGAAAGTCGAATTTATTGAGATACATAGTGATAATCTCTTCTTTTGTATATAATTTTTCGAGATTAGTTGCAATTACCCATTCAATAGGTTTTTGCAATGCACGCTCAAAAATATTCGATGCGGTAGGGGAGTAGAGTTGTTTTGCTAATTGTTGTGTGATTGTTGAACCTCCACCTGCGCCTGACTGTTGGAGAACAACACGTTTAATAAGTACGCGCAATAACGCCTCTCCGTCAATGCCTGAATGTGAATGAAATCGAGCATCTTCTGTTGCAATTAGTGCATTAATTACATTAGGTGAAATTTCATCGTATGTTGTGAAAATACGATTATCTTTGGCTGTAAAAAAAGTACCAATACGCTCTCCATCAGAAGAGATAATTTCGGAAGCATATTTATTTTTAGGGTTTTGTAACTCTTCGAGTGGAGGTAAATAACCAATTGCACCATTGGCAATTAGTACGAATATAAGTACAATCGACAATATCCCTACTATGAATAATCCCCAAAATGTAAAAATGAAATTGCGTTTTTGTTTTGCGGTTAAAGGAGATGCGGTTTGTGTATTTTTCTTTTTAGCAATCATATATTATTTTGTTTTTAGATATGAAGACGAGTGGAATGAATTTTTGAATTTTGTTATAAGAGGTATTAATACTAATATGGATATGACTCCAATTAGTGAGCCTGCTAATGTATCTTCGAGAAAGTGTTGCGATAGATAAATTCTTGAATACCCACAAAGAATAGCTATAAATAGGCATAACATTTTTTGCCACCATTTAGGACAAAATAATGATATTGCAAAGCAAAATGCAAAAGCCGCAGATGTATGTCCTGAAGGAAATGAAAGTGTAGAATGTAGGTCAACACCCTCGACAATAGGAAAATCAATGCCTAATTCTGATAATACGACTGATGGCCGAGGTGCTCGGATAATACGTTTTATGGGAGTTGTAATGAGAGTTGCGACTAATTGCCCCAAAAGTATTACCGCTGCAATTCTCCATTTTTTCAGTGATAATAATATTCCACCAACGGCACATGGCACCCATCCTCCAATTTGCGTAAAATATTTGAAGAATATGTCCAGCGTAGGGGTGTGAA
>JBGVPL010000007.1:0-113788 GCA_045126975.1 Candidatus Aphodosoma sp. | reverse complement strand
ATAGCAGATTCACGACCGTTACCTGGTCCTTTAACATAAGCTTTTACTTTGCGCAAACCAAGATCGTAAGCTACTTTAGCGCAATCTTGAGCTGCCATTTGAGCTGCGTAAGGAGTGTTCTTTTTAGAACCACGGAAGCCCATTTTACCAGCTGATGACCAAGAGATAACTTGTCCCTCGCCATTAGCGATAGTTACAATAATATTATTAAATGAAGAGTGCACGTGCAATTGACCAACACCGTCAACTTTAACGACTCTTTTTTTGGTTGTTACTGTTTTCTTTGCCATTTTAACATTGGTTTTTTAAGCAGTTAATTACTTAGTTGCTTTTTTCTTGTTAGCAACAGTTTTCTTTTTACCTTTGCGAGTACGTGCGTTGTTTTTAGTACTTTGTCCACGAAGTGGAAGACCAATACGGTGACGTACACCACGGTAACAACCGATATCCATCAAACGTTTGATGTTCAATTGCACTTCTGAGCGGAGGTCACCCTCTACTTTGAAGTTTGCACCAATGATTTCACGAATTTTTGCAGCTTGATCATCTGTCCAATCTTGAACTTTAGTATCGAAATCGACACCAGCTTCTGTCAAAATTTGACGAGCTCTACTGCGACCTATTCCGTAGATATAAGTCAATCCAACTTCCCCGCGTTTGTTTTGGGGTAAATCTACTCCGACGATTCTTATTGCCATAAACTAAAATTTAAATTAACCCTGACGAAGTTTGAATTTAGGGTTTTTTTTGTTAATAACATACAAACGACCTTTTCTGCGAACGATTTTGCAGTCATCAGTGCGTTTTTTAATTGAAGCTCTTACTTTCATAGTAAAGAAAAATTTTATTTAGTGTTTTATTTATATCTGAACGATATACGACCTTTTGTTAGGTCATAAGGAGACATTTCCACTTTCACTTTATCACCTGGGAGAATACGAATGTAGTGCATACGCATTTTACCAGAGATACTTGCTGTGATTTCATGTCCATTTTCAAGTTCTACACGGAACATTGCGTTAGACAACGCTTCCACAACTACTCCGTCTTGTTCAATAACGCCTTGTTTAGCCATAATTGATTATCGTTGATTTAATACAGATTCAATAATACTGAAATCAGAAAGAATATCTGCTTTACCTTTTGCAACCGCAACCGCATTTTCGAAGTGAGCAGAAGGTTTACCATCACGAGTTCGAGTAGTCCAACCATCACGTTCAATAACTATATCGCGTTTGCCAAGATTAATCATTGGTTCGATGCAGAGAGTCATACCCGTTTTCAACATAGTACCTCTACCACGACTACCATAATTAGGCACCTCAGGAGCTTCGTGCATTTTGCGTCCAACACCATGTCCGACAAATTCGCGAACAACCGAAAAGCCTTTAGCTTCACAATGGTTTTGGATTGCATATCCAAGATCTCCCAAACGACGACCCTCGACAGCTTGTTCAATACCTTTGAACAAAGATTCCTTAGTAGTTTCTAAAAGGAGTTTCACTTCAGCTGAAACTTCGCCAACGGCAAATGTATAGGCAGAATCGCCAACAAAACCATTTTTGAAAGTACCACAGTCAACCGAAACAATATCGCCATCTTTAAGCACCACCTTATCAGATGGAATACCATGAACAACTTGATCATTTACCGAAGTACAAAGTGAAGCAGGAAATCCGCAATAACCTTTAAAAGCAGGAGTAGCTCCATTATCGCGAATAAACTCCTCAGCAAATCTATCGAGTTGAGCGGTCGTAACACCCGGCTGAATTACTTTAGCCAATTCAGCCAGGGTTTTACATACCAGCAGATTGCTCTCTCTGAGCAATTCTATTTCTTCTTCTGTCTTAAGAAATATCATCTTATTAGTAAGCAGCCATAGAACCTGAACGACCTTTGATGCGACCTGAGTCAAGGAGACCATCATAGTGACGCATCAACAAATGGCTTTCAATTTGTTGGAGAGTATCAAGAACTACACCCACGAGGATGAGAAGAGAAGTACCTCCATAGAATTGAGCGAAACCACTAGTAATTCCGAAGATGCTTGCAAAAGCAGGCATGATAGCAACGAGAGCCAAGAAGAAAGAACCAGGAAGAGTGATGCGAGACATAATCACGTCAAGGTACTCAGCTGTTTTCTTACCAGGTTTCACGCCAGGAATAAAACCATTATTGAGTTTCATTTGCTCAGCCATTTGAGTTGGATTAACAGTAATAGCTGTATAGAAATAAGTAAATACAATAATCAAAATAGCAAATACAAAGTTATACCAGAAACCTGTATTGTTCATGAATGCTTGCATAAAGCCTGACACGCCGTCAGTATTGA
Source organism: Candidatus Aphodosoma sp. (assembly GCA_045126975.1). GTDB lineage: Bacteria > Bacteroidota > Bacteroidia > Bacteroidales > Paludibacteraceae > Aphodosoma. The sequence continues at coordinate 111,456 of JBGVPL010000007.1, read as the reverse complement.
AACCAGCAAACATGATAGGCACCATCATAATAGCTTGCGCAAAGATGATAGGCATAACACCTGCAGCATTAACTTTCAAAGGAATATATTGACGAACACCGCCATATTGTTTATTACCAACCATACGTTTTGCGTATTGTACTGGCACACGACGTGTACCTTGTACGAGCAAAATAGAAAGAGCGATAACAACAAGAAGGATAACGATTTCAGCCAAGAACATTACAAGACCACCAGCAGCATCAGTAGTACGAGAAATAAACTCTTGAATAAGAGCTGCAGGGAAACGAGCAATGATACCGATCATAATGATCATAGAAATACCGTTACCAATACCTCTGTCAGTCATACGTTCGCCGAGCCACATAACAAACATTGAGCCGGCACACAAGATCAAAGTAGAAGAGATAGAGAACCACAAACCTTCAGGCATCACCGAACCAGCGTGCAACATTTGCACTTTAAGGTTAACGAGATAAGAAGGGCCTTGGAACAAAAGAATAGCTACAGTAAGATAACGAGTTATTCTATTGATTTTATTACGACCGCTCTCGCCTTCACGTTGCATTTTTTGGAAATAAGGGATTGCAATAGTAAGCAATTGCACAACGATAGAAGCAGAGATATAAGGCATAATACCCAAAGCAAAAATAGAAGCATTTGAGAATGCACCACCCGAGAACATATCGAGGAGAGACATAAGACCGCTGCTTGTTTGTTGTTGAAGAGCAGTCAATGCTTCTGGGTTGATACCAGGAAGAACGATGAACGAACCGAAACGATAAATAAGGATGAACAAGATAGTCATACCTAATTTATTGCGGAGTTCTTCGATTTTCCAGATATTTTTTAAAGTCTCTATAAATTTCATTGTAATTACAATTTAACTACGCTACCGCCAGCAGCGAGGATAGCAGCCTCAGCTGATTTAGAGAAAGCGTGTGCTTCAACTTCGATTTTATTTTTAAGTTCACCGTTACCAAGGATTTTCACTAAGTGTTTTTTAGTGATAAAACCAGCTTCTAACAAAGCGTTGATATCGATTTTAGTAAGATTTTTTTGTTCAGCGAGTTCTTGGAGAGTAGAAAGGTTGATAGCTTTATACTCTACGCGGTTAGGGCTATTGAAACCGAATTTAGGCAAACGGCGTTGAAGAGGCATTTGACCACCTTCGAAACCGATTTTACGAGAGTAACCTGAACGAGATTTAGCACCCTTGTGACCACGAGTAGAAGTACCACCTTTACCAGAACCTTGACCGCGACCAATACGTTTGCTGTTGTGAGTTGAACCAACAGCAGGAGTGATATTAGTTAAATTCATAACGATTTTTTACTTTTAATTAGTCAATAACTTTAACCAAGTGTTTTACTTTTTCCACCATACCGCGAATAGAAGGAGTATCTTCGTGTTCTACTACGGCATTCATTTTGTGGAGTCCGAGTGCATCAAGAGTAAGTTTTTGCACTTTTGGACAATTGATTCTACTTTTAACTTGTTGAATTTTAATAGTTGCCATAATACATTAAGATTTATCCTTTAAACACTTTATCTAAGTTTACACCACGGTTTTGAGCTACAGTGTAAGCATCACGAAGTTCTGCAAGAGCAGCGAAAGTAGCTTTTACAAGGTTGTGAGGGTTAGACGAACCTTTAGATTTAGCAAGCACGTCAGTAACACCAACACTTTCGAGAACGGCACGCATCGCACCACCGGCTTTCACACCAGTACCGTGAGAAGCTGGGTGGATGAACACCTCAGCACCACCGAAGCGAGCAACTTGTTCGTGAGGGATAGTACCTTTGTAAACAGGAACTTTGATAAGATTTTTCTTAGCAGCTTCAACGCCTTTAGCAATAGCAGCAGAAACCTCACCGGCTTTACCAAGACCCCAACCAACGAGGCCATTGCCATTACCAACTACAACGATAGCAGCGAAACTGAAAGCACGACCACCTTTTGTAACTTTAGTTACACGGTTGATTGCAACTAAGCGATCAACGAGTTCAACATCATTTGTTGCTTTAACTTTATTATTTTCTGCCATAGTTCATTAAAATTTAAGACCAGCATTGCGAGCCGCATCTGCTAATTGTTTAACACGTCCGTGATACAAGAAACCGTTACGGTCAAATACTACAGTAGTAACACCAGCTTCTTGAACTTTTTTAGCGATAAGTTCACCAACTTTGGCAGCTTTTTCGCTTTTTGTCATTTTTTCTGTAATGCCAAGTGAATTTGCAGAAGCAAGAGTTTTGCCTGCAACGTCGTCGATAACTTGAGCATAGATTTGCGCGTTGCTGCGGAATACAGTCAAACGTGGTTTTTCGGCAGTACCCGATACTTTGTGACGGATATGCGCTTTTATCTTGAGTCTTCTTTCTAATTTTCCGATCATAATATTTCAGGAATTTACGTAAATTATTTACCAGCGGTTTTACCAGCTTTACGACGAACAACTTCGCCTTGGAATTTAACACCTTTACCTTTGTAAGGTTCTGGTTTACGGAACGAACGAATCTTAGCACATACTTGACCGAGAAGTTGTTTGTCACAACTTTCGAGTACGATAAGTGGGTTTTGGTTACGTTCAGAAATAGTTTGAACTTTAATCTCAGGAGCTAAACCAAGGTAGATAGCGTGAGTATAACCAAGTGACAATTCAAGTACTTGACCGTTGTTAGAAGCACGATAACCAACACCGACTAATTCGAGAGTTTTTTTGTAACCTTCAGAAACACCGATAACCATGTTATTGATGAGTGAACGATAAAGACCGTGCATAGCGCGGTTTTCTTTTTCATCGTTTGGACGAGTTACATTACAAACATTACCTTCGATTTCTACAGTGATGTTAGGGTTAATTTCTTGTTTGAGTTCGCCTTTAGGGCCTTTTACTGTTACTACACCATTATTAACAGAGATAGTAACGCCAGCTGGGATGTTTACTGGAAGTTTTCCGATTCTTGACATTTCTAATCCTCCTTAATAATTAATAGATGTAACATAAAACTTCACCACCGATTTTTTCTGCTACAGCTTCTTTGTCAGTCATAACACCTTTAGAAGTTGAGAGAATAGCGATACCGAGGCCATTCAAAACGCGAGGCATTTCTTTATAGCCTGTGTATTTACGCAAACCTGGGGTAGAAACTCTGATAAGTTTCTTAATTGCGTTAACTTTGTTAACTGGGTCATACTTCAAGGCAATTTTGATAGAACCTTGAGGACCTTCTTCTACAAATTTGTAGTTCAAGATGTAACCTTTTTCAAAAAGTACTTTAGTGATTTCCTTTTTGAGATTAGATGCGGGAACCTCCACTACGCGGTGGTTTGCTTTAATAGCATTACGCAATCTGGTTAGATAATCTGCAATTGGATCTGTCATAAGATTTTTAATTAAATTGATCTCGCCATTCGAGACAATATTTAGTTAATAATGCAAAAAATTGCTTAAGTTTGAGAGTTGATAAAGTCCCGCGCCACTTTTTGTGGCACGAGACGTTATATAGTAAGATTTACCAACTAGCTTTTTTCACGCCTGGGATAAGACCTGCAGCAGCCATTTCACGGAATTGGATACGAGAAATACCGAACTGACGCATATAACCTTTTGGACGACCGGTGATTTTGCAACGGTTGTGAAGGCGAACATAGCAAGCGTTTTTAGGTAAAGTTTGAAGACCTTCATAGTCGCCAGCTTCGATCATTTGTTTACGTTTCTCAGCGTATTTAGCAACCATTTTAGCGCGCTTTACCTCGCGGGCTTTCATTGATTCTTTTGCCATTTTATAATACTTTAATTAGTTTTTCTTAAATGGTAAGCCAAATTCGCGAAGAAGAGCATAACCTTCTTCATCGGTTTTAGCTGTTGTAACGAAAGTGATATTCATACCCAAGATTTTATTGATGCTATCAATGTTGATCTCTGGGAAAATGATTTGCTCAGTGATACCGAGTGTATAGTTACCACGGCCATCGAGTTTGCTTTCAATACCTTTGAAGTCGCGGATACGTGGGAGAGCCACGCGAACGAGACGTTCAAGGAATTCGTACATTTTTCTGTCACGAAGAGTTACGCGAACACCGATAGGCATTTTTTTACGCAACTTAAAGTTAGAAATATCTTTTTTAGAGACAGTTTGTACCGCTTTTTGACCAGTGATTGCAGTCATCTCAGCAATAGCTGTTTCGATAATTTTTTTATCAGCAACAGCGATACCCAAGCCTTGATTAAGCACGATCTTTTCGAGACGTGGCACTTGCATGATTGTAGTATAACCAAATTCTTTGGTTAAAGCAGGAACGATACGTTCTTGATAATCTTGTTTTAGGCTTTGTGTATTCATTACTTGATTTCCTCCCCTGATTTTTTAGCGAAGCGAACTAATTTACCTGCTTCATTTTTTCTGCGACCGATACGAGTTGCAGCACCTGTTTTAGGGTCAACTACGTTAAGGTTTGAGATATGAATAGGAGCTTCTTGTTTCACAATACCACCTTGTGGATTTTTAGCGTTAGGCTTGGTGCTCTTAGAGACCATATTGATACCTTCTACGATAGCGCGATTTTTGTCGACAATAACTTCGAGTACGCGACCAGTTTTGCCTTTATCTTCACCTGCGTTAACGAAAACGATATCGCCTTTTTTTATGTGTAATTTACTCATTGCTTAACTGATTTGAAAGTTATTAAAGCACCTCAGGTGCAAGTGAAATAATTTTCATGTTAGTAGCTCTTAATTCGCGAGCTACAGGACCAAAGATACGGCTACCGCGAATTTCGCCGGCATTGTTAAGCAATACACAAGCGTTATCATCAAAACGGATGTAAGAGCCATCAGTACGACGAATCTCTTTTTTAGTACGAACTACAACCGCTTTAGATACAGCACCTTTTTTCACATCACCAGAAGGGATTGCACTTTTAACTGCAACAACGATGATATCGCCAACGGTAGCATAACGCTTGCCAGTACCGCCAAGAACGCGGATACAGAGCACTTCTTTTGCGCCAGAGTTATCGGCTACTTTAAGTCTTGATTCTTGTTGTATCATAATTACTTAGCTCTTTCGATGATTTCTACTAATCTCCATCTTTTTGTTTTACTCAATGGACGAGTTTCCATGATGCGAACTGTATCGCCAATATTACATTCATTTTTCTCGTCATGAGCATGGAATTTTTTCGTTTTGTTAACGAATTTTCCATAGATAGGGTGTTTTTCTTTCCATTTCACAGCAACAGTAATGGATTTATCCATTTTATTGCTGAAAACAACACCAATACGTTCTTTTCTTAAATTTCTTTCCATATGGATAATCTATTATTGTTGGTTAAGTTCACGTTGACGTAATTCTGTAGCCAATCTAGCGATTGTGCGACGAGTTTCTCTGATAAGAGCAGGATTGTCAAGTGGAGAAATAGCGTGATTGAGAGTCATTTTAGTGAGGTTCTCTTTTTCAGCTACCAAGCGGTCTTGAATTTCCGCAGTTGTAAGTTCTTTAATTTCTCTTGTTTTCATATCCTATCTCCTTATTATACGTTTTGAGTTGCATCATAGTCGCGACGAACGACGAACTTAGTAGTCACAGGTAGTTTTTGAGCTGCGAGACGCAAAGCTTCTTTAGCAATATCGAAAGATACACCTTCTACCTCAATAATCATTCTTCCGGGAGTCACTGGAGCTACGAAACCTTCTGGAGAACCTTTACCTTTACCCATACGCACTTCGGCTGGTTTTTTAGTAATAGGTTTATCAGGGAAGATACGGATCCAGATTTGACCTTGACGTTGCATATAACGAGTTACAGCGATACGGGCAGCTTCAATTTGACGACCAGTGATCCATTTAGACTGTAACGATTTGATACCGAAAGAACCGAATGCCAGCTGATTTCCTCTTTGAGCGTTACCTTTCATACGCCCTTTTTGCTGTCTTCTGAATTTTGTCTTTTTAGGTTGTAACATAATTTGTAAAATTCAAATTCGTTTCTATTATTTCTTTTTATTTTTGAAGTTCTTACGACCTTTGTCGTTTCCACCACGGTTGTTTTCTTTAGCGTTGGTAAATTGTGGAGCGAGATCACGTTTACCATACACTTCACCGCGACAGATCCAAACTTTAATACCGATAAGACCTACTTTAGTGAGAGCTTCTGCGTGGCAGTAGTCGATATCAGCACGGAAAGTATGAAGAGGAGTACGACCTTCTTTATACATTTCAGAGCGAGCCATTTCAGCACCGTTCAAACGGCCAGAAACTTGAACTTTGATACCTTCAGCACCCATGCGCATTGTAGAAGCGATAGCCATCTTAACAGCACGGCGGTAAGCAATTTTGCCTTCGACTTGGCGAGCGATGTTGTTAGCTACGATAACAGCATCTAGGTCAGGGCGTTTTACTTCGAAGATGTTGATTTGTACATCTTTGTCAGTAATTTTCTTCAATTCTTCTTTCAACTTGTCAACTTCTTGTCCACCTTTACCGATAATTAAACCAGGGCGAGCTGTGCAGACAGTAATAGTAACAAGTTTAAGTGTACGTTCAATAATGATTCTTGAAAGACTGGCTTTTGCAAGACGGGCGTTAAGATATTTACGAATCTTGCTATCTTCGAGAAGTGTATCACCGTAGTTATCACCACCGTACCAGTTAGAATCCCAACCGCGAATAACACCGAGGCGGTTGCTAATTGGATTAGTTTTTTGTCCCATCTTGATTAGTCTTGATTTTCGTTATTATTTTTAGTATCAACAAACAACGTCACGTGGTTAGAACGTTTGCGAATACGATATCCGCGACCTTGAGGAGCGGTACGCAATCTTTTGAGCATACGAGCAGAGTCAACATAAACTGTGCTCACATATAAATTGCTGTTTTCTGCTTTTTCACCAGTTTTTTGTTCCCAGTTTGCAATAGCAGAGCGAAGCAATTTTTCCATTTTATTAGAAGCCTCTTTTGTAGAGAATTTAAGTACGCTAAGAGCTTTGTTTACTTCCATACCGCGAATCATATCAGCTACGAGACGCATTTTACGTGGAGAAGTAGGAACGTTATTTAATTTAGCGAAATAAAGAGATTTGAGGGCTTCCTTTCTATTTTCGGCAGATAATCTTTTTCTTGCACCCATTTTATTTCTGTTTTTTTATTTTACAAAATTTACTTTAACGGGTAATAATTATTTTTTCTTACCACCGTGACCACGGAATGTACGTGTAGGAGAGAATTCACCAAGTTTGTGACCTACCATGTTTTCTGTGATATATACAGGGATAAATTTATTACCGTTATGAACTGCAATTGTATGACCTACGAAATCAGGAGAAATCATAGAAGCGCGAGCCCATGTTTTCACAACGACTTTTTTGCCGCTTTCATTCATGTCGAGCACTTTTTTCTCGAGTTTCAAGTTGATGTATGGTCCTTTTTTTAATGAACGACTCATATTAATTTACTGTTCTTTTAGGGATTATTTTTTCTTTCTTTCAATTATGTATTGGCTAGTTTGTTTTTTAGGGTGACGTGTTTTCTTACCCTTAGCCAACAAGCCTTTACGTGAACGTGGGTGACCACCTGATTGACGACCTTCACCACCACCCATTGGGTGATCTACTGGGTTCATGGCAACACCACGAACGCGTGGGCGACGACCTAACCAGCGAGTGCGACCAGCTTTACCTGATCTTTCGAGAGCGTGGTCTCCATTACCAACAGTACCAACTGTAGCACGGCAAGTACCGAGAATTTTACGAGTTTCGCCTGAAGGCAATTTAACGATTACATACTTATCTTCACGAGAAGTGATTTGAGCGAAAGTACCTGCAGAACGAACGAGAGCAGCTCCTTGACCTGGACGAAGTTCGATGTTGTGAACGATAGTACCAAGTGGAATGTTTTGAAGTGGAAGTGAGTTACCAACTTCAGGAGCAACGTTTTCGCCTGAAAGAACAACTTGACCAACTTGCAATCCATTAGGTGCAAGAATGTAGCTTTTTTCACCATCAGCATAGAAGAGAAGAGCGATGCGAGCAGAGCGGTTTGGATCGTACTCGATAGTCTTCACTGTAGCTGGAATAGTATCTTTGCTACGTTTGAAATCAATTACTCTGTATTTTCTCTTGTGACCGCCACCAATGTAGCGCATTGTCATTTTACCGGTGTTGTTACGACCACCTGTTTTAGAGAAACCTCCAACAAGAGATTTTTCTGGAGTACTCGCAGTAATTGAGTCGAATGCTCCAATAATCTTATGTCTTTGACCCGGTGTAGTTGGGTTCAATTTACGTACAGCCATTTCTATTTATTAAATGTTGCTATAAAAATCAATTGTATCTCCTTCTTTCAATGTTACGATAGCTTTTTTGTAAGTAGCAGTCATACCATTGATGATGCCAGCTTTTGTGTAGCGGCTTTTTTTCTTACCGTGGTAGTTAGAAGTATTAACGCTAATAACAGTTACGTTGTACATTTCTTCTACCGCTTTTTTGATTTCAATTTTGTTAGCAGAGTGAGCAACTTGGAAGCCAACACGATTGAATTTTTCGCTGATTTGCGTCATCTTTTCAGTGACGATTGGTTTGATTATAATTCCCATAGTTTTACTCCTTATGCATTAAAATGTTGATCGATTCCGGCAAGAGTTGCTTCAGTCAATACTACAGCGTTGCAGTTAAGAATTGTGTAAGTATTTAACTCTGAAACAGTTATTACATTAGTCTTTTGTAGATTTCGAGCTGACAAATATACAAATTTATTTGCTTCTGGCAAAATAACTAACGATTTTTTGTCGTTAATTTTCAAGTTATTAGTCATTTGAACGAAATCTTTTGTTTTTGGTGCATCAAATTGTATATTATCCACAATAACAATCTCACCTTGAGCTGCTTTATAAGCGAGAGCAGATTTACGAGCGAGTTGTTTCAATTTTTTGTTAAGTTTGAAGCTATAGTTACGTGGTTTAGGACCAAAAACGCGAGCACCACCAACGAGTACAGGTGAGTTGATATCACCACGGCGAGCACCGCCACCACCTTTTTGACGACCGAGTTTTTTAGTTGAACCAGAAATCTCAGAACGTTCTTTTGATTTGTGAGTACCTTGACGTTGATTTGCCAAATATTGTTTAACATCCAAATAAATAGCGTGATCATTTGGCTCAATACCGAAAATAGAATCGTTTAATGTAACTTTTCTTCCGGTGTCTTCTCCTTTGATATTATATACACTAAGTTCCATTATTTCTCAATTAATACGATTGAACCTTTAGCGCCTGGAACTGAACCTTTCACGAGGAGGAGGTTGTGTTCTGGCATAACTTTAATCACTTGAAGGTTTTGCATAGTTACGCGGTCGCCACCTGTGCGTCCAGCCATACGCATACCTTTGAATACTCTTGAAGGGTAAGAAGATGCACCAAGAGAACCCGGAGCACGAAGACGGTTATGTTGACCGTGAGTAGTTTGACCTACACCACCGAAACCGTGACGTTTAACTACGCCTTGGAAACCTTTACCTTTAGAAGTACCAATTACGTTAACGAAATCTTCTTCTGTGAAGAGGTCAACTGTAATTGCATCGCCCAATTTAAATTCACCTTCGAATCCTGAGAATTCTACGAGGTTACGTTTAGGAGTAGTGCCCGATGCAGCAAAATGTCCCATTTCTGCCTTGTTAGTGTGTTTCTCTGTTTTGTCTTCGAAACCGAGTTGAAGAGCAGCGTAGCCGTCTTTTTCTACAGTTTTGATTTGAGTAACCACGCAAGGACCTACTTCGATTACAGTACATGGCAAGTTACGGCCATCTGCAACGAATACGGAAGTCATTCCGATTTTTTTTCCAATTAATCCTGGCATTTTTTGTTAGAATTAAAAATTGTTGATAAATAAGGACCTATAGGCTCAGAATTGGCTCTGGGTAAAGCATACTGAGCTTGGACCCGAAAAATTAAAAATTTTTGATTTGGGGATACATCCCCGATTATTTTGTGAAAAGCTAATAGCGCTAGCAATTATCAAACTTTGATTTCAACCTCAACACCTGAAGGCAATTCGAGTTTCATAAGAGCATCAACAGTTTTTGTAGTTGAGCTATAGATGTCGATAAGACGTTTGTAAGAAGAAAGTTCGAATTGTTCGCGTGATTTTTTGTTAACGAATGTAGAACGGTTAACAGTGAAGATACGTTTGTGAGTTGGCAATGGAATTGGACCAGAAACTACAGCACCTGTAGCTTTCACTGTACGAACGATTTTTTCTGCTGATTTGTCAACAAGATTGTGATCGTACGATTTAAGTTTGATACGAATTTTTTGACTCATGTCTTTTTGGTTATAAAAATTAAATTATTAATAAAGAAAAAGTATAAAGTGTAGTGGGTTAAGAGTCATTCGCTAACCCACTACAATATTTTATTATTAGAGGAGGTCTACTCTACCTTGTGCAGCTTCTACAACTGGTTTAGCGATAGAAGAAGAAACTTCTGCGTAGTGAGAGAATTCCATAGATGAAGTAGCACGACCTGAAGTGATAGTACGGAGAGCTGTAACGTAACCGAAGAGTTCAGAAAGTGGCACTTTAGCTTTAACGATACGTGCACCTGTACGGCTTGATTCCATACCTTCTACTTGACCACGGCGTTTGTTCAAGTCACCGATAACGTCACCCATAGATTCTTCTGGAGTAACAACTTCAAGTTTCATGATAGGTTCCATAAGAACTGGGCGTGCTTTAGCGCAAGCGTTTTTGAATGCGAATTGAGCACAGAGTTCGAATGACAATTGGTCAGAGTCAACTGGGTGGAATGAACCATCAACGAGAACTACTTTAAGAGTATCGAGAGGGAATCCAGCGAGAACACCGTTTTTCATTGCAGTTTGGAAACCTTTTTGTACTGATGGGATATATTCTTTTGGAACGTTACCACCTTTAACTTCGTCGATGAATTGAAGTGAACCTTCGAAGCCTTCATCAACTGGACCAACTTTAACGATGATATCAGCGAATTTACCACGACCACCAGATTGTTTTTTGTAAACTTCGCGGAGGTCAACTGTTTGAGTGATTGCCTCTTTGTAAGATACTTGAGGACGACCTTGGTTACATTCTACTTTGAATTCACGTTTGAGACGGTCGATAATGATTTCGAGGTGAAGCTCACCCATACCTGAGATAACTGTTTGGCCTGTTTGTTCGTCAGTTTTAACAGTAAATGTAGGGTCTTCTTCAGCGAGTTTACCAAGACCGATACCGAGTTTATCGAGGTCAGCTTGAGATTTAGGCTCAACTGCGATACCGATTACTGGATCTGGGAAGTCCATAGACTCGAGTACGATTTGGTGTGTTTCGTCGCAAAGAGTATCACCAGTACGGATATCTTTGAAACCTACACCTGCTCCGATATCACCAGCTGCAACTTCTTCAACAGGGTTTTGTTTGTTAGAGTGCATTTGGAAGAGACGTGAGATACGTTCTTTTTTGCCAGAGCGAGCGTTAAATACGTAAGAACCAGCTTCGAGTTTACCTGAATATACTCTGAAGAAGCAGAGACGACCTACATAAGGGTCAGTAGCGATTTTGAATGCAAGAGCAGTCAAAGGCTCATTTTCATCTGGTTTACGAGTAATTTCTTTTTCAGGGTCACGTGGGTCATTACCTGTGATAACTGGGTTATCGAGTGGAGATGGGAGGTATTGACAAACTGCATCAAGAAGTGGTTGAACACCTTTGTTTTTGAATGAAGAACCACAGATGATTGGGTTGATTTCCATTGCGAGAGTAGCTTTACGCACTGCTGCACGGATTTCATCTTCAGTAATAGTTGCAGGATCGTCAAAATATTTTTCCATCAAAGCATCGTCGAAAGAAGCGATAGTTTCGAGCATTTTATCTCTCCATTCTTCTGCTTCTGCAACGAGGTCAGCAGGAATATCTTCAACTGAGTAGTCAGCACCCATTGATTCATCGTGCCAGTAGATAGCTTTCATACGGATAAGGTCAACTACACCTTTGAAAGTCTCTTCAGCACCGATTGGAATTTGAATTGGGCAAGGATTTGCACCAAGAACTTCTTTGATTTGAGTTACAACGTCGAAGAAGTTAGCACCCGAACGGTCCATTTTGTTAACGTAACCGATACGTGGTACATTATATTTGTCAGCTTGACGCCATACTGTTTCTGATTGAGGTTCAACACCACCAACAGCACAGAAAGTAGCCACAGCACCATCGAGGATACGAAGTGAACGTTCTACCTCTACAGTAAAGTCAACGTGGCCCGGAGTGTCAATCAAGTTGATACGATATTGTTTATTTGCATAGTTCCAGCGAGTAGTAGTAGCCGCTGAAGTAATAGTAATACCACGTTCTTGCTCTTGAGCCATCCAGTCCATTGTAGCTGAACCATCGTGAGTTTCACCGATTTTATGAGTCAAACCAGTATAGAAAAGGATACGCTCTGAAGTTGTGGTTTTACCGGCATCGATGTGGGCCATGATACCGATATTACGAGTGAGTGATAAATCGTGTTTTGCCATTTTCTTACAAAATTAAGAATTAGAAACGGAAGTGTGCAAAAGCACGGTTAGCTTCAGCCATACGGTGAATTTCTTCTTTACGTTTGAAAGCGCCACCTTGGTTATTGAAACCGTCAACGATTTCTGCAGCAAGTTTATCAGCCATTGAGCGACCTGCACGTTTACGAGCGTAAAGAATAAGGTTTTTCATTGAGATTGACTCTTTACGATCTGGACGGATTTCTGTTGGAACTTGGAAAGTAGCACCACCGATACGACGAGATTTAACCTCAACTTGTGGAGTTACATTTTCAAGAGCTTTTTTCCAAATTTCGAGAGCAGATTTCTCTTCGTTTGGAAGTTTTGTTTTTACGACTTCGAGAGCACCGTAAAATATGTCGAAAGCAATAGATTTTTTGCCATCATACATGAGGTGATTCACAAATTTAGTCACCTTAACTTCGTTAAAAACTGGGTCTGGAAGAACCACACGTTTTTTAGGAGTTGCTTTTCTCATTGTTAGTTAAAAACTTTTTGTTTTTGTCTTTGGTTGTTTTTAATTTGTCTTCAAACTCGCCGCTGCGAGTTTTACTCAACCTTCATCTATACCAAATATCAAAAACCTTGTTAATTAAATCGTTTAGTTAAAAGACTTACGCGAGTCTTTTCAGAAAAAGAAAGTTTAAAAAAGAGGGTGTGTCAATTATTTTTTCTTAGCTGGAGCTGCTTGACCTGGTTTAGGACGTTTAGCACCATATTTAGAACGACGTTGTGTACGACCAGCTACACCAGCAGTATCCAATGTACCGCGAACGATGTGATAACGTACACCTGGAAGGTCTTTCACACGACCACCGCGAACAAGCACGATTGAGTGCTCTTGCAAGTTGTGACCTTCGCCTGGGATGTAGGCATTGACCTCTTTTGTGTTAGTTAAACGAACACGTGCAACTTTACGCATAGCCGAGTTAGGCTTTTTAGGCGTAGTAGTGTAAACACGCACGCAAACACCACGACGTTGTGGACATGAATCCAACGCTGGTGATTTACTTTTGTCTTCGAGACTTACCCTTCCTTTTCTAACTAATTGTTGAATTGTAGGCATTTCTTTTTGATTTTTAATATTTAAACTTTATCTTCTTTTTCGGTTAAATTGCTTTCACTCTGCATTTTCAAGCAAGCTTGACTACGCTTTCGTTTGGTCACAATTCTCCCTATTATTTCAGTTTGCAAAGTTACGACTATTTTTTGGAATAACAATGCTTTATCTCTTTTTTTTACAAAAAATTTACATTCCCCCTATTTTATTGGCATTTCAAGAACATGTTGTACAACATATTTTCATACAAACCACCCATTTCTCCCCCAAAAACACCATCTAAACCCTATCTTTTCAGTCCCTTATCGGCAAATTTTAGCGCAAAAACCATCAAAATCCATGCTTTTTTTGCCGATACCGGCAAGTTTTTGTCCAAAAACCTGTAACGCAATATTTATTTCCCAGTATTCAACTCATTATATAAAGCCATTCCTTTCATTGTCAACTGATACTTCTGACGTGGATGACGAGGCTTATCCGGATATAGCAGACAAACATACCCTTCTGCAATAGCTGGATTAAGATGATATTCCAAAAAATTAGGTCTATGTTTCAAACCCAACAATGACATCATTTGAGATATAGAAACAGTTTCGACACCTATCATTTTCACCAACCCAACAATCAGCCCATTACTTGTATGCAACTTGTCGGGTACTTGTTCGGGTACTTGTTCGGGTACTAACAAATTTGGTTGTACTTTCCACTCTTCTGTTGGATGAATATGCAAATAACGATTCCTCAAATCCCACTTCTCGCCTAACAACAAATTAGCAAAAAAACGAATCAAATATTCAGATTCATAATTAATCCCTTTCTCCAAATTACGATAATTAGCACGAACTAACGCATTACGAAAATACCACGAATTCAATTCAAACAACTCATTATTCACTCGAAAACCCTGAGAACGAAGATATTTTATAGTAAAAATAGCAATTGTTCGTGTATTTCCTTCCGTAAAAGGATGAATTTGCCACAAGCCTGAAATAAAATTCGCAAGATGCTCCACCATTTGCTTTTTGGTCAATGCCGTATAATCAAATTGACGCTCCTGGTCCAAATCATATTCTATTGCCATGCGCAAGTCTTGCCACCTACCATAAAGCACCGAATCACCTTCAAGCACCCACTCTTTTTTCGAAATATCATAATCCCTAAAACGACCCGCATGCTTAAACACACCATCAAAAATAGCTCGATGAATAGCCGACAAGCCAGCCACACTATAAGTAAAAGCATCTGTTTGAAGCAATTTAGCGATATTGCTCGACACTTTATCTGCCTCCTCTCTATCTGCATCATCCTCATCATGTGCCGTTTTCGTAATATAATATTGTTTCACAAGTTCACGCGCCTCATCAATCGAAATCTCACCTTCAATATTCCTTCGTGCCGCTTCTTGCAAATACTCCGATGTTTTCAACCCATCTACAGCCTGCAAACCAATCGCCACACGCCATGCCTCCGCACGTTCACGCTTTTGCGGTTCCCCCTGCCTAATATATTCATCAAAATTCAAATAACCATTATTCATAATTATATTACTTAAACAATGCATTCAAACTAAATCTATTTATTTTTATCACCTAATATTTTTTTCGTTATGTCATCTGGTGTTTGAGGTATATTTTTTTGTACAATCTGCAACCTATCCTTGAGATACTTCATCTTATTACCCCATTCTACTTCTAATATATCAGACCATTTACGAACATATATTTTATATTTACCATCCTTTATATTAAAACATAAACCCTTTAACTTTTCACCATGATTTTTTGCAGAATCAATCTTATCTACTATACGATCATCATAATCTCTACCTATCAAATAAAACTCCCAATACTGATTTTCTCCATTACATAAACTTTCATCAGATATTTTATACATATAATTTTCTATCTGCTCATACTCTTTTTGACCTAATTTTTTAGATGCTCTTTTTAACTCTACAATAATATTATTCTGACGAGACTCACCCATTTGTTCTGTTTTAGTCAAGAACAAATCCACTTCTCCAGTTGGGTTATTTTCCAAATTAGGATCCTGAATTTCTAAAATATCTTTTGCATATTTAAAAAGAACATTTTTCAATGCACCTTCAGTAGAGCTAAACAATCTAAATTGTTCTCCAAATATCCAAAAATTATCATCTAATATTTTTTGTATATGCTTAACTTCTAATGTATCTTTCTCATGTTCTGATATTAAACATTTTAAACAATCTATCACATAAAGTCGATGATCTATCTCCTTTAAAGTTGATAATACATTTGATAATTTTGTTCTACTAAGAATTTCTAATAACTCTTGCTGTTCTTCCTCTGATAATTCTTGAAGTTGTTCTAAAACAAGCTTTACCAAAGTATTATCTTGTGAAGAAAGTAATCCTGCAAATGTTGCACAAATAAACTTTTTCTCTGAATTATTTTTATTTGTAAATAAAGATGGCGAAATAGTATAAATAGTTTTTATTAAATCCTCAAAAGAAGTAACATCATATATTCCAAACTCACTTAGATTTGGTAGCAGTTTATTTTCAACTAAGCTACTATACATAATATTTGATTGCCTTTTCAAATAAGGTTTTCTAATATCTACCAATTTTTCTTTAATAAAATTAATAACCTGCTTTTTTATTTTTTTTTCTTCAACAGAAAATTCTATCTTCATTTGTGAAGAAATATTTTCATCTAACAAATCATTTTCTTCATTCGTAAATAAAGAAGATACTATATAAACTGAATGCCAAAAATCATCATTTTTTTTATTTAACCCAGTATTTATTTTAAACAACTCACAACCATTTACATAATCTATAAAATAAAATTTTGAGTACTCTGACGGTTTTTCCGTCCATATCAAAATTTTTGCAGAAAATGTTTCTTCTCCAATTACATTTCTTAGATGATCTGGCAAATCAGATTTATTATATTCAAAAGAATCCTTTATTAATGAATGTAAATCCAATAATTGATCATTTATAAAAATTTTATATTTCTCATTTCCTATTAAAAACCAAGAAAATTCTACAGAAAGAGCATGAAATAATTCTTTTGACATTAACGCATCTGATAATCCATCATACACATTTATAAATTCAACTCTTGTCCCATCAATACAACTACCAACATCTTCCATACAAATATTCGTATTATGACACAAAATCATTTTTTTTGACTTACTATAAACATGTAACTCTTCAGAAATCCAAATAAATGCATATCTCCCTCTGCCATATTGACCCTTTGGCAAACTTTTATTCTTTGTAGGATTTTTAGTTGATGACATAAAATTATTAGTTATAGCATCATTATTAAAATCCCAACCTTCACCATTATCACTTAATATAACTTTCTGCACACATCCAATACCTTCCTTTGGCTCAACAAAATTTAATCTAACTTCAGTAGCTCCAGCATCAAAAGAATTCCAAATATACTCAAATAAACAATCATAAGGCTTTTCTTCATAAAATTTTAATTCTGTTCTTATTGATTGTGCATTTATTTTAAGATCTTTTTTCTCCATACTAAATAAAACTTATTGCCCCATCTTTGCTAACAACAAAAATTGTAATTCTGTTAACTTATTATTTTTTTGTTTTTTACTTTTACATTGTCAAAAATAACAAACATTTTTTCATCAAAATCATTAACAAAATTTATATATAAACCCTAATCAACCGACACTTGACCGTTCATGAGCAGAGGGAGGAGCTCGTCTCGTTGTTTGGTCAAAAAAACATTCTGATTATTTGTTTTTGAGATCAACTTACATATTTCGTTTACTTTTTTATTAAATAAAATTAATATCTTTTCATTAAAGAGCACAGGAATTTTCCTCATGGCATCTAATGATAAAAACTTTTGTATACTGCCAGACATAGCATTATGTTCATATCTCATATAGTCTGATGATGACAAATAAAACCATAAAAAATACATAAATTTTTCATTCTCTGATGATTTTATGAGCGCTATGTTTTTAATAGCAAAATTAATAGTTTCTTCAGAAACTAAATATTTATTTCCAACAGTTCCAATCATTGAAAATAGGATGTCATTTGTATCAACTTTACTTCTTTTATTAATTGCTTCATAATCTTCCATTGAAATATAATATGCTGTTTTGAAATCAATTCCTGTTGACAACAAATGTTTTGATGTAATCAAAAAATAACCTTCATTCTGTTGTTTGGGTGAATCATGGGTACCATCTTTTACTTTTACTATATCATTTAAATTTTTCACCTCCCAGCCTTCGGGGATTTCTCGTTTGAGTTTTGGATTGTAGACCATTTTTCCGCTAGAGGATTTGTAGGGTTTTCCTTCTTCGTTTGGGAAGTCGAATTGGACGAACCAATAGTCATACAATTGCTTCGCCATTGCCTCTAAATTCTGATTTATTTGACGATTGAGGGCGATTTTTTGGTCGATTGAGGAAAAGATATCACCGATACGTTTCTGCTCTGCTAAAGGAATAAGTGGTATAGGAAAATTATTCAATGCATCAACAGAAAGAGCATATCTTTGTCCACTTCCTGATGCGTTATTTGCAAAATACATTCTTGCATAATCAGTATGGAATAAAGCATTAAGATATTTCCCGTTTAATTTTTCTGAATTAGGAGTAATGAGTGCATTGTGATATCCCAGAATCACATTGTCAAAATCATCAGCAATGTATGTTGCAATACCAATGTCAAAGCGAGTCTCACTATCTTTTGTCAAAGCTACTTGACCTTGTTTGAGCTTGAAGCGTTTAATCTCATTAGTACAAGCTGTAGCCTCCATAAATTTATGCTCCATATTCGATGTGATTGCCCAATTATAGTAGACATCAACAAAATTGCACAATTTTATAGGCAATTCGCCATCCTTAATTTTCTTATCAACACCACTAATTTCTACTATAGCAACATCCCCTAATTTATATTTTTTCAATTCCATATACTATTTTGTTGTTTTTTTGATGTAGTTGTCGATTGATGATAAATTGTGTTCTAATTTTTGGCGTTTAGCTAGTAATTCATTTTCTCTTTGTTTGTTGGCTTGCATATGATAGTCGATGCTTAATATGTTTCTCTCTGGAGAAGCATTGTTTATTTGTTTTATTTCCCTATTCACTGCATCTAATTCTTTTTGGTATTTTTGTTGAGCCTCAGATATATTAAAGTTGTGAACTGCAACCAACACATCTAGTAGGTTACGGATTTCGTTGATTTGGCGTTGTGCATCTTGCGATGATTTGCGGGAAATCCAAAAAGAAACTCCTATAGCAATTGTTGCGATGATTGGGCTTAAAATAGTCGCCCATTGAGTAAAAACGCTCATCATATTGCACGATATTTGAATATTATGTAATAAAAAGTGTTAAATATTTGCACAATCTAAAAAAAAGCATTAACTTTGTAGCATCTCAGCAACCATGTGTTGAAGGAGAAACGGGGGCGATATTTTTTATCGCTCCTTGCTTTTTATATAGGCTTGATATTCCTTCAATAATTTCTCTTTTCTTGCTTTATAGGTTACTAAATACGCAGTCCAAGGTAAAATGTAATCTTTCGCTTTTCGCAATACAACCAAATATTCTTCACCTTCATGAAAAATAAGAATATTTGTTTTATTTCCACGAGTATTTTCCCAAACTTTCAAATATGGATGTTCCGACTGATTAATCATTGGAGCAGGCCATTTTATTCTTTCCATTCGTCGCAAGTCAGGCTCTCGAGTTGCCTCATCTTCACCTTCAGATGTCATATGCCAAAAAGTAGCTTCTTTATCCTGAGATAATGGATATTTTTTCAAGCCTAATCTTACTCCTCTAAAAGATGGTTTGTTTAGAATAAAATCTTGTTTGAATAATTCATATATAGCCTCAAGATATTTATGAAAATCACCACCATATTGACTTAATTCAATTAATTCGGGCAATTCGAAATATTCATTATTTTCCATATCCACTTCTCCAAACAAAAATATTAAACTTATTTTCGCGATACAATGTGCTTGACATCAAATTATATCCACTTCTCTCTCTAATACGAGATATAAGTTTCAATTTGGCTTCACTCGTATTTATAGCACGATGAACATAAGATAATGCTCCAATTAACAAATCGGCTAAAGCAACTAATTCAACCTCTTCAGACCTAACTTGTTGTACTTTACGTATTAAATTGCGATTAAAATCATAATGATTATTGCATAACACATTGTGAAGTTTTTCAACTTTTTTTTGACCTTGTGTGTCTTTTATATCAATATAAATATTATATCCACAATCAGGCTCAAAAAGAGTTTTCAACATATTGAAATACATTTTGTAGTAAAAATCATCATGTGTTTGATTATATAGTGTATGCACTAATTCTTGCTTATGAGGGATGACTAATACTCTAAAATGAAGATCGCTATTATCAAAGAAATAGTTTACAATATCCATGTAAAAACTGAGTTGCCCATTTGAAACTTTATTCCATTTTATTTCAAATTTTTTACTTAAACCATGTTCTTCTTTAATCTCACGTATACGACGAAAAATTTCATCCTTTTTATTTGAAGGACACCAAACACCTCCAATCACCATTGCTTTTTCGCCATCATGTTCGAGATGGCAACTTTCGTCGCAATAAATATTATATAATTGTCCCATACTTGTGATATTATTGATTATTAAAAGTGAGTTTGTTGAGTTGCTCGATTATTTCGGTTTCGAGGCGGTGGCTTTCGGCGAATTGGGCGGTGAGGGTTTGTTGGTAGTCTGCCATGCGAGAGTTGAATTCATCGGCTGTAATGTCGACATAGTCGATTTTGATGTCGAAGTATTGTCCAGCCGAGAGCGAGTAGCCTTTCTCTTTTATCTCGTCGTAAGAGACTACGACAGAGAAGTCGTCGATGGCTTCTTTATTCAAAAATGTTGAGATGATGCGTTCGATTTCGGTATCGTTGAGGCGCACCTTTTTGAGACCGTTGGCGTCTTTGTATTCCTCGCCGAGTTTGCTAGCGTCGACAAGTACAACTTTGTCAGTAGATTGTGATTTATCGAAAAATAGTACGCTCACATTGGTACCAGTGTTGGCAAACACATTGCTCGGCATAGAGACGCAACCATAGACGATGCGGTCGTCGACAATGCGTTGTAAGATGTTTTTTTCGATACCACTCTTGGCTGTGATGAAGCCAGTAGGGATGACGATAGCACCTTTGCCCGACTTTTTGAGCGAGTTAATGACATGCTGTATGAAGCAAGTGTAGATGGCCATAGACTCTTTTTTCTTGGCAGGGATGCTAGGTACGCCAGCCCAGAAGCGAGCAGGCATGGCGGCAATTTTCTCGCGAGTGTCGGAGAAGTCCATTTTGAAAGGAGGGTTGCTGACCACGAAATCGAATTGGCGGAGCTGTTGGCGGTCGTCGCTTTTGTGGTAAGGGGCAACGAGGGTGTCGCCTTGGATGGCATGGTCGAGTGAAGAGACGAGACCATTGAGCAAGAGGTTGAGTTTGAGCATCTTGTTGGAACGTTGCGAGATGTCTTGCGCAAAGATGGTGCAACGGTTTTCGCCGATTTGGTGAGCTAAAGCCATGAGGAGAGTGCCAGTGCCGGCAGAGGGGTCGTAGCACTCGATGCTATGCAGATCGGCATTGTCGCCCACGAGAAGGCGAGCCATGATGGTGGCAATAGCATGAGGGGTGTAGTATTCGGCATATTTGCCACCACCAGCGGTGTTGTAGTCCTTGATGAGATATTCGAAAATGCCAGCAAAAAAGTCGTAGTTTTCGGCGAATGCCTCCTCGAACGAGAAATTGACGAGTTTGTCGACTAAAGCTCGAGCAAAAGGTGCGCGTTGGGCAGAGTCGGTGACGAACTGCGTGAGCGGTTCGAATAGCGGAATTTTGGTGTCGGCAGTGGTTTGGGTAGAGAAAATATCGGCATTTTTTTCGGCGATATCGGTCATAGTAGCATCGAAGATAGTGTCGAAATCGCCTTTGGCTTGTTGATTCCAGAGGTTGTAGATGAGGTGGTAAGGCTCGAGCATAGGCACATCGGGCGAGATGGCGAACGAGAGAAGTTGGCGTTCGTCGTCGGAGAGTTGCGCATAGGCAAGCTCCCATTTGTCGGCAGAGGCGATACGGCGAGCAATGTCGCTTTTGGCGTTTTTGACCTCGTAGCCGAATTTGTCGTTGAGATACTTGTAGAGGAATACTTGAGTGATGATTTTATACTCGTTGCCATCGTTGCCCATGCCATAGGTTTTGCAAGTGGCTTTGAGGGCGTCGATGAGTTGGATTGTTTTTTCTCTTATAGTTGCCATAAATTTTTATTTATATCAGTTATGTAGTTCGCCCCCTTCGGGGACTCATTTAATTGCATAAATAACTATATCAGTTGCCATATGTGGCGTTGTATTGGTTGATGTATTGTTTTGAAACTCTTTCATTTATAAATTTGTAGTCGTCGGTAGTTGGGGTTATGTTAGGATAATTGTCGATGCATTCACTGATGAGTTGCATGACGGTTTGGGCAAAATATCTGTCTTTTTTGAGGATATCGTTTTTGTCATAAACCTTATCGTCGACACCTTTTTTGACGAAGCAGAGGATTTGCATAATATCCTCATCGTTGGTTGAAATAATAGGCTTTTTACCTTGCTTTTGGCGTTCGTCGTTTTCTTCGCGGATGCGTTTGTGGACACGGGCGAATTTGGTGTCGCCATTGTATTTTTTGACAAGGGTGTTGTTACGTCGTTGTAGGTCGCTAAGGCGTTGGATAATTTCGTCTAGAGCGCGAGTTTCTTCGTTGAATTTAGCAATAGTATCTACCACAAAGCCATGCTCTTTGAATCGTTGCATAAAGGCCTCGCGGAGAGTGATAAATTCGGGGTCGTCTTGGTCGATATTCATAGCAAATGACGATATGGTGCGTTGCCATTTGTCTTTGAGTTCTACGCCACCCGAAATCATATGCATCTCTTCTTGACCGATTTTAGAGAAATTGAATTCGATGTCCATCATAGCCTCATTAATGAGGAGTTTGGTGTCGTCGCTTGTGGCGAAAGCCTCTTTTTGGTTGATGATGTCGATGCGGTGTTTAACCTCAGAGAGCAGTTGAGGTAGTTTGGTGATTTCGAGTTTTGCAAATTGCGATTTCATGTCATCGTCGCCAAAAGTGCGGACGATGTTAGCCATATTTTTAGCCGCTTCGAGGGCATGTTTTAGGTCGAGCAAGACAGCTTTGTCCTCTTCGGTCGAGATTTCGGAAGAGAACTCCTCGGCGTTGTCGTAGGAGTAGTTGAAGAGAGTTTGACGAATTTGTTTCATCTGAGCGATGATTTCGTCTTTATCCTCAATAACTTGAGCGAAGGTGTCGGTTGCATTGTTTTCGCCAGTTTCGTCGACATCGTTGAAGCGGTTGAGTTCTTGGAGATATGCCTCATTGGTTTCGTCGAAATTGCGTTTGATGTCGGCAAAGTCGATTAAGAAGCCATAGCGCATATCCTTGTAGGGACGATTGACGCGAGTGATGGCTTGCAAGAGGTTGTGGTCCTTGAGTTTACGGCCGAAATAGAGGCGTTTGAGGCGAGGGGCATCGAAGCCAGTGAGCAACATGTTGTAGACGATGAGGATGTCAACCGTCATATTTTTTTTGAAATCTTTGACAATCTGTTTGCGAGTCTCCTTGTCGTCGGTGTCGTAGAGGATGATGCCAGCGCGGAGGGGTGAGTAGTTAGATTTGTGGTCTATCTCAGGTTCGGCAGCAATGCGAGTGCCATCGGAGAGTTTGAAAATCTGAGGTTTTGGTTTGAGTCGTTCCTCCTCTTGTTTGAAAAATTTGTAAAGAAGGCGTGCCTGCTCGCTAGTTTCGCAGATGACCATACCGCCAAGCGAGTCGTCGCCTTGGATTTTGCGGAAATTGAGAAGGTCGTCTTTTATGTAATAATACAATTCGCTGATATATTTTGGATGCTCGACGATTTGCGATTTTTGGATATCTTTTTTCTGTACGAGAGTTTCTAATTTATCAAATTCCTTATTATCGTTTTTTATATCAAGTTTAGCTTTATCGTATGCTTGTGATAGTATTTCACGGTAGGAAGTTTCGATATCTTCGCGAATGATTTTTAGGGTGTAGCCATCGGCGATAGATTTGTCGTAGTAGTAGGTGTGAAGATAGTCGCCAAAGACCTTGCACGAAGCGCGTTCTTCCTTGAGGAGCGGAGTGCCAGTGAGAGCAATTTTGATAGAATCTGGGTCGGCCTCGAAAAGATTGGCGAGGAAACAACCGCCAGGGCGATAGCCACGATGCGCCTCGTCGAGGATGAATATGCGCTGTAGATTGGTAGCATAGTCGTTGAGGCGCACCTTTTCTTTATCTTCTTTGAATTTATGGATGTTGACGACAGTGATTTCGGCTTGACCACTAGTGCCTTGTTGGGCTTGATTGGTGCGGAATTGTTCCATCAGTTCGTTGCGGTCGTTGGCAGTAGTGACGATGAGGCCACGCGCTTCGAACTCTTGAGTAGCTTGCTCGAGGAGGTCGAGGCGGTCGACGATGAAATAGAATTTAGCCACCTTGTTTTGGCGAGCAAAATAGTCGGTGAGGATATGCGATAGATAGAAAGAGAGAGCAGTTTTGCCACTGCCTTGAGTGTGCCAAACGACGCCCGAGGTGATGCCTTCGGAGAGTTTTTGGCGAATAGCCATCGACGCAAAAAGTTGCTGATAGCGCATGATATGCTTTTGGTCGGTAGATTCGATTTTGCCGTCTACCTCGCGCTCCATGCGGACGTAAGCGATGCCATATTTGAGTATGTATAGCAAGCGTTCGGGCGAGCACATAGAGGTGATGATGCGATTGGTAGGTGTGTTGACGCCAAGGTTGGTTTGATATTCAGGCGTGGTGTGGATGACTTGGCAGTTGAAATCAGAGAGGATGCGTTTTTCGGCATCGAGGTCGATGTCGAGATAAGGATAATTGGCATGGAAAGGAGCAACAGGGAGTTGGGCTACGTTGTCCTCGCGGAAGCAGTTGAAAGGCGAGAAAGAGCGTGCGCCAGTGCAATAGAACGCTCCTTGGATAGGCACAATGCCCCCCATGGCGTCGTACTCCATATTGTTGGAGAAAATCATCAATTGGGTGATGTTGATAAATCGGCGGAACTTTTTGTTAGGGAAACGTTCGCGATTCATGCGAGAGCTTTCGGCCACCATGCCACCGTGGTTGTTAGGCTTTTTGACCTCGATGAACACGAGGGGTAAACCATTGACGAAGAGAGTGATGTCGGGGCGGAATTCGTCTTGACCATTTCGGCAGGTGAACTCGGCAGTGAAATGGAAGGTGTTGTTGGCAATATTGTCGAAATCAATCAGTTTGATGGGCGATACAGACTTAAGTCGATTGTAGAAACCACGGCCGAGGTCGTCGTCGTTGAGCTCCTTTTTGATGTCGCGGAGCAGTTGTAGGAACTCGCCTTCGTGGGCGGGGTTGAGTTTTTTGAACTGACGTTCAAAAACTTGCAGTAGGATGTTGGTGTCGCCATCGTAGATGGTGCCATTCATCTCTTCCGACATTTTGCCGAAATATTCGTAACCCAAGCGAGTGAGATGCACCATTGCGGGCATTTGCACTCGAGTAGCCTCGCTGAATTGTTTCATAAATATTTATTTAATGAATCAATTATGTATATCTAAAATATTCTTTTGCAAAGATACAAAATTTTCTCCCAAAGTCAATACCCACAAACACTATTTTCATCAATCCTCTTCACAATCTCTCAATTGCGCCTCAATCTCTTCTATCGTCGGCAATGAAGATTTATAGTCTGCTGTCAATTGGTCATAAATCTCTACTGACGATACTCCTATTGGAGTTTCCATATTGCGCAATGTGTACTCTGCCACTATATCATTCTTATCTTTACAAATCAACAACCCAATCGTAGGATTATCTCCTTGCATCCGCATTTGTCTATCTACTGCCGCTACATAAAAGTTAAGTTGCCCAATATGCTCTGGCTTAAATTTAACCGCTTTCAATTCAACCACCACATAACAATGCAGACGCACATGATAAAACAATTGGTCTATATAAAAATCCTCTCCTCCTACATTCAAATGCACTTGATGCCCATAATAGGTAAATCCCTTACCCAACTCCAACAAATATTGTGAAATATGACTATCAAGATGCGCCTCTATTTCTCTCTCTTCCATATCCTGACGGATTCCCATAATATCAATAATATATGGGTCTTTTGTTATCTGCTGAGCTAAATCGCTTTGCGGAGCAGGCAATGTATTCTTAAAATTACTAATAGCCTTACCTTGTCGCTCATACAAATTACTATCTATCTGCCAATCAAGCACAGTGCGACTCCAATTATTTTCTACTACTTGCCGAACATAAAACAACGCCTTGTTCATATCCTTACAACGTTGCATAATTAAAATATGATGCCCCCAAGGCACAGAGAAAAAATCTTGTTACAATTGGGAAACAAGCTGTTTCCCAATTATATCTTCCTGACTATAAAACACATACCATTGTCTTATATGTTTAATATTCCGATACGAAAACCCATTCATCTCAGGAAATTCAATCATTAAATCTTCACTCAACTGTTTCAAAAAACCATCTCCCCATTGAGCATTCTTTTGTCTTTCAACAATATCTTTTCCCAATCCCCAATACAACTGAAGCAACTCAGTATTCACTTTTACAGCTGCTTTAATTTGACTTTGACGAATACGTTGTTTCAGTTCGCCAATCCAACTTTTATATTCTGATGATATAATTGACATAACATTCCTAATTTATTTTTCAATCTGCAAATATACAAAATTTTCATAAAAAATCAAATGATATTAAAGACGCATTTTCTATTGTTGCACATATAAATATTTTTTTGTAACTTTGCATCCAGAAAATGTGGAGAGATTTGACTGCTTGCAACCACAGAAAAAAATGCTAAAATGGAATATCTCAATGTGCGGTTTCAGCACGACTTATTTCCTTTTATTTTTTCAAAGTCAAATCTTTTGTTAGTTAGTAATTACTAGTTAGTAGTTGCTAGTTGCAACATCCACGTTTCCAATTAATTTACAATTTAGCAACGGACGCTCGAACTGAGCGTCCCTACAAATTATTAACTAACAACGGACGCTCGGGCCGAGCGTCCCTACAATAATTGAATTATGGGTTATTTATTTACATCCGAATCTGTTTCGGAAGGTCATCCGGATAAAGTGGCTGACCAAATCAGTGATGCTATCTTAGATGAGTTTTTAGCTTTCGATCCACAATCAAAAGTGGCATGTGAAACTTTTGTTACAACAGGTCAAGTTGTTCTTGGCGGTGAAGTTAAAAGTAAGGCTTACGTAGATGTACAAGATGTTGCACGTAAAGTGATTAACCGCATTGGTTATACCAAGAGCGAATATATGTTTGAAGGAAATTCGTGTGGCGTTTTATCGGCAATACACGAACAGTCGGCAGACATAAATCGTGGAGTTGAACGCGCAGAGGCTGAGAATCAGGGTGCAGGCGACCAGGGTATGATGTTTGGTTATGCTTGTAATGAAACTGATGATTATATGCCTTTATCGTTGGCATTGAGCCATATACTGCTAATTGAGTTGGCTGCTATTCGTAAAGAGGGCAAGGAAATGACTTATCTTCGTCCTGACTCAAAAAGCCAAGTGACTATCGAATACAACGACAATGGCTATCCTGAAAGAGTACATACTATCGTTGTTTCGACTCAACATGACGAATTTATCACTGCCAATGACTTTATCTCTCAAGAGGAGGCTGACAAGGCAATGGTGAAACAAATTCATGAAGATGTGGAGAATATATTGTTGCCTCACGTGTTGGCGAAATATCCTTATTTGGCAAAATATTTCAAAGGCGACATCATCCTACACGTAAATCCAACAGGCAAATTCGTGATTGGTGGACCTCACGGCGATACAGGTTTGACTGGTCGCAAAATTATTGTTGATACATACGGTGGTAAAGGTGCTCACGGTGGTGGTGCTTTTTCGGGTAAAGACCCATCAAAAGTGGACCGTTCAGCAGCATACGCAGCACGCCACATCGCCAAAAACCTTGTAGCTGCAGGCGTATCAGACGAAATATTGGTGCAAGTGGCATACGCTATCGGTGTAGCAGAGCCTGTAAGCTTGTATATCAACACTTATGGAAAATCGAAAGTGGCTATGTCGGACGGCGAAATAGCAGAACGAGTGTTGAAAATATTCGACATGCGCCCATACGCAATTGAACAAAGATTGAAACTTCGCAACCCTATCTATGCAGAAACAGCTTCGTATGGACACATGGGTCGCACCCCTCGCACAGTGACAAAATGCTACGAAACTCGCTATGAACCATATCGTTGCTACGAAGTAGAATTATTCACTTGGGAGAAATTAGACTTTGTAGATAAAGTGAAAGCGGAATTCGAACTTTAATGAACACAATAAACACATATAACAAAATAAAATCCATTCTACCGGAAACGGTGGAATGGATTAATGTATTATGTGCTATATATTTAGTTGCTACTTTAATATTGCCATTTGACTATCAACGTCCTGCATTATACACATACTTCATATCTGTCGGTTTAGACATCATTGTCAATAAACGATATACGAATGTGAAATGGGATAAAACGAAATGGACATTCGTTGCCATGATATTATTTTATCTCTGCATTTGGATTTGGCACCCATTTGAAGAAACCAATTTACCTTATTTCCAAATAACAGCTGAAAAAAGAATAGGCTTATTAATTATGGGGCTATTAGGATTATTTACAAATATTAACCCTAAATTAAAACCTCAACATTTAGCTATTCCGATAATGTCAACTGGCATTATAATTCTACTATATATACTATACCAAATTGATTTTAAGTTCTCTACCTTTGATTCTTTCCAAGCATATCAACTTGCTATAGCAAACTATAGAAGCCAAATAATGCATATTTCGCACATGAACTTTAATTTATATATGAATTGTGGCTTTATATTTGGCTTTTATGGTATAACTCAAAGTGATAAATTAAGGAGACTAGACGCAATATATTGCGTCTCTACTGCTTTATTTATGGTATTGTCAGCCCTAACAATAATCACGTCAGAAGGAAGAATAGGAATATTTACCACATTAATAATAATCTGTATTTTAGCCTATTATTACACCTACAAAAAAAGCAAATACCTACTTATACCATTTATAATAATATCTATATTCGTCACACATCTCATCTTCACAACTAACTATAGAGCAAAAGATTTTCAGAATAGTCAAAACCCTCGATTGTATATTTGGAGTGAAGCCATTGAAATGATAAAAGAAAAACCTATCTTGGGATATGGCATTAGCGATGGCCGCTCTACATTAGTAGATAAATTATTTGAAAATGAATCTTTAAATACCGAATTTTTAATTCCTTGGTTTATTGATTTTCCTAATTACGACAAGTACAGCCTACATGCACACAATATTTTTTTAGAATCTACAATTGAATTTGGTATAATCGGACTTATTCTAATAAGTTGTATTTTATTTTTGCCAATAATACTAACAAAAAGAAAACAGCAATTACTACTATTCCTTTTTATACTGATTTTCACACTACAAGGACTAACCGAAAGTTACGGCTCACACTTATCAATATTCGTTTTATCTTGGTTCTTGTATATTCTAATATTATCACCTACTTCCAAAACAAACAACGAATCTGAAAATAAACAAGTAACGAATAATATTTAAACCTTGGCAAATTTATAAGTTTTGAATAGTAAACAAATATATCTATAACATATTTTGGAGAAAATCCAGTTTTCAATAAATTCAAACAAAAACGTCTTAATTGCTTACGCTCTATGGCACATATATTGTGCCATTTTTTTTTGTTCTCTACAACCGCTATAGACAATTTTTCTTCGAATTTCGAAAAAACCTTTATCAGATTTTCATAATATTTCTTATCAATATTACCCAAAGAAAAATGTTTTAATCGTATATTATCATACATCACATAATTTTGATAACCAAGAAAATAACTCTGTAGTGTTATATCAAAATCATACCCATGGAAACCTAATATTTTCTCATCAAAAGCTATTTCATCAAAAAGTTGTTTTCTCATTGCAAGAAATACACCATCCAACAAAATAACAGGCAAAAATTTTTCGCTATTCCCACGTGGCAAACATCTTTGCTCAAAAAACAGTTCTCCTTGATTATTCTTAATACCTTGAATAATATTCATCTTTTTAGCAGGTCGAAAAAACGACCATGGGGCTGGTATTCGAGTAATAATATCACTTCCTGCAATACCGACAACTCCTGTATTTTCATCAGAAAGTATTTCAATTAAAGATTTTCCCCAATCAAGATAATCAGCAACGAATTCAACATCTTCATGCAAAAAACAAATGTACGGATACTTTGCTTTTTGCACTCCAACATTATAGGCTTGAAATATCGAAAATTGGTTCTTTGAATTATCCACAACAACCAACTCATACTCAACACCAATAGTAGCAGAAATACTACGTTGCAGAGATAACGGAATATTATTGGAACGAGAGCAAATTACGATTGAAATCATAAACCTATTTATGCAAATTTATACCTCTTTCACACTGAACTTTCCCTACTATTTGTTTTTGTTTCATCATTGCTTTATTTTCAGAGAATTCAACCCAATTTTCTTTATGATACAGATGATACAAAATAGCACGATTTCGCACACTATAAAACTCATACCCCATAGCCTTAAACCTCCAATTTATATCCGAATCTTCTCCAACACAAGGCTTTATATAATCTTCATCAAAACCATTGATTGACATAATTGTCTCTTTTGAAAATGACATATTACAACCTATCAAACGACTGGCTTTATGAATTTCTCTATTCAAAAATAAAGGTATAAATATACCATCTTCTACTTGCTTCGCTCCTGAAACAAAAAGATATCGCACCATTGCACAACCTATTTTCGACAAGGCAATTGTACCATTCATTATTTTTTCTGTTATCGCCTTCAACAATTTCACACGACGGCCCAACAAAATTCTATTAGGTTTCGCATAGCGAAGATGCATCTCTACAAATCTACGATGAACAACACAATCGCCATCAATAAAAATAAGCCAATCATTATTTGCCGCTAAAATAGCACGATTAAGGGCCCTATTTTTACGCCAACCATCATCTTTTTGTGCTAAATGTCGATGCTCACAAAACCAATCATACTGCTCTACAAAACTACGCATCTCATCACACTCTCCATCTTCTGAAACAATTATTTCAAAATCTTTACAAGTCTGACAACGCAACGACTCTAATACCCAAAATAGAGCTTTAGTGTTCTTATATACAGAAATTATTATTGTTGCTTTCATTTATTTTTGATGTTTATACCAACGATATTTTTGTATCAATTCAATACACACAGACTCATCAAAACCACGCTCCTTTGCATACTCTCGTGCCATAATTATCAATGCTTCAGGCTCAACATTCAATCGTTCAAAACCCCGACAACCTCTATCTAAATCTACATTCCCAAACGACATTCGATTCAAATCAACCAACTCAAATTGAGGTTCTCCATCAACTACATCAAGCAAAATATTTCCACCCGAATAATCTAACGGATAAACACCCACCTGATGCAAACGAGCTGTCATTTTACCTACAAGCTTTAAATATAATTCCCTATTTTCTAAATTTTTATTCTCAATTACATCATAAAAGGTATATCTACAATGCGACTTTTCAGAAATATAATAACTACGGGAAAACAAAAGACCGCATCTTTCAGTATAATAGGCGATTGGCGCAGGTGAATATATGCCCAATTCATTCAATTTCATAGCATATTCAAACGAACGTTGCGCCTTTGATTTACGCAAAAATCCATAAGCAATACGATTTATAAAATTCGGAATTGCAAAAGATTTCACTACTACATCAACTCCACCTAACTGCATATCTCTCAACTCATTCCTCCGATTATGAATCACTCTACCCTCTCCATTTTGCCATCTTACAGGTAGTGATTTCACCCAATATTCTAAATCCCTAAACTCACATGCCAACTCAATCTTTCGAGGATGAACAAATCGATACAACCCATTTATCATTTTTGACCAAGAACGACGATGACGTAAAGGACCACCTAACTCGCGTTCAAAAAATTCGGGATGCAACCTATTCAAAGTATCAATAACATCGAATTTACGATGACGATTGGTTGCTCTCTTTGATGTTGCACGCACACGATAATAAAATTCTATCTCTGGCAAACGTACAACCTTACCTCCATCTTTCAACATTGCAATCCAAAACGCCCAATCCTCACGTGTCTTAATCTCTCCACAATAGCCCCCTACTTGCTCCCAATCCGACTTACGAAACATCGCACATGTATCCATAATATTTTTCCTCGCTAAAAGATTCAACGAAAATGGTGGCAACTTCCATTCACCTGATTTATCGCCAAAATATTCAGCGCGAGGAGCAACAACTTTTATTTCTTCATCAGAAAGCATAACTGCCACCGCCCGAGAAATAAATGTAGATGTGATTTTATTATCTGAATCTACCGGCAAAATCAATTCTCCCGAAGCAAGCGAAATAGCATAATTGCGAGCAACACAAGCCCCTGCGTTTTTTTGAGAATAAACCCTCACACGATTATCCCGCAACGCATACTCTTGAAGTATCTGCAATGACGAATCGGACGAACCATCATCTATACAAATTACCTCAATATCAGAATAATCAGAAGCCAACACCGAGTCTAAAGCCTCTGCAATATATTGCTCCGAATTATATACTGGTACTATTACAGAAACAAGCATACACTATATTTTATCAAATCCTTTGGTATATTTAATCCAATAATACTTCAACGGATTTGTATATTTCAACAATTTCCAAGGACGACTACTATGAGGGCGATGCAACACCCTATCTGTCATCAAAAGAATATTCTTAAACCCTAATTCTACACTTTTATGCGAAATAAACACATCATACCAATTTTTTGTAACATCAAGATTTCCAAAATTGTATGATTTCAAAAATTCATTAGTCAGCAATGTACAACAAAAACTAATACGCTTTTTAGTCACTCTATTCTCATTTCCCCATTTTTGCGCATATAAATACGGAAAATTCACCTCTCCACTTTCATCCGCAGTAACCGAAGCCACTAAACCTACACCCTCATTCACCGCCTCATTCAATTTCACAAATGTATCTTTATTAACCACAACATCCGATTCTACAATAACCAAATGCCTATCTTCTGCAACACACAATCTTTGCGCTTCTTGCAGAATATACCTATAATTAGGCGAAGGCGAATCTACAAAATCCGACAAATGAACAACTTCAAAATCCAACTCTCTCGCCAAATCATCCAATTTTCGCGCAGTTTCAATCTCCGAAAAATCATCATAAACAACATATCGAAAATGCTGTTTTTCTTCACTATCCATCACTGCACGAATAGTTTTCTCCGTCAAATCAATCGAATTTTTTACAGGTGTTATAATTAAAAGTTTTTTCATCGTTTTGATTTCCATATTATTCCACTACGTGCAACTGTAACCATTGCGCCAAACGAATTACCAAACTGCGAACCCCAATCAGCTCCAACTGCCACCCCAAAATCAAGATTCCATGCTTGAGGAACATGCTTTTGCACCAAACAATAAATAGCATTATTATAAGTTCTCATAGGCAAATCATAAGTTCCAAAATTATCTGTGTGACTATATCTAACAAGATACTTAAAACCATAAATATCGCCCTTCAAAGCAATATGATGTGTAAAAGTACGATTATTTTCAGTTGTAATCAAACCACCATAAATAGGAGACGTAATAAAAGGATTACCTATCGTACGCCCAAAATAACTCCAACCCTGCGAATATATTATGTTATCAAAATAGTCATCCTTACCCCCAAAAATAATTCCATCTATGTCATGCGTTGGTCCCGACTGGTCTGTTGTAGCAAAAAACTCGTATGTCAATGCCTCTATAAAAGGCCAATACGACTGCTTTATCGCAACTCCCCACAGTCCATCTACTGCATTTTTTGCATTCCACATATAACGAATAGGTCCATCCTCAAATAACGACTGCCAATAAGCATTCACATACCACCCCCTATGTTTCACCTCCAAACCCAACATCTGTGAGCCTATATGATTACCCATCGCATTTATCTGATCATTACCCATCACACCACCTGAAGATGCTTTAAATACAGTCCACCAGTCTCGAATCGACGAACCCAACTCGCCATAAACATTCGATACACCGCCCCACTGTGCCGCATGATGAAATTCATAATTAATATTAATAGGTAATTTTCCTCCCAATCTGACTCCCAAATACTTATGATGCAACATCGCCCCCCTAACACCAATATTATCTACAAACCATCCTTGAGTAATTCCACCTTTAACCTCCATATACCCATACGTAAATGGAAAAGCTGTATATCTATCAATTCCTATCGTCACACGAGGCATAGCTGGCGCATTACGCGAAAATAAAAATCCTCCCACCGACAACTCATAATCATGATTACCAACATCAAACGGCTTAACACCCGCAGTAATATCAAAACACCACAACCGAGCATGCGCATACAATTTCACAATCTGAAACCGAAAATCCGTTGAACATCGACTGTTGACTGTTGACTGTTGACCGCCAACTACAATCTGTGCTCCATACGAATAATCCCACCAACGAGCCTGACGCACAGCCTTTTTCTCTATACCACCACGCAAATATGTACTAAAAGGCGACACACCAACAATCCCATCCGTATTAGTTGACATCCAAAAAGGCGCAAACTTCCCCGACGATGCCAACCCCATAAATTCGCCATAATAACACAACGTATCTCTGTTATTATCAACCGAATCCATCGGCAATGGCCATGCTCGCCACGCCCAACAAGGCATTGCAACAACCCACAAAAACAATAAATATAGTAATCGGCAATTTCTCATTCCTAATTTCTCATTCCTCATTTCATTTCCCTCCTATAAATTTTCTTCACAAACAATCCGTCTTGGCATTGTCCTAATCCCCAAAACAAATCACCATTATACTCAAACGCAATCATATTTTCCGCAGCCTGTTCCATACGCCCCAAAGTATGCCACGCATCATTCGCTGTATTATAAAAAATGATTGTTTCATAAAAATGTTCACGAGTCTCAGTGCCACCAAAATAACGACCACCCAAAACATAAACATTATCATCAACCGCAACCGCCGATGCAAACACTCTACCCCGACCAGGCATCTTACCACACTTCTGCAACTCCTTTTTCGTCCAATCATATCGCCACCAATCATTTTTCATCTCAATGCCATAACCCAATCCAAAATAAACACAATCTCCCACTCTTGCCCCCACAGCATCTGCTCTAACCAACAACTCCTCCAACTTATCAACTTGCTCCCACCTATCATCCGATATATCATAACGATACACATTTTTTGCAAAATTTTCAGCAAAACCCAATGCCACATAAATACAACCCTCAGCCTCCCAAACAACAGGAGCCGCAACATCCCTTGCAGGAAAATCCACCAATCGCGACCACCTATGCGAAACAAAATCATACTCCCACCAATCGCGCAAAAGAGAACCCGAACCATAAACTTTTCCACAAAATCCCAACCCCGCATACAACTTATCACCCACAACCACAGCCGTCGCACTTACTCTCGGAGCCAAAGGCAATTCACTCTCACGCCAATCACTCAAATCCGACATCGGCGCACATCGCCACACCCTCGACGGTTCCTCAGCACTTCCACCCTCCTCTCGCCCAAACAACACATACAACGTATCACTATACACCACACAATTCCCCGAAGCTAAAGTAAAATCTACACTCCAACTTTCATCATGCAATAACTCAGCATCCTTCACCTCATACTGCTCACAAGCAACACATAAGACCAACAATAATAATATCAAATACTTCGGATTCATAAGACAAAAAATTATTTGCAAATATACAAATTATTCCTCAAACAACGATATTATATACAAAAAAAGAGTCCAACAACTTAGTTGAACTCTTTTGCGGTATGGACGGGACTCGAACCCGCGACCCCCTGCGTGACAGGCAGGTATTCTAACCAGCTGAACTACCACACCATTGTCGCTCTCTCGATTGATTAAGTATCTCTCTCAATTGCGATGCAAAGATAGCACCTTTTTTTGAATCCACCAAATATTTTTTGTGTTTTTTTACAACATTTTTATACATAATTATAAATCAATACTTTAAATTTTAAATTATTATAATAAATACATCATAATACATAAAAAAAGAACTATATTTACATGAAATATAGCTCTTATTTTAATTTATTAAAGTCTATTTTTTCGCGTTTTCACTGTTTTGGTGTGAAAATCACATAAATCGCATAGTATATTTGGATGCAAAAACCTCGCCTTTTACAAGATGATTGATATATGGTTTTTGATTGTAATCGCCTTCGAAATGGCTATCATCGCAACGACCATACCATGGTTCAATACACATAAATGGCGCATAGCCTGTTTTAGCTGGCGACCAAAGTCCCACTACAGGAGCTTCAAACGCTACTTCCACGTATGGATTACCTGATTTATCACATAATGCAACTCTATTCAATTGTTTTTCAAACACAAGTGCATCACCTGCAAATGTCTCTTTTGTAATAGGAATACCCGCAGCGGGAACATTCATCAATGTACGCTCTTGGGCAGCATAACCGCCACACTCAAGTCGTGTAAGCGACAAATCACCGCTCTTATCAAACTTCATATAGCCTTGTATATCAGCATCGGCATCAAAATCACGATAATTAAATGCTGGGTGCGCTCCTATTTGGAAATAAATATCGCCATCAGTATGGTTTTCTACAATCCAATAGACCTCTACTTCATGACCAACAAGTTGATACGCAACATATAAAGAGAAATCGAAAGGATAGAGTTGACGAGTATCTGCGTTAGAATGCAATACAAAAGCCAATGCGTTGGATGTAGAAAAACGACAATTGAATTTTCGGTTCAATTCAAGCACATCGATTGCCTCAAACTCACAATCACGAGCAAAACCATGCTGACTGAGTTGATATTCAGCACCTTGATAGCACATACGACCATCCCACACTTTGCCAACAATAGGGAACAATACAGGCGAACGACGACCCCAATAGGCTTTATCGCCATGCCAAAGATATTCAAAACCAGTCGATTTATCACGAATAGACTGCAATTCTGCTCCAAATGATGACACCTCAACTAAGAGATATTCGTTTTCTAATATGTATTTTTGCATAAAATTATTTTTTAGACAGAAAGACATAATAACATATTTTTTTCGACATAATGGTCTCGATTTTTTACACAAAAATCTCGACAACAAAGACAGATTATAAAATGCCTTTCTATTTTAGAAAGCCTTTTAATAACTCTAATCCCTTGAATGGTGGGAATTTAACAGGCAAATCAAACCAAGTAGGAGTAGCGAGTACAGCTCGACGATTCGAGAATGCAAGAAACGACTCATAGCGATGATATTTGCCCATACCGCTATTACCTACGCCACCAAATGGCAGATTAGAATTAGAGATGTGCATCAACACATCGTTGATACATGCTCCGCCCGAAGTAGTACGATTGATAAGAGCCCAACCATCACACTCTCGACCAAAATAGTAGAATGCCAATGGCTTTTCGTGCGAATTAACATACTGCTCAACCTCACTTATATCACTAAATTCCATAACAGGAAGTATAGGTCCGAAGATTTCTTCTTGCATTATTGGATGATTTGGGGTAACCCCATCGAGTAATGTCGGTGCAATATAGCGAGTTGACGCATTATGTGGCACATCGGCAAGCGACAACAATCTATTCATCGCCTTATCAGAAACTATACGACAGAGATACTCCGATTCTTCAGGGTTTTCGCAAAAAAACTCTTTTATATAATGACGCATACGGTCGAGTAATGCCTCTTTAATGTCGTGATGCACAAACATATAGTCGGGAGCAATACAAGTTTGCCCAGCATTGATGCACTTGCCCCACACAATGCGACGAGCCGCTACATCAATATCGGCAGTTTTATCGACAATACAAGGACTCTTGCCCCCTAATTCAAGCACACAAGGCGTAAGATTCTTTGCCGCTGCTTGCATCACAACACGTCCAACAGCAGGCGAACCTGTATAGAAAATCATATCCCAATGCTCGGCAAGAAGTGCAGTATTCATCTCACGACCGCCCTGAGTATAAGCAATATATTCGGGCGCAAAGGTATTCTCTACCATCTCGCGCATCACCGAATCGACAGTAGGCGTATAGGGCGACGACTTCAACACCGCAGTACATCCCGCCGCAATAGCCCCAACAAGCGGAGCAAACAAAAGATTGACAGGATAATTCCATGGTGCAATGATAAGCGACACACCAAGTGGCTCATACTGAATGTAACTGCGCGACGGCAATACCTTCAACTCGGGAGCGACACATTTGCGCTTTGCCCATTTTTTTAGATGCTTTAGCGCATAATTGATTTCGCCGTACACGATACTCATCTCGGTAAGAAATGCCTCACGGCGTGACTTATGTAAATCTTGCCACAAAGCATCAAGCAATTGAGATTCATAGCGTTCTAAAGCAGAGCGTAATTTGCGCAACTGCTCTAATCGGAAGTTCACATCACGCGTTGCACCTGTGGCAAAAAACGTACGCTGACAATTAACTATTTCGGGGATATTCATTACATAAACTAATTTAATTCTCTGCAAATTTAATGATTTTATACGATACATCCAAATATTTAACTCTGCATTTTAAAATAAGGAGTAGGGAGCAGGGAGTAAGGAACAGGGAATAGGGAATAGGGGGTAGGGGGGGGGTAGGGAAATTGCAGAAAATGCAAATGCGCAAACCTACTAAAAAAATTTCGCTTCACCACTTGCACACTTCAAAACAAATCACTACCTTTATGGTATGTCCTATCAGCCACTAAAGTAGGGACGTAGCGTGCTGCGTCCTAACGAGCGGAGCGAGTACAAATCATATTTTCAACCTATCGGCTGATAGGACGCAGCACGTTGCGTCCCTACTATCCAGGGTTAAATCTGTAAACTATAAAACAATAAAAAAAAGGAGGCTGTGTCTGAATTTTGACACAGCCTCTTTTTTTATGAAGATTATACTGCAAAACCGACACGAGGGCGGATGTCGATTTGTTTTTTCTTGTTGATGAACTCATCGCGCATGCTCTCGTAGTGTTTTATATCTTTTTCGGATATAGATGGAGAGGTTTGTTGTATGATTTTTTCGAGTAGCGATTGGTCAACATTGACCAAATTTTCAGTCTCGATTGCCAAACGGAAAGCTTCTCGCGAAGCCTCTTTTACAATGAAAGCAATATCACTTGAAGTATATCCTCGAGTCATATCGGCGAGTTTGTCGAAATCGATATTGTCTTCCTTCAAAGTACACTTATCAAGTTCGAGGCGAAACATCTCGCAACGCGCCTCATAGTCAGGCTCAGGCACATAGATGACCTCATCGATTCGCCCTTTGCGCAATACTGCACCATCTATCATATTGATGTTGTTGGTCATTGCCAACACATAAACACCACGCGAAGCACAATTGTTGAGCTGCACAAGAAATTCGTTCACTTCGCTCAGAGTGCTATGGTGACTATCCTCTTTGCGAGAAGGCACCAAAGTGTCGAATTCGTCGAAACAAAGGAGAGCAGGAGCTTCTTTCTCTGCCTTTTTGAACAAATCGGCAATCTTGGTTTGCGAGCCATGTATGTAGGTTGAACCCAAATCAGAGGGTTTTACCATCACAAAATTAAGACTCGCCTCTTCGGCAATTTTTTCTGCCATATAGGTCTTACCACAGCCCGGGGGACCATAAAGCAAGATGCCATTAGAAGGTTGGATGTTATACATCTTCGCCTTATCGCGATGTTTGATAATATCAATGAAATTCCGCTTAAGCAGTTGTTTTAGATTTTCCATACCTGCCACGTCGGCAAAACCACGACCACTGCGCTTGACGATATCGACATTTGCTTTAAGTGCGCCATCGTCTTCCTTCATACCAAAATCATCGAAAGGAAGATTATCTGCTTCGTCATCATCTGTCGATTGCGGGATATCATCTTCAGCCTCCATTTTTTTAATAACCTCATCTAAAAAGATGTCGAAATCATCATAAGAAGAATCATTGTTAGATGACTGTTTTTCAGTAGTTCGTTTTTCAAGGAGCAATTCTCGATTTTCAATTTCCTGCTGATAAAGTTTATTGCAGAGAATCTCAAATTCTTGTTTTTCGGGAGACATATACATCAAATCCAACATCATCTCAAATGCCGATTGATATCGGTCTTCGGGTATATCCGATAATGCTCGACTTGCTACATTTGAATAAAAACGATTAGGGAAACTCGCACGAGATATGACCACCTGTCGCATCTCTTCGCAAGCACGACGCCTTTGTTTTTCATCCATTCGGCGGAGTTCGGCAAGCGAATAATCCCAAATAAACTCGCCTCCAAAAATGTAACAAAGCATCATTCCAAGAGCATATATGTCGGAGTATTTCGAAAAGCCACCTATGAATGTTTCAGGGGCACGGAATCGATGGTCGAGAGTCTCAACATCGAAAATCTTTTTTCGTTTTACAGGTTTCCACGCATTCGAGAAATCGATTAAAAGAGGTCTTAAGCCTTTCTCGGATGTATATACAATTATGTTTTCGGGTGATATGGCATTATGGCCGCCACCCTTTGTAGCCATGTGCACATAGTTGGTACATCTACATAGTTCTTTAAAAAACTCAATGCCCGACTCTTGCAAATCCACTTCAACATCGATTTGGTCTAACCGTTTGCCTTCTTTATACTCATAAACAGTATATAAAAAGCGACGTTTTTTTCGGTTGACATATTCCTCTACATCCACACTTGCTTCAGTAACATCTTCGTCTAAAAATAGAGGCATATAATTCAATTCGTATGGCAGATTGTATTTGGCTAATTTCCCCGCTTCGCGAGTAAGTTCGTAGTCATAAATGACTAATACACATTTTGTCACTCCTTCTCCAAAATCAGGAGTTGTTGTCAAATAGACTTCACGATAAGGACAGCGACCTTTATCAAGGCGCGACACTACAGTGAAGCCACGCACACATGTTCCTTTACGTAAAAAACTCATAAATTTTTCTTTTTTTAAAGTTACACATTTTCACAAGTCAAAGAACGATTAACTCGTTATCAATCAGCGACTGACACACGTGTATATTGTCGTAAAATTCGTCCTAACCGACAATATTGGCTCGTCGCAAAAAGAGGGCACGAGTTCAAGCCTTGTCACATCCGAAGACGACAAAGCGACCGAACATCTTACGCTCAGATGCCCTAATTGTTTATAAAAATAATGTAAGCTAAAACTGTGTAAAAGTTTTTCCGAAACCTTGATTTAGCAAACGGAGATAATCACAAACCGAAATTGCTCGCAGAAAAACAACATCATTTTTTCTGCAAAAACAAATAATTCGTGAGTTGCTAAAAAGAATTAAGGTTTACATAGTTTTCAAAACAATTTAAAACTTTACACTTAAAAGAATTACATCGCCAGACACTAAACTCATGTCTGACGATGCAAAGGTATAATAATTTTTTGAAACCGCAAAATATTTTTTCAATTTTATTTTTCCACTTTCACGTCACGCACTAAGCGAACAGAAAATCCACATACTCGTGATTCAAAATCGGTAGCTACGATATCAGCAGAAGAAAATCCCATCATATAAGCTTCTGCATCACCACAAACTGTACCAGACCAATAGAATCCACAATTCTGTACTTCAAAAATATTTGCATAATCACGACCTCCTGCAGCTGGAAGGAATATGGCTCCTGCCTCTTCCAATATACGCCAACCATTAATAGAGACCACATTAAGCGCATAGTTATCCGCTTTCAAATCTACATTAACATAACGGTTATCTGCATCATATTTCAAACCATGATTAGCACTAAGCACAAGTTTTACACCCGATGGTTTCTTCCAATTGTCAGGCATAAGAATTATACCCTTAACCCCAGCCACAGTTGCAAATGTGAATAATTTAGCTGCATTTTCGCGTTTACAAAATAAATAACGCCATTCATCACGAGTCATTATACGCCAAATATTCTCTCTATTTCCACCATTACTAATTGCATTATAAACACCCCAATCGTATTGCGAATTTGAAATCGTACGAGGACCTGCTCCATAATCGAAATAGTCGGTACTAATCATATAAGGATATTTTTTATTATACCCAGATGTACCCCAACCAAAAAGGTCAATCCATCCACTATATTCTGAATCTATACGCTCATTGCGCATTCCTTCATGCTCCCACTGATTATTTGCAAAACGCCAAGTATCACTCGAAGCTTGATATTGAAGATTGCCCTTAGAAAAACGTACTTTTCGATTCCAAGCTACCGAAAATTCACCCAAAAGAATGCCTTCATTCATCACTCTCTCCTCTTCTTGACGACGACGTACCTCTTCAAGACTATCTTGTTGCTGACGCATACGCGCTTCTTCAGCTAAACGTGCCTCTTCTGCAAGACGCGCCTCTTCTGCCTCTTGCTCACGACGACGCTCCTCTGCCTCGCGTTGAAGCTGCTCTTGTCGTAACAACTCTTCTTTATGTTGTTTCTCTTGACGCTCTTTCACTACCTGCTCTTGTTGTTTCTCCTCTTCTCTTTGTTGTTCTATAGGCTTCTGTTTTGAAGATTGTTCTTCTGCAAGTTGTTGTTCTGCAGACTGTTTTTCTTCAAGTTGCTGTTCTTTTCCAAGTTGCTGTTCTTTTTCACGAACCTCATCCGACGGCTCTACAAACAACGAATCTCTTGATTTAACACCCTCCATCGTAGTAGTATCGTGCTCTTCTACAATTGTTACACCTGTTTCACCTCTATCTCCATTACCATCACAACCACGAATAAACAACAATATAAAACCGCCAACAATGAGCAATAAAATTAATACCCATAACCAATTACGTTTTTTCTTCTCATTTTTCATAATATTCATGTTTTTTTAAATTACAATACAAAGGTAATCTTTTTTTTACAAACTACAAAAAAAGAGACGCAAATATTGCGTCTCTCTAAATAAAATATATTTTTTCTTATCCTTTTATAGCTGCAATACCAGGAAGTACACGACCTTCAATGGCTTCGAGAAGGGCACCACCACCTGTTGATACATAGCTTACTTTGTCAGCCAAACCGAATTTGTTGACACATGCTACTGAGTCGCCACCACCTACGAGTGAGTATGCGCCATTGGCAGTTGCCTCTACAATAGCTTCTGCTACTGCACGTGAACCATGTGCAAAATTATCGAATTCGAATACGCCTGTTGGACCATTCCAAAGAATTGTTTTAGAATTGCGAATTACATCAGCAAATTTTTCCATTGTTTTTGGACCGATATCCATACCTTCCCAACCTTCAGGAATATTCATTACGTCAGCATATTGAGTGTTGCAATCGTTTGAGAATCCGTCGCCTACCTTAGCATCTTCAGCCAATACGAGATTTACACCATTAGCTTTTGCTTTTGCCATAAGTTCGAGAGCGAGGTCGAGTTTGTCATCTTCGCAGATTGATTGACCAATTTTACCTCCTTGAGCTTTCATGAAGGTATAAGTCATACCACCAGCCAAAATAAGGTTATCAACTTTTGTAAGGAGATTTTCGATGATTTCGATTTTAGAAGATACTTTTGAACCACCCATAATTGCAGTGAATGGACGTACTGTTTCAGACATAACTTTTTCAACAGCAGTAACTTCTTTATTCATAAGGTAACCGAACATTTTGTGGTCGGCATCGAAATAATCAGCGATAAGAGCTGTAGATGCATGAGCACGGTGAGCAGTACCGAAAGCGTCGTTTACATAGCAATCAGCGTATGAAGCGAGGTGTTTAGCAAACTCTTTTTGAGATGCTTTCACCGCTTTTTTAGCAACTGCTTTTTCTTCATCTGTTGCGTCTTCTGCCAAGCCACGAGGTTTTCCTTCCTCTTCAGCATAGAAACGGAGGTTTTCGAGAAGAAGAGCTTCGCCTGGTTTGAGGGCAGAACATGCTTCGTCGGCAGCATTGCAGTCGTCAACAAATTTAACCTCTACACCAAGAGTTTTGCTTACGTGGTCAACAATATGTTTCAAAGAATATTTTGGGTCTGGATTCTTTTTAGGACGACCCATGTGTGATGCAATAATAAGGCTACCGCCATCAGCCAAGATTTTTTTCAATGTTGGCATTGCTGCACGGATACGTGTATCGTCAGTAATAACGAATTTTTCGTCAACAGGCACATTAAAATCTACACGAACAAATGCCTTTTTTCCAGCAAAATTAAAATTGTCAATTGTCATCATAATAGTTTAGTGTTTAGAGTATAGAGTTTAGAGGCTCTTTACTCTGATTATTATTTAATTATTTATAAAATCATTTTATCGATTGGGCAAATTAGAATTTCTTTTGCACCAAGTTCTTTAAGCCTTTCAAGAATATCCCAAAGGCGTTTCTCATCCATCACCACCGACACACTCATATACTCCTCATCTTGATATTTCGCTATCGACGGATAATGTAGCGCAGGCAATATGCCTATAATTGCATCAAGATTAGCAATAGGCACATTCATTCGTACAAATTTCTTGCCAACTGCCTCTTGTATCGCATCTATTCTAAGCAAAAATTCATCAAGAATCATCTGATTCAATGGTGACATTTGTGGAGTTGCAATCAATATTGCTTCTGATGTCATCACCGTTTCTACCTCTTTCAAGTTTTCACTCATAAGAGATGTTCCCGAATATACTCTATCACAAATAGCATCGGCTATACCCACTTTTGGAGCCATATAAACATGCTCTCGCATCAACCTCGCCGTTGCTTTTATGCCATGTGACTTCA
Source organism: Candidatus Aphodosoma sp. (assembly GCA_045126975.1). GTDB lineage: Bacteria > Bacteroidota > Bacteroidia > Bacteroidales > Paludibacteraceae > Aphodosoma. Next base: position 66,750 of record JBGVPL010000007.1, on the reverse strand, counting down.
AAAAACGCGACAACAAATCGGGATACGGCGTCGCTATACTTTTACCTATAAACCACTCTATACCACGATATTTTGCATCACGAGGTATCGCTAACGAAAGTGTAGATTTATTAAATCCCAAACGTTTAATGATACATTCATCGGGAGTCCCTGCTTGACGCGCAAGATATTCACCACAAATACCTACATCAACTATACCCTGAGCGACAAACTCAGGAATACGATCTTTTTCTATAAAAAGTACTTCTGCAGGAAAGTTTGACGATCTAACAAGTATCGGATTTGACTCTCTAACCGAAAGTTTTACCCCCACCGAATCAAGCAATTCAAGCGATTCTTGATTCATCCGCCCCTTTGATTGTATTGCTATACGTAACAAAATAGTTTAGAGTTTAGAGTTAATAGTTTAGGTTTTAAATTTAATCTATAATATCTAAATTTTAATCTTTGTATCTGCAAAATTACAAAAAAACCACCAATCTCACAACACTTACAACTTTTTTAACAAAAAAAATAATATTATACCGCCCAATTCAAAAAAAATTCGTTATTTTGCACTTTCAACTCCTAACGATATTCTCCCCCTGTCTTAGGGGGAGTCCCAAAGGGGAGGGGGTTAAAACAATTCCTAACTCATAACTAAAATGCAACTTTCAATTTTCAAAGTTACCCTCAATGACCTACAACGCATCATCGCAACAGCAATGGAGCGAGGTGCAACATACGCCGACATATATTTCGAACACTCGACCTCCAACAATATTCGCCTCATCGACAACAATGTCGATAATGCCTCTTCGAATATCGAATACGGAGCAGGTGTCCGTGTCGTAGTTGGCGACCAAACTGGTTATGCCTACACCGAAACCGCAACAGTAGAAGACCTACTAAAAGCGGCTCGCACAGCCAATCGTATCGCCTCTAATGGCGAAAAATATAATAATGTAGATATTCAAAAACTTACATCACCTAATCGCTACCCTATTCTACACCATTGGGAAGAAAAAACATTGTTAGACCGCAAACCTTGGCTCGAACGCCTCAACAACCGCATATTCGAGCTTGACTCGCGTGTAAAAAAAGTAGCCATCACTCAAGGAGATGGCACAAGCGATATACTTTTTTTCAACTCTGAAGGTAATCTTTTCACCGACTGTATCCCTATGGCTATGCTTTCGGCTACATGCGTGATGGAAGATGAAAAAGGCCGCCGCGAACAAGCAGGCTCTTCGCGCTCATTCCACATTGGATATGAATTTTTAAACGAAGAACTTATCGAAGAATTGGCACAGGAAGTAGTGTCGCGCACTGCTATTCTTTTCGATGCGATTAAGCCTAAAGGAGGAGAGATGCCTGTTGTAATGGGAGCAGGTGGCTCTGGAATATTGCTTCATGAAGCAATAGGACATGCGTTCGAAGCAGATTTCAATAGATTAGGGACAAGTATTTTCAGCGACAAACTCGGTAAGATGATATGCAACCCTCTTATCAACGTTGTCGATGATGGCACTATACCTCATAATCGTGGCTCTATCAATTTCGACGACGAAGGCATTGAAGGTCAAAAAACATATATCGTTGCCGAAGGTCGCCTCAATTCTTATCTTCACGACCGAATATCTGCCCGCCATTATGGAGTTTCGCCTACGGGTAATGGTCGTCGCGAGTCGTTCCGCTACACTCCTATGCCTCGTATGCGTGCCACTTATATGGAAGCTGGTCCACATTCAGAAGAAGAGATGATTGCCAATGTAAAACATGGTGTATATGTCGATGTATTCTCAAACGGACAAGTACAAATTGGAGCTGGCGACTTCACATTCTACGTCAAATCTGGTTGGCTCATCGAAAATGGTCGTCTCACAACACCTATAAAAGATATAAATGTAATTGGTAATGGACCAGAAGCACTCGCAGCAATATCGATGGTAGGCAACAATCCTCGTATCGACAACGGTACTTGGACTTGTGGCAAAGAAGGTCAATCCTGCGCCGTCACGTGTGGTATGCCAAGTGTATTAGTAGATAAACTCACTGTCGGAGGAGAATAAAAAAAAGCTGACCTAAATGGTCAGCTTTTTTACTATATATGACTTAAATAATTATTTACAAGCCTCTTCAATAGCAACTGCAACAGCAACTGTAGCACCTACCATTGGGTTGTTACCCATACCGAGGAAGCCCATCATCTCAACGTGAGCAGGAACTGATGAAGAACCAGCGAATTGAGCATCACCGTGCATACGACCCATAGTGTCTGTCATGCCGTAAGAAGCAGGACCTGCAGCCATGTTGTCTGGGTGAAGTGTACGACCTGTACCACCACCTGAAGCTACTGAGAAGTAGTTTTTGCCTTGCTCCATACACTCTTTTTTGTATGTACCAGCTACTGGGTGTTGGAAACGTGTAGGGTTAGTTGAGTTACCTGTGATAGATACGTCAACGCCTTCTGAACGCATAACTGCCACACCTTCACGAACATCGTCAGCACCATAGCAACGTACTTTAGCGCGGAGACCATCAGAATATGCTTTTTCATTAACAATACGAAGTTCGCCTGAATAGTAATCAAACTCTGTTTGAACGTATGTGAAACCGTTGATACGAGAAATGATTTTAGCAGCGTCTTTACCAAGACCGTTGAGGATAACGCGAAGAGGTTCTTTACGAACTTTGTTAGCCATTTCAGCGATTTTGATAGCACCTTCAGCAGCAGCAAAAGACTCGTGACCAGCCAAGAATGCGAAACATTTTGTTTCTTCGCGGAGAAGACGAGCTGCGAGGTTACCGTGACCAATACCTACTTTACGGTCGTCAGCAACTGAACCTGCGATACAGAATGCTTGCAAACCTTCGCCAATTGCTTCAGCAGCATCAGCAGCGTTAGTGCAACCTTTTTTGATAGCAATAGCAGCACCTACTACGTAAGCCCATTTTGCATTTTCAAAACAGATTGGTTGTGTTTCTTCACACATTTTATATGGATCAATACCTTTTGCGTCGCAAATAGCTTCTGCCTCTTCGATAGAAGCGATACCATAGCCGTTCAATACTTTGAGGATATTATCGATACGGCGTGATTGTGATTCAAATTTTACTTCGTGTTTAGCCATAATTTATCTCCTCCTAATATTATTCGTTACGTGGGTCAATATATTTAACTGCATCTTTAAAACGGCCATAAGTACCTTTAGCTTTTTCCAAAGCTTCGTTAGCATCTACGCCTTTTTTCACCATATCCATGAATTTGCCAAGGTGGATGAACTCATAACCGATAACTTCGTTGTCTGCATCAAGAGCCATACGAGTACAATAACCTTCAGCCATTTCGAGGAAACGAGTACCTTTAGCCAAAGTACCAAACATAGTACCTACTTGTGAACGAAGACCTTTACCCAAATCTTCAAGACCAGCACCGATTGGCAAACCACCTTCTGAGAAAGCAGATTGTGTACGGCCATATACTATTTGGAGGAAGAGTTCGCGCATAGCTGTGTTGATAGCGTCGCAAACCAAGTCAGTATTCAATGCTTCGAGGAGAGTTTTGCCAGGAAGAATTTCTGATGCCATAGCAGCAGAGTGAGTCATACCTGAACAACCAATAGTTTCTACAAGTGCTTCTTGGATAATACCTTCTTTTACGTTGAGAGTCAATTTACAAGCACCTTGTTTTGGAGCACACCAACCAATACCGTGAGTAAGACCATTGATGTCTTTAATCTCTTTCGCGCGAGTCCATTTTCCTTCTTGAGGAATTGGAGCCGATTCGTGATTTGCTCCTTTAGCAACAACACACATGTGTTCTACTTCGTGAGAATAAATCATACTTTTTTCAGACTTTTAGTAGCAAGTCACAAGTCGCAAGACCCGAAACCCACCATTGTTAATATTTTTAATAATTTATAATTAGTCAGTTGACTATATTTTGTACTTTATACAAAAACCGTGCAAAGATACAAAAAATAATTGAAAAAAACAAATTAAATGAAAAATGGAAAATAGGTGGAAAATAGGAAATACATTCCCTACTCCCTGCTCCCTAATTTACCACTACTTCCGTAAACAACAACGATGGCACCTTCCGAGTCGTATAGCCAAGCGGGTCATTCGATGTGTCCACCAAATTATTCCACAACTCAAGCATATTTCCCGTCATCAACATCCCGCTCACAGGCTTCACAATCACGCCCTTTTCAACCCAAAACCCTTCAATCCCATACGAAAAATCTCCGGTTGTACCATTACAATTACCACCATTAAAGTCAGTGATATACAACCCATTACCCATATTACGTATCAACTCCGCAGTATCAAAATCGCCCAAAGCAAAATCAAGAATCGTACTCGTCCCCTGCGTCATCTCCACCCCCATCTTCTTGCTCATATAGTTCGAAATATAGTAATTCTTCAACACTCCATTCTCCACAATAGGCATACCCACCACTGCAATTCCCTCATTATCAAACAATCGTGCGCCCGATACGCCATGCTGACGAGGATTATCCACAATAGTCAACCTATCCGAAGCAATCTTCTCGCCCTTCTTATCGAGCAAAAAACTCGACTTCATATGCAACGCCTCGCCCATAATCGCCGACATCAACGGATTCACCAATTGCGATGCTACTCTCCTATCAACCACTACGTTATACACTCCCGACTCCACGCGACTTGCTCCAATTTTAGCCACCGCGCGCTGCAATGCCTCTGCCCCAACACCCTCTTTCTTCAAATTCGCCCAATGCTGAGCATTTGCGTAACAATAATCCTCAGGTCGCTCATCATCCTCTCCCATCACACTCACTTGCGACGTCGAAATAAACAACGTCCTACTCTTCTCTCCCTCAAACCAATTACTATCAATCAAATAATTATACGTCTCCGTATCAGCAATCGCCGCCATAGCCGAAATCACTTTTCCAGCAGACAAACTATCATCTGTACTCTGTAATCTGTCATCTGTAATCTCTTCAAAAATCCTCTTCGCCACCCCAATCTTCTCATCTACATCCACCGTCTTAAAACCCTCATCATACAACCCAAAATCATTCATCTCACCATAATAATACATCTCTTTTTCTGGTAAAGTTCGATATGGGTCTTTTGCCAAAAATCGTGTACTAATAATGCCTTTATCAATAAAACGCTCTATTTCATCACGATCCAAACGATTAGTAGAAATCGTACTATACGATCCATCAACAAACAAGCTTAACGATAACTGACAGCCTCCTGAATGATGCAATTTATCAACTCTACCATCACGCACCTCAACTTCATTTTCTTCTCCAGTAGACAATACAACCCTCGCCTGTTGACAGCCATTTTTTAATGCATATTCCAACGCATATCTCGCTATATTCTTTTCTTTTTCCATAAACATTTTTTATAAAAAACACATTACAAAACTACACTTTTCCATTGAATTATGCAAATAAAAAACACACTTTTCTGTAAAAAGTGTGTTTTTATATTTTTGTTGCACGTAAAATATGCCTTTTCCCTGGAGGACCTTGCAATTTTTCAACCTTAAAACCTGCAGCCAACATAGCACGTCGCACATCTCCTTTGGCGCAATAAGTAGTCATCACACCACCCTCTTTCATCAGCGCGTAAACATTCTTAAAGACCTCTTCAGTCCACAACTCAGGCTGAGCATCAGGCGAAAATGCATCAAAAAACACCACATCAAAAACACCACTTCTAACTCCTAACTCCTCACTTCTAACTCTTAATTCTTCCACTATATCTCGTTTACACTTACTTATTGCAAAATTATCTGCAATTGATTGCATACCCACATCCCACTGCGCCTTATGCAATTGCAAAAACAACTCTTCACACCCCAACAACCTACCATAATTCAACTCGCCATACACTTCTCGTTCAAGCGGATACAGCTCAATAGTAGTATACTCCACCCTCGCCCCATTCTCACAAGCCCACTCCGCCACCAATACAGCATTCAATCCAGTACCAAAACCTATCTCTAAAATCGAAAGTTGAGGATTGAGAGTTGAGAGTTGAGAAATAAAAATATGCCGGCTCTCTTGAATAGCTCCATGCGATGAATGATACGTTTGCCTAGCTATCTCACTAAATAATGTATGCGAGCCATCCTCCGTAATCTGAATTTTTGGCATAACACAAATTTTTCTACAAAAATACAATCTTTTTCTCTAAACCATAAAAGAAGCGTGTATATGCATCACTACACACCACGCCTATTTTAAATATTCTTAAAAATTATCGAACCCAAATTTTATATACATAATTTTTATCTCCTGTCAATATTTGTAATATATAAAAACCAGACTCATTAGGAGCAACAATCTTTGCATCTTCACTATCCACACCATGCGAACTAATCAACAAGCCAGAATAACTATAAATATTGACATATCCCTCTTTTAAGCTATCAAACAAAATAAGACCTCCTTTTTCCAACATTGTATTTTTTATCAACTCTTCATCCCCTACCACATCATCAAAGCCCGTTGACATCTCAGGACAAATTTCACACGTACGCATCACAACACCATCATCCTTACGCTTAACCTCTAAATAATAACAATCACTACCATTAAACGTAACATTATCTCCCAAATAAACATAACTCAAAGTATCATCTACTAAAAGTTCATTATTCTTATACCAACGATACTCATTTTCCACAAAACTATAGCCACCATTATAAGCTGAATCATAAAAAGTAATCAAATTACCAAATTTCGCCTCTAAAATAGAAGAAGGATAATAAACATCAAAATCAATAGGAATGGAAACATCATCACAAAATTTTGTCGTATCTTTTATCTCAATTGTTGCTTTATAATGATTAGGACGGCACTCTATAGGCAAAAGAATACGAAACACATCATCATCATCCACTTGCACATCAGCAAGATCCTTAAAGCCATTCTGTTGAGCAAAAGCATCAAACAAAACAGAATAAGTTTTCAAACTACCATTTCCATCTGTCAGTTTATAATCAACCAACAACTCTTTCTCATCAGCACAAACAAACCATTCTTTCTCATCAATCGAGACATCTATGGCTTGTGCTTTCTCTAAATGCAAATGAACAATACTATCGCATCCCAATGCAGTTGTCAACCATTTAGTGTAATCCCCTGCTTCTGTAATTTTTTCACCATAAAAATCATAGACATCACTACTACAAATAGTATCATAAATATGGACATCATCTGGAAGTGGCAAAAATTGTAAATCCAACACAGTAACACTATCACAGCCCCATATATTTTTAAGCGTTTGCACATAAACTCCCGAAACAAAAATCAACTGATTATCAAAAGTTTCTGGATCTGCATCACATTTTACCTTATAAATCGTATCCAAATGATCATAAATTGGAGGTACAATAATTTTAATTGTTGTATCTTTTTCACAATTGCCACCTGATATACCTGCAATAAGAGTAACAGAAATCTCACCTCCTTCACGAGGAGCTTTATAAACAATATTTTCCTCTTGACTCTCTAATTTCCCATCACTTATATTCCAATAAAAAGTCTCACAAGGTTTTGTTGTCGGAACAAACTCACCATCAATACGAGTCAACACACAACTTTTATTTGTAAAATAAACTCTATTCTCACAATCTCCTGGTCGCCATTCATATTCAAAATCGGGATAAGGAAACTGTGGTTCAACATAAGTAGAAAGTTCGAATTCACATCCTTCTACATCAAGATAATTCACCGTACAATAATACGTTGCTGTATCATTAGAAGGCACTGAAAATTCGCGACTTGTTGATATAACCGAATCCCTATTCTCTTTAGTCCACATATAACGAAATCCCTCTGGTGCCTCCATCGAAATATCAATATTATCACCGCAACTTTCGGTCTTGATTTTTGCATCTATACAATCCAAAGTAAAGTAAGCATATCCCCCATGAGCACTCTCTGTACAATCTTGTGTTATCAACCTAATTTTTATATTCTGACCATGATATTTTTGCAAATTAAGACCTATAGAAGTCCAATCCTTCCAAACATAATTCTTATATCTCTCCCATTTAATCTCATTATTCTCTGGAGTAAAATCAAATGAACCACAATCCGAATCAATCAAATTACCTTGCTCGTCAATAAGTTCAAGTTTGAAAAACGGGTCTTTATCTTGCCCATGACCCGGAGCCTCCAATACAACTGCATACTTCATCAAAACAATGATAGCATCAGCCGTATCCACATAATAGTCATACGTTATTCCTTCAGCCAATGCCCCAGACTCCCAATTACCAAGACGCACTGAAGCTAAAGCTCCCTCTGGGATAGTTCGCAAAATATTACCTGTCCGTGGATCTTTTTCATTCAATTTCCAATTGACAGTATGACGACTACGCGAATCATTTGAACCATAATCGATTGGACTTATACACTCAGTAAGATTAAACTTATTATCTAATGGATTTACTGCGTGTCCCTCAAAACAATGTACCTTTTCTGATGTCAAATCTACATAATTAATACAATGCCTATCTGGGCAAAAACAAACATTATCTGTACTCATAATCCATGCACTTTTCACAGTACCCTCATCATTTCCCCATCCTCTTACTCTGACGTCGTATGTTTCTTCGCCCTCTGCTAATGGAGTTATTATCATTTGCTTTTGCTCTCCCGCAATAAATTCAAGATTGCTATACTTACTCCATCTCGATGACCCTGAACGTCTATACTCAAGGTCATACTTACTATGAGGTCCTTCCCAATTTATTACCAAAGTATCACAAGTCGAACTTACCGACAAAGACTCTACATTAAATGCTCCACCATCCGTAATTTGAATATCATCAATACAAGCCGACAACTCAACCAAGTCTAAATTAGTATTATTGTTTTGCCAAATAAATATTAGATAGTATTCAGTATTCGAAGCAATTCGATGTTTCAAAGTATGGAAAGTCCATACATCAGAAGCATAAAAAACACCACTACTCTTTTTGAAAATATTAGGTAAACTTCCTTTCCCTGACACTGATCTTAAATCAGACTCTCTGATAGCCGATGCTGGCATAAAATAATATTTCAGATTAGAAACATCTTTTTTCCCTAAACCTTTCCAATAAAAAGATATATTAATATCTTTTATCGAGTCAGTAATCAAAATAGGTCTATAAGCAATAACATAATTAGGCTTTGCTCCATAAGTAATAGTTTTACCAGTATCACAAGATATATACATAGACTGATAACCTTCTGTATAATCCAAATTACCAATCATCCATTGATCTTGACATTTTATTTGCTCTCCTCCTGAATTGATAATCCAATTACTATTTTCTATTGAATCTTCAAAACCACAATGATAAGGCAACGAAATAGAACTATTTTGCGATTGTGAGAAAACTAAGATTCTTACAATAATCAAAAATAGCACGCCCAATATTTTTAAAATGTTTGCTTTCATAATAATACTTTTCTACCTAAAATAAGAGCCACATATTATTGTAGCTCTTATTAAATATAATAATAAAATTATTTTACAATAACCTTACCTTGATAAACTTGACCATTACCAACAACTCTAACAATATATAATCCCTCTTCTGATAATCCTTTTATTTGAATTGGATTTGTAAACAGAACATCTACTATCACACGTTGACCTATAGAATTAAACACCTCAACAACAATACCTTCATGAGCAGAGTCTATAAACTCAGCCTCAACAAACAATACGTCATTTACACTAATAGGATTAGGAACTAATATCAAGTCTTTATTATCAACATAATCTATTGCGTCCGACAATTCAACTATCAATGTATGAATTATGATATCCTTACAATCATCAACCTCAACTACTATCGTATCAACATATTTACCTGGCTGAGTAGCAACATCATGATACAAATAATCCATGTAAGCGTATGGCAAATCTTCTGTAGTAATTGTTTTTTCTACGTATGTAGTATCTCCTCCAATCACCGTAAGATTAAGTGTAATAGAAGAATCACAGCCTTCTACTGAACGCAATTCTTTAGTATATACTCCCGATTCCGTAATAATTTGATCAAAGAAAAGACAACTACTTCCTTTACAAATCATCGTATCAATAGTTTGAGTTAAATCAGGCAAAACAACTGCTGTCAAAAGCACAACCGAATCTTCTGCAAATTTTTCAATATATTGACCCGACTCAGTAATTTTACGAGAACCAAACTGATATGTATCTCCATAACAAATCACCGCATCTGCATAATCTGTAACATTACCAACTACCAAATTCAATGTCACTATCGAGTCACAATCATCAACTGATTTCATTCGTAATGTATAAGAACCTGCTTTTGTCAACCCAATAAATCCATTATCATTATACACTTCGCCGTCAGCAATTGCTGCATTTATAACTATATTGCTATAATCAGGTAATACTGTTGCATAGAGTGTAACCAACGAATCACAACCAGATGCTGTAGTAAACAATTTCTCATACTTACCAGTCTCTGAAATAATCTGACCTGCAAAATCATACGTACCACCATAACAAATATTTACATATTCATCTTTACGTATTGCATCGTTTACTTTAAGAATAAGGGTAATTATCGAATCACATTGAGTAACAACAGAAACAAGAGTATCAGAATAAACACCTGTTCGAGAACGTTCTATTCCATTCCAAACCAAAGATGTTCCCTGACAGATTGTATCATATACCACCTCCCTAATTGTTGGATTCATATCCAAAGTAAGAACAACAACTGAATCACAACCATTAGTAGCTTCCATTTTTTGCTTATAAATACCTGGTACAAACAAATCAACAAAACCATAACCACTAAACAAATCGCCTTCACAAACTTGAGCTTTTAAATTAGTTTCAATAGTAGGTTTTACATAAACCGAAAGATTACGTAATATATCTGATTTGCCAGTTTCACTATAAACAAACCATTTAAAGAAACTGTTTTCACCCAAATTCAAGGACTCTGAAGAAACAAAGAAATAATTATCTTCATAATCTTCTGTTTGACATAAAGTTGCTACTTCATCCTCTACTCTATAGGTATTAATATGAACATTATCTAAATGTAATTCAATCGGAACAACCACATTTTGAGCATCGACATAAAATGCCACTTGAACAACATCACCCGCATATTTAGTTAAATCAATTGAGTATGTAGTTCCTGTATGTGGAATATTTGTAAATACATAATTATCATCACGAGTACCCCAAATAGTAGCATTCTCTTGTTTCCATGTTTTACCTCCATCATTAGAGACTATTACCATAAACTTACTATTTCTATCGTTAAGCTCAGTAGCATCAATTGGTCGAGGTTCACCCAATTTTGTTAATGCTAAGTCAAACATCAAATGATATGTCTCTTCCGCATTTTCTAAATACAATACAGGACTAAACAAAGTGTATTTATTAGAATATTTCACCGGAACTGAAATGTGGGATGTAGCAAACAAACCATCTTCATACAACGGCACACAAGAAACCCAACTATCCTTCGAATCATAATTAACATAATCAAATGGTGAACTACTAACAAATTGCTGAGATGCCACAAATGAAACCGAACGCTTCCAATCTTCTGGACAATAACTCAATTGCGAGAATGTTTGATCATAAACTACTCGCTTCAATGTTTTGAAAGAATAGAACATTGACCAATCTGAATTCTCATATTCCGAACAATTAGCTTTTGCTCTAACAAAATATTCTGTATCGGCACTCAATCCATCAAATTTAACAGGGAAGGAAGAAAGTGTATCAACCAAAATATTTTCAAATTTATTATCCGTAGCCAATTCAATGAAATACATATCACTATATGTCACCTTACAATCTACAACAACAGACTCTGTTCTAATAGAATCAAAAACAATACTGCTCGGTTCTATACAAACACGGTCAGTTACCTCGATATCATCAATATAAACTTTATTATACAACAGACCATCTTCATACATCTCATTCTTAAAGGCAATAAACGTACCTGTTGCATTGCTAAAAGGCAAAGAACAACGAACCCAGAAATCATTACCAGTTGGATCATCAGATATTTTAGTTGTAGATTTAATATCATCTTCATCATATGGATATTCAAATACACCTAATGCCACAAATGTTTCAGGATTACTTGGATCTGTCATTGTACCCACAGTAATTTTTTTAGACGCATTATTAGCAATACCAGAAAGATATGCATTAGTGGATGTTGAACTTGTTGATGGTTTAAACTCTCCTGTCTCTGGATGATGAAGGACACATCGCATCCAAAAATTAAGTGTAAGATTATCCAAGTTAGTATCAAACATAGGCATCACAATATAACCATCAGCATTAGCCACTCCTTCACGGAAAAACTCTAAAGCATAATCACCTGTACGAGCTGCATGCTGTGCTGTTCCAGAATATGTACCATTACTATTTCGCTGTGCATTTTTCACCATACGTGGATAATATGTCATATACGATGCATCATTCGTTGTAATATGTTCATTTTCAGAAATAAAACAGTTTGGTATTTGATTATAAACCGAAAATCCCGAAATGACAAACTCTACTTGATAATAACCATCTTCAAAAGAATAAGTAGTATTGATAGTATATGGAGCACATGGTGTTGTGAATTCAACACAATTACTCCAATCAGTTGAAGAAAAATCATTACAAACAGCCTTTACATAAGCATAATATGTTGTATTTGCCTCCAAACCATCAATATCAATTGATGTAGAATCCAATGTATCTGCAAATACCACATACTCATCACTTAATAAATCTGGATTAGATGATTTTATCGTTGTAAGTTTAACTGCATATTGAACATCTTCTACATGCGACTTCCAATCGAAATGCACTGATTCTATATCAAAACGAACTAAACGCAAATCGTAAGGAGCAACACAGAAATTTTCTTCAATCAAGATATCATCAATCACAGCTGAGAATCCCTCATTGTCAGACATATTACTCCAATAGAAAAGAATATTATATAACCCCTCTTCAGCTGCCACTATAACATCTTTTGTTGTTGACATCCAATTACCTGCACCAAACAAACCATTAACACACATTCCCGTAAGATTTGTTTCATTTGTTATATTAATAACTTCTTCTGGCAAAATACCACAATCGGCATAAATATTTACTTTCGAACCATCAGCAAGAATCAACTCTTCACTTCCTGCATTAAATGTATAAGTAGCAGGCAACAATAAGGCATTTACATAATCAAACGGATAAGAAGATTCAGCGTGTCCGACAACTTTCCATTTGTAAGATATTGTATAAACACCTTTTTCAAGATAAATCGAACGATATACCCACGAATGTGACACAGATTTATTATAAACTACATGAGCTCCATTATCCGAAGAAATATACAATGCTTTATCATTTGTCAATGAAGATTCAGATACCTCAAAATCTCTATCCGAACCTATATACCATTGATTTGATTGATTATTTTGAACAAAAATCCATTTTGAAGACTCTTCTTCTTTATCAAAATCGCAATAATATGGCAATGTATTTACATAATCATTCAATGTTGCAAACTTACCCGCATAAGTCCAATCTGACGATTCTTCTTCTGAACAAACTGCTCTTACATAAACATCATACTCAGTATTCATCATAAGATTATCAAGATGAATATTCGTAGTTGTAGTTTGCAATGTTTCCATTGCTCCTGTTTCCACATCAAAACCTACAGCTCCATAACGCCATTCATATATAGTAGCACCCTTATGTTTAAACGAAATATCCAAACTAACATTGGTTCTTCTATCCAAACAAAATGCTTCTGGATTCATGCAATTTGGTAAACCTCCGATTGTAACATCATCTAAATAGAAGCCTCCTGCTTGTCGATTGTTTAAATCATAATTAGTCGTAAATGCAATATGCTTACCTTCTCCTTGATAAGTATCAAAATAAACTCTACACCAAGTAAAACCTTTCCAACCCAAAGCGAATGTATCTACCGCAACAAACGAACCCACTATATTCTCAATATCTTCAACAACTCCCACTATAACATTCATTTCACTGCCATACTTACTTGAATTTGCAAAAAATTCCATATAACAACTATTCAAATTATCAACATCTATCCCTTGTGTAACAAGATAAGGTTGCTCTTTACTTTTTGCCTCTACATATACCCCTCTCTGTCCTTCATGGTAATTTTGAATAACAAAAGGATCTCCATATACATACCAACAAACAGGGACTGCCATTGTCATAGTTGCAATATTCCGCTCAAAACCATCATAAAATGGCAATGTGATACTATCCTTACACTCTGTACGTACCATCTCTACAGATGTCCAATCGCTCCATTTTTTACCATCACATTTTGAACGTGCATATACATAATATTGCGTTGCTACATCAAGTGTGTCTATTTTCACTGAATTTCCCGTTGCAATTTCTATTGGCGTATATGATGCTAATTCTGTAGTTCTTAGTGCTACAGGCGAACAGACTACTTGATATGGGGCTTGTCCCTTAGTGAAATCAATCACTACAGAATTTTCAGATATCGAATCTATTTCAAACTCAGTATAACATGATGGGATTTCATCAAACTGAACATCATCAATAAATGCATAGTTATCTTTTGCAAATTCAGATAAAAACATTACATACTTACCTTTTTCGCCATTAAAATCACACTCATAATTATCAAAATGCACTACATAATCACCTCCTAACGACAAATCTAACGTATCAACTGCTACAAACGTTGCAAGATTGTACGGATTGGTTACTACACCTACTACCAACGAATGAGCATATTTATCCGATAGATATTCATCTTTACCAGCCGATGCCCACAATTTCATACGCAACGTAGATATATCATCAATATCAAATCTCGAAGTGATAGCATATGCTCCATTATAACTTGAAGACGACTGGAATCGTAAAGAACATTCACCTGAAGATTTATAAGATGCAGAACTACCCTTATAACAATAAGGTATATAATTCTGTTGTGTAGTTGATGGAGTTGAAGTCGTCACCATTACATTACCAACAATATAGTGAGATGGATACTTGCCTTTTCCATTACCATATGTATCAAAATTCTCTACTCCAAATTCGGCAGGAGTCATAACCTCTTTAGGGGTATAGAATGAAATAGGATTAGACCATTCGCTATACTCATCATCACCACACATCGATTTTATATACACATAATAAGTGGTATTAGCATCTAATCCAACCATTCTATATGGATTAGTTGTAGCTGTGTCAATCTTAGATGCCACTTGATAAGCAGATGTTGGGTTATCAAGATACGACGAGATATTGCTTTTTTGTTTTGTAACTGCAATACACCACTGACTTACAAAAGATGATTTCGCCCATTCAAACTCTACATATTCATCTGTAATATTTTTAACTTTTACTTTTGTAGGACGAACACACGAATTAAAATCTTCTACACAAATATCATCTATATAAAACTCTTGTACAGATTGAGATTTATTATTTACTTTTATAGCAATATGCTCAGCATCTCCCTCATACTCTTCAAAAGTAACTGTATATTTTGTCCAAGTTTTTTCTACATTTGCAACAACTTCGGCTATCTCAACAAATGTAAGTGTATCATTTGGATCTGTCATTACTCCAACCGAAACCGATTGTCTCAAATCCTTATTATACATCATAAATGATAATTGCAATTCATTAATAGCCTTTCTCATCTTTGGCAATGCCACACAAAGATTTTTATATTCTACATCAGATGAACGCACTAAACATAAAGAATTTTTGCCCGACTTCTTTTGCATTGTTGTCAAATACGGATAATGCTTTCCTTCTTTCTCCACTTGTTGCGAAATCATACATGGCACAGCAAATCCAACATTGTTTTTACCTGTAATATAATTCGCATTATCAAAATTCTCCAAATAAGGTATAGGCTCTTTATCATAGCACTCTGTAGTAAAACTACCAACAGCCATCCATTCGCCATCTATCTCATCACAAATTGCTTGTATGGTATAGTAATATTTCTCATTAGGAAATTCAAGACCTGAAAAAACTATGCTATTTGTAGTTACAGTATCGTTATAAACAAAATCATAAGCCGAAACATCACCATACATAGAATCTGTTTCATATTTTGTTTTTGATAATCTTACTTTCCAAGCAACCACATCTTCTGCATCCCAACTTAGTTCGACTTTTGAAGGTTCATCTAAATTTAATTTAACTTGAACATTCGATGCTGTAGGACAAGAAGGAATTTCAGAATATCTTACTTTATCAACAATAAATCTATTACTACCTAACACATTTTCGAGGTCAGCATAAACTGCAAAGAATTTATTCTCCTCTCCCAAACCATTCAAATCATAGAAATAATGATTTAATTTAGTCGAAGTTACAGACAAAGTATCTATTGGCTCAAAAGTAGAAATATCGTTTGCATCAGACATAAGACCTACCACAAAAGAACCTTTATAACCTACATTAGGAGAACAAGTATAAAAACTTATACGCATTTCTTCTACTTTTGGCAACTGAGGGAATACCAATGCCGACCAACAATCAATTTCGTTAGTAAGTTCAGTCAAAAATACAAAATCAGAAGGTGCTATCGCTTTATAAGCATTAGTAAATATTGGATGATATGTAGAATTAGCATGCATAATCACATTCTTATGCATACTCTTATATGTGGTTGTAGCATTACCAAGACGAACATTATAAATATCTGTCTCAACATTATCTACAACACATGGCAACTTAGAAACAAAGCCCGGTGTACGCACAAATCGACAATTACCCCACTGACCTTTAACACCTCCATCAATACCTCTAACATACACTCTATATTCAGTAGCAGCATCCAAACCATCAACAACACCATTATCAGAGATAATTTTACGAACCACATCTTGTGCTGAAGACAAAGCACTATCATCCAATTCTGTTTTCGAAACTACAACTTCATATTGTTCATACTGTAAATCAAATTTCAATTTAATAGAATTAGCAGAAGGTAATCCTATTGCAAATTGATTTATTTTCAATACATCAGGGCGATAATCAACTACCAAATTATCTAAATCAAATGCATTATTTACAGCAAAATCCGACATAAAAGCAATAAATTTACCATTACCTTTATAATTTTCAAAAGATACTATCACCTCTTCAAAGAAACGAACATCAGTCAACATCACTGTATCTACAGCTTCAAAAGTCATATTATCATAAGGGTCAGTCATAACACCTACAATAATAGCAGATAAATCTGATTCTGAATTAAACTCGTATGAAACTGCATTAAACGACAAATACAAATCAGCAACATCAACATCATCAGCCAACTTTGGCAATGCTGCATAAGCAAAACTACCACCTGGAATATAAGGTTTTGTTTTAATTCCACCCATCAAATCATTTTCGAAATAGTGCGTTGCATAAAAACTCAAAGCAAAAGACGCATCTTTCGAATAATATTCCAAATATCTTGTACGTCCTGTATTTACATAAGGAGTAACTACATCTTCCGACGAACCAAAATACCATGAATTCAAATAAGATGGGAAACCAGGTGTCGCAGGCAAATTAAAATTTTCCGAATAAGGCAATTCTAATAAATTTGCTGTAATAAAAGAATCTACAACCCAAATACTATTATCGTCATAACAATTCGAACGAATATAACAATAATATTTTGTATTTATTTCAAGATTTTTAACTGTATATTCGTACACATCACTTACAACAACATCAAGCATATCCGCTTTATAATTAACATCATTAAGTTCTTGTTCTGTCAACATTTTGGTTGAAACCTTCAAACTAAACGACTCTGCATCCCAAACTCCATACCAACCAATATCAACTGTATCATTAGAAATATTAGCCACAAAAAGTTCTGGCTCATAACAATCTGGTGATGAACGCACAATTATCTTATCTATAACTACACCTCGTCCAAGATTATCCGTTGCTTCAAATGCCAACTGAAATGTCTTAGATGCCTGCATCAATGGCAACGTATCAATCTGCCAATCACGCACATAACTATCAAAAACTTTTAGCTGAACCCAATCTGATTCTATTGATGTACGATATAAAACTCGCAATGTATCAAAATCAGAAGTCCATTTGTCTTGAGCATGAGCAAAAACCAAAATTGGTTGATATAATTGAGATATATCTACTGCAGGCAAAATCAAACGTGTCCTCGCTTTTGTCGTAATCCCTTTTGTGTTTCTAAACGCTACCCTTTTAACACCATCGTATGCATTTGAAGGACGTGATAACTCACCACTTTCAACCACCCAATCTATATCACCCGAAATCTTCTCTTGCACCCATCCTTGTGGAATACCATTTTCAAAACTTTCATCTAACACAGCACCATACTCTTGCGAAAAAAGCATACAAGATAAACTTAAAAATACAAACAAAGCAGTTGTTTTTAACAAATTAACTTTCATAGTGTAATTATTTAATTAAAATTAAACTCAATTTTATATAATTTCACAAAGAATAAATATAGGAAAAACTATAAATCACAAACAATACACAAAAATTATTATACTCTTTTAAAACATAAAATTTATTTAACCCAAATTTTATAAACTTCATTAACAGTTGGACCTATGATTTGCACAAGATAAAAACCATCCTCTTTCGGAACTTCAATCTCTACAATGCTACCAGAATCAACTGCATACGATTCCACTAATTGTCCAACAGAACTATATATTTTCACCACGCCACCTCCAAAATCACTAATTTGCATCATAGAACCAGACATAAATATAGTAACATTAAACAACTCCTCTCCTTCGAAAATATCATCAACTCCAGTAACTTTATCCGGACAAATCTCACATGTACGCATAACAACACCATCATCCTTACGTTTAAGTTCCAAATAATAACAATCTATACCATTAAACTCATTACCTTCTTCAAGATAAATAAAACTTGATGTTTCTGCCGGAATAAGTATATTATTTTTATACCAACGATATTCATTATCTACAAACGTATAACCTCCATTATATGCTGAATCATAGATAGTAATCAAATTACCAAACTTAGCCTCCAATATCGAAGACGGATAATAAATATCAAAATCAACTTCCATTGATACATCACCACAAATAGCAGTTGTATCTATAAAAGAAATAGTAACATTATAGCTATTAGGGCGACAATCTTTAGGTATATCAAAGCAGATAGTTTTTCTGTCTTTATCAAAATCTGCCTCAACAATATCAACAAACCCCATGCTTTTAGCCAAATCATTAAAATACAACGAATATTCAGTTGGTAAACGCAAGCCTTCTTCTATTTCAAAATTTACGCATAAACTATCATCATCGGCACAAGCGAAATAATCACCAGCAAAAACAGATCCCACTAAAGGTTCAACAACTTCCAAAGAAACAAGAAAAACACTATCACAGCCCGAATCATTAGTATATGTAAATTTATATTTCCCTTTTGTAGTTATCTCTTTATCTCTAAAAATATAACTTTCACCTTGACATATCGTATCATACACAAAAGTAGTATCAGGTTGAGAAATAAAATTTAAAAATAGCGTTCTAATACTATCACATCCCCATCTATTATCTAATGTAACTTTATATACACCAGCCTCTGCATAAAGTTGACCTTCAAAAGTACAAATATCGCCTTCACAAAGTGTAACATTAACCGTATCATAATGCTCATAAATAGCAGGAATAATAACCGTCATTGAAGTATCATCTTCGCACACGCCCCCCGAAAGATAAGAAATAAGCGAAACGCTAAGTGTATCACCCTCTTTAGGTACAACCAACTCTACATCTTCAGATATATACTCAGCTACTTCATTACCATTGTTGATACGCCAATAATATGTCTCACATTTTTCAGAAGTAGGAGTATCAACTCCATCTATACGAGTATGAACACAACTTGTATTCTTTAAAAGAACCTTATTCTCACAATTTTCAGGTTTATGCTCACAAACAAAATCAGCAAAAGGGAAACGAGGTTTAACCTCTGTATGCAATTCAAATCCACAACCATCAACATCAATATACTCAACATTACAATAGTAAGTAACTACATCATCAGCTGGAATATTTATAGTTTTTGTATTAGCAACAAACTCGCGTTCCTCTCCACGAGTCCATGTGTATCTAAACCCATCTGGAGCCTCCATTTTCACCTCAATAGTCTCACCACAACTTGTACTTTTAATCGAAGCATCTGCACAATCTAAAGTAAAATAAGCATAGCCACAATGCGCTGTTCTTACACAATCTTGTGTTATCAAACGTATTTTAATATTTTGACCATGATAACTTGACAAATTCAAACCTATGGCAGTCCAATCTTTCCACACAAACCCATTATGCTTTTTCCATTTAATATTCTTATTTTCAGGCGTAAAATCAAAAGCACCACAAACACCACCAATAGTTACATAGTTACTATCTAAAATTTCAAGGCCAAAATAAGGGTCTTCAGCTCGACCATGCCCTGGATTTTCCAATACAACAGCATATTTCATCAAAATAATATCGGCTTGAGCAGTATCAACAGTATAATCGAAGATAATACCCTCTGCTTGAGCTCCAATATCCCAATTTCCAAGGCGTACCGAAGCCAATGAACCTTCCGGAATCGTACGTAATTTATTACCTGTACGTGGATCATATTCGTTTTGACGCCAATTCACTGTATGACGACTACGTATATCACGCGAACCTTTATCAATAGGCCCTGCCCCATAAGTACCAGCATTCGTTGGTAATAAATATATATCATCGGGATTATTTGCATTTCCATACAAACATTGTACTCCTGGACGATCCAAATCTACATAATTAATACAATGCCTATCTGGACAAAAACATATAACTTCATTAAGCCCACGCCATGCACTCTTATCATTAGTAGTCTCATTCAAGCCTCTTACCCTAATATCATATGCTCCCTCCAAAAGACCAACTAAAACAACTTTTTTATCTTTTGTCTTTGGCAAAGTCTTCCACACTTTATCACCCGATGCTTTATACTGAAATTCATATAATTCAGTATATCCATCCCAAGATATAAAGAGTGTATCACAACCCGATTTATATTGCAGATTTTCAGGTTCAGGACATGCAGATGAAGTTATCTGTATATTATCAATCGAAACTGAATATTTTGATAATACAGATTGAGCAGTATCAGTATTAGCATTTTGCCAAACAAATATCATATAATACTCATCTGTAGTATTCAAACTCAATTGTTCTATTGCAATACTATTTACCCAATCACTGCTACCACTAAAAGTTGCCATAGGACGACTCAAAATACGAGGCATATCAGCAGAATTATTCAACGAATATAATTCTGCCTCATCACGAATAGCACCAGCAGGTAAAAAATAAAAATTAAGTTGAGTAACATCCTCCACACCTTCACACTTCCAATCAAAAGAGAGATTTATAGTAATAGTTGTATCTACTTTCACTTTACGATAAGCCACCATCAAATCTCGAATCGAACCAAAAGTAGCTTTCTGACCACCATCACACGAAATAGTCAATGCAGTAGAACCTTCACTATAATCAATATTACTAATCATCCACTGATCTTTACATTGCGACGCATCTGGTCCTAAGTTCATTTTCCACTCTGTAATTTCTGTTGAATCTTCGAATCCACAAAAATAAGGAATAGAAATTGTCTGCGCTTTCACTACATTTTGCGTAAACAAAAATAAAGCGAGCAAAAATATTTGTAATAAATTTTTATTCATATCTTAAATTTTCATCCTATTACAACTTGCTGTATTTCTCGTTGATTATTTTCAAAAATAAATTCCAAAATATACAAACCTTTCATACCTGAAACATTAATACTATTTAGACCTTCATTAATGAATATTTCTTTAATCAAAAATCCATTGGCAGTCCAAATTTTAACCTTAGAATTCTTAGGAACATCAACATCCATAACTCCATTATTTGGAGTTAACACAATCACCATATTATCCTCTTCTTTTCCAAAATCAATCAAATCTGCGCTACAAGTCATCAATGCCACATTATCATCCAAACGAGTTAATAATACCGAATATTCTGCTTCTAAATCCAAACCATCTGGTTCATATAATATTGAAGAAGTTGCACCTTCAATCATAACTCCATTTTTATACCACTGAAAAGCCACAAATTCATAACCTCCATTATATTCTTCATTTGTTACAGCAAGAACATCTCCCCAACGTTGTACAACCACTTCGCGAGGATACAACAAATTAAGCGTTATTGTTTCATGCTCTTTACCACAAGCACGCTCTCCAAAATGAATTGTAACATTATACTTATCAGGACGTAATGTATCTGGCATTTCAACTAACAAAGCATCCTTTTCGACAGCATATCCATCACACTCAAATTCTATATCATTAAAATATAATTTAAAATCATCCAAACCTCCAGAATGCAATATATATGGAATAGATATAAAACCCTCATCCTTACAATTATTCACTACACTATCAAGAGTTAAATCAAGTGTTTCAAGCACCGTAAGATTAAGAGAAATAGTACTATCGCACCCATATATTGATTTTAAATTTTCCTTATAACGCCCCGACTCTGTTATATACTGCTCACCCAAAATATAAACTTCTCCACTACACATAGTATCAATAACAAGAGTATCATATGGCTCAGCAACATACAAGTCAAGAACCGAAATACTATCACATCCCCATACCGAAATTAAAGTATCAGAATAACAACCTGTTTCCCAAATATGCTCGCCTTTGAATTCATACGACTCTCCCAAACATGTAGTAGCATGGATAGTATCCACATAGAGACCCATACGAGGCAACGTAATAATAAATGTCGTATCATCCATACATTTTCCATCTGCAATACCAGAATATAATGTCACAGTATAAGTTCCCCCCTCTTCTGGAAACGTATGAATAGGACTCTCTTCTGTAGAAACAGTACCATCGCCAAAATCCCATAAGAAACTTTCACAAGGCTCATTTGTAACAACACTATCATTTGTAACTTGATTGATGCGCTTAAGATAACTCTTATTTATAAACTCAACCTTATTTTTACAAGATCCAAGTTTAAGATTATACTCTGCCGATGCTACAGGATAACGTCCTACTGCCGATGCATAAAGTGTATAGTAACAATTTTTATTCGTAGGTTGAATAACATCTAAAGCGTATGTCAAAGTATCACTTGCCGGCAAAACCAAACGCCTATCTGTCGAAATCGTTGAATCTGGTTTAGAAGGCAGATACCATCTATAATTAAACCCTTCGGGTCCTTCAAAAATAGACTCTTTGTCACCAGCACAACTTAGACCTTTAATTTTACCATCATTACATCCGAGTGTAAAATAAGCATACGCAAAGTGAGCACCAGGAGCACAATCTTTTGTAGTCAACCTAATTTTCAAAGACTTACCATGATATTCACGTAAATTTATAGCCACAGTAGTCCAATCTTTATAATAACCAGGTTCTGATATACCTTGAAATTTCACCCAACCCTTAGTATTATAACCCGCAGCAAAATAAGCCTCACCACAACCAAATTCATCAAGAGGTTTTTCATTATATGTAATTTCAAGATTAAAACGAGGTTGATCTATAGAGTCATGATTAGGTGCTTCTAATAATACTGCATATTTAAGTACCAAAACAGCAGAATTCTTTGTCGTATCCACTAAATAATTATATTCAACACTTTCAAATTCAGCCCCAGAATTCCAATTCCCTAAACGCACAGATGCCAACTCTCCAGCTGGAACAGTCCTTAACTTACCATTTGTAAACGGGTCTCGTTCATCAGGATTCCAATGTATCGTATGACGACTATCGACAGATTGACAGCCATAATCAATAACTCCCTTCTTACCATTATAAGAGCAATTATTATTCGTCAAATGTAAATAATCTATACATCTTATACCTGGATAAAAAAGAAATTTATTAACCGACGACCATGCCCCAGCAATACCTCCACATTTTGAACGTACATAATATGTACACATACCCTCCGAAAGACCCGATATAACTTGATAAGTAGTTGTAACATCTTCATAAAACACACTCTCACCTGTCAAATTATTAAGACAACGGACATCATACGCATCTGCTGAACCCATCCACGACAACACCATATCATCACCTTTAGGATTTGCTTTTAAATCGGTTGGGCGAGAACAACGTCCTACCTCAAGAATACACAAATTATCTATCATTGCTCCCATAGAATAAGAAGCTAAAACACTATTATTCCAAACAAAAACAAGATAATGAGCATCCCCATTCGTCGAAATTGTATCTAATATAGCATTCCATGTTCGTTGTGCCAAAAAGGCTGAATCTCTGTCAAAATCAATACGATACCTATCAACCCATTCTGGCAACAAACTACTATTATTAGAATTTAATTTGATACTATCACGCACAGGAACCCAACAAACATATAAACCATCATTCGAAAGTCCACCCGCTTGCCAGTCAAACGAAAGTTCATAATCACCTTTATCAAAAGTAAATTCACGATATGCAAGAATCGTTGTGCCTTTAGGTTGATACATATTCGTAACCGCACTATCTCCAGATATAAACAACCCGTAATCACCTTCACTTGCACCCAAACTACCCCAAAACCATTTATTTACACATTTTGGGCCAAAAACGCCTCCGTTTAAATACCATTTGTCTCGCTCTTCTTGATCCTCAAAATCAGTCACAAAACCCATTTTGTTTTCAACAGTTTCTGCAAACAAACCATTTGTAAGAACACAAAGCAAAAAAAGCAATACTATTTTATTAATAACTTTCATTTTTTATTCTATTTATATTATTCATATAAAATCTTACCTTGATACATATCACCAATGCCGGTTGTAATACGAACCACATATACTCCAGATTGAGAAAGTCCATCTACTGTAATAGGATAAACAACTGGGACATCAGCATATACACGTTGACCAAGCATGTCAAACACCTCTACGACCAAACCATTACGCTCTTCCATTGTAAATTCGTTAGTAATATACAATGTCTGATTAGATTTCAGTGGATTTGGAAGCATTGTCAACTGCCCTACTTGAACATTTTCAACAGCATCAACCAATACAATTGTCAATGTATGAATAATAACGTAATCAACATTATCTTTTGAAATAACAATAGTATCAATGTATGTACCTGGTTCTGTATCTTCATCATAATAAATAGTTTCATATTCATAAGGAAGATCCTCTGTTGTAATTTCAAATTCAACATAAGTTGTATCCGATTCTACCACAACAAGATTCAAGGTAATAGTTGAATCACAACCATCTTGAGATGTCAAATTCAACGTATATGTCCCTTGACGAGACAAACCATTAAATCCATTTTCACTATATTTTTCACCCTTCTTAATAACTGCATTTATTGTTTTACGTAAATCTGGCAATACTGTTGCAGTCAACGTAACAATTGAATCGCAACCTTCAACAGAAACAAATTTTCCTTCATAAACACCTGATTCTTTAAGTATTTTAGTTCCAAATATAATAGAATCACCAAAACAAATATTTACATCTTTATACTCAATAATAGCATCATTGACAATGAGAGTCAAAGTTACAATTGAATCACAATAGGTATTTGTAGAAATCAAAGTATCAACATAAACACCTGTTTTATTAAATTCTCTACCATTCAAAACATATTTTTGTCCTGCGCAAATAGTATCAACAACATTTACACGAGCTGCTGGAATTACCGACAAATCAAGTACTACAAGAGAGTCACATTTTTTTGCAGAAGACAATTTTTGTTTATAAATACCAGCATCCATAAGTCCTGAGAAGTTATTCAATTCATAAACATCTCCCTCACAAATAGAAGTCGAAATAGTATCCACAACTAATGGAGAAACTGTAATTTTAGTGAGATTCAAAATATCAAGCCCCCCAATTTCATTTGTCAACACCCAATCATCAAATTTGTTTTCTCCCAACTTCATTTCTGAATAAGGAATATAGAATTCCCCATTCAAGTAATCTTGTGTTTCACACAATGAAACATCAACTACATTTTCAATATATTCATTAATATGAATATTATCAACATGAATCTCAGTAGATGTATTTCTATCAACTGCAGATTCAACATAGAATGCAACTTGAATAGTATCTCCAGCAAATTTATCTAAATTAATAGAATATTTTTTACCAGTAAAAGGAATATCAAAATATTCATAATCATCTTTTGCTGTTCCCCAAACTACGGCATTTGTACGTTTCCATGTTTTTCCTGCATCATTTGAGACAACAACCATAAATGTACTTGATGGCGCATTCAAATCTTCTGAACTTACAGGCTCTGCACCTCCCATATCTGTCAATGCCAAATCAAAGACAAGATGTAAATGATTCTTCTCTGGCAACACAACACTTGGAGAAACCATCCAATGAACAGACGCATTATTAGGATTTCCACCCAAACAAGAAACTTCAGCAAACATGTGAGTTGAAGAGAAGAAACCATGTCTAAATATTGGACCTTTTTGCTTCCATCCTTCATTGTTAAACTCTGGCACAAAATAGAATACATTACCATTACCAAACAAGACATCATCTGTGACGACATTCGCACGACTCCAATCTATAGGACAATAAAATTCAGTATCAAACACTTCTGTATAAGGAAGAGTTTTAAGTGTTGTAAATGTTACAACATCCGACAATTCAGAAACTCGCCCCTCTTCACAGAATGATTGCATTTGCAAATAATATATCGTAGATGAATTCAATCCCGATAATTTAACAGGGAAACCAGAAACTGTATCTACACGCAAATTAGTTGTAAAATCTTCATCTGTTGCAATCCTAACAACATGTTTTTCTACATTGCCATGAGCGCAATTCACAACAACCGATTCTGTTGTTATAGAATCTACTTTAATAAATTCAGGACGAACACACTCAACAGATGTTAATTTAATATCATCAATGTAAAGAATATTTTTTTCTAAACCATCACCATACAACTCATTTTTGAATGCAATATACTTACCATCTGTACCTACCAATGGAATTCTAAATTCTACCCAATATTCATTTCCTGTAGGGTCATTAGTAACATCTGTTCCATTTTTAATAATAGAATCATCATAAGGATATTCTAAAATTGTAATAGGTTCAAAAGTTGCTAAATCATTAGGGTCAGTCATAGTACCAACAGTAAGTTTTTTTGCATAATCAGCAGCAGCCTGCTTTGCCCCAAAAGTTTCAATCAATTTAGAATTTGGATTTTCATATACTGCTCGCATCCAAAAACTTAACTGCAAAAATTCCCTATCCCCATCAAAATCAGGCAATGCAATATAACCACCATCATTTTTAAGAGAAGCTGTTTTACCTGAACGTTCAAAAATCAAAGCATAATCACCAGAACGAGAGTACTTTTTAGTTTTACTATTCGCAATCAAATTAGGAAAATACCTTGCATAAGCAGAAGTTGAAAATGCCATATTCTCATGACCAATAACAAAACATTTAGGGATTGGAAATCCTGTATTAGCTTTACCATTTGTATATGACATATAGAAATGATTATCTTCATCCTCAAAATCTAACAATGAATCAACACCTATAGAACGACAATTTGTTGTAAACAAGAATGGTTCTGTTTTAACACCTACAGAATTAGTATCACAAATAACTTGAATATACGCCTTATAATCTGTATTATCTGTCAATCCTGTAATCTTAACAAAATTAGTTTCTATAAATTGTGAAAATACTTTTGTATTATCCGAACCAACTTTAATATCAACTTTAACAGGTTCGACATCAACTTGATAACCTTTCACATTACTATTTATAACATTCCATGACAAATCTGCATAATTTTCTCCCATTTCAACAATTTGCAAATCATACGCCATATCACAACTATCAAGTACAATCTCAATATTATCAATAACAGCAGAACGAACTTCAGCATAATCACCATCCTTATTGTTATTACGCCAGAAGAAAACCATATTATAAGTTCCAGCTGTTTCTTCATCAACAACAAATGTTACAACTTGTGTTTTCCATTGCTTTTCCAAAGGTTTTGTTTTATCAACAGCATTAAATGCAAATTCATTATCTGCAACCTCTTCTGTAAGTTCAATCCAACCTTTTGGTGTAGAAGTTAAAGTCATCTTAGGATTCAAATTCACTGAAGATACATCATCTGCTGTAACAAGATTTGAACCGGCATTAAACACTGAAGTTGTAGGCAATAAACCAACACGCATATAATCAAGATAATCCACACCTGTCGCAGACTTTCCTTTCTCTCCTACACAAGTCCAATCAAAAGATATAGTATATGTACCAGGTTGTAAATCTAAAGCTCTATAAGCCCATGAGCTTGATGATGAAATATTATTATAATGAGCTGATACTCCACCATCCCACGAAACATACAAAGCATTTCCACCATCAGCGACTCCATCACTTACCACATGAGCTGTATCAGCACCGATAAACCATTTATTTGATTGTGCATCTTGCTTAAACATCCAATTTTGATTTTCTTCTTGATTTTCAAAATCAATAAAATATGGATATTCAACTACCAATTCTCCAATAGTAAAATATTTACCTGCTGCAACCCATGGAGATTTATCGATATCACTACATACGGCTCTAACATAAACATCATAATATGTACCAGCATTAAGTCCAGTCAAAGTAATTTCTGTATCAGTAAATTCAAAAATAGTATTTTCTGTATTATTTACATCAAAACCAACAGGACCACAAACTGCTTCATATTTAGAAACACCTATTCCCTCAAATGAAATAGTTAACGATTTACTTGTGTGACTGACAAATTTAAAATTTTGTGGCTTTGCGCATGTTGGAATAAGTTCGATGAGTATATCATCAATACAAATACCACTTGTTGACTCATTAAGAGATGGATCAGAAACAAAGCCAATATGCTTTCCTTCTCCTTTATAATTTTCCAAAGAAACTGTCCAATCTGTCCAATCAAATGCACTTCTATTAATAATGATAGTATCAACTGGTTCAAATGAGTCTTTTATATTATTTATATCGGATACCACACCAACAACAATAGAGGTATTTTTATTTTTAGTTTTTGGAGAAATATAAAAAGAGACTTGACATTTACTTAAATCATCAATATCAATTTGAGGCGTAACCAAATAAGAGGTGTCAGAAACCGATGATTTCAAATAAATAGAACGAGTTCCTGAATACGGATGACTTCCAGGAGTCAAAGCACTTATCATCTTATCCAATGCAGGATAACGAATATTCATATCTTGATAATAAGTAAACCAACACTCTGGAGCCTGATCTGTAGCTATTTGATTATCAAAGTTATCAAAATATGGCAAAGACAAAACATCTAAACAACTAGTATTCACAACATTTACATTAGACCATTCGCCATATTTTCCATCACAAGTTGAACGTGCATAGAAATAATATGTTGAATAAGGCTTAAGATTTTCAAATAACAAAGTATCTCCTTCTACAACAAAAGAAGGTAGAGCATCAGAATCCAATACTGCCAAATCAGTAACCATTGAAGTTGAATATTTCACCTGATATGGCGCATTGTTAGTAGTAAAGCGAAGTTTAAATGATGTAGCTGTAATTTCATCAAAATAAAAACTTGTAGGACAATCAGATGCTTTACCCAAAGATATATCATCTATGAAAACTTCGTTCGGTCTATCAAACTCAGAGAAGAACATGATAAATTTACCTCTATCTCCATTCAAGTCATACTGATAATTGTTAAAATAAACTTCGTATGGACGTTCTTCTGAAGATAAAGAAATTGTATCAACAGGGACAAAAGTACCAAGATCGACTGGTGTAGTCAAAACACCAACCACAATTGAGTGTGCATAACTACTATTTGGATATTTAGTATAACCCCAGAAATTCAATCTTGCATTGGCAATATCCTCTACATCCAAACTATTTGTTATAACATAAGCTTTGTTATTTTCTTCATCTGTTTTAATAAACAAAGATGACTTACCTGTATGAGCATAATCTGAACTACAATATGGAATATAATCACTATTTTTTGATGTTTGAGAACCAACTATATAGCAAGGAGGGAAAGTACCTTTACCCGTTTCATAATTTTCAAAACTTTCTACTTCTGCATTTTCAATACTCAATGGTGTACAAAGAGTCGTAAAAGTCATATAATTTGACCATTTACTTACATCGGTCGAACTACACATTGATTGAACATAAACATAATAACGTGTATTTGCAACCAAACCACTAAACCATACAGGATTTGAATTTGTTGTTTCAACCTTCACTATCTTATTATTGAGTTGTGGATTACTCAAATCTTGACTTGTCAATTTATTCTTAGCAAACACCACTCTCCATTGTTCTGTATCCTTATCCGCTTTCCAACTAATCTTAACTGATTTATCTGTGAAATCTACAAGTTTAACATTTTCAGGACGTTCACAAGGTACAATATTATCAACTACAATATCATCAATCAAAGCAGAAACATCCATATACTTTTGATCATCTTTCAACATCAAGGCAATATACTCACCTTTCCCTTTATAATCTGCAAAAGAAACAATATATTCTAAAAATTCTTCTGGAGCATCATCACTTGCCTTTTCAGAAACAATAGGTTGAATTGACTCTACCATTTCAAATGTCAAAGTATCCAACGGATCAGTCATAACACCTACCAAAATAGGCGGTTGCGATTCACGTCCAAATGTCTTAAATGAAATCTGCAATTCAGTAAGAGGTTTCGACATTTTTGGCAATGCTACATAAGGATTTCTGTTTCCTGTTCTTTCTGCCTTTGACATTATAAGCGAATTATACTCTGTTGCAGACTGACTATTTGCAATACTTGGACTATAAATAGTTGTTCCATTTGTAATCTGCTCCGTTAACATACAAGGCACAGCAAACCCTTTAAATGTATGCCCTACACGATATGCCTTATTATCAAAATTTTGAACATAAGGTATAGGTTCTTCATCATAACAGTTCGTTGCAAAACTTTCAAATTCCGACCAAATTCCCTCTTCACCAGATTCACAAACAGAACAAATTGTGTAATAATAAACATTACCTGAAGGGCGCAAGTCTGTAAACTGAATCCTGTTAGTATTCACTGTATTATCATAAATATAATCATATTGATAAGTAGTTGAATACATAGAGTCAATATTAGGTAATACTGGCTCCCATGTATAAGTTGTTTTAGCAACGCCTGTTATCGGGTTTGTTGTAGTTTTAGATACCTTTTTATATTCAGGTTCAAAAAGGCGAACCTTCCACGATTTAGCACCATTTGCTTTCCATTGAAGAGTCATTTTTGTAGGGTCTCCTACTACCGAAACAATCTCTATATCAGATGGACTTTTACAAACAGGGATTTCCGAAAATCTAACATCATCAACACAAACAACATTTTTTGTTGTTTGAACAAGACGTGAATCTACCAAGAAAGCAAAGAATTGACCTTCTACGTCATATTCATCTAAATTATATACATATTTTTTCTCTTTTGTATCTAATTTAATCGTGTCTATAGCTTGGAATGTAGAGATATCGTTGGCAGAAGACATAACACCAACAATAACAGCTCCATTATTATCTTCAGATGAATTTTTACCAATGAAACTTACTGACACAGTACGAATATCCATTGTTAATTCTGGGAATACTGTAGCTGCCCATAAATCGTAATCATTCAAACCTAATTCAGCATGAAGGTGTTTTTCAGGATCATCAGTTTCTGTATGTGTAGTACCAAAATTAATAGTCCCTGATTCTTGCTCTTCAGAACATTTAGCATCATCACAATACATTGAATACGCTCCACTTGTCAATGTAATCAAACCATTCGCCATATATTTTTTAGGAGTCACCACAAATTCACCATAACTAATAGCATATAAAGGATTTTCTGCAGTCTTCGTAAATGACTCAGTATAAGGCAACAAATCTATTTTACCTGGAGTACGCACTACACGATAACTACCCCATTCTCCTTTTTTATCTCCATCAATTGCACGAGCATAAACAAAATAATTTGTGTTATTTACCAAACCCGTAACAACACCATTATTTGCAATTTCTGCCTTTATTATATCAGTTGCTAATGAATCTATTTTTGATACTTCCAATTTTAAAGGAGAAATAGCAACCTCATATTTTAAATACTCAGAATTAAAATTAAATTTCAATGAAGTTGATGTTATAAGACGAGCTTCAAAATCAGTCACTTTTTTCACTTCTGGTATATAATCTATTTTAAGATTATCCATAGTGAACATATTAGACTCCACAAAATCAGACATAAAGGCGATAAATTTACCATTACCTTTATAATTTTCGAATGTAACTACAACCTCTTCATACACACGCAACGACTTAACATCTACAGTATCAACAGCTTTAAATGTAGTTTTATCGCTAGGGTCAGTCATCACACCTACTATAATACTAAATCTATCAGAAAGGTGAGAATTCCAATTAACCGTGCTGAAAGAAACACAAAGCTTACTCATATCTTCAACTTCTGTTTCTGGCAAAACAGCGTATGAATATGCACCACCTCTTATCGCAGTTATATTTTCTACATCGTCTGACCCATAGAAACACAAAGCAAAAGTAGAATCAGGTGAAGCACACCAAGTTTTATCTGTCAAACATGTATTTACAAAAGGATTTGTAGCTGATTTTGATGCACCAAAAGCCCATTTCTCAACATAAGAAACAAGACCTCCAGCAGTTTTCTTCATATTAAAATTCTGATAATAAGGGACAGTAATCATATTAGCCACTTCAAACGAATCTGCTGCCCAACCACTTATCTCTTTATCACAAAGCGAACGCAAATAATAATAATATTTTGCACCAGAAACAAGTTCTGTCACTTTATAATTCCATGAAGTAGGTAATGAAGTATCTACAACATCAGCCTTATAAGAATCGTCCTCCAATTGCTCTGCAGAGAGAGGAGTAGTAGAAACTTTCAAATCAAAACCTTTAGCATCAAAAGCACCTAACCAATTGATTACAACACTGCTACTAGTTTTTTCACTAATATCCAATGCGTATGGAGTATCACATCGTGGTGTTGAGCGAATTTCAACATTATCTATAACAACTCCACGACCAAGGTTATCTATTGCCTCAAAAGCAATTTGATAAGTTTTTGACGAACCGACCAATTTAACTGTATCTGTCTGCCAAAACGTAATACACTTATCAAAAGTTTTTAATTCCACCCATTCAGCTTCAGGAGACAATCTATAAAGCACTCTAAGCACATCAACATCCTTAATCCATTGATCTTGTGCATGAGCAAAAACCAACAAAGGTCGATACAATTTAGTCACATCAAAAATAGGAGAGACCAATCGAGTTGATGCTTTTTTAGTTTTTCCAGATGTATTACGAAAAGCAACACGTTTATTCCCTTTAAAAGCACCATTAGGAAAAGCTAAATCGCCACTCTCTACTATCCACTGCAAATTATCATATACAACTTCTTGTGACCATGTTGTAGGTATTCCATTTTCGAAACTTTCTTCAAGAACACGACCCTCTTGACCTTGTTGCGCAAAAAGCGACAACGCTGCAAAGAAAACAAAAAATGAACTAAATAATCTTCTCCAATTCTTTTTCATAAAAGTATATATATTAAATTTATGCCTATAAAATACAAAATAAAGCACAAAGTTATATTCTTATAACCTTGTGCCTATCAAATTATTTCAAAACAACTTTAGTAATAGTATTATTAGATTTCACAATATAAACACCAGTTTCAAGATTACCATTTTGTGCAGTAACATTTTGACCTGTAATTGCAAAAATTTGACACTCACCATCAACTACAATCAAACCATCTCTAGTATAAATATTTGCAACTTCTACTGATTCTACACTTGACTTATCACCCGAAACGACATAAGTCAATATAATCTCTTTATTGCAAGTTACAAACGACTCTGTTTCCGAAAAATACACAATACCTTCTGGAATTGTGATTTGATAAGAATCTGCATCTACAACAGATTCTGAACCAAACATTTCTGATGCAACAAAAATACGCAATGCATTAGGTTTCCCTTCTACTGCCGACCATTGCATTGGAGCTTTTGTTTCCCACATAGAGCCTTGTTCTTCTGTCTCTACACTATATTCACAAGGCAACCAATTTAAACCATTTAATGTTGTATCTTTAACAGCTATTGATTCATATTCAGGAAAAATAATTTCTATCTCACGGATTTCATCCAATGTAGAATTATTTTTTGGAGACACTATATAATCAGCATCAACAAATTCACGTGCTACATAATCATTTTTAATTGAAAAATTCAATACATATTTTTGATTGTTATAAACCTTATCCAAACCATCACGATTAGGAGTAAATAAAACATCTCCTTCATCAATAATAATGCGATAATTACCTTGTTTGATATAAGCTCCATCTACAATATTTTTATACCCCTTATCTTCTGTAGGCATATACATAATAGACAACCCATCTGCTTGCGAATACAAAGTTCCATTATCAACTGGAGTAAGATTACCCAACTCATCTACTTCATAAAATAATACATTTGTTGACGAACCCTGCGCTACTGCCCCTACCACTTCTTTTCCATCTAATTTTCTACCAACAGGGTCAACTCCTGAAAATGTCACTGTTACACCCGCAAAAGATTCCAATACCGCACCTTCTTTGATACTCCAAGAAACTGCAACACTAGATTGAGATTCTGATTCTGCAGAATCTTCTTTTCCCGCATATTCCCCTAAAACAAAATCTTCCGCTGTAGCATATACCATTGCAAATTCTGCATCTGCTTTCAATGTCCACAAATTATTTTTTCCATCATAAATCAATTGAAAAGAAGACCCTATTTCTTGATTTTTTGCATCATAACAAGCAACCTCAACATATTGAAAAGATCCTTCTGGCACTATAATTTTCCAAACACCATCACTCAATTTTGTCGCATCAGAGAATATCTGATTTGTAGATTCAAAGAAACATTGAACTCTAACACTTTTACTCCAAAGTGCATGTTCTGTAAAATCAAAGTACAATTTCATACCACCTGTAAGAGGAGCAGCAAATGTAGTCATTGCAAAAAACAAAGCAACAACAAAAAAGGTAATTTTTTTCATAGCAAAACTATATTAAATTTTTTAACAATATCAAAAAAACAGACTATACATTGTAACTCGCAAAGTTACAAATTTATTCTATACCAGCAAAATATTTTTAAAAATATATTAAAAAAAATAAAAAAAATAACTGAGTCAAAATTTCTTTTGACTCAGTCTCTATTTAATATATAACTTACAATTAATAACTAAATTATGCGTTTCTACCACAACAATTTTTATATTTTTTACCCGAACCACAAGGGCAAGGTTCATTACGACCTACTGTTTTTTCGGCATGAACTGGTTGAGTAACTTGACGTTCACGAGTATCACGTTGTCCTGCACGTTGAATATCAGTCATATCAGCTTTATTTGCACTATAACGACTATAATCTTGACGACGCTCTGCCTCAGCTTTACGCACCTGGTCTGGTTCGCGAACTGGAATTTGAGCACGCATAAGAATTGAGGTAATCTTACGGTTCATTTCGTTAAGCATAGTACCAAACAAATTACTTGACTCGAGTTTGTAAATCAATAATGGGTCTTTTTGTTCGTATGTAGCATTTTGCACCGAATGTTTCAATTCGTCAAGTTCACGAAGATTTTCTTTCCAACCCTCATCAATAGCATGAAGAAGTATTGCTTTTTCAAACGCCTTAACTACTGCTTTCGATTCTGTTTCGTATGCCTCTTTCAATACTACTGGCACATTGTACATACGTTTGCCATCTGTAATAGGAATCAATATTTTTTCATATTGCGCACCTTGATTTTCATATACTTGCTTAATTACAGGATTTGCAACCTCTGCCATTTTGTCCATTTTACGAACGAATACTTCGTATGCAACCTCTGCTACTATATCGACAATCTTTTCAGCCTTCATTGAACGGAATTCCTCACCCGACACAGGTGCACTCATTGCAAATACCGCTAGCATATCATCTCTAAAACCATCATAATCTAATGTTGAATGATTATTTCCTACAATTATTGCAGCAGTATCATAAAGTGTATTGACAATATCCACACCAATACGTTCACCCATAAGCGCATGACGACGACGAGCATAAATCACAGTACGTTGTTTATTCATCACATCATCATACTCCAACAAACGTTTACGAATACCAAAGTTATTCTCTTCTACTTTCTTTTGAGCTCGTTCGATTGACTTAGAGATCATAGAGTGCTCAATCATTTCACCCTCTGGGAATCCCATACTGTCCATCACTTTAGATATACTCTCAGAACCAAAAAGACGCATCAAATCATCCTCAAGAGAAACAAAGAAGACAGAAGAACCTGGGTCGCCTTGACGACCAGAACGACCACGCAACTGACGGTCAACACGACGGCTTTCATGACGTTCTGTACCAATAATTGCAAGACCACCTGCTGCTTTTACTTCTGGGGTAAGCTTAATATCGGTACCACGACCAGCCATGTTGGTTGCAATAGTTACCGTACCTGCACGACCTGCCTCAGCAACAATATCAGCCTCTTTTTGGTGCAACTTAGCATTCAATACATTATGAGAAATCTTACGAATCGTGAGCATACGGCTCAAAAGTTCCGAAATCTCAACCGATGTAGTACCCACAAGCACAGGACGACCTGCCGCTACCAATTCTACAATCTCTTCAATTACAGCATTATATTTTTCGCGTTTAGTTTTATAAACGCGATCTTCCATATCAATACGCGCAATAGGACGATTTGTAGGAATTACCACAACATCAAGTTTATAGATATCCCAAAATTCGCCTGCTTCTGTCTCCGCTGTACCTGTCATACCTGACAATTTATGATACATACGGAAATAGTTTTGGAGTGTAATAGTTGCAAATGTTTGTGTTGCCGCCTCTACCTTCACGCGCTCTTTTGCCTCAATTGCTTGATGAAGACCATCGCTATAGCGACGACCATCCATGATACGACCTGTTTGTTCATCGACAATCATTACTTTATTGTCCATCACAACATATTGGTCATCTTTGGCAAAAAGGGTATATGCTTTAAGCAATTGATTTACTGTATGTACACGTTCTGATTTGATTGAATAATCCTGAAGAGCCGCATCTTTTTTCTCTTGACGTTCTTCTGCCGACAATGAAGATTTTTCAATTTCAGCAATTTCTGCACCCACGTCAGGCAATACGAAGAAGTTAGGGTCTTCGGTTGAACGTGTCATCGTATCAATACCCTTATCTGTCAACTCAATAGAGTTATTTTTCTCGTCGATAACAAAGAGAAGTGGATCTGTTGCTATATGCATGTGTTTATTGTTTTCTTGCATATAGAACTCTTCTGTTTTAATAAGGATTTGTTTGACACCTGGCTCTGAGAGGAATTTAATCAACGCCTTATTTTTTGGCATTGCTTTATATGAACGGAAGAGTGCTAATGCACCTTCTTCATTAATTTTCTTGTCTTCGTTACCAATTTTTGCACGTGCTTCGGCAAGAAGTTGAGTTGCCATAGCCGATTGTTGTTTAACCAACAGCTCAACACGAGGGCAATACTCTTCAAACATTTGGTCTTCGCCTTTTGGCACAGGACCAGAGATAATCAATGGAGTACGTGCATCATCAATCAACACAGAGTCAACCTCATCGACAATAGCATAGTTATGTTTGCGTTGCACAAGGTCAATCGGAGCTGAAGCCATATTATCACGAAGATAATCAAAACCAAATTCGTTGTTCGTACCGAATGTAATATCGGCGTTATAAGCACGACGACGTTCTTCTGAATTAGGACGGTGTTTATCAATACAATCCACACTCAATCCGTGGAACATATATAGAGGTCCCATCCATTCCGAGTCACGTTTTGAGAGGTAGTCATTGACTGTAACCACATGCACACCGTTACCTGTCAATGCGTTAAGAAATACAGGCAAAGTTGCCACGAGAGTTTTACCCTCACCTGTTGCCATTTCAGCTATTTTACCTTTATGAAGAACAACGCCACCAAACAACTGCACATCATAGTGAATCATATTCCATTTATGCATATTGCCTCCAGCTTCCCATTCATTACGATAAATTGCTTTATCGCCTTCGATTGTTACAAAGTCATGCCTAATAGCGAGTTGACGGTCAAAGTCATTTGCTATCACTTCGATTGTTTCATTCTCAGTCAAACGACGTGCTGTATCTTTCACGATAGCAAATACCTCTGGCAACACCTTATCAAGTTCTACTTCGAGTGTGTCAAGTATTTTCTTATCGAGTTCATCTATCTCTTTATAAAGCTTTTCACGTTTATCAAGTTCTGTATGCTCTACCTCAGCACGAATTTCCTCAATACGAGCACGTTCTTTCTTTACTGCATCTTGCAATTGTTGACGAATTGCCGCAGTGCGCGCACGAAGTTCATCATGCGAAAGTTTTTCAATTGTTGGATAAATCTCTTTTATCTTATTTACAACAGGCGACACCTCTTTCAAATCGCGTTGTGCCTTGTTACCAAATATCTTGGCTAAAAATTCATTAAAACCCATATATTAAAAAGTTGAAAGTTGAAAGTTGAGAGTTGATAATTAACACATTCCTCTCTCCTCTTCCCTCATTGTTTTATTATTTTACTATTTTTGTATTATATTTTGTTCCATCTGCCAATGTGAGTGATACTACATAAACTCCATTTGGCATATTTACTATTGAAGTTGTCGGACTACCACGAAGAGTTGCTACCGCTTGTCCATTAACATTATAAATCACACCTGACTCATATTCACCTACTATTTCAAGTACATCTTGACATACAAATGCAAAAATTGAACCATCTTCCACATCACCAATAGCCACCTCATGAGGACGAACTTGCACTTTCTCTGCATTATACACATTAAAATCAGTGTAACGCTCTTTTACATTTTGCTTTGTAGAATAATTATGAACAAATGCCACCACATTGAGATTATCCACATTCCAATTTGGTTGAACTTTTACTTTATACTCTTTTTCAAAACCTTCATTCAATGTAACTTGATCACCCCAAATGTCAGTCACAATATGACGATTCACATTATGTTGATAATACGGACCTTGACGTTCACTATTCCAACCAGCCTGACGCTCTGAAGCAAGATTATCTTCTGTAACATAAATAGTCAATCGAGGCTCACCTCCAAGTTCAATAACTGACTTACCAGATGTTTTAATTGTCAAAATAGAGTCCTCTTCATTAAAATCAGTAACCAAATCAATCCAAGCATACGCAGGTCTTGCCAATTGCACATCCAACATATTCCAGACATCAGCACCAGTCACATCAAAAACTACACAACTATCACCACCTTGATATGGATTTTTATGCCCCTCGGCTTTAGAAAATAATGTCCGATCAATCATACCTGCTGGCGCAAATGTAGTCACAATAGCCGCATAATAAAAATTCATATAGATAGTATCAGCAGGCAATGTCCATTGGTCTGTATAAAAACCAACATGATGTCCTACTTCAATTACTTCATCATGACGTCCATCTATCGAAGCCTCTATAATTTCATGACCTTGAGGACAATTAGTGCAATTTTCAGTAGAGAATATCTCAAGCAACACCTTACGCTTAACAATACGTTCTACAACATTCACCCTTACTCTATGAGAATTATTCTCTGGCACTAAATCCTCATTACCATTCAATTTTGTAATAGTAAATCTAACATCATATCCTCCTATTTCATCAAACACAGCACCCTCATACACAATACTATCGGCACCAAGATAAGGAATCTCAATATCTATTATTTTTGTTTCTTTTTTACCATTACCATAATCACATTCAAATTCGATAGTTTTAATAGTGTCTGCCGCAACATTTTCCACATAAAAACTAAAATTTACAGGTTTATTCACCTCCACATCAATAGCTACCACACCAGAACTCAACACTACATCATGCGCTGGCAAATTATCACCAACAATTGTACCATAAACTGCTACACCTTTAGTAGATGACCAATCTGCGCTTACCCCTTTTTTCACAAATGAACTAACAGTTGAACCATTCGCCACCGCATAAGATGCACCAACAGAACTTGCAAAATAATATCCCAAATAAACAGGACC
Source organism: Candidatus Aphodosoma sp. (assembly GCA_045126975.1). Classification (GTDB taxonomy): domain Bacteria; phylum Bacteroidota; class Bacteroidia; order Bacteroidales; family Paludibacteraceae; genus Aphodosoma. Next base: position 26,398 of record JBGVPL010000007.1, on the reverse strand, counting down.
TTCTGCTAAAGTCAAAGAAGAATCTAACGCAAAAGTATTCCAACCCTCTTTAACTATCGTAACATCTACTTCTTTTTCATAAACCGCCACAGAGTCAAGATTATGAGTTACAAACAATTTCAAATATTTTGGTGCAGTAGAACCTATATGATACACTGAAAGATGTGTCAATTCTGCCCCTACTTTATTTTGCAATTCATCAGCCGAAACTAAAATAGCAGCTCCTACTGTGTCATCTTTCACAGTTCCTGTTTGACGGAATTTATCCTCAAAATTAAGATTTCCAACATACATTTGACGAGCTTGAACTCCAACCACAGCCAAAAGTGCTGATAACGTAAAAATTGCTTTAAATAATTTCATAAATAAGTATTTGCTAAAGAAACGAAATATTCCAATATATCAAGTTACAAAGATACGAAAAAAAATTGAAAATTAAAAGTTGAAAATTGAAAGTTATTCTTTAGACTTAAAAACGAACAATATTAAACTTAACAATGTGATTATCAACATCACAACAAACACCGCATAACTATTCTGAGCCGTAAAATCCGTAACAACAGAAAAAATTACCGTACCAATAAGCACAAAAATAAATGTCAAAAGGTTCAAATATGCCATCATCGTACCTAATTTACGACCAATATCTGCTCCCTGGACCATCGCTAAACATGGCACTTGAAACATTCCGCCACAAAAAGCAATCAGAAATATCAACATACCCAAAATCCACCCCACTGGCTTAAACATCAAAACAATAACTAAAGTACAAACAATGCCCAATAAACCACCTATAATAAAACTCTTTTTACTATGATTTTCAATCATTTTACCCGTAACGCTGCACCCTATCGCAATACCCACCGCTGCCATCGCCAATATCACACTCGATGCCGTATTCGTCATTCCCAATGTGCGTGTACAATGCAACACTACATTCATTTGCAACAATCCGCCCAATAACCACAACAACGACGCTCCAAAGACAGCTTTGTTCAACCCATATTGTGAAGCAAATCTATAAGAATCAATCAAAAACTTAATCGGATTCACACTATTCCTCCCCTGTTTTAGGGGAGGTGTCCGAAGGACAGAGGGGTTATCTAAAAAATATTCTTCTTTTATGCCCAAAACAACTGACAATCCCCATCCCACCAACGCCAAAACCACCATCACCGCCGCTACACCCCACCACGCATAATGATCCGACAAATACGCAGCTAACAACGTACCAATCAATATTCCCAAAAATGCCATCATCTCAAACATTCCACTTCCAAAAGCAACACCTTTCTCTCCCTCTACATCACGTATAAGTCCGTATTTTGCAGGCGAATATAGGCAACTCTGCATACCCATCAATAGCACTGCTAACAAGACTACCCATACCGATTCTATCAAAAATCCAATGCTAGCCAATGCCACTATCGGAATCTCTAATAACTTCATCAGTCTCACTATCTTCTATTTCGCAAATCGTTCAGCAATTTCGCCCGAATATGGCGAAAGCAGCAAGTATGGCAACACCAATGCCGCACTCACCGCCGATATCAACTGACTTTGCGTCATCCACTCTGGCATAACCCATCCCACTGCAACAAATATAATGCAGTGTTTCATGAAATTATCATTCAACACCCCAACAAAGTTCAACAAAAACAACTTAAACCATTTCATGCAAATAAAAAAAAACAAAATAACACAAGAACATTTTGTTCTTATGTTATTTTGTCTTCAAATAATTTATTTCAACCACGAAATACTACGTTTAACAAAATCTGCCAAATCTTTGCCTTTCAACATGTTGTTTGCGAGCAAGGCGAGGTCGATTAATTGTTTTACTTTTTCGTGACCTGCTGCGAATCGAGCAAATACTAATGTACGTTTTTCTCCCAATTCAGCTATTTGTTTGTCGATATTCTTAATCTCTTCTTTCTCTGCCACAGGCACTTCATCATCTTTTTTGCCTTCGTGCGCTTTTTTCAATTCTGCCTTACGTGCATCAAGCGATTTCAACTCTGCCACGATTGGCTTAATCTCTGCGCCACATTCAGCCTCTTCTGCTACCAACACTCCTTTCACCAATGGGTGCGCTGTATTCAACACAAGCGAGTATGAATCAGGCATTTCACCATAGAACGCCATCATTGGATTGCCACCATTACGCGACATCTCTTTCATACGGCGCATAAATTCATTTTGTGTAATCACAATCGGAGCGGCATCTTCGCCAAGCGAGTCAAGAGTTACAATAAACTCTGTCTTCTCCATTTTTGGCAATTGCGCTTGGAATACCGATGTCAATGCCTGACGTTCATCATCCGACAATTCCACTTGTGGAGCATCTGCTTTTTGAATCAATTTGCCTACCACATCACTATCTACACGCACAAAACGCACCTTTTCGTTCTTTTGTTCCCATTGTCCTACCCAATGCGAATCCAACTGTCCGTCCATCAACAACACATCATAGCCCTTAGCCTGTGCTGCCTCGATATAAGAGTGTTGTTCTTCAGCATTTTGAGCATATAGGCAAATCAAATTACCATCTTTGTCGGTTTGTTCACCTTTAATCAATTCTTTGTATTCTTCGAAAGTAAAGAACTTATTATCAACATTTTTGAACAACGCAAAGTCTTTCGCTCTATCGTAAAATTTCTCATCTGTGAGCATTCCGAATACGATAAATATCTTCAACGCATCCCATTTTTCTTCGAATTGAGCGCGGTCGTTTTTGAAAATTTCGTTCAAGCGGTCAGCCACTTTTTTAGTAATGTGATTAGAAATTTTCTTCACATTGCCATCTGCTTGAAGGTACGAACGGCTCACATTCAACGGAATATCAGGCGAATCCAACACACCGTGCAACAATGTCAAATATTCAGGCACGATTCCTTCAACCGAGTCAGTTACAAACACTTGGTTGCAATACAACTGAATTTTGTTGCGTTCGAGATTCACGCCCTCTTTGATGCGTGGGAAATAGAGAATACCTGTCAAATTGAATGGATAATCCACGTTCAAATGGATGTGGAACAATGGGTCTTCGCCGTATGGATACAATTCACGATAAAATTTATCGTAATCCTCATCTGTCAAATCGGCAGGCTTACGAGTCCAAGCTGGTGTAGTATTATTGATGATATTAGGCTCACCAGTTGCCACCTCTTTGCCCTCTTTCCACTCTTTTTTCTCACCAAACACGATGTCCACTGGCAAGAATTTACAGTATTTATTCAACAATGTGCTGATGCGGCCCTCTTCAAGAAACTCTTTGTTCTCATCATCAATGTGAAGCACGATGTCAGTACCTCTATCCGCTTTATCGCACGCCTCAAGCGTAAATTCAGGCGACCCATCGCACGACCAATGTTGTGCAGGCTCATCTTTGTATGATTTAGTGAAAATTTCCACCTGTTTAGCCACCATGAACGCCGAGTAAAAACCAAGACCGAAATGTCCGATTATCGCATTCGCATCATCTTTATATTTATCAAGGAATTCAGTTGCACCCGAGAATGCTATCTGGTTGATATAGCGTTCGATTTCAGCAGCAGTCATACCCACACCGCGGTCGGAGATAGTAAGCGTACCCTTCTCAGCATCAATCTTCACCTCCACGTTAGTAGTGCCCATTTCGCCTTTGAATTCACCCACCGAAGCCAATGTTTTCAACTTCTGAGTAGCATCTACCGCATTCGACACCAATTCACGCAAGAAAATCTCGTGGTCGCTATACAAAAACTTCTTAATCACGGGGAAGATATTATCTGTAGTTACCCCAATAGTTCCTTTTGCCATAATATAGATTTTTAGTAGCGAGTAACGAGTAGCAAGACTTTTTGTACTCGACTTCGCCTCATTAATATTTATTTGATTTTTAATAACTCTATCATACGATCAACCTATTTTCAAATACAATGCCAATACTATACAATTCTGCCACAATGGCACAAAAAAAAGCGAAATCCCAAAGGATTTCGCTTTTATATCATTTACACGAAATTTAATTATGCGATGAAAGCAGCATAAGCTTCAGCATCCATAAGGCCATCAAGTTCAGCAGCGTCTTTAACTGCGATTTTGATCATCCAGCCTTCGCCGTATGGGTCGTTGTTAACCAATTCAGGAGCATCTTCGAGAGCAGCATTTACTTCGAGGATTTCACCTGTTACAGGCATACAAAGGTCAGAAACAGTTTTAACAGCTTCAATAGAACCGAATACTTCGTTAGCGTCGATAGTTTCGCCTTCTTTTTCGTTTTCAACGAATACGATTTCACCAAGTTCTGATTGAGCGAAATCAGTGATACCTACGTATGCAACTTCGCCTTCTACGCGAATCCATTCGTGGTCTTTAGTGTACTTAAGATTGTTTGGTAAGTTCATAATATAGATTTTTAGTAGCGAGTAGCGAGCAACAAGACTTTTTGTCCTCAACTTTCGCCTAAGTTAGTATGATTCTTTTTTGAATTATCTGTTGACCGTTGTCAGTTGACAATCGACCTACATTTGAGTGCGCAAAGTTAGTCAATTTAATTCATTGCACAAAATATTTTCACATATTTTTTATCTTGTCACTCTCAAATAATCTCCATTACGAGTAACTGTATATCGTTTTAATGGATATTTCGACTCTCCTTTGTTACAAAAACCCGTACCAAAACCCAAATCAAATTGCGATCCACATTCAGGACATGTAGCAAATATCATATTAGGCGCAACCGTCACATCACGTCTATGCTCATGCGGACAACTCAAATCAAATGCATAATACTGCTCATCCACTCCACAACAAATCAACAATCCCCCGTACCCTATATACTGTCCCTGCTTATTTGGCTCTGTAATTGCCACACTATTCCCTGGCGTCATCAACTCTGGCGCATCACGCAATATATTCAGCGTATAACTCACTGGTGCATCAGGAATTGGACTAATCTGATTAACGTCACCATCACATGACGAAAGTACAAATAACAATGCGCAAAGTAGAGACGCAATATATTGCGTCTCTACAAGAGGTTGTGTACACACCGCCACCACAGAGTACAAATATTTTCTCATTATAGATAAGGAATTAATTTGTAAAGCCCTATACCATTCGACCCTTTAAGCAATATTAATTGAGAGTTAAGAGTTGAAAGTTGAGAGTTGAGAGTTAAGAGTTGAGAGTTGAAAATTGAAAATTTAGAATTAACTCCTAACTCCTCACCCCTAACTCCTAACTTATCACATGCTTTTTCAAATTCTTTACCTACCAATATAATACGCTCTATCTTCGACTCCATCAATCTACGCACAATATTCTGATGCTCAATCTCCGACTGTTCGCCCAATTCAAGCATATCGCCCAATATCGCTATCTTATTCTCACCCTCCATGATATCAAAATTGTCAATTGCCGCCATCATACTTGTCGGATTAGCATTATAAGCATCTACAATCAAAGTATTACGCTCTGTTTTAGTCAATTGCGAACGATTATTCGCTGGCATATACTCACTTATCGCAGCACAAATATCATCCCTCTCAACCCCAAAATGCAATCCCACCGTAATCGCCGCCAACATATTATCAAGGTTATATGCTCCCACGAAGTGAGTGAGGAGTGAGGAGTGAGGAGTGAGGAGTGAAGAATGCCACTCAAATTCAACATACGGTGCACAACGCAACAATTTGCCATTCACATCCGCCTTAATATCAGCATTTGCGCTATAAGTTGAAAGCTGAAAGTTGAAAGTTGAACCGAAGGTCTTTGAGCCTTTGGCGATAAAAAGTTGAAAGTTATTTATTATATTTGTCAAATAAGGATTTGCAGCATTCAAAAATATATGTCCACCACGAGCCACAATATTATCATACAACTCTTTTTTGGTATTTATCACACCTTCAAGCGAACCAAATCCTTCGAGGTGAGCCTTACCTACATTCGTAATCAACCCACATGTTGGCAATGCTATGTTTGCCAACGCCTTGATTTCGCCCGGATGATTTGCTCCCATTTCCACAACAGCAATCTCACAATCAGGCTTGATACTCAACAATGTCAATGGCACACCGATATGATTATTAAAATTACCTTGTGTATATTGCACACGATATTTTCTGCTCAATACCGCCGCCACCAACTCTTTTGTCGTAGTCTTACCATTCGTACCCGTAATTCCCACAACTGGAATACCCAACTGCTCACGATGATAACGCGCCAACTGCTGCAATGTCTCCAAGACATTCTTCACCACAATCAATTGAGATTGTTTAATTGTGCATTGTGCATTGTGCATTGTGCATTGCTCCAAATCATCCACCACAGCATACGCACAACCCTTCTCTATTGCCGACACAGCAAATTTATTACCATCGAAAGTCTCTCCCTTCAATGCAAAAAATATCGACCCCTCTGGGCAATTACGGCTATCTGTCGTCACCACTGGATGAGCCTTATAAATCTCATATAACTCTTTTATTTCCATCTTATATACTTTTTCATAAGACAGAAGAACAAAAAAAAACAAAATTTATCAAATTATATTTTTATGTTCTTATGTTATTCTGTCTTTTCAATTCTCAATTTTCAATTCTCAATTTTTATTTCGCTGACATTGTTACTATTGGCACTATCATCTCTTCCATCGACACTCCTCCATGTTGGAATGTATCTTTATAATAACTAACATAATAGTTATAATTATTCGGATAAGCAAAGAAGTCGTTGCCACCGGCAAAAATAAATGTCGAACTCACATTCGGTGCTGGCAACTGAATAGCTGCAGGATTTGTTACCTCAAACACCTCTTTCTTATTGTACGACAAAGTCTTACCCACCTTATAGCGTAAATTCACATTCGTATTCTTATCGCCCACCACCTTTATCGCTCTATCCACATGCACTGTGCCATGGTCGGTCGAAACCACAACCTTAAATCCCCTGCGTGCCAACTCTTTAAACAACGTAAATGTAGATGAATGACGGAACCACGACACTGCCAACGACCTATATGCCGCCTCTGTATTAGCCAATTCACGAATCATTTTGCTATCAGTACGAGCGTGCGACAACATATCTACAAAGTTGATAACGCACACATTCAATGGATTTTTCTCCAACTTATGCAACTGCTCAATCAACTTCTCGCCTGCTTCGGAATTATTCAATTTATGGTACGAGAACGGAATCGGTCTGCGATAACGCTCCAACATCGTGCGTATCAACTCCTCTTCATTCATATTCTTACCCTCTTCATCCTCCTCATCAACCCACAACGCCGGGAACATCTTCTTGATTTGCAACGGCATCAATCCCGCAAATATCGCATTACGAGCATATTGCGTCGCTGTTGGCAATATACTAAAATACAAATCATCCTCCTCAAACGTATAAAAATCAGCCAACACCTCTTGTATCATACGCCATTGGTCATAACGGAAGTTATCAATCAACACAAAAAACACCTTTTCGCCCTCATCCAATAGCGGAAATATCTTCTTTTTGAATATATCGGGACTAATCAACGGACGATTATCTACATCATTCACCCACTGTTCATAATTATTTTTCACGAAACGCATAAACATATTATTTGCCTCTTCACGCTGCATATTCAGCATTTCGTGCATTTCGTTGTCTGCCTCGTTGAGCTTCAAATCCCAATTTATCAACTTCTTATACAACTCTTTCCACTCGTCAGCCGACAAACGGTCCGATATCTGCATACCGATTTGTGCAAACTCCTGACGGTAATTAGTAGTCGTCTGTTCGCTGAAAATCTCACGCTTATGCAGATGTTTCTTCAACGTCATCAATATCTGATTTGGGTTCACTGGCTTAATAAGATAATCCGTAATCTTATTGCCAATAGCCATATCCATGATGTTCTCCTCTTCGCTCTTCGTAATCATCACCACAGGCAAGTTAGGACGCATTTCGCTTATGCGCGCCAAAGTCTCCAAACCACTCAAGCCTGGCATATTCTCATCAAGAAACACTATGTCGTACACATTCTCACGACACAAATCTATTGCGTCCTGACCATTCGATGCAGTCTCTACATCATACCCCTTATCAGCCAAAAATATCGTATAAGGCTTCAAAAGGTCAATTTCATCATCTACCCAAAGTATTGTCATAATTTCATATTTTTAAATATTAAACTCCCTGTTCCCTACTCCCTATTTTTCGCTTCGCTCAAGATTTTTGCTCGGCTCGGCAATTCAAACAAGTTTGATTGCTCTCGCTTATCGCAAAAATTCCTTATTCCATAATTTATACTCTTCCCACGTTTTTCCTTGTTCAATCAATTTCAAATTCTCTTCCGAAATAATCACACGCTCCACTTGGTCGAGAGTGATTTTGCCCTGCAATGTAGGCTCGGCAAGCATTGTGCGCTCATACCACTCTGTCTCTTCATACGACTCGGTTGTTATCGAAATATATGTCAATCCACCAACACTGCGTTTCGCCAAATCGTAATCTTTAATCATAAATTTAGTGAAATTGAATGCCGCCAAATCATACAACAATGCGTTGATATTCACCGACTCGTTACGTGGTATCAACAACAAATAGTGTGTCGTTTTCTTATCAGCCGAGAATGTCGCATTTTTCAACTCCTCATCCACCATCTCCTCTTGTGCCAACTCCTCACGCTTTTCGAGTATCGAACCATGTGTCGTTCCTTGTTGCGCCTCACGTCCCTGACTCATCAATGCCAATATATCTTTACACATCGGTGTTACATCCGATTGCGGATATTTCTCAACCAACTCTGTCAATGCCTGATAGAATGGCTCTTCCGCCTGTGTCTTGCCTATGCTCAACGCATTCAAGAACGCAAATTTTGGCATCAACGAACTCATCGAATAATTCTTAGCCATGTTATCATAATTGGCAAACACTCGATTGAATTCTCCTTTGCTATACGCTGCGTATGTATCGGCATAGAGCGAATCTTGCATTGCCAACATCTCTTTTGTACGTTCCAAATAGTCGGGTTGCGACAACACCGCTGCATATTTGCTTTCTGGATATTCCGTCACAATCTTCTGACGATAAGCTTCTTGACCCTCTTTATCTTCCAATTTACCACAAACTCTGTAACTCGAATAATATCCCTCTAATTCTCTCGCATCCTTAGCAAATCGACGTTGAAACTCCTTATATGTTTCAAGCGACATCAAATAATCATTCAATTTCTCATCATAAATTCCTGCCATTGCATATAGCGCATCCGCAATAGCCACATTCGATGCCGCAATCGCTGCACTATCTTTCGGTATCTGCGACAAATAATACTCTGGCTTATGATGCGCTGGCACTCCTAAGTCAGATTGGTCAGACTCGTCGGACATGCCAGACCCGTCTGACTCATCGGACAAGTCCGACTCATCTTCCATCGCAGGTGCCGTACTCACCTTATTCGCTCTACGCCAGTTATCTTCCAACACGCGCTTACCCCATTTCTGCTTAAATTGTTGAGCACCTTGTGTTTTCAACTGGTCGTTATAGAAATACCAATCTTTCACACCGCCCAACGTAGGCACCGACATACTTGGTCGTGTCGATTCCTCAAACCCCTTTGTCTCTGCCTCTTTTGCCAATCGTGCTGCCTCTTCCTCTTCAGCTATTACCTCATCAATTATCTTCTCTACTATCTTCAATTGCTCCTCTTCGCTCAACGTTGCCAAATGCTGAAGACTATCTTGCAATTCCACTGTATTATAGTTCACAGCCAACTCTCCCAATGCCTCTCCCAACTTCGATACTCGTTTATAATCAGGATGTTCAGTCTTCAATATACCCGATGCCTCTTGATAACAAGGGTGCGCATCGATATACTCTTTTTGCGAATAATACAAATCTCCCAACGTAACCAACACAGCCGCTTTCTCCACTCCGCCTCGCGTACTCTCCTCTATCGCAAGTTTATACGCCTCTATCGCCTCTGTCGTATCTTTATGGCTCAAATAAATATTACCTACAACAGTATAAATCTGGTCTTTATAATCTTTATTGTTATAATTTTTCGCCATGCGTTTCAACTTCTTCACATTCTTCTCCCAAGCCTCATCATTGCATTGCAACATCATCAATCTCGCATTAAACTCCATCGGATAAGTTTGCGACTGACGCACTGCCAACTTAAAACAATCGGTTGCTTTATCTCGCTGATTTTGTTCAAGATACAACTGCCCAAGCAAGTAATTGAATCTCGACGACAAATATTTATTACTCTCCTTCTTCGCCGCCAACTGCAAATAAGGTATCGCCTCTTTATAATTATTCTCCTTCATCAACAAAAATGCCTTCACCTCAGCATAATCCTGATTCAATCGCTTCACCACATCATTCTCTTTTATTTGGTCAAACACCTGCCAAGCCTCATACACCCAATCCATTTCGCCATACGCACGAGCCTGCCAAATCCTCGCCTCACACACTATTTCCAAATCCGATGGATAATGTCGCTGAATATACCCAAATGTCGATGCAGCACCCAAAAAATCACCCTTATGCAACTCCGACTTACCCAACAAAATCCATGCCTCTTTCACGCCATGCACAAACTCCTCTTGATTATAAAAATACTGATATTTAGGCTCTTTCCATTTCTTTTTGTTGCGCTCAGGCTTCTTCGTAATCGAATGTTTCTTTATCGCTTTTCTGCATTTCTCTATCGCACGGTCCATCTGCGACGACGCCACAGTCTGATTCTCCTTATACGAAATCGGATACATCTCTATCAACTGCGTAAAATCATCTTTCGCACCCTTATCTATCGCCTTTTGACCCTCAACATAAGAATTCTGGGCATTAAATCCAACATTATATTTCGTGCACATCTCATGAAAACCACGTGTCGCTCCCGTATTTTTCTGTGTAGAACACCCCGTGATTATCAACAATATCACATATATATAAATCAACTTTTTCATACCTATATTAACGCATTTTTTTTACTTTTATTATATTGCATATAGTGGTTTATTTCTCATCCACTCTTGTTCTTTATATCCCGACATCGACAAACGCAAACCTTTCAATTCTGGATTTCTCTTAATGAAAGCAGATAAGCTTTTCGACTGCAAATTTTCTGCTGCTTTTACCTCTATTGGTGTTATAACTCCATTTTGCTGGATTATAAAATCCAATTCCCCAATCGAATTATCTGCAGACCAATAATATATATCAATATCTCTACAAATTTTCAACTGCTGCAAAACATATTGTTCAGTCAAAGCTCCTTTAAATTCTTCAAATATTGCATCTCCATTCAAAATAGTTTGCACACTCAATTTACCCATTGCCGACAACAAACCTATATCAAGCAAAAAAATTTTGAATGCCGAAAAATCTTCGTATGCCGAGAGTGGCATTTTACCAGACTTTGTACGATTCACTTTATACAACAATCCCGCATCTTGCAACCACTCCAAAGCCAATTCAAAATCTTTGGCTCTCGCACCCTCTTTTATCATACCATAAATAAATTTTTTATTCTCTTTCGACAATTGTGCCAAAACCGACCTCCATACCATTCTTAACCGAGGGACCTCTCTGTTCGGAGCATGCTTCGAAAAATCATTATCATAAGCATTTAATATTTCTTGTTGCACTACTCGCACACGATTAAAATCTTTAGTATCAATATACTCCATCACAACTCCTGGCATACCTCCTACAAGATAATACATTTTGAGATACTCAACAAATTTTGTATGAAAAACTGATATCAACTCCCAATCTTTCGTTGCAAGAATATTAACTAACTGCGATTGACCTAAAGCATTCAAAAATTCTCTGTATGACAATGGATATAAATCCATAAATTCAACTTTTCCCACAGGAAAAGACACCGATTCGTGCATCGAAATACCCAACAACGAACCTGCCGCCAAAATCGAATATTCTGGAGCTTTTTCATAAAAATATTTCAATGCTGTCAACCCCTTTGGGGCCTCTTGTATTTCATCAAATATTATTAGAGTATCTTTATCAATTATTGTCTCTGTCGCGACCTGCAAAGTAGTAATTATTCTATCAATATCAAAATCAAGTTCAAATACCCCTCTCACCAACTCATTATCTTCAAAATTGATATAAACATACTTCTTGTATGCCTGTTCTGCAAACTCACGCATAAGCCAAGTTTTTCCCACCTGACGAGCACCTCTCACTATCATCGGCTTATGATTAGAACGAGATTTCCATTCATACAAATATTCTATCGCATCACGTTTCATTATTCAATCATTTTTTATTTTGAATGCAAATTTACACATTTTTTTTGATATATACAAAAGTCATCCTTAAAAATGTGCATTTTCACAAAAAGTCGTCCTTAAAAATGTACATTTTTCACAAAAAGTCGTCCTTAAAAATGTAAATACGCCTTATTATCAACAAATAAAAATATTAATATAAAAAAAAATTGTATTAATAAAAAACATTTTGTACCTTTGCGAAGAAAATAAACAAAAAATACACTTTTTATAAATCAAACAAAAAATATTTCGCCTATGGTATAAATTTAAAATCTAATAAATGCACAATATATATTAAGATTGCGTTATCTTTGTTCTCACTTTCTAAAAATCGGCAAAATTTTAATGAGGTGATGAGAAGTAAAGTTAGCGCCTGCATCGTCAGATGTGGGCTTTACTTCGTAAATTCATCACCGTGGTGTTTGCCGATACCTTAGAAAGTGGATTAAAAAAGTATAGTCCACTTTTTTTTGTGCATATTTCTGAAAAAAGGACTCGGAGTTTCTGAAAAGCCGTAAAAGTGAGTAAGATTACAATTCTTAATTTTTTTATATTATGAAAAAGATTTTTATTACTACCTGCATCTTATGCGCTATTTTACTTAGCTCTTGTAAATTAGCTATTATACCTACTGCTATTAATACAGTAAACTCAGTTACTCTTGAGGAACTAAATTTAGAACGTAAAGATTATAAAATTTTGAATACTATTTCTGCTGATGCTTCTATTACATATCGCCAAATAGGAGCTAATAAAATCATTATTGAAGATCCTAACGGAGAATTTAAATTAAAATTTAAACGCACTTACTCTCTTCTCAAAGGATACTCATGGCAATTTAATAAATTTGAAGGTATTGCTCGCTATGGCTTTTTAACTAATGACTATAAAAATCAAAATTTATCTTTTCTTATTGAACCTGAATCAATTGCTCGCAATTTAGCTATATATCGTCTTATTAATGCTTGTAAAGTTGCAGGAGGAGATGGAGTTATAGAACCAATAGTTTCTACAAATGTAGGACAAGAGGGTAACAAAATTATTTACAAAACAACTGTTTCTGCAAAAATAATAAAATTAAACACAGACAAATAATGAACTTAATACAAAACAATTATGAAAAAAATATTTATTACAACACTAATAATAATCTGTATAGCAACGATATATTCTTGTGGCTCCACAAAAAGTAGAACACCACAAATACCTTCAGGTATAATTAATTTAGCAATAACAGAAAATGCTCCAATTGACAAATATGCCAATATGGACTATGGTATTCGCCTAAACATAAGCGATGCTCGAGCAAATACCAATTTAACACATGTTTATGATGCAAGTTCTATTTCACTTCCTCGCTTTACTGCAAATCCAGAAGTAAGATCTTTCGTATCAGAAAGTATGCGTCGTTACATGCGCACAATGGGCTTCAACCTTGACTCTGATCCATCTACTGACTATATGTTAGAATCTACAATAAAAGAATTTCATGTTGACTACCTATCAGGCATTGGATGGAATGCTACAGTAATGATGAGTATCAAAGTATTTGACCATAATCGCACATTAGTATATCCAAGTGTAGAAGTTGCAGGTCGCTATAGTTTGAGTGGTAGCGCATACTCTATAGAAACTGCTAATAGAGTTCTCAACCAAGCATATACAGAAGCTTTAAAAGATATTGATTGGGATCGTATAGCATTTTTCCTACATCGTGCTAAATCACCTAAACAAGAAGCCAACAAACAAGTTACAGGTGAAGGAAATACTGCATTAGAACATCTAACTATTCACTGGGATATAAATTCTCGACCTCAAGGTGCTGATATATCTTGGAGAGTAATATCATCAACTCCTGATGTAAAAAATCAAAATTATAGATACCTCCAAACAACTCCTTACGAAACCACAGAAGTGTTAGACATCAAAGGTTTGACCTATAATAATGCTGGCAATGTACAAATAGAAATAAAATGCGAAAAAACAGGTTATTATACTCAATCAAAAAAATTCAATGTTAGTTCAATTATAGACGAAAAAGAAATATCTGCTTTCTTCCGTCTTGTAGCTGAGGAGGAATAAAATTATGAAAAAGTTTATTTTCTTACTTTTAATTGGATTGATGCCTCTATATTCTTTTGCTGCAATTATTATCACACAAAATGACGAAAGATTAGAAGATGTTACAATTCAAAGTGAAACCGATTCCACTATCGTAATTCTTCAACAAGGCGCTGAAATCTCATTACCAATTTCAACCATAAAAGGAATTTTATACGATAATGGAACGTATAAAGAAATTTCACTACAACAACAATTCATTTCAGTAGAACAACAAAATCACTCTCAAGGCAATATTAAAATTACAACAAAAGAATATAAAAAACCTAAAGAGCCAAGAGAGCCTATAATAAAACCTATAGATTGGTCGAATTTCAATAAAGAAAAATTATGGATGCCTGGTCTTATTACAGGAGGATGTGGTATCGGATGTATTCTTATCGGCGCAATATGTATAGGAACTGCAAGTCCTACTGATCCTAACGCCAATGGTGCCGCAATTGGTGCTGGTGCTACTTTTTTAACCATAGGTGCTATTTCTACAGCATGTTCTGTACCTTTGCTTATCATTGGTGGTAAAGAAAAATTTAAAAACAACAAAAAAACAAATGACACACAAGTTATAACCTTAAACCTTCAAGTACAAAAAGAATCTATAGGTTTAGCTCTTAACTTTTAAATAATCAATAAAAATTTAACTAAAAACAGGCTATTAAATCAAATCTAATAGCCTGTTTTTTTATTACAGAAAATAATTATAAATACTCAATATAAAAACAGTTTATTTTTTGTATCTTTGCAATTTAATTAGATACAAGACAATAGACACGAGACACAAAATATGAATCTCTCAACTCTCAACTCTCAATTCTCAATTGCTAACGGACTTCGAGTATTGCATCTCGCTGACAATATGCCTATTACATATGTAGGCGTAGCCATCGATGCCGGCACTCGCGACGAATTACCCGACGAGAGCGGAATGGCACATTTTGTTGAGCATTTACTTTTTAAAGGCACTAAACGTCGCCGAGCTTGGCATATCATCAACTGGCTCGAAAGTGTCGGCGGACAACTCGATGCCTATACTACCAAAGAAGAAACCTACATATATGCCACTGTACCAACCGAATACACCGAGCGCGCCATCGAACTATTAGCCGACATCATCCTTAATTCCACATTCCCCGAAAACGAAATTGAGAAAGAACGCGACGTAGTCCTCGACGAAATCCAAAGCTACAACGACTCTCCATCTGAACTAATCTACGACGAATTCGAAGAACTCCTTTTCCCTCACGACCCAATCGGACGCAATATTCTCGGCACCGAACAAAGCCTCGAAACATTCAATTCCCAACGCATACAAGCCTTTGTCCGTCGCAACTATACCCCCGACCGCATGGTCCTTTTCGCAATGGGCAACATGAAACCCGATTGGCTCACAAAAAAAGTTGAAAAATATTTCACTGCAACTAAATTCTCCACTAAGTTAGGGGAGATGGTCGAAGACCAGAGGGGTGTGCAAAAATTCCTCACTCCTCATTCCTCATTCCTCACTCACCGCCAAACCCCTCAACCCTACACTCCTACTCACCGCACAACCCCTCGCGACACCTATCAAGCCCATTGCATCATTGGCAACAGAGGTATCGCAATGAACACCGAAGAGCGACTTACAATGTTACTACTCAACAATATACTCGGTGGACCTAATATGAGCTCCCGTCTCAACCTCGCACTACGCGAACGCAACGGACTATGCTACACCATCGAGAGCAACGTAACTAATTACACCGACACAGGTGTGTGGAACATCTACTTTGGCTGCGACCCACGCAATCTTGCCAAAGCCAAACGACTCTGCATGCAACAATTAGACCTGCTTTGCACTAAACCATTAAACGACAAACAATTAGCCACAGCCAAACGCCAACTACGCGGACAAGTGCTTATCGGAAATCAAAACAAAGAAAACCTCATACTCGGACTCAGCAAAGCCTACCTACACGGACTTGAACTAAAACCCGACAACGAACACTTCCGTTTCATCGACTCACTAGCAGCCAACGACTTACAACAACTCGCACAACGTATCTTCAACCACAACCAACTAAGCTCACTCACCTACACAGAATAAGTAGGGTCGCTCGGCTCGAGCGTCCGTCTCACATCTCGCTACTCGCTACTAATAATCTAACAAAAAATGAAACTATCTCAAGCCGAAAAATACGCACAAGACCCTAATCGTCAAATAGATGAATACATCGAACAACATTCCGAGCGCGAACCAGCCTACCTCGCCAATGTTGTCCGCGAAACTCATCTCCAGATGATTAACCCTCGTATGATGTCTGGTCACTTGCAAGGTCGCATCCTCAAACTATTAGTAGAGATGACCCACGCACGCCGCATCATCGAACTTGGCACCTACTCTGGCTACTCTGCCCTCTGCATGGCTGAAGGCTTACCCTCTGACGGCGAATTACATACTATCGAAATCGATGACGAACTCGAAGATTTCATCCTTGAACAACTAAAATCAGCCCCTCACGGCGAAAAAATACATCTCCACATAGGCAATGCCATTGACATCATTCCTCAAATCGAAGGCACTTTCGACCTCGCCTTCATCGATGCCGACAAACGCCTCTATCAACAATACTACGACATGCTACTCCCCCGCATGAACCCTGGTGGCATAATTCTTGCCGACAACACCCTCTGGGATGGCAAAGTACTAATCGAACACCCAGCCCACAACGACTATCAAACCATTGCTATCAAAGCCTTCAACGACTTCATAGCTAACGACTCACGAGTCGAAAAAGTAATACTACCCCTCCGCGATGGCTTAACGCTAATAAGAATAAAAGAATAAAAAACATATTGTCTAGATTATCTATGATATCTAGAACGTCTAAAAAAACAAATATCATGCTCTATTCATTAACTTTCCGCGTGCGCGACTACGAATGTGACCTACAAGGCATCGTCAACAACGCTAACTATCAACATTATTACGAGCACACTCGCCATGAATTCCTTATCGAAAACAATATAAGTTTTGCGGCACTCCACGAACAACAAATTGACTTTGTCGTTGCTCGCGTCGAGATGTCCTACAAATACCCACTTCGCTCAGGCGACTCTTTCGTCAGCGAACTTGATTTCCGTCAAGAAGGCATAAAATACGTATTCATTCAAAAAATCTATCGACTTCCCGACCGCAAACTTTGCAATATCGGTCGCTTCGATTGCGTCTGCCTCGACCACGGAAAACTCAAACAATGTGAACTCCTCAACGACTTCATCAAAAGTTTGAATAAATAATAACTTAAATTATCTAGGTTATCTAGGATTTCTAGAACGTCTAGACTATCTAAATTTCTAAAAATATGAAATCATTCCTAAAAACCACCCTCGCAGTATTCGTAGCCCTAATACTGTTCTCTGTCATTTCAACCATTTTATCTGTAATGATGCTCGGAGCCTTTGCTACCTTAGGCTCTACCGAAACTTCATTACAAGACAATTCTGTATTGAAAATCAATCTTTCTGGCACACTCGTAGAGCGCGTTAACGAAAACAGTTTCGACTATATGCTCGGTCAAATCGACGGCACTCAAACTGTTATTGGTCTCAACGACCTTCGGTCTTCGCTCGACAAAGCTGCTGATTCCGAACAAATCAAAGCCCTTTATCTCAATTGTGGCTCACTTGCTTCTGCTCCTGCTTCTGCCGAAGAGTTACGTTCACTTATCGAAAACTTCAAAACCAAATCAGGCAAACCTGTCTATGCCTATGGCGACAACTATTCTCAAGCTGCCTATTGGATTGCATCTGTTGCCGACACTATGTTCCTCAACCCTCAAGGCACCATTGGTTTAGTCGGTATGGCAACTCAAATTCCATTCTTCCACAAAGCACTCGACAAACTTGGTGTGAAAATGGAAATCTTCAAAGTAGGCACATTCAAAAGTGCTGTTGAACCTTACATCCTCGACGAAATCAGCGAACCTAACCGCCTACAAAATCAACGTATGCTTGACGGTATGTGGTCTGCTATCGTAGAAGATATTGCCACTTCACGCTCTATCTCTGCCGACAATGTAAACCATTTTGTCAATGAAGGTATGGTTTTTGGCGAACCTACTGATATCATACAACTTGGCTTAATCGACGGATTAAAATATCGCAGCGAATTCACCTCTATGCTCAAAGAAGAATTGGGCAAAGACATCAAATTCGTCAACCTCAAAAAGATGAAAAATGTTCCTTCTACCGACAAATTCTCTATGAATAAAGTGGCTGTCCTTTATGCTACTGGCGAAATTGATACAGGTGCAGAAGGCGAAATGAATAGCTCCGACATAGTAAAAGAACTCAACCGCCTTGCCGACAATAACGACGTAAAAGCTGTTGTTCTTCGCGTCAATTCTCCTGGTGGTAGTGCTTTTGGCTCTGAACAAATGTGGTTTGCAGCCAAACAACTCCGCGCTAAAAAACCTCTTATCGTATCTATGTCCGACTATGCTGCATCAGGCGGTTATTATATGAGTTGTATTGCCGACACTATTGTTGCCCAACCAACTACCCTCACTGGCTCTATCGGTATCTTTGGTATGTTCCCTAACTTCGAAGGCATTGCCAACAAAATTGGAGTAAACTTCAGCACTGTGAAAACCAACGAACTCTCTGACTTTGGCAACACTATGCGTCCAATGACTGCATCTGAGCGTGTTATCCTTCAAAACTATATCAACCGCGGCTACGAACTCTTTATTTCTCGCTGTGCCGAAGGTCGTGGCGTTTCTGGCGACGAAATCAAACGTGTAGCCGAAGGTAGAGTTTGGACTGGCGCCGATGCTCTCGAACTCGGACTTATCGATGTTCTCGGCGGATTGGATGACGCTATTGCTATCGCTGCTCAAAAAGCCGAATTAACCGACAACTATGCTGTTGCCGAATATCCAGCGCAAAAAGATGCTCTCACCGAACTCATCGAACAACTCACAGGCGAAGACCTCTCTGTGAGCCTCCTCAAATGGCAACTCCGCAACAATCCAGAACTCTCAATTCTCAATTCTCAATTCTCAATTCTCAACATGCAAGGCGCACAAGCCATCATGCCATATCGTGTAGAACTTTAATCAATGCAAAATGCTCAATGCAAAATGCACAATTATTCTACCTCAAGAAACTAAAAATTTGTATTAGGTAATAAAATTGTGAATTATGCATTGTGCATTGTGAATTTAATAAATATGACTCTATATCCAAACTTAATTCTCGAAGCACTTACTCATGTGCGTTACCCTGGTACAGGCAAAAACATTGTCGAATCAGGTATGGTCGAAGACGACATCCGCATCGAAGGCAACAAAGTGTCGTTCTCTATTATATTTCAAAAAGTCAACGACCCATTTGCTAAATCTCTTGTAAAGGCTGCCGAACAAGCTATCCTCACCTACATTGGTCCAGAGGTCGAAATCGTAGGCAACATCGCCATCAAAACTCCATACGTTGCCCCTAAAAAAGAGGTGAACTCTATGGAGCAAGTAAAAAATATCATCGCCGTATCATCAGGCAAAGGCGGTGTAGGCAAATCTACCGTAGCAGCCAACCTTGCTATGTCGCTTTGCAATCTCGGTTACAAAGTTGGTCTATTAGACGCCGATATCTTTGGTCCATCTGTGCCTAAAATGTTCGGTATCGAAGACGCTCAGCCTACTGCACGATTAGCCGAAGACGGACGCCACATCATTCAACCAATCGAACAATACGGCATCAAAATCCTCTCTATCGGATTCTTCGTTGATCCTGACAATGCTCTTATTTGGCGTGGTGGTATGGCATCAAATGCTGTTAAACAACTCATCAACGATGCCGATTGGGGCGAGTTAGACTATTTCGTAGTTGACCTCCCACCAGGTACAAGCGACATACACCTTACCCTCGTGCAAGAACTCAAATTCACTGGTGCCATCGTGGTCAGCACACCACAACAAGTTGCTCTTGCCGATGCTCGTAAAGGTATCCAAATGTTCCAAACTGATAAAATCGATGTACCTATTCTCGGTTTAGTCGAAAATATGGCGTGGTTCACACCTGCCGAACATCCAGATGAAAAATACTACATATTCGGCAATGGTGGTTGCCGTCAATTAGCCGAAGAACGTGGCATCAGACTCTTAGCACAAATCCCACTCGTACAAAGCATTTGCGAAAGTGGCGACGCCGGAGCTCCAATCTCATTCGACCCACATAGTCTAACTGGACAAGCCTTCATCAACCTCGCCAAAACCGTAAGCGAGATTACAAAATAACCCATAAACACAAAAAATCCTGATGATTTATTTCATCAGGATTTTTTGTACCCTTAGATGTTATATTTTCGAACGAATTTATTAGAGATTTGTATCAATTATGGGAATTAAGTTTCTTAGTACCTGACCCTTCTAACATAATTTAGTTTTTTACACCTTAGAAAAGATTGCTTCAATCTCAAAGCAACCTCTCTCCCTCCTTATATTTTACTAATTATCAACGCTGTAAACTACCTCATTGTTTTTAAATACAATGGTAGGTGCAGTAGGTTACAACTGTCTGAAACATTAATTTTCTTCACCTCCAACAAAAAATATTTTTTTACTTTACTTACTTTTCCTACTTTGGTAATATTTATATAAAAAAACATATAAATATGAAAAATTACAAAAGACAATATCGCCAGCTTAGCGATGAAACCAAAAGTAAAATAAGCACCTCAAGTAGGAATAAACCAAAGTCAGAAATTCATAAACAACGAATCAAACAAAGCATGCTCCAATATTGGCGCACCGTTGAGAACAAACCTGACAGTCTATCTATGGATGACTATCTAAACAAAAATAGCGGTAAAAAATAACCTACCGCTATTAACAAAGTAGGGAAATGCTCACTGTAATGAACATGAAAGTGATATTTCCACACACCCCACAAAAATAAGAAAAGTATAAATTATTTAATTTAATGTTTATAAAATGTGATACAATTAAAATTCGATGTAACTATAAATATCTAAAAGAAATGAAAATTCCATTTAATATTCAATATAATTCTAAAGGAAATGAACAAGGTAGATATTTTAATTCAAAACACTATCAACACATACCATATAATCTTTACATTGCAACCAATAATTACCATCAATCTCTCGAAATTGAATTCTCTTCAAAAATTCTAAAAGAACGTTATCCTGAATTGATTAACAAAGATAATATTAGACAATGTTTAGAAAATATAAATAAACTTGATATATGTACTATTGATGTTGATGGAATCTTAAATCATGGATGGATTATCAAAGCAGATATTACCAAGGATGTGGATTTAAAACTAACAGAAGAGATTTTAGATGCTTTAAATAATAATGTTGGCAATTATCGGAGATTTAAATGGCAACATTATAGCGGAAAGGGAATAACTTTTACGAAGGACACAAAATATAATAAAGAAGAAATAAAAATATACGATAAATACCAAGAACTTCTAAGGCATAGTAGAAAATTCGTTGACACTTTAGAAAATAGGAAAGATGTTATGGATTATTTTTATGGAAAAGTTCGCTTTGAAATCACACTAAAAGGTGAATCTCAAATAACCGAACAACTTGGAGTTGGTACTGGCATAAAAGAATTTTTCAATGCTATAGATTGTACAATACGACAACAATTCAACAAAGTTTTTAACTGTTCTGCTTTAGAATTAGACACGTCTAATTGTAATGGTTATGAAGAATGGGCAATGGCACAAATTTTAGATAAATACAATGGTGATTTAAAACAAATCGAACAATCTATTCGATATAAATATAATAGCAGAGGCGGACTAACAAAAAGAATGAACAAATTCAAATTAGTAAAATCTCTCACTAATAAAAAAGAAAACGAAATAATAAAACAAGTTCGTAATCTCCTATAAAAACAAAAATGAGGTTCTCACATCGAAAACCTCATTTTTATTTATAATAAATAGTTCAATTTAATTATAGTTCAAAATAATCTTATCACATACATTGTGGCGGTTATATTTTTGGTTCATTATAACCTAAAAAATTAATTTAATTCAATCATAAAGCTTCTTAAATCAAATCCATATTTAGCAAACAAAGCATCAACTTCAGAAAAAATTATATCTTCTCCTAAAATACCAGCTATATAATTAATGATAATATAAGTTTGTAATAACTCACGAGAAAAAAGATCCTTTACATGTCGCATATCGTCTTCACTTGTATATGGATGTGATGGGGAACAAGCAAGTTCAAAATCTAATAATTCTAATGCCCATGTATAATTCTGCTCACTAAGCGCATTATGCAAAATATTATTATCATGCAATATTCTAAGATTACGAATTAAAATATTAGCTGCAATCATGTGATATTTATTATACCCATATTCATTCATACACTTCCATTTTTGTACTTCCGCATATATTTGTCCCTTCGTCATAAAAGGTGCATCACATATCCTATAAGGGGACTCTACATTATATTGCAATAATATTGGTTTCAAATTATGACCATTAGGTAAGCTAATATTCAAATCTAACTCCAAAACACCTTCCATACAATTAGTTTTTATACCTATTGATTCTATTTCTTGCCCCATAATAAAATCTCGTTCCGCATCTTGTCGTAGCAACAAACCCCAAGTACCATCATAAAACTCACCTGTATGTAAAAAAACGTGATTCGAATAACACAATCCATTACCCTTACTCACAACATATCTACCGCTATTTGTCTTTCCAACCACATAACTTCTACCATGAAGAGGACTTACACAAAACATTTTCTTATCTCCATTATCACAGCGGAGATAAGAAAAAATATTTTGCATATTAATAGAACTATGAATAATTCTATAATCAATACTTAAACAGCGTATTATTTGCATACCTTGTTCATTATATCCAAAATACGCAAACGTTGAGCTTCTGCTTTTGCATCATTAATAACTGCAACTATTTTAACTTTATCTTCTGATGAAATTTCAGGTATTTCATCTTCAATAGTTAAATTTGTATTACACAATTTATCAAACAAACTTCTAATTTCTTCAAGTCTTGACATATTAAAAAATTCAAAAGGTGAATAAAATAGATTAGGGCATTTTAAATTACCCTAACCCAAAATTTAATAATTAACCCATACGGTACATCACGCCACAGAATGCCTCCGTACCTTTAGTGCAACCAGACATTCTCGTAACATTAGATGCCATGCTAACTTTCAATTCTACTTTCATAATTGTAAAATTTAATAGTTGTTATAGTAATATTTCTTGGGGAATTACATTTACCCACCTACCGTTTAATCTCAATATCACAATACTTTTCTGAATATTCACGTTTCAACTCTTTTTTCTCAAAATCAGGCAATTGAGACAAGCATTCAAAAAGAGAATATCCATTAAGAGGATCATAACCTTCTTTCATCATCCTCATTGCCAAATTATATCGAATCTTTGCTATATAGCAATTATTCTCAGATGCTTTAAGAGGAGTGCCAAATTCCGAAAAATTATTTCCAGGGCACAAGTTACAATAATCACAATAATCATATCTTCCACACTCTTCATAGTCATTCAAAGTAAGATTCTGCCACCAATGTAAATCCCTATTCTGTTCAATTATATTTTTTACGGATTGAGTTTTAACATTACCAAATTTGGCATGAAATGCACAACAAGGAATCAAATTACCATCAGGCGTGATACAAAACGAATTTTCACCAGCACCACAAGCATTATCTGTCATTAAACGAGGTTGTCCACCATAATTTGGTGCTTCTTGCCCCACATATAAAGGAATATTACTATCACGCAAAACTATTTCCATCAATTCAGGAGTAAGTCTCAAATTCCTACTTGCACATTTATCGCCTTCAACAGAATCAGTAATGCTAATTTCAAATTGATGAACAGCACCATATTCACGAGCTAAATCTGCAACCTTATAATAATTTTTTACATTTGGACGCATTACACAACACTTCATATTCATAGGAACTCCAAATTCAGACAATTGCTTAACAACAGTCATTGATTTTTGCCATGAACCTTTTATTCGGGTTATGTAATCATGTTCTTTCTCATCCCCACTGTAAATAGACACACCCACAAGCCTTGGATAATAACCTGCTAATCTATCCACCTTGTCAACTATCATTTGACCATTAGTAAACACGTCAAATACAATTTCTTTTTCATACAAATAATCAATTATGTCCCATACAATTGATTTTGAAAAAGGATCACCACCAGTCAAACAAACTTTAACAAGACCCATTTCATTCAACTCATCAATAACTCTTTTATAATCTTCAATATTTAACTCCCCATCTAAAATTCGTCCACTTTTCTCTGTGTCATTTCGTGTTGCACCAATATTATAACAATGAATACACTTTTCGCTACAAGCATAAGTTAATTCAAACATTACACTTGAAACTCCATCTACACGAGACATGTATTCTCGTTCTGCATTCGATACTTCTATTGGTAATTTTTCTTCAACACTGCGCTCTGTAGTTATTGCCTGCTTTCTTCTTAATTCACCAATAGTTTTTCTATAATTAAAAATAGAAACTTTATCAGGATAGGATGTAACTAATAAATTCAAATTTACTAATTGATTAAAAAAGTCGATTATACTTTCTTCTGCTATACCAGTTATAGTTGCAACATCATTTACATTGACAATACCATTACGCCCCTTAGACAAAATTTCTCCAATTACAATTGCAGAATAATCTTCAAAAAAATAACTAAATCCTTCTATCAGATTATAAAAAATAGCAACTTTAGCATCAGGATTATAACGCCCACAAGTCCACTCTGGACGATAATAAATTATGTTTTCCATTTCCGTTAAGAATATTTAGAGTATTTAATAACAACATATTAAAATTATAAACTAAATATCTCCAATTTTATTAACACTAATAAATTTTTCTTCTCCAATAACAATAAGAATATGTTGTTCATCAGGAGAGAGTGTAATAAAATAATTTAAATCTTCATTTTTATCTTTTCTCTCTATTTGCATTTCTAAAATAGCTATATTTTTCATAGCTAAAGATTTTTTTTCACTAGTTTTATATTCCTTATGCTTAAAAACAAATGTATTGTCATAAAAAAACGCAGGAACTACATCTAATGTTTTTGCAGATACATATTGTTTAAAACTTGCGAACAACGCATTTAACCCAGTATTAACAGCTGTGTACCAATTAGCAATATCAAAATCAATCTTACATCCTCTAAATTCTGGTTTATGAGCTAAAGATGATAATTCCATCAGGTATTGATTAAAATCAGATTGATCTTCAAAAGCATAAAATTTCCCTTTTTTCAAATATTGTGCATAAAAAATTTTATTTTGATAAATACGCTCACCGCCCTCATTCTTTTCAAAAAATTCATCTAAATGTTTCTTTGGATAATTAATTTCATCACATATAATACCCTTTTCTGAAAATACGAAATGATATTTCGGTAATAAATCTAATATTTCATCATCAGATTGTAAATGTTCTAATCTAATTACTTCTATTTTTTTTCCAAAACATAAACATTTCATAAGTTTTTTTGCCTTATTCACATATTCATTTTCCAAATCAAAATAAAAAACAAGATCATTTATAACCAATTGTCCTTGTTTCATTATAGCAATTTTATCATCATCTACTCCAACAATATTATTTCCCTTTCTTTCTGCTTTAAAATTTAAAACTTCCTCCTTGTCGGCAGGTTTCACAGAAATTGTCCAAGGCTTTTGTCCTGAAAAAGAGTATTTAACTTGTATATAAGATAAAAATCCTGTTTCTTCCGATGGAGTAATCGCAAGCATAACTTTATTACCATAAGGCCATATATCAGAAATCTCATTATATGCTTTTGTTAATTCTTCTTCTTTCTTTTGAGCCACCGCTTTCTTTTTAGCTTGCTCTTCTTCTTTTTTAACCTTCTCTTTTTCTGTTTTAATTTCATCTGATTGTATTTTAAATACAAACCACAAAATAG
>JBGVPL010000006.1:0-68510 GCA_045126975.1 Candidatus Aphodosoma sp. | reverse complement strand
TCTATTCTGCTTATGAATACTACAAAAATAGGTGAAATGCGTTTAGTTGTAGAGATAGAGAGAGAGAGAGAGAGACAGACTAATCATTACTATATATTTAAATTACAAAAAAATCGACGCATGTATCAAAAAACATATACCACATAACAACAATGCAAAGATAAGAATTATTTTCAAAAACTCCAAACAAATATTAAAAAATCTACTCGTATATCTTTATTCAATAAATCATCAACTATAACCATCAATAATTTACTTACAAATACACGAAAATCATCAAAAATATCACTACCCCCTACTTCTCCTTACCCATAACATACTATAAATATAGGATAAATATAGGATAAACATACTATAAATATAATATAAAGCAATCCATACACATACCATCACCCCAAAAAAAACAACAGAATATTCAAAACCATCCAAAATATCCGGTTATTTCACAAACACGCCTCCAACTCAAAAACACAACAAAAAAGAGTGACAAACTTTTCAGTCTATCACTCTCTTTTGAGCCTCTTGTCGGATTCGAACCAACGACCCCGAGATTACAAATCACGTGCTCTGGCCAACTGAGCTAAAGAGGCAAATATATTTTGAGCCTCTTGTCGGATTCGAACCAACGACCCCGAGATTACAAATCACGTGCTCTGGCCAACTGAGCTAAAGAGGCAAATTGAAATTAAAAAGGTAAGCTACCTACATCGCACCGCTACAACCTCCTACCCTTGCTACGGTCAAGTCCTGGGGGAGTTCAAAGGGAGCTGGTCGTGTAGGACTTACCGAGTGCAAAGGTACAACTTTTTTCCAAATTAACAAGCAAAAAAACAACATTTTTTCAAAATAGACCCACACTAATCACTTTCATTTTAATTATCAACAACTTAAAACTTAGCTTTATTTTCCCGACAATAATTATTTAATCAAAATAAGCTTCAATCAAAGCCTATATTACACAAAAATCGCCTCTAAATTAGAGGCGATTTTTCGCATTTTAAGCATTTTTCGATGCAAAACTAATTATTTTTTCGCTTTTTTAAGCTTAGCTTTTAGTTCTTCAATCTCTTGACCTTGATTGTAAATTGTCTTCAACAAAGCATTCAACTCTTCATTTTCGATACTTGTTGGATATTGAGCATTTACACGTTCAATAAAGTCACTAAGCACATTCATATAATTCATAAATGCCTCGTATGGCGACTCGTATGGGATATTCTGAGCCAACACCACACCATTTGAGTAGTGTTTTGTTGTCATAAAGAAGAAATGCGAAGTATCTTGCAAACGTTGCCAATCGACTTTCAACAATGGGTCAGTACACAAATGCACACGTTCAGCCAAATTATAAAGTTTATTCAATGCCTCATTTTGAAGGTCATTACCACACCATGCACTAATATCCTTCTCTTCATCAGTCCATGACATTGGATAAAGAGCA
Source organism: Candidatus Aphodosoma sp. (assembly GCA_045126975.1). Lineage (GTDB taxonomy): Bacteria > Bacteroidota > Bacteroidia > Bacteroidales > Paludibacteraceae > Aphodosoma. The sequence goes on along the minus strand of JBGVPL010000006.1, from coordinate 67,069 downwards.
GAAAGAGTATCAACTGGTTTGAAGTTTTCAACTGTTTTACTTGGAGTAGAGAATGTCATACCTTTCTCTATTGCATGATAAGGAAGTGCTTTGAAAAATTCAAAAATACCTGATTGTTTTGAGTTAAGTTGACCCAATGCCTCATAACCCAAGAAGATGTTAAACACCTCTTCTTCTGCAGGTGAACTATTAACCCAATTGATAAATTTTTCGGCAGTAAGCGGATACTCACACCATCCCCATTGAGAGAAACGATAATTGATATCATCGCTCAATTTGCTATCACGCACAAGCAATTTAGCTTTAGGATTAGCAATGCTTGAATAAACATAATGCGCACTCTTCCATCCCATTACGTGTTTTGCATCCTCAATCATGATAGTCTTATAGCCCATGCGATAAACTTTATCGGCTATCTCATCACTAAAAAGAAGACCCGAATTAGCAAACACTGTAGGACGTTTACCAAAGAGTTCTTGAATTTTATCGGCTTGCATCTTCACTTGCATTTCGAATTCATCATCGTTATACAACGCTGCAAGAGAATGACCGTATGGAGTTGCAAGAAACTCTACACTGCCTGTTTTAGCTAACTCTTGGAAACTTTCGATTACTTCTGGAGCATATTGCTCAAATTGTTCAAGCGCAAGACCCGAAATTGAGAACGACACACGGAAACGACCATTTGAACTATTAATCATATCGAGCAACATACGGTTAGCTTCGAGGTATGATTGATCAACAGCTGCTGCCATTGCCGACTCATTAGCATAATCGTCATAATAATAGTGGTCATTGCCTATTTCAAAGAAACGATAACGTTTAAGATTGTATCTTTGATGAACACGGAAACAGAGATTTATTGTTTTCATTTTATTAGATTTTTAGTAAATTCACAATTCACAATGCAAAATGCACAATTAATACCCTTCCTGTTGTATCAATTTATGTAAACTTCACTAATGAATTATGAATATATTATATTATGTTATTTATTTTATTCAAAAAATTATGCATTATGCATTGTACATTGTGCATTATTTAAGTCCAAGTACTTTATCATAGATTGCACGAACTTTCTGACCTGCATACTCCCAACGGATTTGGTCTATTTCAGCTAATCCATTCTCACGCAAAGACTTGTACATAGCAGGATATTTTACAATCGCATGGATATAATCTGCCATCGCATCAATATCCCAATAGTCAGTCTTAATAGCATGGTCGAGAATTTCGGCACAACCCGATTGTTTTGAGATAATACTTGGCGTACCACATTGCATAGCTTCAAGCGGAGAAATACCAAATGGTTCCGACACTGAAGGCATCATATAGACATCGCTTTCTGCTAACATTTCATATACGTTGCGACCTTTCAAGAAACCAGTGAAATGGAATTTATCAGCAATACCTTTTTTAGCTGCAAGGCGCACCATCTTATCCATCATATCGCCACTACCAGCCATCACAAAACGAACACCATCAGTAGTTGCCAATACTCGAGATGCAACCTCCACAAAATATTCAGGACCCTTTTGCATCGTAATACGCCCCAAGAAAGTAATTACTTTGTCTTTACGCTCTGATTTATGCAATTCATCAACAAAATCCAATGGTTCTACGGCATTATGCACTGTTGTAACTTTAGCGGGGTCTTGATGATATTTTTCAATAACAGTATTACGAGTTAAGTTCGACACTGTAATGATATGGTCAGCAGCATCCATACCCTCTTTCTCAATGCGATAAACATCAGGGTTCACATTACCACGACTACGGTCATAATCAGTAGCATGCACGTGAATAACCATTGGTTTGCCACTGATGCGTTTAGCAAAAATACCAGCTGGGTAAGTCAACCAGTCGTGAGAGTGAATAATATCAAAATCCAAAGAATGAGCCAATACGCTGGCTACGGCTTCATAGTTGCCAATCTCTTCAAGAAGGTTGTCAGGATAGCGACCAGAGAACTGAATACAGCCTAAATCGTTAGTACCTATACGATTGAAGTCATATTTGATTCCATTACGGAAGTGATAGTATGTGTCAGGATGCAAGAACGCGCCCATACGTTCATTCACATAGTTCCAATCTACATCGCGCCAAACTACAGGTACTGAATTAGCCCCTATAATACGGAGAAACGATTGGTCTTCATCGCCCCAAGGCTTTGGTATAACGAATGTTATATCCATATCAGGCTGCATACTCATACCGCGAGTAAGACCAAAACTTGCAGTACCCAATCCACCTAAGATATGCGGTGGGAATTCCCACCCAAACATTAATGCTTTCATTTATTAGATATTTAGATACGAGTAGCGAGTAACGAGATTTACTCGCTTTGCTCGTTTTATATTTTAATTTTTTAGTAGCACGTAGCGAGAATAATATTATTCTACCTTTTTATCAAATTGTGCATTTAGCATTGTAGTTTGTGCTTTATGAACTATCGAAGCGGCACGAAGAACTTCTGCTACTGACATTGCGAAACTCATTGCTCCATGACCACGGAATGGTGGGTTGCCATCGTATAATTCCGACAATGTACAGAGTGTTAGTTCTTTCATTTCAGGCTCAAAACCTGCCATAATACGCATCACAAACGACACACCACTCATCTTATACACTCTAAGATAAGCTTCTACGAATGCTGCTGTTGTCCATGGCCAAATTGGTCCATTATGATAGTTTCTATCACGCTCTAACTCACCACCTATATACTCAGGACGATACATACCACTCTTTGGACTAAGGCTACGCAAACCTTTGATTGTCAACAACTCACGAGTAACTATATCTACCACCGATTTTTGTTGTTTACGGTCTAATGCCGAATAAGGTAACGACACAGCAAACAACATATTCGGACGCACCTCTTTGTTGCAATAATCACCCTCTACATAATCATAGAGATATGTGCCATTCCAAAATTTAGCCACCAACGATTGACCAACAATACCTGCCTGATAATCAAACAAATCAGCTTGATTTTCTACTTTCAACGCAGTAGCCAATTCTGCTGCAAACTTCAATGTATTATACCACAAAGCATTGATTTCCACTACATAACCTGTACGTGGAGTGATTGGCCAACCATTCTCTACTGCATTCATCCATGTTGCAGGACGCTCTTTACCATTAACAAATAACAATCCATTATCATGCACCGCAAGGTTTGGATGTTTCTGACGACGAATATAATTGACAATATCAAATACCAATTGACCATATTTCTCTGCCGCCACTTCAACACCTTTTTTAATAGCATATTGTTGAATAGCCCATACAGCCCATAACAATACATCTGGCGAATCAACCTCTTTCAAATGAGTTGTTGCTCTCTCTCCATTCATAAACTCACGCAATGCCACAACTCCACGCTCCATTATCTCATCAAATGCTTTCTCTTTGTCGGCATAAAGAGTTGCACCTGGAAGAGATATAAATTGGTCACGAGCACGATAGTCAAACCATGGGCAACCTGCCAATAAATAAGAACCATCAGACAAACGATTATGAAATTGGTCAGCAGAAGCCTTCAAACATGCAATGAAATCAGTGCGTTCCATTCTCGTATCTTTCTCATCTTCAAACAAACGTTTCATCTTACGTGGAGAAATTGCCTCTATACCTGCCGAGAACACCACTGTTTCACCTTTTTTAATTGACAATTCAAAATATCCTGGCACAAACAAATCCTCTTTGAAAGCATACCCACGCTCTGCCTCTTTCGAATACTCTATTCCATCATACCAATTAGGCTCCGACACCCATTGCATCTGTTTGTTTGTCTGCATCACAAGATTAGGATAACCTTCATACATACAAAACGATACACCATTTTCGACTTCTGCAAAATCAGTGCGAGCAACCGAATTTTTCTCAGTCAATTTATTCACACTACGGAATGCAAGAAACGGACGTAAACGCAATGTTGTAGCCGAATGTGCTTCAAGCAATGTATATGCCACTAAAACACGATTTTCGTTAGATACCAAAATACGCTCTTTTTGCAAAATCACACCACCTATACGATAAATAGTAGTTGCAACAGAACCCATACGAAACTCGCGAATATATTTGTGTCCGCGTGGACTATAATAGTCTCCTGCATATTTGTGCAAACCTATATTAAACTCAGCCCCGTGCTGAATTACAGTTTCATCACACGAAGACAACAAAACATGGTTGCCCCCAAGTTCTTCAACTGGAACAACCAACAATCCGTGGTACTTACGTGTATTACAATCAACAATAGTACCACTCGAATAGGCTCCTGCACGATTTGTGCGTAACATCTCTTTATCCAACGACTTCTCCAAGTTAGCCATCAGCAGCCTGTCAAATCTCAAGTAATTCATTATATTAGATTATTAGACACGAGATGCGAGATATTAGACTTACCCGCTTTACTCGCTTGAATTTTTAATTATTCATTTCTAAACCCTCACTATTTACATCATACCTAAAATGCGCTATAAAGTTACAACTTTTATTTTATTCTACAAACTTTTTATGTGTTTTTAAGATTTTTTTAACAATACACATAAAAAAAAAGAGAGTATTAAAATAAACTTTCAATACCCTCTAATATTAATTCTTTATTAATTATGTACGTATGTACCTATTTTTTCACCTGAAACTACTTTTACAAGATTACCAACAGTATCCATATCAAATACTATAATTGGTAAGTTGTTTTCTTTACACATTGTAGTGGCTGTGAGGTCCATAACTTTAAGACCTCGGTTATAGATTTCATCGTATGTAATTTCATCAAATTTAATTGCTGTTGGGTCTTTTTCAGGGTCGGCAGTATAAATACCATCTACGCGAGTACCTTTAAGCATTACATCAGCTTTAATTTCGATACCACGAAGTGATGAACCTGTATCTGTTGTAAAATATGGATTACCTGTACCTGCAGAGAAAATTGCAACTTCGCCACGTTCGAGAGCCTCTACTGCTTTATCGCGAGTATAAAATTCACCAATTGGTTCCATACGAACAGCAGTAAGCACGCGTGCTTTCACGCCTTTTGTTTCGAGAGCTGAGCTGAGGGCAAGGGAGTTAATTACAGTTGCGAGCATACCCATTTGGTCGCCTTTGATGCGATCGAAACCACGACCTGCTCCGCTTAATCCTCGGAAAATATTACCTCCTCCGATTACGATGCCAACCTGAATACCCATACGTGTAATTTCTGCTATTTGCTCTGCATACTCTGAAAGACGTTGGTCGTCAATACCATGTTGTTTGTTTCCCATTAGCGATTCGCCGCTAAGTTTGAGAAGGATACGTTTGAATTTCATAAGATATATTATTTTAAAATATTTTTTGAGACATACAACTAATCAAATAAATCATACATCTTTTATCTGTAATCTGTAAAATTGTTCTGCTTTAACTAAATCTTCTGGAGTGTCAATTCCAATTGTTTCTATATTCGTTACTGCAGTTTGAATCGTAAGTCCATTTTCAAGCCAACGAAGTTGTTCGAGCGATTCGGCAAGTTCGAGTGGAGTTTGTACCATTTTTGTTATCTGATTCAAAACATCAATACGATAAGCATAAATACCTATATGCTTATAATATGTACGCAATGAAGCCCACTCATCTCCATTTTTTCCACGCAAATAAGGGATTACGCTACGCGAAAAATATATTGCTTGTCCATGTGGATTGATGATAACTTTTGGAGTATTTGGATTAGATAACAAATCAAATGGCGTATCTGAAGAAAATGGTTTAATCAAAGTTGCAATGTCAGTTTGTGGATTATCAAAACATTGCATCAATCCTCGTATCTGCTCTTCAGCAATAAATGGTTCATCGCCTTGTACATTGATCACTACATCAGCCTCTACACCATAATTATTATATGCTTCAAGACAACGGTCGGTACCAGTACGATGCTCAACCGATGTCATCACTACACTACCACCAAAGGCTTTTACTACATTATAAATACGTTCGTCATCTGTTGCAACAACAGCATCTAATATACTTGATACTCGCTCATAAACATGCTGAATCACTGGTTTTCCTCCTAACATAGCCAATGGTTTAGCAGGAAAACGAGTTGAAGCATAACGTGCTGGTATAATTGCAATAAATTTCATATTCTTTTAGATTTTTAGATATATACACAAGATACAAAATTTCTAATATCTCATATCTTTCGTCTCGTGTCTTTTGTCTCGTGTCTATATTAATACATATACGTAACTTTATCAACCACAGCACTTTCTTGTCGGAAGCGATTAACTGTAGTTACAACAAATGTAACACGTTTCAGCCCTTCATTATCTATTAAAGATAAATCAACCTCTGTATCACAAGTTTTCATCAATATATTTGATGGTTCATTAATATCTATTTCACCTAAAGAAGCATCGAACATATATACGACATAATATGCTACTTGATAGCCACCTTCATCGACAACAGTATCCCAACGAAGTTTACCATCTTCGATACGAAGATTACGAGGTGCGGCAGAGGCATTACCTTTGAGATTATTGTTTTCTGGATTAAGTGCTGGATATTTGTAATATGTCTGTTGAAGGCTATCACACAAGCCTTGCGCATTACGCAACAAACCTTTACAAGAGAAAAATACCGCTCCACTTGTTGCAGGATAATCTTTATTCATTGCCAACTGACGACAAAGTTCATTAGGACGCTTCCAAGCTTCGGCTTTTCCACTACCCAACGTAGATGCTGACAATCCAATATAAAGATTTCGTCCAAAACTATTTTTACTCCACCAATCAACTAACACCTCATAATCAGCCACCTCTTTACCAATTTCCCAATAAAGTTGAGGAACCACATAATCAATCCACCCTTCTCGCAACCAAAGGCGAACATCTGCATATAAGTCATCATAATTGGTACAACCAGCTTGTGTGGCACTACCGTTGATATCTTGGTCGGCATTACGCCAAACACCAAATGGACTTATACCAAATTCAACCCATGGTTTTATACCTTTAATTGTAACGTTAAGTTCTTGAATTATAAGATTTACATTATTACGACGCCAATCATCTTTATTATTGAATCCTCGTGAAAAACATTTGAATGTATTTTCATCAGGAAACTCTTCTCCTGGCACACGATATGGGTAAAAATAATCATCAAAATGCACTGCATCAATATCATAACGAGTAACTATATCTGCAACTACTTTATTCAAAAATTGACGTGTTTCATCAAGACCTGGATTAAAATAATACTGTTTTCCATATTTTACAAACAACTCAGGCTTACGATAATATAAATGATTATATGATAGTTTTTTCAAATCACTACTATTCAACACACGATATGGATTTAACCACACATGTACTTCAATTTGACGTTTATGAGCTTCGGCAATCGTAAACTCCAATGGATCATAATATGGCTCAGGAGCAACACCTTGCTTTCCTGTCAAAAACAATGACCAAGGTTCTAAATCAGATTGATATAGAGCATCGGCTGTTGGACGTATTTGAAATACAATAGCATTAAAATTTAATGTTTCAAGACTATCTAAAATCTCTATCATCTGCATTTTCTGTGAATCAGTATCAAAACAACCCTTTTGAGGCCAATCAATATTAGCCACTGTTGCCACCCATGCCGCACGCATCTCATACTTATTTTGTGCAAACAACACACAAGGCTCAATGCACAATACACAATACACAATTAATATCAATAACCATCTACGTACCATAATATAATATGTGATAAGTAATACCTATTCCTTATTCCCTATAAAAAGTATATCCAATTGTATAATTAAACATCACTCCCATACCAGATGATTTTCCATACCCAGGAACATACCAAACGTATGATTTATCAGTAGTAGTATGTAATAATGTCTTCAAACGCACCGACCAACCCATTGTAAGTCCTTTAAATAAATCTACTCTCACACCACCCACAACTTCCAACCAGCCTGCATATTTTGTAGTATTAGCAAATTGCTCTACAACAGAAGTTTCCCAATATTCATCTTTTATCTCTACATTTGAAAGACTATATGTGATTGGCGACATTGCATATCTCAAACCTACAAAAGGATAAGATTTAACAGAACGAGCAGACCCATCATCTTTAAAGGGTTTAAGTAAGCCATAATTTAATCCAACACGAAAAAAAGGTGCTTTTGTATCATACACAATTCCTGACATCGCCTCTTTCTTTGCCGTAGCATATCCAACCTCAAATATTGGATATATACGACGATAAATATTCACATCTAATTGCACTTCATAACTACGAGCATAACCTCCCAATAAAGAAATAATTGGCGAACCTATATCAGCATGAACAGACAACCCACGAAATACATCTCCCTGAAATTGCTTTACTTTTGGTCGTTGAATTTGCTCTTCTTCATTATTATATGATGAAGAGTTACCCATACCCGAAAATTGAGCATTTAAGCAATTCACAATACTAAATGCACAATGCAAAATCAATATAAATAATATTTTTTTCAATTCTCTATTCTCAATTTCCAATTCTCAATTCCTATCTCTGACTCAAATAAATTCTAATATTGTTTTCAGACTGCAAATTCACCTCCGGCGAAACTACTACAATTGAATCAATAGAATGGGTAGTTTGAGCCACTCCTACAATACTATTAGTAACAATACATCCACATTCAAGCGAGATAAACTCCACTGCATTAGTGTGATAAAAATCGATTGTATCTGCCGTAGTTACATAATTTGTATCAACTTGAATAGTAGTTGTCAACACAAAAGAAGATATAGTATCAAGCTTTTGAAGTGGAATGTTTAATGTTGATGTAAATGTTGAATCATACAATAATGAATCACGTCCAAGTCCATTCAATGAAATTGGCACTGCATATTTCTCAGGCACAAATTGTTCGATTGATGCATCAAATACCATACGATATATCTCTGCTTTCATCGAAAAATTCAACTCTTGCATACAACTCTCATCCGAACTACACGAAATCAAACCTATCAATATAAATATTGACAAGAATAACTTCTTAATATGTAGTATCCACCAAAATCTCATATCTCGTGTCTAAATCAATATTGCTTCATTTCGTTTTTGATATAATTAATGGCTAAATCTATTGGCGACTGCGCATTAGAAGCATACGCTGCCAAAAGAAGATTTGCCAACTCCATAGCATCTGCCTGTGCATTCAATTGCGAAGCACAAGTATTTACCAACTGAGTAAGTCCCTCTCGAGCATTAACCACCAAAGCCCAAGCCTCTTTACTAATATATATCTGTTGCGAAACATTATGGTCATATTCATCACGTACTGCCTGCAACAACATTTGTTGCAATTGCAAAACCGTCATACCCGCAAAATCAAAACGCAACAACAATGACTTTGGTTCTATACGCGACAAAAACAACACAATACGCTCGTATGCTCTCAAACGAATTGGCAACACTATATCATTGTTTTGTTTGCGCCATTCCCACGCTCTACGCTCAGATTCTTGCTTGAAAAATCTATTCATAAGCATATAAACACCACCAAAAACAATTAGTCCAGCTAATAAAAACGCCACCAAAACTTCAAAATTCATATCCATTATCTGTTATCTGTTATCTATAATCTTGTCTTAAATTTCTTCAGCAATATGATATTTATTTCTTTCGGCATTCGAACGACTAACCAATTCACCCACAAAGCCCGACAAGAACATCTGCGTACCTAACAGCATCATTGTCAATGCAATATAAAAATAAGGAGTATCAGTCACCAACGGAGCAGGCACGCCTTTCGAAAGTGCAATCAACTTCATAGCACCCACAACCACAACTGCCACAAAACCAATCAAAAACATCACACTACCCCACAAACCAAAGAAGTGCATAGGTTGTTTACCAAATTTATCAAGAAAATAGAGCGAAAACAAGTCAAGATAACCATTCACAAAACGCTCCAATCCAAATTTAGAAACACCATACTGACGTTTACGGTGAATCACCACCTTCTCGCCAATATTAGTATAACCTGCATTTTTAGCCAAATAAGGAATATAACGGTGCATTTCGCCATACACTTCAATATTCTTAATCACCTCTTTACGATATGCCTTCAATCCACAATTCATATCATGCAACTTCAATCCCGTAACCTTGCGAGCTGTAGCATTATATATTTTCGAAGGAATATTCTTTGTAAAAGTATTATCATAACGTTTTTGTTTCCAGCCAGACACAAGGTCATAACCATCTTCCATCACCATACGATACAATTCAGGAATCTCATCTGGCGAATCTTGCAAGTCGGCATCCATTGTGATAACCACCTCACCCTCTGCACGTTCAAAACCACAGAACAAAGCAGGCGATTTACCATAATTTCTGCGAAAACGAATAGCACGCACATTCTCCGACTTAGCCTTCAAATCTTGAATCACCTGCCAAGAATTATCTGTACTACCATCATTTATAAATATAACCTCATACGAAAACTTATTTTCATTCATCACTCGCTGAATCCAAGCATAAAGCTCAGGCAACGACTCCGCCTCATTAAACAAAGGCACAATTACCGAAATATCCATATATCTAATTAAAAATTAAGAATTAACAATTAAAAATTCTATAAACTTTCACTCCTCAACACCACCATCCGAAAACGGACTCTCCGCCTTCTTCACAACTCCAGCTATAACAAGTCCCGATAACAATCCCAAAATCAAATCCACCCAAATCGCCTGCAATGCCATATTCAACGGAGTCATCAATTCCACAGTCTGTTGATAAACATCTCCCGTAATCACCTCTGCCATAGGCGTACCCTGCAAAGCCTGTATCATTTCATTCAACTGATTTTCCAAAAAATCAGGCTTAATATACATATAAAACACATAACGCACTAAAGCCGAAATCATCGACCCATACATAAACAATTGCATCACATACCACAACGCCGAACCATACGACATCACCCCATCCATCACATTCTCACGACAGTGCACTGCAAACCTATACACCAAATATATTATCACCACCACAAACCCATACTGCAAAAAAGCAAGACTCTTCATAGTAGTAATCAAGAAGTTAATCGAAAAGACCAACCCCATTATTGCACCAAAATTCATAGCATGTCTATTCATATTCGTACCCATTTTTTTCAACATAATAAGTCATACAAAGGTAATAATTTTTTTTCGTACTACAAAATATGAAAAATAAAAAAAAGTGCGATACAAATCGCACTTTTCTACTATAAATTTTTCTAATTTAATATTTCCAATATCGTAACTGTCTTACCTGCAAATTTATGCGTATCTTTCAATTTCATCTCCTTACCCGTTACCACATCACGAACCTGACGACCAACAATATTCATCTCATTAAAACGCTCAAGATTAACCTCTTTGGCTTTTGCATTTTTATTCACTAATACCATAACAGTTTGGTTATCAGTATAACGAAAATAGCAATAAATACCATCATCAGGCAAAAAATGAGTCATTTTTCCTTTAGTAAGAGCTTCTGACGTTTTGCGGAATTGTAATATCGAACGAAGATAATCATGTACCTCATTTTGTTGTTTTGTGCGTTGTGTAGAATCAAATGCATTTACTTCATGATGCGCCCAACCACCAGAGAAACAATGACGTGCATCTTCATACGAACCGCCTTTACCATCAATCAACACCTCGTCACCATAATAATATTGAGGATAACCACGCACAGTAGCCAACATAGCCATACCCATTTTTATTAGTTTCACACTATCTTTTACAGCATTGCTATAACGCGCCATATCATGATTATCAAGCATATTCATCACTAAATCAGGATTTGGCAACGCAAAATCTTGTGCAAAATGGTTATAAAAACGTATCAAACCTTTATCCCACTCCTCTTTTTCTACAAAAGCCATTTCAAACCAATCTTTCAATATAAAATCCATTACCGATGGCAAATTAGAATCAAATCCATCGCGGTTATTATTTCCAGTTTGGAAATATGCCATTTCCGGAACACTCTTCACCCAACATTCGCCCACAAGATTGATATTTGGATATTCACGACGAATACCAGCCATCAATTTTGAAGCCAAATTCAAGTCGTTATATGGGTATGTATCAACACGAAAACCATCTAAACCAGTCAACTCTGCCCAATAAATATATGACTGAAGAACATAATCAAACAACAAAGGATTATTATAATTCAAATCTGCCATATTTGTATCAAACCAACCTTTTTGCAATAAATCTCTATCTGCTTTCGAAGCATGAGAATCTGCTGCTACTACAATTTTATAGTTAGTACGTGTAAACTCTGGCCATTGATTATACCAAGTAGAATCTGGCAAATCATTATGCCACCAATGTCGTGGATTAACATGGTTTGGCACAATATCCATAATATATTTCAAACCATGACGATGACACTCTTCCACCAAACGCACAAAATCTTCATTTGTACCAAAACGAGGGTCAACTTTATAAAAATTAGTAGTCGAATAATGATGATATGAATAAAGCGAGTCATTATCATCAAGTAACGGAGTAGTCCAAAGTGCAGTCATACCCAAATCAGCAATATAATCCAAATGCTGAATTATCCCCTCAATATCACCACCTTGACGTTGATGAAGATTGGTATTATCCACCTTTTGCAAATAACCCTCTACATTATCATTCTCAGGATTACCATTCGCAAACCTATCAGGCATCAACAAATACACCGCATCTTGCGAACCAAAACTCTCACGCATAGCCGACCCTTCACGACGCTCTTTCAACTCATATTTCACCGTAGCGGTCTTGAGCGGACCACGCAAAACTATCTCATACTCACCTGCAGGTACATCTTTCGTATCAAGATACACAAACAAGTAATTTTGATTTTCTGTACGCTCTACTCTCGTAATTTTCAACACATCGCTCAACACGCCTACCTGACAACGCCCTACTCCTGCACCATAAAACATCAATTGCAATTCTGGATTTTCCATACCTGCCCACCACGACGCAGGCTCTACTCTTTCATACAATTTCATCTTTTTCAATCTCCCATCACGCACAGGCAATGTCGCCATTACGTCAATGCACAATGCACAATACACAATGCACAATATTAAAAGAAACAATTTTTTCATTTGTATATAATTAAGACAAAAGAACATAACAACAAAAAATTATGTTTTTCTGTTATTATGTCTTTTCAAATTAATTCTTTTCTTTTATAAACATCACTGTTACAGCACCTATCAAAAGAAATGCGCCCGACAACACCATCATCCAAATTGCCTCAAGCCCAAAGAAATACTTCAATACCAAACCACTAAACAACGCATTAATAATCTGCGGTATAGTAATAAAGAAGTTAAATATACCCATATAAACACCTGTTTTACCAGCTGGTAATGCAGGAGCCAATATCGCGTATGGCATAGCCAAAATCGATGCCCAAGCAATACCAATTCCTATCATAGGCAATATCAACATTTGGTCATTGTTAATAAAATAGATAGATATAAGACTCAAACCACCAATAATCAATGCAATAGCATGTGTAGTCTTACGACCTAATTTCTTCGAAATAGGTATCAAGCAAAGCGCAAACAACATAGCCACAAAATTATACACGCCAAAAATCACGCCTACCCAGTCGCCTGCTTGTTGATAAAGTGGAGATGTCGCATCCTCTGCACCATAAATATGTTGTGCCACTGCAGGAGTAGTATATACCCACATACCAAACAATGCAATCCACGAAAAGAACTGAACTACACCAAGTTGCAACATTGTTTTTGGCATATTTGCGAAGTCACGGAACAAATCAGTGAATTTAGGTTTTTCCTCTTCTACCTCTTTATTCGAAAACTCAGCCAATTCCTCTGGCGAATACTCTTTAGTGTGCGTAATAGTCCACAATATAGTGATTATCAACACTGCAGCACCTACATAGAACGAATAAACCAAATTCAATGGCACACCTGATGCAGACATTGCATCGCCCAATCCAAACCAATTCAACATCACGTAAGGCAACCACGAACCTATCACAGCACCCACACCAATCAAGAATGTTTGCACCGAAAAACCTACTGTCGATTGCTCATCAGGCAACATATCAGCCACCAAAGCACGGAATGGCTCCATCGTCACGTTAATACTCGCATCCATAATCATCAAAAAGCCCGCACCCACAAACACAGCAGGCAACACTGCTGAAAATATACCTGCATTTGGCATCAAAATAAGTGCAATAGCAGTTAATATCGCGCCAACCAAAAAGTAAGGACGACGACGGCCCAATCTGCACCATGTCTGGTCGCTATAGTGACCAATAATAGGTTGCACAATCATACCAGTCAACGGTGCCACAATCCAGAACCACGAAAGGTGTTCTACACCAGCACCATACGTTTGCAAAATACGACTCGCATTAGCATTTTGCAACGCAAATCCCATCTGAATACCCAAAAATCCCATACTCATCGATAGGATTTGTCCAAAACTTAATCTTGGTTTAGTTTTCATATTTAATACCATTTACCTAATTTATTTTTAATGCGCAAAGTTACAAAAAATATCAACACTAACAAAATATCATTCTATACAATTCTCCTCATCTTCATTTCAACACCACCCATTTACTCTTATTTTCTTTAGTGCTTTTATCGATAAATCCATTGCTCCTTAAAAACGAAATTTCTCTTTCTACAGTTCGTTGAGATAATTCTAACTGTCTCGCCAAACTTTTAGCTGTATGAGAAACATTACGTTTTATCTCATTATATATACGCAACTGTCTTTCTGTTAGTTCCGTCTCGCCAAGTGTCTCGCCAAGTGTCTCGCCAAGCACAACCTTAGTTGGCATTTTTTCATTAAACTCTGACATCAACTTAACTTTTAAAATAAAAGCATCCAATTGAAAAGACGGAATAATAGCACCACGACTTTCCAATTCACAACATATACGATCAATACCTTCACCAAACTCTTTTACGTAATTGTAATTCTTCAAAAACTCTGCAATCTTTGGATTTCGCGAGAAATGGGTATGTCGAATATTTTCTGCTCTTACCAAACCGGGCAACCTTCCTGGAGATTCAACTACTAACCTATCATCAAACATCTTTATTTGGATTTCTGTCCCTTTTATACTATAATCTCTATGACAAACGCTATTAACCACCAACTCTTGTATTGCAAATTTTGGATAATTCCGATTTGTTACAAATAATCCGTTGGCACCAAGAAACGAATGTTCTCGAACTTGAGTTTCCAAAAAGTCAACAGTTTTAACAATCTGATTTAATATAGTACCTTCAAATATTACATCTTTTATCACATTCATCTCCGTTCCCACTTTTTCTTCATGCCCCTCATAACGTACAAATCGGGTTCTAGCACGTGGAAAAAATTTCTGAGGATTCTTTCCAAAAAGCAACACACATGCATTGCTAACCTTCTGCATTCCATCACATTCTGTTACAAAGTCGTTATTTTCTAGAAGATATTCCATTGCAGTTTTCCCATATCCAATTACCTTTACATAATCGTTAACTGCATTCATATCTATATCTGCTATCGTTGCTCCATAAGCTGTCTGATCTTCGTAATAACGTTCTCCCTTATCATACATCAGTTGCATACGCTCATCAAAGTTAAGTTTACGACTTTTATCCCCAACACGCATAAATGCTTCATCTGCTTGATTAGTATGAAGACTCGAACTAGCAGGTACTTGCATTAACAAAATACGGTTTTCATTACCCTCACAATCCACAACAGATAAATAAGAATACCTGACTTTAACTGATGGTATGCAGAAATCCATCGGTACACGCAACAACTCATTTAATTTCTCCGTATATTGATTTATGCCTTCTATGCGACGAGTCTTATCACTCACACCAATAGCAATTACTCCACCATCAGCATTTGCCATAGCAACTATAGGAATTGCTAACGCTTTCGGTTCAATTTGAATACTCTTACAATCAAATGTTTGATCTTCTTTTCGATTTTGTATTTCTTGTATATCCATTATCCACTCTTTATTTATAATTAAATTATAGAATTTAGGTATCATTATGAACCAATTAATTATTCTTATCTTTTCTTGTTGGATAAATTCGTAACATGTTAGAATCTTTCTCTTTACTATATGAAGAAATAAATCCGATTTTAACTAAAGTATCCAAAAGATTTTTATTTAGTATATGATTAATTAATAATGGTCTTTTACTTTTATCACCGACTTCAGAATAAGGAATCCCTATTGCTGCAAGTATTCGCATAATTTCTGTTTGACTATAATCAGTATTTCTAAGAACATACGTGATTAATTCAATTTTCTTATCAGTAACATTAGACTTTTCTAACAAACACAATAATTCATCAAAATCTATATTTACTTTTTGTTCCTCACAAAAAACATCAACTATAGTATTTACAATTGATAAAGAGTCTTTTATTACGCCTATAGGTATCATTTCAATAATATCATATTTCTCTTTCACAGAGAATTTTTTACTATCTAATATAACCCCAATATTATCCACATTAAAATTATATTCCCAATCAAGGTGTTGCAAAAATGATTTATAATGATACAGAATATAATTTGATAAAATATAATCTGTTTTTGTGGCTACTTTATTTATTACCTCAAGTGTTGACTGATCAAATGGTATTCTTCCTCTATCAATAAGTACACACCACCTATCTGAATCCAAATTTATCAATAAATCTACTTTAGGAAATACTCCATCAAATGAAAATAATAATTTTTTATAATTATCAATACTCAATGAATTACATCCAAACAAATCAGTATATAAATCATCCCTATTATCTAGTGATGTAGAACATTTCTCTTGTGATAACTCCTCTGCATAATTATTGATATAATTATAGAATATTTTAGGAATTTTGTCATTGCAATCATTATCATAATATAATGAGATATTATCCCATGTTGGTAATACTATTTGTGTTTCTATAGCTATACTAAAGAAATTCGAATCTATATCATTAAAGTTATCAATACGATTAATAGCATTTGTAAGATATTGTTTCTTTATTTCTGAATCTATATCTTTTAAATTCAATATATACAGAAGACTATCCGAAGAATCATCTTTAGTTATATTTCGAAGTTCTTGAAGAACTATAGATATGTTACCTTTAACATAATCTATAAAGTCTTCATTATTGGTTTCTATAATGCGAGTATAATTTAAACTTTCTTCAGACAAAGTTGTAACATCCTTTGAAAGATATCTAGTAACAACAAACAAATTATTTAAATTGACAACATATGTTTTATTCTTAATTACACAATTAAGTAACTCATCCGATTCAAAACAAAGTTTATCAAAACAACTATTTGCAACTAATTGTGAAGCTCTGTCTAATGTAATTCCATCTATGTGTTCAACCAAGAACTTAAAATTACCATTAAGCCATTTTTGAGAATCCTCACTAAGTTTTATGCAATATTTAAGGTATGCCTCTATTAAATTATCTCGTTCATCAACATCTTTCCAATTAACAAAATTCGTCCAAGCATCTACATTCTCAATGTAATGTTCAAAAACTCTTTGTCCTTGTTTGCCTTCGATATAATATTCAGCTAAAAACTGAAGAGGTGCATTATCACGCTCTAAACGAGACATAACATGCTCAAACTTATCTTTATGAATTTCAGTTGAAACTGCAAGAAAATCTAATAACTCTATGTTGAGAATGGCATCACTCTCAAACATATACTCTTTTAGCTCTTTTACAAAATTATCAATTTTATCGATGTGATAATCATAAGGTTTGCTTTCTTCTGTCTTTATGGCTAACAAAAAATCCCTATCAGATAAAGAAACCATCCCCTCATAGAAATATGATATGTAATCATAATATTCCTCATCAATATAACCTCGACGAATAAAAACATTCATCATTGGAGTTAATTTAATATTTTTAAACTCTTCTTTTTCATTCAGTTTGTAGTTTTTTATTAAATATTGCAATTTTTGTGATTTTATTAAAGCCCTTTCTCTCTGAATTTGTTTGAACTCTTCTTGGAAATAATAACTATCTTTTTCTTTTAAATCCAATCGTTTTGAATAATTAATTGCTTCATCAATTCTCTTAAAATCTATAGATTTGGACCGTGTATATGTATATCCAGAAGAATATTGATATGTAACACTCTGCATAGTCAATAACTCGTTGAATAGTTGTTCTTTTGTCGCTATATCTTCTAATGCATAATACGCATTCCCAATTTGTATTGATATTAAATTCGAAGAAATTGTATGCCATAAATTAACTAAAAATAGTCTTCGTAAATCGGTTTTACTTAAATTAATATCTCTCTCATAATCTTGTTCTTGTTTTCTTAGATTATTCTCTTTTTTATCTATTTCTTCTATTGCTTGAGATATAAAATAAGCTTTTTTACTAATGCATTCATATATTTTACCTTGACGACGATGTAGCAAAGCAAAATCTTGTGGATAGTAATTTTTATATACTATCATCGCAAGTAGTTTGGTTTTATTTAATTGTGTCCCTTGATTAGTGCACAACTTATCCCTATATTGTTTATATTCATTAACAATATTAGTTAAAATACGCATATCTTGAATAAAGAATGCCATCTCAGATAAATCATCATCTGAAATGTCTTCCCCACACTCTTTTCCTTCAAGAGCAGCTTTAAGTTTGTCTTTAGAATTTGATGGATTAATAATAGGTATTACCGTAATGATATAATCAAAAAATTTTGTTCTTTCCTCATCTTTGAATATATCATCTTTAACTGCATAGACAAAAGTCACATGTCTACCCACAATCTTAGATGCATTTATTATTTGATTTAATTCTCGAAGTTTTAAAAAGATATTAGGCGTTCCAAATCTATCTAAATCCTCTATAATTACCACATCATATTTTGTTACTTGAAAAAAGTATAGAATTTCATCAAGATGTCTATTAAATATAGAGTTATTTTCAACCACTTCTATCTCTGCATCTTTTAAGTTTAATTTGTTAAGTTTAGAATTACTATATGATTTAAATACATATCTTATAGTAAAAAACAACAAACCCAACAACCATCCAACTGCTATGAAATCAAATACTGTATTCCAGGTATTCCCCCAACAGAAAAAGTTATATATACTCTCTACCCGTGCAAACTCAGGTTCAAAAAGAATCAAGAAAAAAATTAAAGAGATAACAACAAGTAGTGGATACTTAATTAATTCACAATTTGATAAATGTACAATTCTTTTAAAACGAGAATTTGGAACAGTTTTTGCTTCTTCTCTATATATAAGTTGCTGAAGAATGCTATACTCAATTTTTCGATTTAATTTTTCTATTCTTTTTTCATCATCACTTGTGTTATCGTTATTAGTATTATCATCACTATTATTATCCTCTTCATTTACTTGCAATGTAGCAAGAGAAATAGGTAAATAGTTACGTCCCTCAGGAAAATCTTCCCTAAGAGTAATAAGTACAGAACTTTTACCTGAACCATAAGGTCCAGTTAGAGCAATATTCTTTATATGTAGTTTCTCTGCTGAAGATAATACTTGATTTAACTCTTCAACTGACTTGTATGAACCTTCTTTGGTGCCTAGTTTTTTAGGCAGTAATGTATCTATTGTCATGTTATTTTTAAATCTTTACAATCCACTGAAAATTATGCGTGGTCTCCTCTCGTTCAATTACCCCTTTATTCATTAAAGATGATATAATTCTATTAACGGCTATCATAGAAATACCAAAATTCTCTGAAATCTCCTTTTTACTAACATTCGGATTATTTCTAAGAAATTCTAATATACTCAGTTCTTTTACATTAACATCCAACCTCCTATCTGATACGCTTACTACATTACTCGAAACTTTAATCGTTTCTACTATATTTTTCTTCCTTTTTTACAATGTCTTTTACCTTAAGAAATGTTTCTCTTTGTCTACTCCATGTCGTTCCTTTATCCTCTAAAGAATAAAACCTAATTAATTCCGTATGGAGTGTATCCAAAGAAATAGAATCAAATAATTTTTCAGCTTGATTAGGATTACACAACCAACCAATCGTATCAAAATTTGAATCAGGCAATAAATAATAACGAACTTTATTATTGTATGCCCACACAGCACCCATTTCATTCAAACAAATTTCACTAGCTTTATAATTATTTGATATAAACAAAAAGGAATAGTCTGCACAACGAATATTGTCTTGAATGTGCATGCGAATATCTTCACCATTTTTTATACCCGAATCCTCTATAGAAGTACAAAATACATCTTCTATAGACATACCTATACCTAATAATAGGATGTGATCAACAAATTTTTCAACAATACTCTTATCTTTAGATGAATGACTAATAAAAATCTTTTTACCCTGAATCTTCGACTTTCTTTCTATTTTATTGCTATGCGAATAAATATTATCAAGAATATTCAACGCTGTTCTAATATCTCCAAATACATATGCATTAATGAAAGTTCCATTTAAAACTATATTGCTTAATGATTGTTTTAAAATGGAAGTAATATAAGGCTCTTCTTTTTCTAACAATGGTATTAATTTTTTTATTTCAATTAATAAACTACTAGTTCTTGGACCAATAGAAGTATTATAATCAATTCTTATAGTTTTGAGAATTGAAATACATGAATCTAATATTTTTTTTATTTCATTCATATGTAATTTCTTATATCATTTTTTTATTTATATTTCTCCTTTTTCATATTCTTCTCAAGTATAATGACCTTTAATATACACAACGAAAAACTATCTATAAATAAATTATAAAAAATAAACGATAAATTCCATTTTATACATTCTTCTTTTTAATTGATTAACTCACTTGTACTTTCCCATCCACCTCTGTTACTTCTCTACTTTTAAGCATGTGTTGATACACCCTACGAAGTAAAGAAATTATATTATCACCCACACGCTTAACACCAAATTCACGTGCGGTTACGATAAATAAATCGCCTGGCGTAATGCCAAAACTATGCTGAGCAATAGTTTTCATAGCTAACGCTAACTCTTCATCACAAATATGGGTAATAGGACGTAAATAATCATCATCAGGATTAGGGATGCGCACCTTTATATTATTAAAATCTTTTTCTTTAACAAAATTATCCCAATCTTCCGCTATTTTACCTTCCATTTGACAGAGAAGAAGAAAATATCCAACCTCCCCTTGTACAACCGATGTTGCTTTTTGTCGACCATACAAAGGTGCAACTCTTCTACACAAATCATCAAAATGAATTGGTTGTTCTTTTGACACAATCTCCAATATCACCTCCGATGGTTCTCTACGACTACCTGATGCATCAATTAACTTTAGAGGCACTCTCTCATAAATATCAAAACCATAACCTTTATCTTCAATCTCTGGGTATTCAATCTTTTCTTCTATTTCAACTACTGGAATTATAGAATCAGCATTGCTGTCTCTACCATTAAAAACATCATTATCCTCTAATTCGATAACCGCAAGATCAAGAACTTTATCGATAGCATTTACAAGTTTTTCTTTTTCCTTTTTAGGGTCTTTTATCCAATCTGTTGACCAGATACGATAAATAGTCCAGCCCATATCTTCAAGCACAGATTGACGCAAACGATCTCTTTCTCGAGCTGTACGAGAACTATGATATGCTGCACCATCACATTCTATACCGATAGCAAACTTGCCACTTTGAGTTGGATGTTTAATAGCCATATCAATACGGAAGCCAGAGCAACCGACCTGTGTTACAACATTATACCCTTTGGACTGGAGAAAATCATATACCGCCTCTTCAAATGGAGAATCGAAATCCAAGTCATAATTAAATGTTAGTTCCTTCTCTAAAGCAACAATTCCTTGCTGAGCAAACTCTATGTACGAGCGAAGCATTTTAACGCCCTCTGAAGATACTTTGTCTAAATCTATATCAGTAGGCACAATAGAGCCTACCAATTTTACATTATGTTTGGCTCGCGTAATAGCTACATTAAGTCGACGATAACCTCCCTCTCTACTTAATGGGCCAAAATTCATATACATTATACCCTTACTATCCCTAGCGTATCCAATACTAAATATAATAGTATCTCGCTCGTCACCCTGTACATTCTCAAGATTCTTAATAAAGAACGGCTCTTCCTTATCCTCTATAAAAAATTTATCAAAAGATGGATTTTCTAATCTCTTCTGACAAATAGCGGCATCAACTGCATTTTGCTGAGCCTCACTAAATGTTACAACACCAAGAGAACGATTTGGGTGTTTTGTGAAATGCTCAAATACTAAATCTGCAACTTTTCTTGCTTCGATTATATTATTCTTCTTTCCGCCTCTATCATATATACCATCTTTTACATACACATACTCTACACCACAATCTGGGACACTTTCTATTGATGAGGGGAAAGTAATAAGTTGACTATTATATATCTTAATATTAGAAAATGCTATAAGGTGTTCATGACGACTTCGGTAGTGCCATCTTAAACTACGCTCTGGCAAAACTGATACCGCTTCATCCAAAATAGATTCATACGCTCCCGCATCATTATCATCAATAACATCATCAGAATCCACATCGAAATCTTCATCATTAAGCGATGTTGAGAAAAAACTTGTTGGGGGCAACTGTTTAGTATCCCCAACAATAATCACTTGCTTGCCACGCATAATTGCGCCAATTGCATCTTCTGTATGTACTTGAGAAGCCTCATCAAAAATTACCAAATCAAAATCGTAACTCTGTGCTTCAAGAAATACACTCACTGACAATGGCGACATCATAAAACAAGGTCTCAATGATGTCACAAGATTAGGTATTGCCATAAAAAGTTTACGCAAAGGCATCAATCTCCTTTGTTTATTAAGTTCTCTTTTTAATATAGCAATCTCATCTCTTGCACCATTTAGTGAGTTAAAATCAGGTATTCTACTTAATACGCGTTCTTTTACTCTCGCTTGTGCTATTTTAAATTGCCCCTTGTCAAGTTCACTAAACTCATTGACAATTTGATTATGTATTCTACCTCTAAAATTTTGTACAGCAGGAAAACTTGGCAATATAGTATCTAACCACAAATGATAGAAACGCTTTAAATAAGCCCCAACAATTAAATCTGACGATACAGCATTTTCTTCTATTTTTTCTATAAATAAAGATAAACCATATTTTTCACATGCTTGTCGTGCATTTTTATAATCAATCCAATTCTCTAATAGATGCTTATTGTCTCTACATGCTATTATACGAGTTAATAAATCATTCAAGTTTAATTGCAATAAACCTTCAACATCTTCAAACAAACTAAGAAATCTATTTAAATCAGCATCAATAGTATTGTACAACGCTGTCAAGGTTGACAAAGTCCCTTGACAATATGTTATAATCTCATTATTCGTACAAATCAAATCAACCAAAGAATCTGGTATATCATTAGTTGTCCTAAAATAATTCAATTCTTTAGAATACTCAATAGCCTTTACAATCTCACTCCAATCTGTGTATTCTTGAAGGAAATAATTTTCATATTGCATAGACATCAATTCTTCACATCCTAAAACCAAATCTAATGATTCAGCATAAGCCTTGAGTTGATTCAACACTTTTAAGGCTGAACTATATTTTAGATTTAAACCAGATTTTAAAAATCCTTTAAGATATTTAATATCCGCACGATATTTATTACCTAATCTAGCAAATAGAGATGAATAATCACTTCTAAATCTCTGAAGTAAAGAATAGTAGTCAATATTAAGAATTTCCTTATCAAAATCTTTAGTAATTTGATTCTTTATTGATAACAATGTTTCATACATTGTTTTATGACAATGCACTTCTTTTAGTATATCATCATGACAAGTTGATTCTACCCATTTACGTAATGTTTTTGGTGATTTTGAGGCAACCTCCAATAACTTAATAATAGAACTTAACCCATTCAATGATATTTTATAATCATCAAGGAGTAATGTATTTGTACATTCTTCCAATACTTGTTTTATATTACTTAGTGTTGGAATAATATTATTAACAATAGAGTCTATTTCCTGCCTTAATTCGTATGATAAAAATTTCACCTTGGCTCCACCCCATACATTATTTGCAATATCATAATTACCTATACTAGAAATATTTGCAAACTCCTTTAATATATATATTCTATCATTTAATTCAGTTTCAGTCATTTGAGCAACTGATGGAATTGAAAAAAGAACATTTGGAACATTCTCTAACTTTGCCAATCTACCATTAACTTCAAAAATAGAAATATTAAGTCCGGAAGTAGGTGTATGTAACTCCTCTTGATACACGTTAAGCAAATTCCTTTTCCGTTCTAATAAATCTAATTGAGCCAAAGCCTCATTTCTAACACGAATACGATCTATACTAATAGAATTAGCCAAATCACGCAATATATCTTTCTTTTTTGCCTTATGGCTATGAAGTGTGAAACAAAAATCTGCTAATCCAACACTCGCCAAACGATTATACACGACCTGCAAAGCTGCCATTTTTTCAGATACAAATAAGACCTTTTTACCATCTGCAATCGCTTCAGCAATGATATTCGTAATTGTCTGACTTTTACCAGTTCCAGGAGGACCTTGTAAGACAAAACTTGTACCCTTCTTCGAAAGTAGTACTGCATCCTGCTGACTTGAGTCTGCATCTACCACTTGAAATGTATCAATAGGTCGAATCTGTTTATCGTGGTCGAAATTATTAAGTTCCTCTGATACTTGAATAGGATCTTGCTCTCCTACAAGTGCAGCTATCACAGGATTTGCATTTATCTTTTCCTCATTCCTCTCCAAATCTTTGTACATATTGATTTTAAGGAATGACAAATTAGTAAGATGCGTACTTCTCTCTACATCCCAACCTTTATTCTTGACCTTGTGTAGCAATTTCTCTATATACTCCGCAGGAGAATCGTTAGTAGAGTCAAATTCTGGCATAATGATTCCAAAATCATTATCCAACTTATGGGACAATGTTGGATTGATAACAATTTCGTCATCATGCAACACCAAACGATATGGAGAAGTTATTGATTCAATAAGAAGTCTTACAGGAACCAAAATAACAGGAGAAGCGAAAACTTGAGAAGAATCATCTCGTTCTTTCCACTTGAGCATGCCAAATGTAAGGTATAGTGTATTTATACCTTGTTCTTCTATCGAAGTGTTGGCTTTGTATCGTAGGGCTTTTAAGGTCTTTTGAAGGTCGCCAATAAGCTTATTGGTTTCAATATCACCTTTGATAACAGTTTCGTAAACTTCCTCTCCATCTTCATCAACTTGTACTCTTTTTGCATATGGAAACACTATTTCTTTCTCACTAATAACGACAAGTTCCCATAATCTATCAAAAGAAGGCGTTGTAATCTTCACATTATTACGCTTCCCCTCAAGAAAGTTAATCAATCTATTTCTCTTGCCAAAATCAAGCAATAATTTCTTCCAAACCTCAATACTATTATGTAGTTTTTGTCCCATACCGATTGCTACTTTCAATATTTTTTAATGTAAATTATGTCATTAACTTTTCTAAAACTCAACTTAAATTCTACTATCTTCCAAAACACCACATTTATAAACAACCACAATAAATATCAAATTCAACTGCAAAATTACCACCTATTTTTGACAACTTTTGACAACACAAAAATATTATTTCATTTTTTATAATTTTTATCACAAAAATACAATGTTATAAAAAAAATCTCTTGTTAATCTTTCACAAATCATATTTTCTGCAAATATACAAATTTTTTTAGCGAATTGCAAGTCTTTCTAATGCGGTTTTTATAATTTTTCAGAAATTAAACTTAGAGTATTGATTTACAATAGATTCAATATTTTTTTTAGAGAAATATCAATCTAACAGAAAAGAACATACTACGAAACATACACGAAGGATATACGAAAGATAATCGTACCTCTGAACCTTACATAGCCTGTCATATCCCTACTTCTATCTCCGCAAACACACACTCTCAGTGTGTACTACCCAACAGCAAGGTGCAAGCAACCTGTACCGAAGAAAACGGACATCATCAACAACCACTCTCATTGTGTATTTACCACTCAAAGTTCACCCCAAAAACTTAATTATCGACACGGTATACACATCAATTTAACTACAATCACACACATAAACTACAAAATTAAATCAAAACTCTTGCAACTATCACAAATTTGTCTTATCTTTGCAAGATAAAAACAACATCATTCGTTAATAACTAATCATTAATAACTAAATATAAATTATGGACGAAAGAGTAAAACCTATTATCTCCAACGCATCTGACGACATGGAAGGTGCTGTGATGTTCCTCGACGATGCTCTCGCTCACATCCGCGCTGGTAAAGCTAATGTACGTATCGTTGATGGCGTACGCGTTGACTACTATGGTAGCATCGTGCCTATCTCAAACGTGGCTAACATCTCTACTCCTGACGCTAAAACTATCCAAATCCAATGCTGGGAGAAAAATATGATGGCTGTTGTTGAAAAAGCTCTTATCAACTCTGATATCGGTATCATGCCTGTAAACAACGGCGAAGTTATCCGTCTTTGTCTCCCTCCTGTAACTGAGGAACGCCGTAAACAATTGGTTAAACAAGCCAATGCTGCTGGCGAAGATGCTAAAGTTTCTATCCGCAACGCACGCCGCGACGCTATGGACAAACTCAAAAAAGAACAAAAAAATGGTCTTCCTGAGGACGTAGAAAAAGACGGCGAAGCAGAAGTACAAAAAGTTCACGACAAATTCATCAAAAAAGTCGAAGAAATGCTTGCTGCTAAAGAGAAAGAAATTATGACAATTTAATCAATGCACAATGCATAATTCAATGCACAATGCATAATGCATAATGCACAATTAATGGCTTATAAATATCGCAATTGCCTGAGGTGCTTTAATCTCAGGCAATTTGCCATTAAAAGCAACAGACTCCTACTGCTGCTCATTGTTTTGTGCGCAACACCAATTTATGCACAAAACAACACCGACTCAACCAATTCCTCCCCTGTCTTAGGGGAGATGTCCGAAGGACGGAGGGGTGAAACTCTCAACTCTCAACTCTCAACTCTCAACTCTAATCGTTGGGATGCCCTAATGAATTGGAATTTCATGGCTCTGCCCTACCCAAGTTATTCACCCGAAACCTCTTGGCAATTCGGCATTACAGGCGTATGGTATTTTCACACAACAAAAAATAGCACTCAATTCAGCGACCTCAATTTCGACATGGGCTACACGCTCAATCGCCAATGGTACGTCAATGCCAATTCGCGTATCTATTTCAACACCTCAACTCGTTGGTATCTCGATGCTTACCTCTCAGCAAAGCACTATCCCGACCTCTTTTTCGGCACAACCAACAACATCGACTCCGTCTATAATCCCGCAATACGATATACAGCTAATTTCATCGACCTCCAAGCCCGCCCAAGTTTCTACATATCAAAGCATTGGCTCGCTGGAGCAAACATCCGTCTCCGCTACGAAAACTCACAATTAAATACCACTGAAACTCAAACAACGCAATATTGTCCCCCTGTTTTAGGGGGACGAGCCCAACGGGCGGAGGGGGTCCACAACTCTCAACTCTCAACTCTCAACTCTCAACTTTATAATGGTTTCGGCGAAAACCTATTCCTCGGCATCGGCGCATCAATCTCCTACGACACCCGCACCAACAACTACTACCCCCTACACGGACTATTCTTCAAAACCACAATAACTTACTACCAACAATTCTCACTCAACAACGAGGCAGCCCAATTATTGTCCCCCTGTTTTAGGGGGACGAGCGGAGCGGAGGGGGTTCACAACTCTCAACTTTCAACTTTCAACTTTCAACTTGATTTAAGGCACTACATCCCACTTTACAAAGAACTCATCCTCGCATGGAATTTCCGCTCTGAAATAGCAGTAGGCAACAACGTTCCGTTTCAACTCTTACCTACCATTGGCGGACAAGATCTCGTACGAGGCATACGACAAAACAAATTCAAAGACAACACTCTTTTCGCCCTACAAACCGAACTTCGCATTCCTATTTGGCGATTCCTCAAAGGTGCCGTATTTGCCTCAATAGGTGATGTTTACAACTATAACAATTGGCATTGGGCTACGCCAAAAATTGGCTATGGCGTTGGACTTCGTGCTTGCATCCATCAAGCCAAAACCAACATACGTTTCGACGTTGCCCGCCAAAACTACTCAAACGACTGGAGTTTCTATTTCACTGTAAAAGAAGCGTTTTAATCAATGCACAATGCATAATTCATAATTATTAATTAATTATTAAACACCACTATAAAATAACACACTAAAATTAAAATAACCCCTATATTGTCCCCCTGTCTTAGGGGGACGAGCTCGAAGAGCGGAGGGGGTCAACAACTTTCAATTTTCAACTTTCAACTTTCAACTTTCAACTCGAATGACTGGCTTAATTATAAAAACCACAGGTGCTGACTACCTCGTTCGCAACGAACAAGGCGACTTCACATGTAAAATCAAAGGCAATTTCCGCATCAAAGGCATCAAAGCAACTAACCCTATCACCGTAGGCGACCGCGTTGAGTTCGACCCCGAATCGGGCTATATCACCGACCTCCACGACCGCCGCAACTACATAGTGCGCAAGCCTACTAACCTATCAAAACAACTCCACGTCATTGCCGCTAACCTCGACCAATGCGTGCTTGTTGTAACTATTGCCAACCCTACCACTGCCACTACTTTCATCGACCGTTTCCTTGCTACTGCCGAGGCTTACAACATACCTACTACTATAGTTTTCAACAAAATAGACCTCCTCGACGACGACCAACTCGACTACCTCAAGGCGATGGACTATCTCTATCATTCAATCGGTTACAACACGCTACAAATCTCTGCCACTCAAGGAGTTGGCATCGACCGCCTCAACGAACTCCTCAATGGCAAAATCACCCTTCTCTCTGGCAACTCTGGTGTTGGCAAAAGCACTATTATCAACCAAATAGTGCCCGATTCGCATGCTCGCACAGCTCAAATATCCGACTATCACCACAAAGGCATGCACACCACCACCTTTAGCGAGATGTATGCCATCGACAAAGAGTCGTATCTCATCGACACCCCAGGCATCAAAGGTTTCGGTATGGTAGATATGGAACTCGACGAAATTTCGCACTACTTCCCTGAGATTTTCCGCATCTCAAAAGAGTGCCGTTTCGGCAACTGCTCTCACACCCATGAGCCAGGTTGCGCAGTCCTCGAAGCCCTAGACCAACACCTCATTGCCCAAAGCCGCTACCTAAGCTACCTCTCTATCCGCGAAGACATCACCGAAGGAAAATACAGATAACAATGAGAAAAATTTATATTTTTTAGACATAATGACATAAAAACATATTTTTTCTTTTACATAATGATTTTGCTTTTTACTTCGTAAAAATCTCAATACAAAAGACATATTCAATAAATGTAACTTCAAATCTGTCATTCATTTGCCGGTGATGAAACTTTAGTTTCAGCGAGGCATATGTAAAAAAAATAAAGATTATGTCTTTATGTCATTCTGTCTTATTAATAATTATGATACACAAACTAAAAATATTAACCCTATTCATACTTATTTCGTGCGCAATAAATGCGCAGAAATTTATATACAACATTGATTTCCTCACCTTTTTCGACAACCGAGAAAGCCAGATGCCGTCATTCCCTTCACAACCTCTGTTCGGCACACGACTCTCTCCCGAAATTGGAGTAGAATTCAACGACTCTCTCTATGGCAATCACCAACTCATCGCTGGTGTGTCGTACATCCAACCTTTCGGCTCTACATGGCGCGACATACGCCTCAGCCCTACTATCTACTACCGCTATCGCCAACACGGCTTCAACCTCTCTTTTGGTTTCATCCCTTGGCGAAACATAAAAACTCATCTCCCCGACTACCTATTCAGCGACTCGCTATCATATTTCTCGCCTAACATACAAGGCGTACACTTCTCCTACGCCTCACGTCACGGATTTGCCGAATTCATCGCTGATTGGCGTGGCATGCAATCCGTAGAAACTCGCGAAGCCTTCCGCCTTCTCCTCACTGGCGAATACCACTATAACTTCTTCTTCGCTGGAGGTAATGCCCAACTCAATCACCTTGCCAACCGCCTAAATCCCCCTGTGCGTGACGGTGTTTGCGACGACATCACTGCCCAACCATTCATCGGCTTCAATTTCTCTCAACTCACTCCCCTCGACACTCTCGCCCTACGCACAAGCTATATTTTCAGTTATCAACGCGACCGCAAACATAATCAACTATTTATAAATCACGGCTTTCTCGCCGAACTCTCAATTAAATGGCGTTTCCTTGCTGCCGAAAACACACTCTATGTCGGCGACCCACTAATGCCTCTATACAAGCAATATGGCTCGATACTCAATCAAGGCGAATCAATTTATCAACACTCGATATACAATAAAACTGAATTTTCCGTTTATATAGTGCAATTCCCTTTTGTTGATGTCCGTTTCAGTTGGAATCTTCACTACACCCCCAACCACCCACTCGCACATCAACAACTCCTCACAGCCCACTTCAACCTCAACAATTTAATAAACAAAATAAAAAAAGACAAAAGAACATAATAACAGAAAATTTCATATTTATCATCTAAAAAATTATGTCCTTGTGTTATTCTGTCTTCTAAAAATATAACTATGAAATCACGCATTTGGTTAATCGTTTTTGCTGCCATAATAGTCAGCATATCAATTATATTCACAAACAAACTCGCCGCTTCTCTCGCACAAGAAGAACAACGCAAAATGGAAATCTGGGCAGAAGCCACACGCCTACTCCTCAACGACGAATACTCTGATTTCATTTTTAACATCATCGAAAAAAATGAAAATATTCCAGTAATCATTGTTGATGATCGCGACCGATACATATCTGCCCGCAACTTCAACGAACCAAAAATTAACATTGAAGAATATTACGAACGTCAAATCCAACGCCTAAAAAGCACAAATCCTCCAATCGAAATAACCCTCGACGAAAATACAAAACAATACATCTACTACGACAACTCCAACATACTCAAAACACTCGAATTCTTCCCCTACATCCAACTTTCCATCATTGCCCTATTCCTCATGCTCGTCATTTGGGCACTTTCTACCGACAAACGCGCCGAACAAGACAAACTCTGGGCTGGTCTCTCTAAAGAAACCGCACACCAACTCGGCACACCTATCTCATCACTAATGGCTTGGAACGAAATTCTAAAAACTCGAATAGGTAACGACGATATGATTTGTACCGAAATCGACAAAGACATCACACGCCTAAAAACCATCACCGAACGCTTCTCTAAAATCGGCTCTGTGCCCGAACTATCACAAGAAAATATCAGCGAACTTACACAACGAGCAGTAAACTATATGCTCAATCGCACATCAAAAAAAATAACCTACTCAGTCGAAGACACCACATCCGAAAACAACTGTCTCATCTCCCCTCCTCTATTCGAATGGGTAATCGAAAACCTCTGTAAAAACGCAATCGACGCAATGGAAGGCAAAGAGGGCAATATCGACTTCGAACTATTCAATCAAGAAGATAATCTAATCATCGAAATCACCGACTCAGGTCGAGGCATCGAACGAGGCAAATTCAAATCAATCTTCGAGCCTGGCTACACTACCAAACAACGCGGATGGGGTCTTGGACTATCACTCGCCAAACGCATTATCGAAGAATACCACCACGGCAAAATCTTCGTCAAAGGCTCCGAAATCGGCTTAGGTACCACCTTCCGAATCGAAATACCAACCATACAAGTTGAAAGTTGACAGTTGAACGTTGAAAATTGAGAACCGGATATCTTTGAGACTTCGGCAATAAAAATTTAAAAAAATAGAAAATCATAAGAACATAAATAATTTATCTACTTATGTCCTTTTGTCTTTTCAAATAAATCAAAAAAAAACAAATAACCCTTTGCTATCTCAATTATTTTTTGTAACTTTGCACCGCTTTTTATAACATGGACACACTATCACTATACACACTCCAACTTAAGACACTTTCAGAAGGAACACACCACTATGAATTTGATTTAGACAATCAATTTTTCATAGATGTTGAAGGACCAGAAATCACAGCTGGAGATGTAAAAGCTGAAATAGAAGTCAACAAAACATCGCTAAATATCGAACTCAACATCGCTCTCAGTGGCAAAGTTGAAACAACATGCGACCGTTGCCTTGATGCACTTTGGGTTGATATTGATGTAGAAGAATCATTATACATCAAATTCGGAAAATCATATAGCGAAGAAAGCGACGATTTAATCGTAATTCCCGAAGACGAAGGCACTTTCAACATCGCTTGGACTTTATACGAATTTTGCGCACTTGCAATTCCGATTTGCCACTCGCATCCCGATGGCGAATGCAATGCCGAAATGATGAACATTCTCAACCAACACAGCGTACGCGAAATTGACGACGACGATGATAGCGATGATGATATAAAAACAAATGAGAATCACGAGGTTGACCCACGTTGGGCTGCCTTGAAAAATATTTTAAACAACTAATTATTTTAAGTTAAAACGAAATGGCACATCCAAAACGTAAACATTCGAAACAACGTACAGCAAAACGTCGTACACATGACAAAGCTGTTGCTCCTACACTTGCCGTTTGCTCAAACTGTGGTGCAATGCACATCTACCACACAGTATGCCCTGAATGCGGTTACTATCGTGGTAAATTGGCAATCGAAAAAAACGCTTAATCGTTTCGAATTAAAACAGTACAAAAGGGGGCTACTCAAAATGAGTAGCCCCCTTTCCTATTAAATCATAAAAAAGGGACTTCTAAAGTCCCTTTTTATCAATATGCACGAGCAAACAATACACGGCGAGCAGATGGACGACCAGTTACCATACATACGCCTGGAGTTGTGTCGCCATCCAATGGAATACAGCGGATTGTTGCTTTAGTTTCTTGTTTGATGAGTTCTTCTGTTTCAGGTGTGCCATCCCAGTGAGCTGAGATGAAACCGCCTTTCTCGATTTCGACTTTGAATTCGTCGTAAGAATTTACTTCACGAGTTACAGAAGCACGATAGTCTAATGCTTTTTGGAAGATATTTGCTTGAATATCGTTCAAAAGTTCTTTGATATAACCAGCAACGCCTTCGTAAGCAACTGATGATTTTTCGAGTTTGTCGCGACGCATAATCTCAACCATGCCATTTTCGAGGTCACGAGCACCAAGCACTACACGCACAGGCACACCCTTCAATTCGTATTCGGAGAATTTCCAACCTGGTTTTTTATTATCGGCATTGTCGTATTTAACGCTTACACCCAACGCTTTCAACTCTCTAACAAGAGCATCGGCTTTCTCGTTAATCATAGCCAATTGTTCTTCGCCTTTGTAGATAGGCACGATAACTACTTGGAATGGTGCCAATGCAGGAGGGAGAACAAGACCATTATTATCAGAGTGAGCCATGATGAGCGCACCCATCAAACGTGTAGAAACGCCCCATGATGTAGCCCAAACATAGTCGAGTTTATTCTCTTTTGTAACGAATTGTACGTCAAATGCTTTAGCAAAGTTTTGACCAAGGAAATGAGATGTACCAGCTTGAAGGGCTTTACCATCTTGCATCATTGCCTCGATACAGAATGTCTCTACCGCACCAGCAAAGCGTTCGTTAGCCGATTTGATACCTTTAACAACAGGCACAGCCATATATTTTTCAGCAAATTCGGCATATACATCAAGCATTTTGCGTGCTTCTTCGAGTGCTTCTTCTTCGGTAGCATGGGCAGTATGACCCTCTTGCCAAAGGAACTCGGCAGTACGAAGGAACAAGCGAGTACGCATCTCCCAACGCATTACGTTAGCCCATTGATTACACAAAATAGGGAGGTCGCGATACGATTGAATCCAATTTTTATATGTATTCCAGATAATAGTTTCAGATGTAGGACGAATAATCAACTCCTCTTCGAGACGAGCCTCTGGGTCAACTACGACACCTTTGCCCTCTTCGCTATTTTTGAGACGATAGTGTGTTACTACGGCACACTCTTTTGCAAAACCTTCAACGTGGTCAGCCTCACGACTTAAGAATGATTTTGGAATCAACAAAGGGAAATAAGCATTCACGTGACCTGTTTCTTTGAACATATCGTCGAGTTGACGTTGGATTTTTTCCCAAATAGCATAACCGTATGGTTTGATGACCATACAACCACGCACTGCCGAATTTTCAGCCAAATCGGCTTTTACAACCAAATCATTATACCATTGTGAGTAATTCTCCTCACGTGGTGTCAATTCTTTTAACTCTTTTGCCATTTCTTTAGACTTTTAGTCGCGAGTAGCGAGTAACTAGACTTTAATTACCAAGTATACAAAAAGTCTCGTTACTCATTACTCGTTACTCGTTACTATTTTATATTTCAATTACTTTTGTTTCTTCCTTGATTCTGAATTCTGAAAGTGATAGGTTTTGCCAAAGCAACAAACGTCCTTGATAACCAACAGCCAGCGCATCCTCAACCAAATCAATAACCGACACGCCTATTTGCTTTTTCGACAAATCTATATCAGTAGTTATCAAGCCATTATAGAAAGAGGTAGATGAAGGTTCAACCTGCAAATCGGTGATACAAATCATGCGACGAACACGACCAGCATCGTCGCGCTCAATCATTAGGTTGTTTTCAATCGTATTAGAATCAACCAACACCTTATTTGCAGCTATTCTCTTCACTATAATTAATTAAGAATTAAAAATTAAGAATTAAGAATTACCATATCCTTACTCCCTTCTCCTTACGCCTTACTCCTTACTCCTTATTCCTTATTCCTTATTCCTTGTTCCCTGTTCCCTGTTCCTTGTTCCCTGTTCCTTGTTTCTTACTTCTTGCTATTGAATCATTCGCTTGACGTATCTCTTTTCTAACTTCACTCTTCATAGGATAAAGAAACTTATTATACGTTCTATTAAGTTTCACACTGTCAATTTTAATGCTCTCAACTGTTCGTGCAGAATCTACCAATTCAATAAACAAACTATCTATATTTCTGTAATCAGGAATATTTTGTGTAAAACTATAACGACGACAAACAGAATCTGCCAACGATTTATACTGCAATGTATCTATCCATGAATCGGAATAGTGATAAATCACACGAGTTGCAAATTCGACTGTATCAG
This sequence comes from Candidatus Aphodosoma sp., assembly GCA_045126975.1. Classification (GTDB taxonomy): domain Bacteria; phylum Bacteroidota; class Bacteroidia; order Bacteroidales; family Paludibacteraceae; genus Aphodosoma. The sequence continues at coordinate 31,755 of JBGVPL010000006.1, read as the reverse complement.
GCGAATATACACGCATTTTAAGATATAACTGCAAAGATTCTGATTTATAGAAATAGTTGCTATCAGTAATACTAAAATGCAATGAATCAATAGGTATCACACTATCTTCACCCAAAGTCAACAATCTATCTCGCTCCCAATGCCACAAATCAAACACTACAATAGAATCCTCTCGTAAAGGTTTCTCATCTGTGTGAAACTCATACTCTTCCACCCTCTTTTGTAAACATTCTGCCTCTTTCTTCAAATCATCATAAATTGCCACCAACAATTTAGGATGACGAGCATACCAATCAAGAGATTTATCAAACTGCTCTTTTGTAATATTATGTTTTTCAAAAACAGTATTATAATACTCCTGTTTTTCTATACGCTTTGCACTCGAATCTACAATCTTCATCGCCGCCTCAGCCACATGCACATCAAGCAACACTACAACCATCTCATCATGCGATAATATCCCCCACGGACGCATGCCACACCCCGACAACAAAATCAACAATAATACATATAATACCTTATTTCTCATATCTCGTGTCTATTGTCACGCCTCTTTTTTTGTATATCTCTCAATCGTGTCGTTGAAATCTTTGTGATAAAATATTATCAACACGAAAATAGCCACTGTTATATAGCTATCTGCCAAATTGAATATCGGACTAAAAAATATTTCGCCACCCAACAAAGGTAACCAATCAGGGAAAGTAAACAATGGGAAATAGAACATATCCACCACTTTACCCATAAACCAAGAAGCATAACCTACCTCTGGCATAAACTGAGCTGTTGTAAAATATGTACTTTCAGAGAAAATAACACCATAACACACACAATCAATTATATTGCCAACCGCGCCAGCCAAAATTAGCGTTATCACAATTTGATAACCCAACTTATACTCATCCTTCATCAATCGAATCAAATACCAAATCACAGCTCCCGAAACGACAATACGAAAAATTGTCAAAAACAACTTACTACCCAACTCCCAACCAAATGCCATTCCAGGATTTTCGACAAATAGTATTTGAAACCAATCAAACACACGCACACTCTCACCCAACGTAAAATTGAGTTTCACATAAAACTTCAACCACTGGTCCGCAACAATAGCCACCAATAAAACTATCAGTGGCAAATATTTTTTGATATTCGACATCTACTATATTTAATAATATTTTTTTAACAAGACGATAAGAACAAAATTTTTACTTAAAAGACACAATAACATCATTTATTATTTTATGTCCTTTTGTTCTTCTGTCTTTTACTTCTGTTTGTTTTTAGCTTCGATACTCAATGTTGCATGAGGCACAGCGCGAAGACGTTCTTTTGGAATCAATTTGCCTGTTTCACGACAAATACCGTATGTCTTATTCTCAATACGAATAAGAGCAGCTTGAAGGTGTTGGATAAACTTCATTTGGCGTTGAGCCAACTGACCATGAGCCTCTTTTGCCAATGTCAAAGCACCCTCTTCGAGAGTTTTGAATGTTGGTGATGTATCATTCACATCATTACCATCCGCATTGCTAACTACACTGCGCAACTCATCATATTCTTTTTGAGCTTTCGCCAATTTTTCAAGAATAATAGCTTTGAATTCTTCTAATTCAGCATCTGAATAACGTGTCTTTTCTCCCATAGTATCTAATAATTAAAAGGTTAGTATTTTTTAGTAATAAGTAATAAGTAGTAAGAATAATAGAAATAAAACATTTTAAAGTCTTTCGACTTACGACTTATGACTTACTACTATTTGTTATTTACTGCTTTGCGTACATTCTTAAACAAATCCGATGCAAACACAAAATCATTCAACGACTTATTGTCCGACGTGAATATATCATCTTTCGAGCCTTCCCACGCTTTATGCCCTTTCTCAATCAATATGATATGCGCACCAGTTTCCATTATAGAGTTCATATCGTGAGTGTTAACAATAGTAGTAATATTATATTCCTCTGTAATCTCTTCAATCAATTTATCAATCACCAACGAAGTGACTGGGTCAAGACCAGAGTTAGGCTCGTCACAAAACAAATATCGTGGATTCAATGCAATAGCACGAGCAATAGCAACACGTTTTTGCATACCACCACTAATCTCGCCAGGATAAAGATGATGTTTCTCTGGCAAAAGATTTACACGCGCCAAACAAAACTTTGCTCTCTCCTCCATCTCTTTACGAGTCATATTCGAAAACATCTCAAGCGGAAACATCACATTGCCCAATACCGTCAAAGAATCGAACAAAGCCGACCCTTGAAACAACATACCCACCTCTTGACGTAATTTCTTCACCTCACGACCCGACATATCAACCAAATTACGACCATCATACAACACTTGCCCCTCTTCTGGACGGAAAAGTCCAATCACCGATTTCATCAACACCGTCTTACCCGAACCACTCTGACCTATAATTTGATTGACCTTTCCACTCAAAAACTGAGCAGAAATATCTTCCAATATCTTCTTTCCGTCAAACGACTTATGTAAATTCTTAACTTCAATCATTTTTCCAATGCACAATTCAAAATGCAAAATGCACAATTATTATTTATATTCCCTGCTCCTTACTCCCTATTCCCTACTCCCTGTTCCCTACTCCTTACTCCTTAGGTAAGCATTATCTTAGTCAACACCACATCTGCTAACAACATAATCACACTACTATTTACCACTGCATGTGTACTTGCGCGACCGACTGCCAATGCGCCTCCGTATGCATAATAGCCATAAAACGATGATACTGATGAAATGATAAATCCAAAGAATAACGATTTTATCACACCTTGCGTAAAATAGAATGGAATAAACGCATACTGAATACCATAGATATAATCACTCATCGTAATCAAGTCGGTGAACTGAGCCACTCCTGCACCACCCAAAAGTCCTAATGCCACACAAAACGTAACCAACACAGGCATAAACAACACAAGACCTAACACCTTTGGCAAAATAAGATAATTAGCCGAATTCACACCCATAATCTCCATTGCATCAATCTGCTCCGATACACGCATCGAACCAATCTCAGAGGCAATATTCGACCCCACCTTACCAGCCAATAAAAGACACATAATAGTTGACGAGAACTCCAACAAATAGGTATCACGAAGCATAAGACCTGTAGTATAACGAGGCAACATAGGATTTTCGGTATTCAACACCACCTGCATAGTCATAATCACACCCATAAACACCGAAATAATCAATATAATACCAACCGAATCAACACCCAACTTCACCATCTCAGTTGGCACTTGCTTAAGCACCATACGCCAATTGTCGGGACGAGAAAAAGTCTTTCTCATCAACAAACAATATTCACCAACCTCTTTAAAAAACGATTTTATCATTATATCTCAAAAATTTAATTCTACAATCTCGTGTCTAACATCTCGTGTCTATTAATTTGCAAAGATACAAAAATTATACAAAACAAACAATATATAACCCATTAAAATTTATTGGTGCCCGGTAAAAAATATTAGGACGTTAATTGTGTGAAGGGGAGATAAGGAATACTTACGACGTTAAAGACGTCGAATGCAAACTTAGTGTTACTCACATTGAACCTCTTTGAGGTTCTTTCATCTCACTTTGATTTTAAAATGATGCTCCAAAAATTTGGCAACCCGCATATTGTCCCCCTGTCTTAGGGGGACTTTCAACACTCCACAAAAATAAAAAGCAAGCCCCTCTAAACGAAATATACTTATATTTCCTTTGTTTATTAAGGTGTTCTGCTATTACATTATTTTTTACCGGACACCAATAATAAAAAATCGTCCCACAAATATCACAAATCAACACAAAACTAAATTTGTGGAAATTTGTAAAATTTGTGGAACTATAAAATATTTTTAGCCTACCAAGCAGATTTGGTAGCCCGCTACCGCGTGCATCCGCTACACAAGACAATCAGAAAATTACTGCCATTTTTCAACAAGTTCTTGCCTTTTTGCCCGTTACACGTAACGGATAAATTCTACTGGCAGACAGGACGGACAGACCGCCCGTAGTTGCGACCGCCGCGGCCCAAATGCACGCCACCCGAAAAGAACACACCGTAATTTAAGTCTGGGCTATCGATGTAGAGCGAACCCGACATGTAGATGCCGTCCGACCCATCAACATCGAGTATACCTTCATGCATACACCCAGCAGCGGGCAAGAAAATTGAGTTACCATTAGGACCTGTTACTTTATATCCATTTACACCATTTTGTGTTGTCCATGTCCAAGTGCAGTTATTGATGAGTTCTTGTTGTTCCTCTGTAGTTGGCATACGCCATGCGCCACCCCAATTTACATGCGCTGCATCATCTTCTGGGTCTAAGACGGTTTTATTATCAGTAAAACCATCTTTGCCATAACTGCTATTATTGCAATATTTTGTCAATTGATTGTAATCTGTACCATATTTATATGTACTCCAATAATAATATTCTTTTGGCTCTACCTCACCCCATGCAAAATAATCACCATAATCCTCTGGACTCTCTGCTCCTACATTGCATGTCGCCCATTTCAACCCTGATGGTAAACCAAGGTCAACGTATTCGTGAGTTGTTTCTGGCTCAATTGGAGTTGTATCACAATTGTTAATATAGATTGTGTCATGCACATAAACTATCTTTTCTTCATACACTGTATCATGTACCAAAACTGTATCATGAACCTCTTTTACCAATTTGTGTGGCATGATGAAAAACAATGTATCACCCTCAAACGATGCATCATAAGTCAAACTATCCACTCGGTCAACTGGTGTTGCATAAAGCAACTGTCCATTTGCCCATACCAACTGATTGGTTTGTGCCATTGCAAACATACTAATTGCTACTAATGCAATAATTGTAAAAATTTTTTTCATAATGTTGTTATTTTTAATTGTTTATAATGTTTTTTTACATGAATTAATTTCTCGCTTCACTAAAAACACTTTATATACATAAATTATCGTATTTTTTATGAACATAAATTATCGTAAATTATTCGTAAATTATTTTCAATTAATGGTTAATTAATGGTAATTTACGTTCAAAAAATAATATTTAATTAATGTAACATCAGCCGGTGAAACACGGCGTTTCCGTGTGTTCTGTAGGTTCCGTGAGAAATAAATAATTCTTGTTCCTTATTTTCAACCCCCTCCCCCTTCGGAGACTCCCCCTAAAACAGGGGGAGAATATGTGCGCCCACAAAGTTTTGCACGTTGCACTAAAGTTTGGCATCCCGATATTGTCCCCCTATCTTAAATAACGCGACAAGAGTTTGGCATCCCCCATATTGTCCCCCTGTATTAGGGGGACGAGCGAAGCGGAGGGGGTCAAATTCCTGTCCTTATTTTTTGATTATGCTAAATGCTTGTTTGTTGCAAAACAAAACGTATGTCCCTGCTGAATAGGCTGACATGCTAATCTCTACTTTATCCTCTGAAGCTCCTATTACTTGCAATAGGCGACCATCGGCAGTATAAAGGCGTACCTCACCCGCTTCAGCATTGTCGATATACAACATATCAGCTGTTGGATTTGGATAAACTACCATTTGAGACGCAATGTATTGCGTCTCTACATCTCCTACCGAAATAGGTGGACGCTCACCACTATAGCGCACATGTTTCACTTTACCGAGTTCTTCTTGGTAAATAAGTGTCTGCTCGGTATCATACAAATACAACGAATCGCCTGAATAGACCAATTTACCTATCGAACGCAATGCCGTAATGTGGTCGACTTCATACAGCGGACGCACTACCAACGACAGCTCTGCCATTGCCTGCAATCCTACCGCCACAAATAGAAATAATAGTAAGGTTTTTCGCATAAAATACCTCCTTTTTTTTAGTTATTAATGATTAGTTATTAACAATTCCCTGTAGGGACGCAGCACGCTGCGTCCCTACTATGATGCAAAGTTAACAATTATATTTCATTCAACCTACTTTTTACCAAAGAAAAATATGCTTCTACCCCCCCCCTTCCTGTTAACTATTTTTAACGCTTACCCTTACGTTTTTTGCAAAAAAAAAGGACCATCTATTATGATAGTCCTCTTTTCATATATTAAGCAAATCTTAATAACTCATACGTTTTGTAGCCGCATAGTTAATTTTAAGAGCTTGAGCACGACGAAGAGCTTGTTTGATATCGGTAATGATACCCATTTTAGTGTCTTTGTCAGCCTTGATAGAAACAGTAAGCAAACCTTGATCACTCTCTTTCATGGCATTACGCTCATTTTCGATGAACATTTCGATTTCATCTACCTCTGCGAATGCATCGTCAAGCTGAACGCGAGACTCCTTACCATACATTTTTTGGTATTCTTTCATAGGAGTACCAACATAGATGTAACGAACAAGCGATTTCTTTTCGAGTTTTTGAAGTTCTGTAGCTTCAGGAACCTTTACGTCCACTTTGAAAGAAACCTCTTTCATTGTAGTTGTTGCCATGAAGAAGAACAAAAGCATAAACACGATGTCAGGCAAAGATGATGTATTAACACCAGGTACCTCTTTTTTACCACCTTTTCTAATTTGTGCCATTATTTTTTTCCTCCATAGTTTTTAGGTTCAGCTTCTGATATCTTTTGAGGGAAGAGAGTTTGAACAGCTTCTTGTTGTTCTGCAGTCAACTCATTGAAAGTAAGACCACCAAACTCTCTACGTGAATATGCGTCACGAACTTCGCTATAAGCTGCTACCAACTCGTTTTGTACTTCGATATATTTATCGTAAGTAGTACCACGGTCGTTTTGCAATGAGATAACGTGGTTTTTAGTAGTAATCGTTTTGAGAGTACGTTCTACATTACCATTTTTATCCAAAATATCAGCAGCAACTTCAAAAAGTTCTGGCTTATGAATATCGTTTTCGGCATTGAGGATAAATGCTTTAGCCTCTTCGCGAAGTTGACGAACATCCATAGGTTCACCTTGTACGAGCAATTGATTTTGAGAGTTAATCAACACAATAAAGATATTACGTTCGTTAACCTCCACATCAGGTTTTTCCATATTAGGTGGAAGTGGTGGTGGAAGACGACGAGAAAGACCTTGATCGGTTGACATTGTTGTAGAACAAAGCCAGAAAATCAAAAGCAAGAACGAGATGTCAGCCATTTGACTCGCATTAATTTCAGGTAATTTTCTTTTATTAGCCATTTTTCTCGTTTTTATAACAAGGAATTAACCTTTAATTTTTGAATACAATGTTGAGCCTAACAAAGCAAGGATAGTTGCAGATGCAAAAATGATAGTTGCATACATACACATATCAGCGTATTGAGCCCAGAAACCAACGTTGTCTGTACCTTCGTAACCGATGATTTCGAGTTTTTCAGGAGAACCGATAGCCCAAGAAATTACGAATACGAGAGCAAATACAACTAAAACAACAAGTGTTCCAATACCTTTTTTAGGATTTTTGCGGAAGTTTGTTACAAAAGTAAACACAGAAGCAACAAGCGTTGCAATAACTGCGATAGCAAAGAGAGCGTATGTCCAGTTGAGGAATAGGCCTGTGTAAACTGGAGTTGACAATAATTCTCCACCATTGCCTTCAACTTCAGTTTGTCCGCCAAAGATAAAGAAACCTGCAATCACCAATGAGACAGCAAATAGAGCCCACAAGGTGAATTTAGGCAATTTTTCAATAAATTTATTCATGGTAGATCAATTATTTTTTTGAATATTTAACTACGATATCAAGCAAAGAGATAGAAGAATCTTCCATATCAGTAACGATAGAGTCGATACGAGCGAGAAGATAGTTATAGAATACTTGAAGAATCATAGCAACAACAAGACCGAGGAGAGTTGTCAACAACGCAACTTTGATACCACCTGCTACAACTGAAGCAGACATATCACCTACTTGTTGGATTTTGTCGAATGCTTGAATCATACCTACGATAGTACCTAAGAAACCTAACATTGAAGAAAGACCAATGAAAAGAGAAATCCATGAAAGGTTACGTTCGAGAAGACCAAGTTGAACTGAACCGTAAGAAGCAACTGATTTTTCAACTACTTCTACGCCTTCGTCGTAACGAGAAAGGCCTTGATAGAAGATAGATGCGATAGGACCACGAGTGTTACGGCAGATTTCGAGAGCTGCTTCTACACCACCTTTAGCCCAAGCTTCGTCGATACGTTTGAGAAGTTTGTTAGTGTTTACGTTAGCAAGGTTCAAATAAATGATACGCTCGATAGAAAGAGCAAGACCGAAAATCAAACAGAATACTACGAGAGACATGAAGCCTGCACCACCCTCGATAAATTTGATTTTGAGAACTTGGTACATAGATTGTTCTTCAGTTGCAGCAGCTACTTCTTCTACTACAGCTGCTTCTTCAATAGCTGCTTCAGGAGCAACTACTTCAGTTGTTGTGTCATTTGCTACAGGAGCCTCAGCTTCTTGAGCCATAACGTTTGCAGCACCAAAACCAAGGAATGCTACAACAGTCATCATTGCAAAGAATTTTTTCATTGTTGTTTTTTGTTTTTTTAAGTTAGTATTTAGTTAATTATTTTATGTCTAAGGTTTGATTTTTTTACATCAAAACGTGCACAATAAGTCTATATTATGCAATGCTCCAAAATCGGTTGCAAATTAGCAAAAAATCATGAATTAATCACTAATTTTTAGTTTTTTTTTATCTATTTTTTTATTACTTACCAAAAACATTGATTTTCAACGAAAAGCAAAATAAATTTCTCGCTAATTCACTTTTTTTTTATCTTTTTGATCTATATTTTTAATCAAAATTAAATAATTGACGTGCATTTTTGGTTGTTATTTCGTCAACTTTTTGAGGATTTTTATGAAAAATTAATCCTAAATGGTCTCTCACATAGACCAAATTAGATGGTTCATTTCGTTTACCTCGATTAGGGACTGGCGAGAGGTATGGAGCATCGGTTTCAAGAAGAATATGGTTGATTCCGATTGGCGCAATTATCTCGCCTAAATTTGAATTTTTGTATGTAACTACACCTCCTATTCCAAGCAAAAAACCCATATCTACGGCTTTACGTGCCTCCTCTACTCCACCTCCAAAGCAATGAAATACGCCACGAATTGTTTTACCTTTAAATTTGTTGAGAACTTTGAAGGTTTCGGCATGTGCTTTTCGAATGTGTAATATAACAGGTAAATCAAGTGAAATAGCCCAATCTAATTGTTGTTCAAGAGCTTTCTCTTGTTCAGCAATAAATGTTTTATCCCAATACAAATCAAGACCTATCTCGCCTATTGCATGATACTTATCTCCTGCACGCAAAGCATCCTCTACGTTTCGCAACTCTAACAGCCAATCTTCTTTTACGCTGGTTGGATGTAGCCCCATTGCCATAGATGTAAAATCAGGGTATTGACTATGGCATTGTAGCATTTGTTCGATGGTTGATGTATCAACATTTGCCAAAAGTACCTTTTCTACTCCTGCCTCTATTGCACGATTAACGACTTCTACTCGGTCAGAATCGAAATCAGGGTCGTAAATATGTGAATGGGTATCAATCATTGAAGTTGAAAATTGAAAGTTGAGAGTTGAGAGTTGAGAGTTGAGAATTTAATCTTTTAGTTCATCAAGGAGTTTTTCGGCATCATCGAGAGAGTTGAGTTTGCCTACATCTATCATACGAAGGTTGTCTTGTACTACACCATATATCTCTTGCTCGGCTAATACGTCGAGATAGAAATCTATGATTGAAAATTTGTCGGACCAATTGGTCATCAATTCACAAATGCGTGGTTCAATAATATGAATACCTGAAAAGGCATATTTGCGACATGCATTGAAATCCAAGTCTTTATATGGTGATTTGACTTCGCCTGTAGCAATATTGGTCCAACCTACGAGTCGCATCTCATCGTTAAATAATAGATAACGTTGTGTTTTGCGATCGCTTACCAACAATGTTGCCAAAGAGGACGCTTTGTGCATTGACAAGAGATTTTGCAAATCCACATTACTTATAATATCAACGTTATGCACGACAAATGGGTTGCCATTGAAGAGAGGCTCGGCATGCTTGATGGCTCCACCTGTTTCGCGCAACAAATCGCGCTCGTCGGATATAGCCAATGAGCCGAAATCGCTACGTTCAGTAAGATATTCTTCTACTTGTTCAGCAAAGTGATGAACATTGACGATAAAATCGTTAACTCCTTGACATTGCAATGATTCGATTACATGCTCTATCAATGGACGACCTGCGATTGGAACTAATGCCTTCGGCATTGTATCGGTAATAGGTCTGAGGCGAGTACCTAAACCCGCTGCAAATATAAACGCTTGTATTTCTCCTTCGGGGGACATTTTATTTAATGAGTAATTAGTAGTTAGTAATGAATAGTGGATAATGATTAGTTAATAGTGTATAGTGTATAGTGTATAGTGTATATTTTATCGTTAATAACTAAACACTAATAACTAATTTAGAGTTCTTTTTCGATGTCTTGTTCGCGGTGGATTATTTTGATTTTTATATCAAACTTCTTGCTTAAATGCTCAGCAAGGCGTTCAGCGCAATAAACTGAACGGTGTTGACCGCCAGTACAGCCGAAACTTACCATGAGGTTAGTAAATTTGCGTTCGATAAAACGTTGTACGTGAGCATCTACAAGTTGGTAAGCATTATCTAAGAATTTAAATACCTCGCCATCATCTTCAAGGAATTTAATTACCTCTTTATCAAGGCCAGTAAAGTGTTTATAATGCTCATATTTACCAGGATTGTTGATAGCACGACAGTCAAATACATATCCTCCACCATTGCCTGTCATATCGTTTGGAACACCTTTTTTATAAGCGAAACTATAGATTTTTACTTGAAGTTTGCGCTCTGGTGTCATTTCGTAGAACTGACGCATCTGTGTCAATTCGTTAAGTATCTGCGAAAGATATGGATATTCTTTGAATGGCTCACGCAACAAACGACGAAGATTATCCATTGCGTATGGCACTGATTGAAGGAAGTGAGGTTTCTTTTCGAAATAGCCCCTAAAACCATAAGCTCCAAGCACTTGTAAAGTACGGAACAATACGAAATGGCGCAATTGTTGACGGAAATAAGTTTCATCAACAGGCATATACTGACGAAGTGCGTCGAGATAGGTTTTGAGCAATTCTTCGCGCAACTCCTCTGAATAATTTGCCTTAGCTTGCCATACAAATGATGCCACGTCGTAGTAGATAGGTCCTTTACGACCACCTTGAAAATCAATAAAATAAGGCTCATTATTATGGAACATCACATTACGAGATTGGAAATCACGATAAAGGAATGTAGCCGATGTACTACGCATAAGAATGTCGCTCATACGACGGAAATCATCTTCAAGTTTGATTTCAGAGAATTCAATACCTGTTGCTTTAAGGAAACAATATTTAAAGTAGTTGAGGTCAAATGAAATCATTCGTTCGTCAAACTCAGGTTGAGGATAGCAAACATTGAAATCAAGTCCTTCTGCACCAAGAAATTGAAGTGCAGGAAGTTTTGCCATTGTTTTACGCAACATTTCACGTTCTTCCTCATTGAAAGAACCACAAGTGCGACCTTTCTCTGTCATTTTGAAGAGAATATTATCACCAAGGTCTTGTTGTATATAGAATTTTTTATCCTCAGACATTCCATATACTTCAGGCACAGGAAGTCCTTGACGGAGAAAATGTTCTGCTATTTTAACAAAGGCTACATTCTCATCTTCCGACGTACCCATAACGCCAATAATAGTTGAATCGTCATCAGCAGTCAAACGAAAATAACGACGATTTGAGCCAGAAGAAGGCAACTCCTCTATACTTTTAGGAGCAGAATGCTTGTACTGAACAAAAAGTTCTTCAAGTTGTTTCATATATTAGATATTTAGTTTTTTAGTAACGAGTAGCGGGACTTACTCGCTGCGCTCGTTTGTTTATAACCGGATGGTTCTCGTTACTCGTTACAGAATTACTCGTTACTATTTTAGTAGTGAGATTGCAGTTTTAAGCCAATTATCAGTACGGAGTCCATACTCTATTGCTCCTTTTTGGTAATAATAGCGTTTCACTATCTCCAATTCTAACATCTCTTGTATGTCTCCACGAAAACGAAGTAAATCATTCTCAACATTAGGTTTTAATTGCTCTGATAATTGGTTAAACAAATCCTTTGTCAACTCATCATAACCCTCCATCTTTACCATATCTTGTAACTCTTGCAAATAACGATTACTTTCGAGTTGATAAGTAAAACCTGACTCTTTAACAAAAGTACAAAAATCAGCATATTCTTCATCTGTCAATGTGAATTTATCGGCAGATGCAATTGTAGAATGCTGACTGACAAAACGATTTGCATATTTGAAATAGATATGTTTCAAATATAAATAATGCGATATATTGTAGGTAATATCTTCTGTAATAACAGAATCAGGCATTACACCTCCGCCATCACGCACAATGCGCCCCTTGATAGTACGGAACTCTTTTGTAAGACTATCAGGAATTACACGGGTAGTGCCATTTTGACGATTGGCATAATCTACTGCTTGCACACATCGTCCTGATGGAAGATAATATTTTGCTGTTGTTACTTTGAGATAACTATCGTAAGGCAATTCACGCACATTTTGCACTAATCCTTTACCGAATGTACGTTCACCAAGCACAAATGCTCTATCTAAATCTTGCATTGCTCCCGAAAGTATTTCCGACGACGAAGCGGTATTACCATCAACCAAAAACAACAATTCCATGTTAGGATAAAGCGGGTCGCGCTTAGTTTTGTAACTTGTATTATTACTTTGATGACGCCCTTTCATCGAAACTATCTCGGTGCCTTTTGGCACAAACAAAGAAGCTATATCTACAGCCTGACCAACTAAACCACCACCATTACTACGCAAATCAATAATTAGCTTGTTGATATTATGTTTTTCCACCAACTCTGCTAATGCTTTCTCAAAATCAGCAGCTGTTCTATCAATAAAATCGAGGATAACAATATACCCCACACCATCAGCCACTTCTGCATAATAAGGCACTGTTGGCATTTGGATTATATCGCGCAAAAATGTCTTCTTAATTATTTTCTTTTCTCCTTCACGTCGTACTTTAACAACTATCTCGGTATGAGGTTTACCACGAAGCATATCGCTAACTTCTGATATTGACTTACCTTCGCATTTTTCTCCATCTATTTCAAGTATCTCATCTCCAGCTCGCAATCCATTAGCTTGTGCAGGCATCCCATAATATGGCTCTGAAAGATAAGGCTTATTATCGACAAGCGTAATTATAGAACCAATACCTCCATATTGTCCTGAACGAAGACGTTTGAGCGTCTCTTCATCTGATGCTGGAATATACGAAGTATAGGGATCAAGTCCATAAAGCATACGGTCGAGCGAGAGTTTGAGTAATTTGTCATGTTTCAATGTATCGACATAATTTATCTCCAACTCACGCAACACACTATTATATATTTCAACATGCTTCATCGCATCAAAGGATTGGTCTGCCTCTGATTTCTTATCTTTTTTTGCATGTAGTGGCACAAGCAAAAAAACAAGGGTCAATATTGTTAATATTTTTTTCATTAAGCTAAATAGATTTTATTTCAACTTTCAACTTCCTAAATTCCCCTCTGTTGTTTTAAATAATCATACGCCTCTTTCACTTTACGGAACTTCTCTGTCGCATTTTGTCGCACCTCTTCACCTAACGAATTCACTTTATCGGGATGATATTTCATTGCCATACGACGATATGCCTTTTTAATATCTTCATCTGTGCAATTAGATTCAAGTTCAAGCACTTGATATGCCCAATCGGGATTAGATTGTTTAGTAAACATTGCAGCAATAGAAGCTAAATCGGCTTCTGTTACACGCATATAATGTGCAATAGTTTTAATTACAGCAACTTCGGTATCATTCACCACTCCATCACCAGCTGCTACACTAAACAACATATTAAGCAACTGAAGACGAATACTATAATTCAAATTCAATCCACACTGAGTAGCAACACTTGCAACATCGATATTCTGTTTCAACAACTGATTCAAAACTTGCCAAGCTTCACGAGCGCTTTCTTCGCCATAATTTTGGATTAAAAAACGTTTCACAACCGACAATTCATCTTTCACCACCTTACCATCTGCCTTCACCACGGCAGCCATCAACACAAGCAATACTACTTGAAAATCATTTGCCCCACGAGTAGAATTGTAAGAGTGACGTTTCTCCTCAACCTTCTGATACTCAAACGAGTTATCACTATCAAATAAAGATGATAGTGCTACTCCTATAATTGCACCAATAGGACCTCCAAAAGCCCAACCAAGCCCTCCTGCTATAATTTTCTTAAATAACCCCATTACAAAATATACCTATCCAAAATAAAATGCTAAGTTAGTGATTTTAATTGATAATTCATAATTTATAATTCATAATTTTTGTTAATTTACAAAAAAAGTAGAGACGCAATAAATTGCGTCTCCAATAAAATCAAAAAAAAGAGACGCAAAATTTTGCGTCTCTACAATTAAATATTAACGAATAACTTTTGTTGTTTGAATTGCACCATCACAATAAACAGAACGAACTAAATAAACACCTCTATTCAACGAAGAGATATTAAGTTGAGAAGATTCTGTTGTTGCAACTACTCTACCATTAATATCATAAACCATAATTGCTGTTGCTTCAGGTGCAAACAATTCGCCTGTAGCTGACATGAATACGTCACGAGCAATAACTACCTCTTCAACATCTACAGGTTTTTCTGGAATTTCATCTCCAACGATAACAAATGTCAATACGCCATTGAATTTACGAGCATAACCAACGAGTTCACCTTTAGTTATATCGATATTACCTTTGGCAACTGCAGGAAGTTCTACAACTGTTTCTACTTCGCTACCTGATTCATAATATCTAAAGTAAATAGTATAAGTACCATCTCCATTTGCTGCAATTTCTTGACTGCGGAATGCAAGAGCTTCACCTACATAATATTTGCCATAGAAATATTTCAACACATTTGCATCTGTCATTTTACATTCGAAACCTGCATTTGAATTTTTGATTGTAATATTATTAATATCTGTATCAGCAATTTCAATAGAAGCTAGAATATCACCCGATGCAGGAGTATATTTACCTTTAATATTAGTAATCACCATTCCCGACTTAATTTTTGAAGTACCTTTATCTCCAAGTTTTGCATTTTTAAGAAGAATACCGCCTGTATAATCTTGGATAAGAATACCATTTTCGTAATCAGTAAATGTTGTTGTTGCATTACCTACATAAGTAAACTCTGTACCTGATGATAAGCTTTTAATATCTCTGATACGGCTACATGTTCCATCAAATGCTTTTGTTGTATTTTTCACCTCGATTGGGAAAATTGTGAGTCCATAACCCATAATACCATATTCAACAACACCAATAACAGACATGTTTTCATAGAGTTTGTTCCATAAAACATTCATTGTAGCTCCGTTTTGATAAATAAATTCTGTTTCGTATGGATAACCTTGTGAGAAACCGAATTTTATAGTTTTTTCAAGATTTTCTATTTTTATCAAACGAGAAGCATAGCTCATAGGGTCATTAACTACTTGATCGAGAGTTACGCTCACTGGAACAAGTTTATTTCCACTATTTTTTACAGTAAGAGGAGTTGTTGCTTGTGCTTTAAGATAGTGTTCTTGACGTCCAGGAATATTATCTTCATATTGAAGAGAACCTTTTACTCCAGTAATAGAGTCGCCTTCTACTACACCCTCAACAGGTTGTCCTGTTTTATAAAGGATTGCACCAGTTGCATCTTGGAGATATAAACCACACATGTGTTCATTATCACCTTGAGTATTTGCAGAATAGTATTTATATGTAACTAATACTGGATTTTTGATTGAATAAGTAACTTTAGTAGAAAGAGGTTTACCTGCTGCAAGCATTGCACCAATGCTCTCAAATTCTACATCACCAATCAAGTCGTTTTCGTCACGGAGAAGGATTGTTGGATATCCAGCCGCAATTGCTTCAGAAAGGTCGAGGATACCCATAATTGCATATTGTTTATTCAAATAAGGAGTTAGGTCTTTACCACCTGCCATTTGAACGCGGATTGTGTCGTATTCTTTACGAAGATCTCCATCATATTGAACAAAGGCAATACGCTCTACAGTAACACCATTTTCAACGAAATTTACATTTTTGAATGTTCCAACAGGCAACGAAAGAAGACGAGATTCAAACATTGAAGGAGTTTCGAGAATATTATAAACTTTTTGTTCTTGCCAATCAATATGATTACCTGAATTGATAGTTTGTATCTTATCTATGTTAATTTCTTGAATACGGAACATAGAACCTTTATAGAATCCATTTTCAACTGCAAGTTTTGAATAAAAACCTTTAAGACCTTTAATACTATCGCCTGCAGTAACGCCTAAAACATTATTACGAGAAGCCACAGAAACACACAAAGCAGCAGTTTGTCCGTTACAAGTAGATTGAATATAATAGTTTTTATTCATTGGCATACTTGCAAAATAATTGACAAGAGCAGCTTCTTTGATTTCGAGTTCTACATTGCTAACAGCTAATTTGTTTTTATCATCCACGAAATTATACAAATCGACAATATTAAAGAATGCTGTAGGTTCGATATGATAGCGGTCGAGAACAAGGAATTGATAATTACCTGCATATTTATCACACATGCCATAGAAAGTACCACCAGCTGGGAATTGACGGCCTTCGAGTTGTGCACTGAGGTGAATTTTCATTTCGCTTGTTGCATTAGCAAAAGAGAAAGATGTTGCATATAATCCTGAACCTTTTTTAGTTACTTCAGATGTGATTTTAACAACATTATATTCATATTTTGCTGGATTTGCGAGCAATTCATCTACTGTAAGTTCTTTATATGGAATTGGATTGTCAGTCGAACCTGATTCGATATATTCCATATCTTCATCAGTAAATTCGATATAATCAGGCATTGTAGTTGTTCCTTTTCGGAATTTACCTGAGAATGAAATTACAACTGTACCACCTTGGTTCATTTTATAACCATTATAAGTAGGGTCAGAGAACCAAGTGTTAGTTGCCATTAAGTATTGGTGTTTCAAGAACAAGGCCTCGCCATTGTTGTCTTGGATGAAGATACCTGGCACAGGACTATTATTACGAGATAAGTGCATAGTTGTCATTGCTTCACCTTCGAAGATAACCATAGTACCATCAGATAGTTTTTTAAGGTCAGCCAATGATTTCACTGTTGTGTAGGCTGACAAAGATGAAATAGAGATAAAGAGTGCTACAAGCGCGAGCAACCCTTTAAAGAATAGATTTGATTTTTTCATGTTTAATTATTTAGAAGTGAATATAAGATACTATGGGGACACATAAATCATGCATCCCCATTGATTAGCCATTATTATTTTACAATTGTTTTATAGACTTCGCCATTAACTTTTACAACAACAACACCTTCCAAATCATTGATTTCGGTCAAATTAGATGAATTTGTAGTTGCATAAATACATTGTCCAGCTACAGTATATACCTCAAGAGATTGCCCTCCTATAGTTTCTATATAAAGAGTTCCATTAGAAGAATACACTTTAACATCAGAGATTTGGTTGTTATCTATATTCACCATTGGTTCGTTTGCTTTTTCAAGCTTTAATGCATAGAATACATAATAACCATTAAGACAATTAAAATTCATTAATGCTGTCAAAATAAAATTCTCACCCATAATTTTATCAATACCTAACGCATCTGGATCAACAGAACCAACTTCAGAACCTAATGAATAATGCATTTCAAATTCAGGAGAATCCATATCATAAATAAAATAGTCATCTGTTTCACCTGTAAAGTCTGAATAATGACGATATGAACCACCCACATTAGATATTTCCACTATATGACTACAATATTTCATAGTATCACAAATAACTTCTTTCAAAGTTGCTTTAAGAATATTTGGTTGATTGTCTTCACTAATAATTTCAGGCACCACACCTTCAAGCAATTTATATTGAGGAGCATGATACCTATCAAAACCATAACGAATACCATCACTATACACACCTTTTAAGCCTCTAATTTTATCACCAGCTACAGCATCAATATTACCAGAAGCCAAATCAAGAGCCAAAACACCAGTTTCATCTTCAATAAAAGCATATGTTTGTGCTATACCTTGATTTACTTGTGTGCGTTTATATGTAACAACAACATCATTATTCAAACCATATACAACAGCATCAGAGATAGGTTCGCCTGCTGCATGTAATTCTGCTATGTTGTTATATGAATAATATGACACAAGGATATCTTTTGCATCACGAATAATAATTGTTGGTTCGTCTGTATAAATCACTCGTGCATCATAAATACCTGACAATAAAATGTTATTTCCTATATGTTTGCTTAAATCTAATCCATTAGACCCGATAACGCGAATAGAGTCATACACAGCAATAAGTTCATCTGAGTCCTCTCCTGGATTACTAATTTCATACGATATTTTGAACATATATTTATTATCTACAGAGTATAATTCACCGCTATAACGTGACGATATAAGTTGTGACGCATAATTCATACAAACCTTATTGGTTAATAGGTCTGAGAAATTTACCCCTGAATTGACTATTTCTGGATTGTTACTATTACGAACATTGAATGCTTTATCCGCTGATTGAGTAAAGAATGCACCTTTGAAGTCTTTAACAACTGCATTATTTTTATATGCATCAGTATATTTACCATAGATACCATCGATGCTATCGCCAGCTTGAACATTAGTTTCTCCATTTACAAAGATTGTGATACCTTCGTTCAAAAGACCAGTAAGACCTTTATATTGCGCAAATATAGCAGTTTTAGTATCATCTACTTTAGTAACATAATTGACAAGCACAGCACCTCTTACGCCTGCGTCAGCAGCCTCAACACTTACGCTTTTATAATAAGCTGACATATCAGAGAATGTGAGGAACTCAGTTGGTTTAGTGTGTTCTGCTGACATCAAGAAGAAACGATTATATTGCTCGCCTAAATAAATACCTGCAAATTCACCAGCCACTGGTGTTTTCACTGACACTTTGCTTGAATAGTAAGGGATACCATTCAAGAAATATTTACCATTTTCTTGTGTCAAATTAGCGTCTGTAACGATAATAGCTTTACCCTCGTAAGCAGAGAGATTTTCAGCTAATTGAGCCATTGTCACACGAGTAGGAACGATTTCGTAACGGTCGCCTGTGGCAGTGATTTCGCCTGAAGCATTTTCCAAGTCGGCAGTAGCGATAGTAATACCAGGAGCTGTACCTGTAGAACCTTTGCCCCAAGTACCAACGATATTTGTAACCATCATACCATCTTGAATCCAACCTTTGCCAGAACCTCCGTATGGATCTTCAGTTCGAGCAGAATGAAGATATGATTTTAACAAGATACCACCTGTTTCGTCTTCCATAAAAAGACCTTGTGATGATGTACCATGTCCATTATAGAACGTTGTTTTAGCAGTACCTGTATATTTAATATAGGTTTTATCAGGCTGAGCCTTAATTTCTGCAATTGTTTTACATTCAGTTTGAGCATTTAGGCAAAGAATGCTTGCAAAGCAGAATAATAAAGTAAAAATTCTTTTCATAATGTATTATTTTCTAAAGGTTTAACATTCGTATTTATTAAACGTACAAAGGTAATAAAATTCTTTCATATCTGCAAATTTTTTTTGTAACCGTCACAAAAAAGTAGAGACGCAATAAATTGCGTCTCAAATAAAATCAACAAAAAAAAGAGACGCAATGTATTGCGTCTCTACTATTTTTAACGAGTAACCATTACTTTTGTAATGATAGTAGCACCTTCAGATTTAGCTGTGAGAATATATGTACCCGCATTCAAAGCTGAAAGGTTGATTGATTGTTCTGCTACTGATTGTGAATACACAAGACTACCTGTGATGTCATAAATAGCAACATCTGTGAGTTGGTTTTCAAAGTAAATTATGCCATTTGTTGGATTTGGATATACAGCAAGTTGCTCTACTTCTACTCTTTCTACTGCTACTGGTGCACCAAGTCTTACCATATAGCAATGAGGAAGTTTTGTTTCATTCCATTCGTCATAGTTAAATGTTACGAATGCATTACCTTCATTTGCCCAAATTGCAGAACCTGCAGCAGCTACCATTTCTGGATTTTCGTCAGTACCGCCACGACGATATGTCATATATTGTGCAAGGTCTATTTGTCCATTTGTGCGTTGTTTTGTGTATTCGATGAGAGATACGGCTTCTGCTGGTTTTTCAATAGAAACTACGTATGTATCACGGAATGTGCTAAGTTGTGGAGTATAAACAAACACTTCTCCTTTGTCATTTACAGAAATAGATCCAGCATTTGGCACTGCTGTAAGCACTACAAGAGTGTCTCTATCAACATCAATCACTGCTGCATAGTAAACACTCATCTCTGGATTAGTTTCATCAGCGATATTTACAGAAACAGGGATATAGCGTCCGCTACCTGTCCATGCAAAGAGAGAATATGGAGAAAGGTCGTAAATAATACCTGTTTCAACTGACTGACGGAAAACATCATAATCAAGAATATCATTACCAGTAAGACCCTCACGCTCAGGAAGTGTAATATCTCCATTTACTACCTCTTCTGCGAATAAGCAACGTTGAGCTACGAAGTTGACTGACCATTTACCATCTTCGCCTTTTTGCCAGATAAATGGCACTTGACGTTTACCATCAGCAAGCATATAGCGACCTAAAATGCGATCACCATCATAGTTCATACCGCAAATTTGAATGAATTGAGGAGCTTGATTATAAAGCAAATCAGCTTTAGTTGGAATTGGTAATGATTCTACTGACCAACAAGTATCTATATCCCAATCTTCAAATTTTGTTAATTGATAATAAATACCACGAATATCTACATTTTCACCATTTTGATATTTCACCATTGTTACAAACTTAGTTGCATCAGCTGACATACCATTAACTTCACCACTAATTGGCTCTTTGCCTTTAAGTTTTACAGGAGGAAGTTGTTTCCACTCTTTACCACGTACCCAAACAGCTGGTTGTCCCATCAAAGAACCGCAAGCAATACCATCATTGGTGATTGCATAAATAGCAACAGAATCATCTTCAGATGCAAGATGTTCTTTTGTTTCTGCATCAAAAAAACAAGCAGGACCTTCCTCTACTGTACCAGTAAAATAACGGCCATTAGGTGATGCAATGTAATAATGACGACCATCTTTAGTATAGTCGATTGATTGTGCATTTAAGAAAATGCATAGCGTGCACGAGATGATGCAAAAAAAGAATAAAGTAAATTTTTTCATGTTTATAAAATTTTATTTTTTTTGAAAGCGCAAAGGTACAAAAAAAAGTTGAAAATTGAAAGTTGAAAGTTGAATTTTTCATAAAACTTATAGATGTTCAAATAAATCTATAAGTTTTAGTAGCAAATATAAAAAAAGAGACGCAATGTATTGCGTCTCTACTATGTGTATAATTACCATTTTATTATTTAACTATCAACTTGTAAGCTGTGTTGTTGACCATGATTATCACTGTTTGCTCTGTGATGTTGGCAATGGTTGTAAGGAAGTCTGTTGATGTAGTTTGATATAGACATTGTCCTTGCAAATTAAATACTCTAATTATTGATCCTTCGAGAGTTTCAACGAAAATTGTATGATTATTAGAATAAATATTAGCATTCATAACAATATTTTCTAAAGCTACAGGAGCTTGTCCTAAATCGATAATATGATTTTGTGATAAAGGCCAAATAGAATAGTATTCGCCAATTACCATATTATCAACCACACCAGTGATTGTCATATAATCATAAAATTCGAAATTGCCCGCATTCGCACCTGTTGTATAATATATGGTGTCTTTACCTTGAATGAAGCAACCTTCAACAGCATCTTCTGGCATATAGTCTGTACCTGAGTGGAAAACAGAGCCAAGTTTGATATTCTTCACTGTAACTACACGGTTTTCATAAAGACTTTTATCTGCAAGAATTTCAGCAAATGTTACCTCGATACCCTTCACTTCATTTCCACGATTTTTAACAACGATATTAGTACGATCTAATTCATTAACAGCAAGGAAATCAGTTGTCATACCACGAGTATTGTTATAAACTCCACGAAGTCCTACAATTGAATCGCCAGCTTGGATTGTTTCCATAGGAGTTACGTTAAGGTCAACAACAATACCTGCTGTTTCGTCTTGAACTACGAAATAATATGTTGGTGTATTTTGAGTTTTAGCAAATGTGTATGTTACAAGCACTGGATTAGTCAATTCGTAAACGACATCAGTACCAAGTTCGCCAGATTGGATAAGTGCTTTGATACTATTGAATTGAAGAACTGGTTCAATTACATCTTGTGCATTGCGACAAATGATAGTAAATTGTGTTGTTGGATAGTTGTTGGCTACATCAAGAATACCACGAACTGCACATGATTTTCCGGCATAAGCAGACAAATCTTCTACACCAGATACTACAAAGCGAACAGATTGACGACCTGTGCCATTTTCATTTTCAATAACATAGCTATATGTACCATCGCTATTTTTTTGAATAGAACCGCCAGAGAAAACAACCAACGTAGATTCATAACGATAGGCATTTTGCATACCATCACTTGTAAGAGTATAGATATTTTTAGCCAAAGAACGACAATCAGCACCAGTAGCAACTACTTTAATTTGACGTTCAGCATTTTGATAGAAAGATGCACCTTTCAAACCAGAAACTGAATCACCAGCAAAAGGACGGAATTTACCATAAAGACCTGCGATATAATCACCTTTTTCAATATCAACTACAGATGGCACTTCAATACGCAAACCTAAATCATAATGGTTTGGTTCGTAGCGGTCCTTTTCTTGAATATAAACGATTGTTTTTGCAGCCTCTTTAATTACATGAGATACAGCAAATGTATCAAGTAAGTCGTAATTAAGATTCTCTTCATATTTAAATACAATATTCTTAATATCTTTAATAGCAGCAAAAGACAATGGTTTAAGATCTTCTTTCGAACCTACTTTGAAAATATTTCTTCCATTAGCATCACGTCCAAGGAAACCACTAACGCTTGCTTTAACCGGCATATTACCAATACGATTATCAAAAGGAACATACAATGTTGCACCTGTTGTTGGAGAATAAAACTCGCTATTAAGTGATTCGCCTACACTGCGGATATTGATTTCATTGAATGTCACAGCTACACCTTTGTATTGATCTAATTTTGTAACATAAACATCAAAATCAATAACTTCTGGTGTAAATGTTGCTGAAGAATTTTTAATATCAATAAACTCAGCATCTTCATCAGACATAACAATACGATCAATAAGGCCACCACTCTCTTTTTTGAAAGTACCCCACACATCTGTAATTTGCATATTTACAGTAGTTTTGATAGTTTCATCTGTTCCTGCCTTAGCAGCACCAAGATATTTGTTATACAACAAGATAGCACCTGTAGCGTCTTGCATTACAACACCATAATTGTCGTAATAATAAGTTGTAGTTGCATTACCTATATAAGCACATTTAGTGCCATCTGACAATGCTTTGACTTCAGCAATAGTAGAACACTCAACTTCATTTTGAGCTTGAGCTAATGCACAATGCATAATGCACAATGCACAAATAATAATAGAATATAACTTTCTCATAATTTTAAATTATTAATTTTTGATTATTTTAGTAGAAATAATTTTTTCACCATCAAAAGCAACGAGTATATATGCCCCTGATTTAAAATAAGATAAATCAATCATCGTATCTACATTAGATGACAAATATAGTTGACGCCCCGCAATATCAAATATTTTAATATCCGACAATCCATTAGGAATATAAATAACATCATTCGTAGGATTTGGATATATACCCATGTCAGTTTGCTCAATAGGTTCTACATCTGTACCAACATCAAAGCGCACAAAATAACTTTCATAACGCATATAATCACCAAAACCATTATATTGCCATGTTACAAAAGCATTACCCGAAGAAGCTAATGTGGCTGTACCTTCAGCAACACGAGGTCCATCTGGTGTATAATAAGTCATAGAATCAGCAAGATTAATTTTGCCATTAGACTTATGTAAAGCCCATTCTGTAAGAGTCGTAGCTGAATCGGGATGATGAATTGAAGAAACATACGACCAAGAAAAATAATCAGCTGCTCCTCTCAATGAAACTTCACCATCATCAGTAACAGACAAACATGCAGCACCAGGACGACAAGTAAAGAAATACATCGAATCAGTAGCAAATTCATATACCACAGGGTAATTCCCTTGTACATATTCTGAACCATTTGGCTGATAAGAGATATTCATCTTGGCAAAACGACCATTATTACTCAAAGCAATACCTGAAATATCTCCACTGCCTGAATAAAAATAACCTGAAGCATTAGCATACACTGTATTATAATAATCTATTAATTTCTCATAATACTCATCCCATGCTTTATCATATTCTGCTTGCCACTCGCTTTTTTCTTGTCCTGGTTCTATTTCTGTACTATAACCAGCTCCATCAAATTCAAATTCGCCAGGATATACTGCATCCGTTTTTGCCCCTTCTATAATGAAATCAAGATTCATCCAATCATAACTCCAAATACCAGCCGAATCTTTTGTCCACATAAGAGGTAATTCCTCAAATCCTGTGTCAATACGATAACGACCAATAATCAAATCACCTTTTTCAGCAATATCACATGGTGCTATAAACTGAAATCCTTGGTGAAACATTGGATCCTCGTATGGAATAGGGAGTTTTTCAATTGTGTATATTCCATCTTCTCCCAAAGTATAGACATATATCTCTTCTGTAGGAGAACCAACAGAAACAATCACAACCCTACCATCATTAGTAATACAACGAGCAGCAGTATAGGCACGCTTCGATACTCCTTCTGGCAAAGGAAGATACTCATAACCATCCGCTTCAGTCCAAATAGCAGCCTGTTTTTTATGTTCTACAGCCAATTGTCCTAAATCATTAACATCCCAAACCCAACAACCTCCATCATCAAGAGCATCACCTTGCAACGCAAGTTTATAACCTGTCTCTGCATTATAATAAAATGCTATATCCTCATAATTACCAAAAGAATACACTCCATTATTTGATATACTAGTATAAGGAGCATCCATCACACTGGTAATAACCTGAGCATTTATTTCAATGCATAATGCATAATGCATAATGCACAATAATATCAATAATACTTTTTTCATATTGGTATAGATTAGTGGTTAGAATTGTAGAGACGCAATATATTGCGTCTCTACTATTTTTAATTCTTCACTATCTTAGTCGTTACAACCCTACCCTCTTTCTCTGCAGTAAGAATGTATGTGCCTGATGCTAATGTTGTGAGGTCGATACAGTTTACTACTTCTGACACTTCATAAACAACACGACCGGTAACATCCAGCAATTGTACATTGTCCATATTATCAGAGAAATACAATATTCCGTCAGTTGGATTAGGATATACACTCATTTCTCCGTCAAATACTACATCATTAGCAACATCAGCATCATATTTAACAACAAATGTCTCATAACGTTGATTATCACCAAAACCATTATATTGCCAACTAACAAAACCATTATCATTAGATGCAAATGTAGCAGTACCTTCGGCAACACGTGGACCATCAGGTGTTTCGTATGTCATATACTCAACAAGATTAATTTTTCCTGAAGTTCTTGACATAATATAATCAGTCAATGTTACTGATTTTGTTGGATCCTCAATAGACGAAACGTATGTCCATGAGAAATAATCCATTATACCTTGAATTGAAATTACACCACTATTTGTTACTGACAAACAACCTGCACCTGGATTACAAGTAAATACATAAACTGTATCTGCATCAAGGTCAATTACAGCAGGGAATGTACCTGCACCATCTTTAGAGATTTGAGCATTTACATATTTACCATTTTTACTCAAACGCATACCAGAAAGACTACCTGCAGCATTCCAATAATAACCAGTTGCAAGAGCATTAATTGTAGCTTCATAATCAAGCCACATTTGATCGTATTCTGCATAAGCTTTCTCATACTCTTCTTGCCATTCACTTTTTTCTTTTCCAGGTTCTACTTCTGTGCTATAACCAGAACCATCCCAGTCAAATTCGCCAGGATATACAGCATCAGTTTTACCTCCTTTACAAATAAAATTCATAGCAACCCAACGAATAACCCATTCACCATCAGCATTCTTTTCCCAAACAAAAGGCAACTCTTCAAGACCTGTATCAATACGATAACGTCCCATGATACGTGTAGCATCATCATTAATACCCATAGGAGCAGCAAATTGTGGCATTTGGTGGAGAATAGGGTCTTCAGTAGGCATAGGAAGTTTAGTCATCTCCCAAATTCCATCTGCATCAAGAGAGTAAACATAAACACTGATAGTTGGGTCTCCGAAAGAAACAACCACTGTTTTACCATCATTTGTAATACAACGAGCAGCAGAATATGCTTTCTCTTTTCTACTCAATTTTTCAGGCAAAGGAAGTATCTCATATTCATCTGCTTCTGACCAAATTGCTGCTTGTTTTTTCCAATCCACAGCAAGTTGACCTTTGTCGTTCATATCCCACACAAAACAACCTCCATCATCAAGATTTTCACCTTCGAGAGTAACTGCAAATTTTGACTCTGAATTGTAATAAACAGCAACATCATCTACATTACCTGCAATGTATTGTGCGCTAGGCGAAATCATAGAAAAAGCTGCACCTTCACGCATCACATCAATACTCTGTGCATTAGAAAACACACATACTACCAATAGTAAAAGATTTAAAAGTAATAGTTTTTTCATAATTTTTTGTTTTTATTGATTTAATATTTGTTTTTAATGAAAGTGCAAATTTACTATTTTTTTCAAAAATATGCAATAAAAATCATATTTTTATAAAAAAGGGAGGGTATCATCTACCCCCCCCCATAAAATAATACACTATAAATCAATATATTATAACTACATAACGATTTTATATATGCTACTATTCACTTTAACTATCACACATTTTTCTACAATATTGTCGATTACAGTCAAATTATCAACACTTGTAGCAGAATACAAACTTTGACCTACAAGAGAAAATACTGTGATATTTGCACCTACTTCAGTTTCGACATAGATTGTATTATTACGAGAATAAATAACTGCTGTAGAAATAATATCTTCAACTGATGTTGCACCACCACTAACCTCAACAATATGTGCTTGCGATAATGGCCATACAGAATAGTAACCTCCGATTACTCTATCATCAACCACACCTGTAATATTCATATTATCATAGAATGTGAAATATGGTTTACCATCTGCATCAAGAGTATAATCCATTCTATCTTCGCCTTGAGTAAAATAATATTCAAGCCACAACGAACCATCACTATTTGTATGCTCAATTCTATTATTTTTCACATTATTAACCTTCACTACTCTGTTAGAATATTGTTGTTTATCTGCCAATAATTGTGCAAATGTAACTTCAATAGGAACAATAGCATTACCCGAATTCTTCACCTTAATACCCGTTCTCAATGTTTCATCAACATCAAGAATATCAGTAGTCAATCCACGCATATTGCTATAAACGCCTTTCAACCCAACTATAGAATCACCAACAGCCACATTCTGCAAATCAACTGCACCTAAGCTAAGCACAATACCCTCTGTTGCATCTTGCACTACAGCAAAATAAGAGATAACTGCATCATCACCACCACCTTTAGTAAATTTATAAGTTACAAGAACAGGATTTTCCAATTCGTACGTAACACTTGTACCTGCAGGTTCGCCTACTGCAATAAGTTCAGCCACTGAATTAAACTTAACATTCGACTCCAAGAAATCTTTTGTACTACGCAACACAATAGTCAACTGATTCTCTGGATATGTTGCAGCCACATCCAATACACCTTGCACAGGACAATCTTTGCCTACATACGCAGACAAATCACTTACATTAGCCACTCTAAGTGCAATCTCTTTTCGTCCTTGTCCATTCTCATTTTCAATAACATAAGAATATCCATTAGTTGTTTTAGTAACCACTCCACCCGACAAACTCAACAAAGTGCCATCATACATATAAGCATTCTGCATATCATTATCTGTGAGTGTATAAATATAATTAGAAAGCACTTGTGATTGAGCTCCAGAAGATACAACTTTCACCGATTTTGATGCAGATTGAGTCAATGTTGCACTCTTTTGTTTTGTACCTTTAGTATAAGGTTCAAATGTACCACAAAGTCCAGTTATCATATCTCCAATTTTCACACTTGCAGTAGATGGCAATACCACTCGTAAACCATAATTATTATTATTTGTCTCCTCTTGTATATAGACTACTTTATTATTAGTAGCATTTACAATATTAGTTACTGCAAATGTATCAGCTAATTCATATTCGTGTGTTGTCTTTGCTGTAACACCTACTTTTAAGTTATTGATAGTTTTATAAGCATAAGGTGTTATAGCATCAATATCTCCTACTTGGAAAATATTACCTGACCAATCTGCACTAAGGAAGCCTATTAAGTCAGCACGCAAAGGCACTTGAGCTCCAGGAGCATTCGAAAACGAAAGTTTCAATACTTTGTCTGATGTAAGCGAATAAATCTCACTAGTAGTTGTACCCTCAATAGTGCGAATATTCACATTATTAAGTTTAACTACCACGCCCTCATAGTTGGCGATATTATTCATATATGTATCGAAATCAACCAACTTAGGAGTCAAAACAGACTCAGCCTCTTCATATACATCCATTTTTGATATATTACTATTAGTAACCTCTATACGAGCAATCATATTATTGCCTGTCATAAACTTGCCCTTCACGTTACTAACTTCCATACCAGGAGCCACAATACTTGTATTGCCGTATGAACACTTAGAATTTTTCAATAACAATACACCGGTTTCATCTTGAATCATTATACCATTGTACCCATCATAATATGTAGCTAAAGCGTAACCTTCATATACACATTCTGTTCCACTTGCCAAAGCTTTGATTTCGGCAATAGTTTCACACTTTTTCTGAGCATGAAGCAATGCACAGTGCACAATACACAATGCACAAATAATAGAATATAGTTTTTTCATATTGTTTAAAGGTTATTGTAGAGACGCAATACATTGCGTCTCTTTTTTTTATTTGTTTTGAAACACAATGTATTGCGTCTCTACTATTGTGCGAATTAGCGAACAATCACTTTTGTGCTAATGCGGTTACCTTCTTTTTCAGCAGTGAAAATATATGTACCTGATGCTAAACCAGACAAATCAATGCTATTAACAACCTCTGACACTTCGTAAACAACACGACCTGCAACATCCATCAAACACACATTATTCAAATTCTCCGACACAAACAACTCTCCAACAGTTGGATTTGGATAAACAACAAGTGCATTATCGTTGATAATCTCATTAGCAGTACCTTCACCAAATGTCACCCAATATGTTTCATAAGTTTGTTTATCACCAAAACCATTATATTGGTTTGTCATAAAACCTGAACCATCAGCAAATAACACAGCAGAACCATCTGCCACCATTGATTGTCCATTATTATCAGTATAAGTCATATATTCTGCTAAATTAATCTCATCATTAGTTCTAGATTTTGTCCACTCTGTAAGTGTTTGCGACTTAGTTGGATCTTCAATCGAAGAAATATGTGCATAACGGAAATACTCTACCTTAGGAGTTGCCAACGAAACAACTCCATTATTTGTAATAGAGAGACATCCTGCATCAGTAAGACAAGTGAAAACATACACCTCTTCTGTTTCCAAATCAATAGCAGCTGGATAATTTTTCATAAGTGTGTCTGTACCTTCTATCTCTTTATACGAAATATTCATTTTAGCATATTTACCATTTGCGCTCATTGCTAAATCAGATAAATCGCCTTTTTCACCAGCATAATAATAACCTGTAGAAACAGCATCAATAGTTGCATAATAATCTTCACGCTTTTGCAACCACTCGTTTTGAGCATTTTCAAAACCTATTGAATCTGCAAATGGATCACCGTCAAATTCAAATTCTATACCATAAAATTCAGCATCAGTTTCACCTCCTTCTACAATAAATTCTGGCGCAATCCAACGAATACTCCAATCTCCGCCGGGTGTACGTTCCATAGCAAATGGTAATTCAAATTCTCCTGTTTCAACAAGATAACGAGCAAGAATACGATTACCATCATTTGTCACACCACAAGGAGCAATAAATTGTGGAATTTGATTATAAATTGGATCAATCTCTGGCAATGCCATTTTTTCCATTGTATAAATACCATCCTCTCCTAATGTGTAAAGATAGATACTTATAGTTGGTGTACCAAATGAAACAACTACATATTTACCATCATTAGAAATACAGCGTGCTGCTGAATACGCTTTTTCATTTCTGTTCAAACGATCAGGTTCTGGCAACAAAACAAACTCTTCTGCCTCTGACCAAATTGCAGCCTTCTTTTTCCAATCCACCGCAAGTTGTCCTTTATCATTCATATCCCAAACAAAACAACCACCATCATCTTGAACTTCTCCCTCTAATGCAACAATTTTCCTAGTCAATACATTATAATACACTGCTGCATCTTCCATATTACCAGCTAAATAAGCGCCATTTGGCGATGTCATCGAAAATGCTGCACCATCTTTAAGACTTTCAATTGTTTGAGCATTCAAGCTCAATGCTAATAAGCAAAATACAAAAAGTAATAGTTTTTTCATAATCGTAATTTTTTCATTGTTTATAAATATCGAAAAAAGACACAAGACACTATATTCTCGTGTCTCATGTCTTTTATCTTTTGTTTAATTAGTATTTCAAGCATTCTTCGCCATTCAACACGCGAAGACCATTTGATGCCAATGCACCAAGTTCATCTTCACCTGGATATACTTTTACAGGAGCGATAAACTCAACCATATCAGCGATATATTTAACGAAGCCTTTACCATATGCGATACCGCCAGTAACAAGGATTGCATCTACTTTACCTTTCAATACAGCAGCTTTATCACCGATAGCTTTACCTACTTGATATGCCATTGCATCGTAGATAAGTTTTGCTTGTGGGTCACCTTCTTTTTCTGCTTTGATTTCTACTTGATATGCATCATTCAAACCGAGGTGAGCCATCAAACCACCATTACCAATCAACATTTTCTTAACTTCGTCTTTTGTATATTTGCCTGAGAAACAAAGATTCATCAAGCCTGAAGCCGAAAGTGTACCAACGCGTTCTGGTGAGAAAGGACCATCACCGCCCAATGCGCAGTTTACGTCGATTACTTTACCTTTTTGGTGTGCACCTACTGATACACCACCACCGAGGTGAGCTACAATTACGTTCAATTCTTCATATGCTTTACCTACCTCTTTTGCATAACGACGTGCAATTGCTTTTTGGTTCAATGCGTGGAAGATAGAGAGGTTTGGAATTTCAGGGCGACCACTGATGCGAGCCACGTCTTGCAATTCGTCAACTACTACAGGGTCAGCGATAACAGCCTTGCAACCAAGACCTTTAGCGATGTCAGCAGCAATCAAAC
>JBGVPL010000005.1:0-44739 GCA_045126975.1 Candidatus Aphodosoma sp. | reverse complement strand
ACCCCACTTAACCTATATTTTATGATAGGTTATGATAAAATTTTAGGTTTGTCATTCTATAAAAAATATTGCTATTGTATAAGGTAATTTTAATGGGGGCTTATTGTATTTTTAGAGTTTTTTTTTGAGAATTTTTTTGATGTGTTTTTTTATTAGGTAAATTATTTTTGTTAAATAGTGTTGTTATATGAAAAACATTTAGTACCTTTGCAATGTAAATGAGCCCACGCTTGAGGGATGAGCGATGGATTGTCATTGAGGGTGGGATGTTTACAAGACATATTTATATATAAGGCGTCATATAACGCTTTGACTTGGCTTCACGAATCTGGTAAATTCATTAAAGCACCAAGACATAGCAGCATATTGATGACCTCGAGATATGTATATCCATGTACATGCTACTTAAGTGAGTAGCGTGTGTTCATACATATCAGCGTGGGCTTCAGTATTGCTTGTTCGGTGCAAAGGCAATACCAGAGCCTGTGAAGCGGAACAGCAATAATGCGAGTCCCGCTTTTTTTATATCCTATTCTATAATCTATAAAAAGTTGCGCCCGACACAAATTTAGGGAAAATGTTATGAAAAAAATTATTACTCTATTATGTACAATATTTTGTGTACTAAGTGTTTTTGCACAAGATATTATTATTACAAAAGATTCTAAACGCATTGAAGCAAAAATTTTAGAAGTATCATCTACTGAAGTTAAATACAAAAAAACAACTAATATAGATGGTCCAACTTTTGTTGAATTAATATCTAATATATCTGCAATCGTGTATAGTAATGGAGAGGTAGAATCTTTTAACGTAGAAATAAAAAAAGAAGAAAAAATAGAAATAGAAGACTTATCTTTAGAAAATCATTTGCCAGAGATAGCAAAAGTAGGTCAAAATTTATTTATGACAAGTAATAACGAACCAATGTCTTCAGCTGAATTTAAATCTTATTTAGAAAAAAATTGCTTGAGTGCATATAATGTTTGGGTTAATGGAGAGGTACTAAGAAAAACAGGATGGGCTTGTTTGGGTATGGGTGTAAGTCTAGATATTATATCTATTATTATTGCTTATAGAAGCCAAAATATTGTAGCTAGTTATTATACAGGGGTAATTGGTGGTTTATTTGAAATTGCTTGTATTCCTACATTAATAGTAGGCTATAATAGAAAACAAAAAGCTGTTAATTACTATAATTGTTTATGTACGAAAAAAAATCCAAATATAACACTTAATTTTGGTGTCGCACCTAATCAAGTTGGTTGTATTTTAAGTTTCTAATGATAAATAAACTTAAAACGCCACACAATCTATTTATCTGATTGTGTGGCGTTTTTTTGTTGTTCGCCCTCTTTGAGGACTTTTGTTAAATCTGTCACCCCTTCGGGGTTTATGATGGAATGATACATATATCAGGGGTTAACACCCCTGTCTATGCACTTTCGTCCCTATGGGACTTTTTATAACACACACTATGATTTACTCCCCTACTAAAAAATCCAACTAAATCACACCGAATATTCAAGTTTTTTTTGTATATTTGCAAGTTGAATTTATATTAACCCCTCCCCTCTATGAGGACCTCCCCTAAGACAGGGACGGAATATTGGGAAATAGTTAATTAACAAGTAAATAACAAATAAAATTATATACCGAAATTATGTTTAGAACTCACACATGTGGCGAACTTCGCCTCGCTAATCTTGGCGAGAATGTTACTCTCGCTGGTTGGGTGCAACGCACTCGTAAAATGGGTGGTATGACTTTTGTTGACCTCCGCGACCGCTATGGTCTTACTCAATTGGTATTTAACAATGAAGTGAATGCTGAACTTTGCGAACAGGCTAATCACCTTGGTCGCGAATATGTGCTACAAGTGCGTGGTACTGTGGCTGAGCGTTCGGCTAAAAATAATAAAGTGGCTACTGGCGACATCGAAATCATCGTAAACGAAATGACTGTACTCAATGTGTCGGCTACTCCTCCATTCACTATCGAGGATGAAACTGATGGTGGCGACGACATCCGTATGCAATATCGCTATCTTGACCTTCGCCGTAATTCAGTACGCGCTAACCTTGAACTTCGCCACAAAATGGCTTTCGAAGTGCGTCGTTATCTTGATGCTCAAGGCTTTATCGAAGTAGAAACTCCTGTACTCATCAAATCTACTCCAGAGGGTGCTCGAGACTTCGTGGTACCAAGCCGCATGAATCAAGGTCAATTCTATGCTTTGCCTCAATCGCCTCAAACTTTCAAACAATTGTTGATGGTGAGTGGTTTCGACCGTTATTTCCAAATCGTGAAATGTTTCCGCGACGAGGACCTTCGTGCTGACCGCCAACCTGAGTTTACGCAAATCGACTGCGAAATGAGTTTCGTTGAACAAGAGGATGTTATCCAAATGTTTGAAGGCATGAGCCGTCACCTTTTCCGCACTATCAAAGGTATCGAACTCGACGCATTCCCTCGCATGACTTGGCACGATGCTATGAAATATTATGGTTCGGACAAACCTGATACTCGCTTCGAAATGCGTTTCGTTGAGTTGATGGATGTGTTGAAAGGTCATGGTTTCTCGGTGTTTGACGTAGCTGAATATATCGGTGGTATCTGCGCTAAAGGTGCTGCTACTTACACTCGCAAACAACTTGATGCTCTCACCGACTTTGTGAAACGCCCTCAAATCGGCGCAAAAGGTATGGTGTATGCTCGCGTTGAGGCTGATGGCACTGTGAAATCGAGCGTTGATAAATTCTACACTCAAGAGGTGCTCCAACAACTCCGCACTGCGATGAATGCTGAGCCTGGCGACCTTATCCTTATCCTTTCGGGCGACAATGCTAACAAAACTCGCAAACAATTGTGCGAACTTCGTCTTGAAATGGGTAGCCAACTCGGTTTGCGCGACAAAAACAACTACTCTTGCCTTTGGGTTGTGGACTTCCCTCTCTTCGAATGGAGCGAAGAAGACCAACGCTTCTATGCTATGCACCACCCATTTACATCGCCAAAACCAGAAGATATTCCATTGCTCGACTCTGACCCAGGTGCAGTGCGCGCAAATGCTTACGACATGGTTATCAATGGCGTAGAAGTAGGTGGTGGTTCAATCCGTATCTATAACAGTGAATTGCAACACAAAATGTTTGAATTGCTTGGTTTCACACCTGAAAAAGCTGAAGAACAATTTGGTTTCTTGATGAATGCGTTCAAATTCGGTGCACCTCCTCACGGAGGTTTGGCATACGGTCTCGACCGTTTCGTATCGTTGTTTGCTGGTCTCGACTCTATCCGCGACTGTATCGCATTCCCTAAAAACAATGCAGGTCGCGACGTGATGATCGATGCTCCATCAGCAATCGACGACGAACAACTCAAAGAACTCTGTTTGAATATCACACTTTAATTAAAAGACAAGATTTTTATTTTCAGACAGAATGACATAAAGCCATAATCTTTATTTCTAAACATAATGCCTCGCTACGCCGATGGCGTATCTTAGCAAATTAAAGACAGATTTTAAATTACATTTATTAAATATGTCTTTAGCGTCAAGATTTTTACGGAGTAAAAAACGAGACCTTTATGTGAAGAAGAAATATGTTCTTATGTCATTATGTCTAAAAAAATATCTATAAACAACATAAAACTCATGGAAAGAAAAGTAAGAGTACGTTTTGCGCCATCTCCAACAGGTGCTTTGCATATCGGTGGTGTGCGTACATGTCTATATAACTATTTATTCGCAAAACAACACGGTGGCGATATGATTTTCCGCATCGAAGACACCGACTCTAACCGCTTCGTGCCTGGTGCCGAAGAGTATATCATCGAGGCTCTCGAATGGCTCGGTATCAAATTCGACGAAGGCGTATCGTATGGTGGCAACTATGGTCCATACCGCCAAAGCGAACGTCGCGATATCTATCGCAAATATGTTGACCAATTGCTCGAATCGGGTCACGCATACATCGCTTTCGATACACCAGAAGAGTTGGATGCAAAACGCAACGAGATTGCAAACTTCCAATACGATGCTTCTACTCGTATGCAAATGTCTAACTCTCTTTCGCTTAGCAAAGAGGAGGTGGATGCTCGCATCGCTCGTGGCGACCAATATGTTGTTCGTGCTAAAATCGAACCTAACGAAGAGATTATCGTTCACGATATCATCCGTGGCGATGTGCACGTGAATTCGTCTATCCTCGATGATAAAGTGCTCTATAAATCGGCCGACAATCTTCCTACATACCACTTGGCTAATATCGTGGACGACCATTTGATGGAAGTATCTCACGTTATCCGTGGCGAAGAGTGGTTGCCTAGTGCTCCACTTCACGTGCTCCTCTACCGTTTCTTTGGTTGGGAAGACACTATGCCTCAATTTGCTCACCTTGCCCTCTTGCTCAAACCTGATGGCAATGGTAAACTCAGCAAACGCGATGGCGACCGCCTCGGTTTCCCTGTGTTCCCACTCGAATGGCACGACCCTAAATCGGGCGACGTATCTTCAGGCTACCGCGAAAGTGGTTATCTACCAGAGGCTGTTATCAACTTCCTCGCCCTCCTCGGTTGGAACCCAGGTAACGACCAAGAGATCATGTCGATGGACGAACTCATCGCACTCTTCAAACTCGAACGTTGCTCGAAAGCTGGTGCTAAATTCGACTTCGAAAAGGGCCGTTGGTTCAACCACCAATACCTTCAAATGACCGACAATCGCACTCTTGCTGAGCTCTTTATGAAAGACATCGAGGCTGCTGGCGTTGAAACTACTATCGAAAAAGCAGAACAAGTAGTGGGTTATATGAAGAGCCGCGTGAACTTCGTGAAGGAGTTGTGGCCTCTCTGCTCATTCTTCTGGATTGCGCCAACATCATACGACGAAAAAGCTGTGGCTAAACGCTGGAAAGCAGAAACTCCTGCTATGATGGCTGAGTTGTGCGAACTCATGGCTGCTTGGGACAACTACGACAATGCCGAAACTACTGAAGAATACGTAAAACAATGGTGCGAAGCTAAAGGCTACGGACTTGGCAACGTGATGAACCCATTCCGCCTTATGCTCGTTGGCGAATTAAAAGGCCCACACATGTTTGAAGTAACAGCAGTACTCGGCAAAGAAGAAACCCTTCGCCGTATGGACGTGGCGCTTAATACAATTAAGAATTAAAATTTTAAAGACAGGAAGACAAGAATACAAGAAAAAAATCCTATTTCCTTATATTCATATTTATATAAAAACAGGATGACATGATGACAAAAAAATCCATGTTTTCATGTCTTCTTGTCTAAAAGATAATAATAAGAATGTTACACGAAGATCTCACCGACAAAATACTAGCTGCAGCTTGTGAAGTTAGAAAACGTTTAACTCCAGGATATTTAGAGTCAATATACGAAAAAGCTTTAATAATAGAACTCACAGAACAAGGTTTAAACGTAGAATCGCAAGTACCTATACAAGTTGATTACAAGGGTATAAATATCGGAGATTTCAAAATTGATTTACTTGTTGATGATAAAATAATTGTAGAAATTAAAGCTACAAATCATCTACAAATAGCACATGAATTACAATTGGTCAATTACCTTACGATAGCACACAAAGACGTTGGTTTATTAATCAATTTTGGAGCTGATAAACTCGAAATTAAACGAAAACATCGTATTTATACTCCAACAAAATAATTCATGTTCTTATGTCTTAATATCTAAAAAAATATCAATAAGAATCATATTCTCATGTCTTCATGTCTAAAAATTTATGGAATATATAAAAGTTACTTTTCGCACCGAAGATGTCGAAGAATGGGCAAACGACCTATTGGCATCAATGCTTGGTGAGATGGGATTCGAGAGTTTTGAAGAGACTTCGCGTGGCATTATTGGCTACTGCCCTGCTCCTTCATTCGATGAGGAGGCTATGAAGCAAATCGTGACTGAATTGCCTATTGCCGACACATCGTCAATAGCCTATCGCATCGAAACTATTGCCGACCAAAACTGGAACGCTGTATGGGAACAAAATGGTTATGAACCGATAGAGATATCTAGCGAATGTATCGTTCATGCATCAAATAAAGAGATTTCGCGTGAATATAAATACGATATTATAATCAATCCTGTGCAATCGTTTGGCTCGGGTTATCACGAAACCACACGCATGATTCTCAACTATTTGCTCGATATGGATATCGATGATAAAGCCGTTCTCGACATGGGTTGTGGCACAGGTGTGTTGGGTATACTTGCTTGTTTGCGTGGAGCTGGTAGCCTTGTGGCTGTAGATATCGACGAGTGGTCGTGGCGCAATGCAATCGAAAACATTGAGGCCAACGACATCGAAGGCGCAGAGGTCGTGCTTGGTGACGCATCGCAACTTGCCGACTTCCCTAACTGCTTCGACATAGTGCTTGCCAACATCAACCGCAATATCTTGCTCAACGACATGGAGGCATACGTAGGCACAATGACCGATAACGCTCAACTCATCATGAGTGGCTTCTATCTCGAAGACCTTGAGATGATACGAGCGAAAGCCGAATCACTCGGTCTACACTACCTCGACCACAAAACCGACAACGATTGGACTGCGGTGAGATTCCAACGATAAGCATAACACAATACAAAATTGCCCTTCAATTCTATACAGAACTGAAGGGCAATTTTTTTTATTATTAATGTTATATTTAGCGATGCATCAATCGTACTAACCACAGAGGGCGACAGCGCGAAATTGAGGCATAGGGCTGTTCTACTGCACCAAAACCACGATAGAAGCGGGCTACGCCTTCGATCATCGAACCTTCGCAGTCGAACGTAAGACCTTGTGGACAACAAATGGTTTCGAGAATATGGTCCACCAAAGCAAACATGGCACAACACTCCTTGCCTTCGCGATTTGACACTGGAATGAGATAGATGAATCGTGTGCGGGTTTGAATACCAAAGAGCGATGCCACCAAACGACCTTCGCGATAAACGCCAAAAAGATGTGGTGTGAAATTACCTTCTGCAATATCTACTTTTGAGACGCAATTTATTGCGTCTCTACTTTTAAATGCAGCCTCAACCAACGGACGAATAGTAGTATGTAAATCGCTACGCATCGACTGATTTTCGGTCTGCCAAAGTGCAACAAATTCGTCAATAGATGCCTCTCTAATCTCTAAACCACACTTATTCGTCTTCGTGATGTTGCGTCGTGTATTTGTGGTGTATTGTTTGCGAATAGGGTCTATATTTTTGTTGCAAGGTATAATCAAATTGGTTTTATGCGAAGACACGAGACACGAGACACGAGAATTTAGGTAATTTATATTGAAATCGTAAACAAGATATGGTATGCGACAACGGAAGGCGTTGAATATCTCGGACGTAA
This sequence comes from Candidatus Aphodosoma sp., assembly GCA_045126975.1. Taxonomy (GTDB): domain Bacteria; phylum Bacteroidota; class Bacteroidia; order Bacteroidales; family Paludibacteraceae; genus Aphodosoma. The sequence goes on along the minus strand of JBGVPL010000005.1, from coordinate 37,349 downwards.
CTTCTTGCGCTGAAAATATGCCCAATTGTTGCACCCATATCGGATGAATCAAGTAACTAATCCCCCACTTCTTCTTCAAAGGCAAAGGCATAACAAATGCGTAATCTTCTGTCGCTAACGCCTCCCACATCGGACACACCACATCGAGATACCACGAATAGGCATACGGCAAATCGCACAACGACTGAGCAATCGTTGCATCCCACTTTATGCGGTCAATTTGGTTATGTCGTAGATGGAGAATTTTCATATAATGAGGAATTAGGAATGAGGAGTGAGGAATAAAAATTACTCTTTACTAATTAGCAAAACATGTGTTCGATAAATATTTTGAGACCTATACCGATAAGAATGAGTCCGCCAATGGCTTCGACATTGAATTTGATGCGTTTGCCAAACGTAATGCCAAGCACACAACCTACGATTGTAAACAAGAAACTCACCAATGCTATAATAGCTGATGCAGAGTACATTAAATTGCCAAGTGGAACAAATATAAGTCCTGTAGCGAGAGCATCGATACTGGTTGCAATGGCTAACGTAATGAGCATCGAGATTGAGCCATACGGAGTTTTTGCATCGCAAATATCATCTTCCTCGTCTTGAAAACTTTCGTAAATCATTTTTCCGCCAAGAAAGCCCAAAATACCGAGTGCTAACCAATGGTCGATACTGTGAATAAATTCGGCAAAACTGATTCCACACGCCCAACCAATCAGTGGCATAAAACCTTGAAATAGACCAAAAAACAGAGCCATACGCAATATTTTAAGCCAATTGTAGCGACCATAACAAACACTGCTTGCAATGGATACGGCAAAACAATCCATTGCAAGACCTACGGCAATCAATATTATTTCTACTAACGACATAGTAATATAAACTCAATTACAAGTTTTGGAAAGTTTTTTCGTAATCTTCTGCCGCTTTGCAGAGTTCTTTATACCAATCCTCGCCAAATTTGCGGATAAGTGGCTCTTTCAAGAATTTATAAACAGGCAATTTGAGTTTTGCGCCTAATTTTTCGGCACAATCACACACTTGCCAACGATGATAGTTCACAGCAGTAAAATCGCTATATTCGGTCAATCGCACAGGATAGAGATGACACGAAATTGGTTTGTAGAACGACGATTTGCCCTCGCGATAGGCTTTTTCGAGCGCACATTTGCAACACCCATCGGCTGGGTCGGTGTAAGTGAATACACACTCGCGACCATTGACAATAGAGGTAACAAGGTCGCCATCAGCATCGCGGTAAGCCACACCTTGTTCGTTAATTACACGTTTACACTCGTCAGAGAGTTCGTCCCAAACGATAGGCAACGCCTTTTCTAATTCAGCCAATTCAGCCTCTTCGAGCGGAGCACCCGCATCGCCTTCGATACAGCATTCGCCTTTGCAAGCACCTAAATCACAACAGAATCGTTGTTCAAAAAGTTCAAAACTTACGATAGTATTTCCTATTTCGACCATAATATTTTAGACTTTTAGTAGCGAGTAGCGAGATATGAGACTTCACTCGCTTCGCTCGTTATTACATAATTTGCAAAGTTAGCAAAAATTTCTCAACTCTCAATTCTCAATTCTCAATTATTTTTTGTATCTTTGTAACGAAATTTAAGAATTATGCACGAATTACAATTATCTTTAACTCCGAAAGAGGCAGCTATACCTGAATTGCTAAAAAGTGTAGTGGCTAAAAAGTTGAATGTCAAAGAATCGACAATAAATCACATACAAGTAGTAAAAAAATCTATCGACTCACGAGGCAAGTTTCCGATTGTGTTGTTAAAGGTGAGAGCCTTCGTTGGCGAAAAGCCAAACTACAAATATGAGAACGATTTCAGATACGAAAATGTAGCAAATGGACGTGAAGTTGTAGTTGTAGGCTCAGGTCCTGCGGGATTGTTTGCTGCGCTGCGATTGATTGAATTCGGACTAAAACCTATTGTGTTAGAGCGTGGTAAGGAGGTGTTAGACCGCAAAAAAGATATTGCGCAACTCAATCGCAATGTTGCCCTCAACGTGGAAAGTAACTACTGTTTCGGCGAAGGTGGTGCAGGTACATTCTCTGACGGAAAACTCTACACGCGTTCGAAAAAACGCGGTAATACTCAGCGCATATTCGAAATATTTCACTATCATGGAGCGCAAGATGAGATACTCTACGAGGCTCATCCTCACATCGGTACTGACCGTTTACCTCAAGTAATCAAGAACATACGTCAACGCATACTGGATTGCGGTGGCGAAATACACTTCAATAGCTGCGTAAACGAATTTATAGTAGAGTTTAACGCCATAAAAGGTGTGCGTTGTACTGATGGTTCGACCTATATGGCTGATAATGTGATATTAGCCACAGGTCATTCGGCTCGTGATATTTATCATTTATTGCACCGACAAGGCATCAAGATTGAGGCAAAAGGCTTCGCAATGGGTGTACGTGCAGAGCATCCACAAGCTCTGATTGACAGCATACAATACCACTGCAAAGAGCGTAACCAATACTTACCTGCTGCGTCATATAGCCTTGTACATCAAGTAGATGGTCGTGGTGTTTATTCTTTCTGTATGTGTCCGGGTGGACATATAGTGCCATCGGCAACAGAGGAGAAACAGATTGTGGTGAATGGTATGAGTGCATCGCATCGAAATTCACCATTTGCCAATTCGGGTATCGTGGTGGAACTTCGCCCTGAAGACCTTACGGAGTATGCTCAATATGGCGAATTGTGCGGTTTGCGATTCCAAGAAGATTTAGAACGTTTGGCGTTCAATAATAATGGAGGTGGACTGCAAACTGCTCCTGCTCAACGTCTTGCCGACTTCGTAAAAGGTAAACTGTCGAATAGTCTACCTGATTGTTCATACCTCCCAGGCTTAATATCATCACCATTGCATTTTTGGTTACCAGAACGCATCGGACACCGTTTGCGCGAAGGATTCAAGGGTTTCGACCGCAAAATGCGTGGATATTTGACCAACGAAGCCGTAGTTGTAGGTGTAGAAAGTCGTTCATCATCACCAATACGCATCCCTCGCAATCTTGAAACTTACGAGCACCCACAAATCAGCGGACTCTACCCTGCTGGCGAAGGCTCAGGCTATGCTGGTGGCATCACATCAAGCGCAATGGACGGGGAGAATTGTGCCGAGGCAATAGCTTTAAAGTTAGGAATGAGGAATTAGAAATTAGGAGTGAAAAGTGATTAGAAAATTAATCCGATATTTAAAATGTGTAGTAGTCGATAGGCATTGTTTGAATTGTGGTGCGGCATTAGAAATCGACGAAATAGCAGTGTGTAAACATTGCGAAACGACCACATTAAAAGATTTATTCGCTTCGCCAATACTCAAATATGAAGGCAATATTGTCGAGCAACGATTGATGGGTTTAACGCCGTTCGAAACAGCTGCATCGTTGATGCCTTTTGAGACTAACACATTGAGTCAGCGACTGATACATGACCTAAAATACAATAATTATCAAGATATAAGCATACTATTTGGCAGGGCAATAGCAGAAAATATCAAACAAAACAATAGATATACGCAAATAGATTACATCGTACCCCTACCACTCCATTCCAAAAGAATAAAAAAGCGTGGTTACAATCAATCCGAACTAATTGCAGCAGAAGTATCGCGACAACTCGGAGTGCCACTAAACACCACAAACGTGTATCGTACACGCAACAACGAATCGCAGACACAAAAATCTCTTACAGAACGTGTCGAAAACGTAAAAAATATATTTGCTCTATGCGATAGCACGCTTTTTGCAGATAAAACAATACTACTAATTGACGACGTAATCACCACAGGCTCAACAATAATAGCCTGTTGCAAAGCATTACATAACTCACCAAACATAAAAATCCACATCTATACCGCTGCAGCAGCAGACGTTATTTAGAGTACAGAGTATAGTGTATAGTGTATAGTGTATAGGAACTATTAACAATAAAACAATGCTTAAATATGAAAAAAAATTGGGCTTATAAAACATTAGAACGTTGGGGATGGCGCATCAACCTCATACAAGAACTACCTAAAAAATGTGTAATTTGTGTAGCTCCACACACATCGAATTGGGATTTTATTATAGGTATGTTAGTGAAATTCGCATTAAATATTAAAGCTAATTTCTTTATGAAAAAAGAATGGTTTTTCTTCCCTATGGGTTATTTGATGCGTGCGCTTGGCGGCATTGCAATACAACGCAACAAAAAACTACGCATGACCGACCAAATGGCTGCCGAATTTGCCAATCACGACACACTTTGCATTGCAATCACACCAGAAGGTACTCGCAGTTACAACCCTGATTGGAAAAAAGGATTCTATTTCATAGCCGAAAAAGCAGGTGTTCCAATCGTATTTGCAGCATTAGATTTCAAGAAAAAAGAGATAAAACTCGGCGAACAATTTATTCCAACAGGTGATATAGATGCCGATATGGCACAAATTAAGGCATATTACAAAGATATAAACGCTAAATTCCCAGAAAAATTTGCTATTTAAGACACTGAAATACAATACAAAATAAAATTATTGATAAATTTCACCAAAAATATTTGGTAATATCAAATAAATATCGTAACTTTGCACTCGCTTTTGAGAAAGAAAGCAATGTTGGTGCCATAGCTCAGTTGGTAGAGCAAAGGACTGAAAATCCTTGTGTCCCCGGTTCGATTCCTGGTGGCACCACACAAAAAAGACGCAATCAAATTTGATTGCGTCTTTTTTTATCGTATCTTATCTTATAAAACATTATCTTTCATATGCACCTAAATCAGGTTTACCATCAATATTTCTATCCTTACCGTCGAGGTCAAGGGGATAAAAGGTTGAAACACTAACAGAACCAAGATTGCGAGCATGAGATAATGAATCGAGACGGAAGTTGAAATATCCTGTCTCAGCAATGTTATCAATATTGGTGTTCACAAACACTGTATCTGAGGCATTACGTATGTTTTGTGACTTCGCCCAATGACAATCTACGAAATTAGGTATTTCGAGCTTTTTGCCCTTAATGAGTGTATTTGTAATAAGCACATTATAGTCAGCTGAAGATGTAGTGTCTTGTCCGAGTTCTAATTCCTCAGCATTTCCCCCAAAAATAATAGTATTCTCAATCACAGCACTTGTAACTGGGAACGTAAGACGCATACCATTTTGCATTACGTAATTAAGAATACGTACAGAAGCATTTTTGCGTGAACCATAACGATAGTAATTCGCCACCGTAACATGCGCCATACGAAGCGTGCCACCCAACTGAGCAATGCACGACTCGCCACAGTTGCTTATCTCACTATTCTCAACAACAAGACTACCCTGCTGAGAATAAACGCCATACGCACCTGAATTGTGTATAATAGAATTGCGAAGTTCGAGTATAGGTTCACTGCGATTTGCCCCTACAAGCAATACGCCAACGCCTGCACCACGAATATGTGTATTTTCAATAATATGATGTGATTGAGGATTCTGTAGGTATATACCACCCCACTGATTAGGCATTTGGTCGTAAGGCGTTTGGTCGACATCGTTAATACAATCGAAACGGTCGCCTCGAATCACGATAGGATGCTCGAACGAGCCACGACACTCCAATTCGCCATCGACAATAATATTCGCCCCACCATGCATATAGAGTTTTGCGCCTTCGGTGATGGTGAGTTTTGCGCCTTCGGCAACATATATGTAATCAAAAACGAGATTAGGGCGGAGAGAATCGATAGTGGTATTTTCGCTAATATATGCACTGCGCAACAATCGCGCATCGCTACCCACCGCCATAAGTTTCACATCCTTAATACGATTATTACACTCAAAAATCAGCGAATCAAACAGAACAATATAAGGCTGACTATCAGTGGTTGGCGGAGTCATTTCTACGAACACAAAGAGCGAATCGCGACCCTTGATTGTAATATTTTCCAATATATCTCCTTTTCCAGCAATATAACCATCTACATTAAAACGAAAATAAGACTCTTTGCCCTCAGCCATACGAATAGACGTAATCTTCAACGCATTTTTGTTTCTGTTGTAAATCATAAAACGCCCCGTAGCCGATTGTTGTTCGGCAAAAAGAGTGTCGAATAGCAAAGTGTCGCACGAGAAAGTGAGTTCGAGCGATTCGTCGTAACTAACATTCTCTTCAACGCAACTTGGCAATGCTAATGCTATAATGGCAAATATGAAGAATATTATTTTTTTCATTGCTTAACTCTAATTATTATTTTAAACGCAAATTATCATTAATTATCCCTCAAATTTTTATCGCACACGGAATTTGTTTTTAGACATAATGACATAAGAACATATTTCCAGTTGTGACATAAGGGTCTTGCTTTTGCTGCGCAAAATCTCGACTATAAAGACAGACCTCCGGCGTTTTATATTATAAAACGTTTATCGTCCAAACATGAATCCGACAAAAAAGCGTGGTCCTGCGACATAATCATCAGCCCAATTAGTAACATTGAGCATATAATCAATTTTAGCCACCACACTAATGCGTTGAGTAAGCGAATACTCCATTCCAACAAATGGCACAACAGCCAAAAACGGATAATGACGATATGAAACATACTGATTTTCCACCATATAATCATTCTCTACGCTACTCTCACCCATCTTGTCAATCATAGTGATATGAGTATAAGAGCCACCGCCTATCACACCGCCTGTGAAGATAGTGAATTTTTTAATATGCCAATGCGAATCGAGCAAAAGACCTCCCCATCCTATTTTTGCAGAACTACCCTTTGGCTGATATTTCAAAGTAGATACATACCCTTCGATACCAACACGCAAATATTTGCCAAAACCTACACGCAATGCGCCTCCAAGTCCCATACTTGCACCGCTCAACCTATTGGACTCTCCAAGTGGTAAACCGTTATTGTCTTGAAACTGAAACTCACGACTTTGCACATACCCCACATTAAACATCATACCGCCCTGATAGCCATTATATGCCATAGGATGACGTTTTTTCACCGCAACCGAGTCAGCTTCAGTAGCAAATATATTGAACGTAACAATAAGAACCACAACAAATAATAATAAAATTCGCTTCATAATTTATCTATCTCAAAATCACATCGATAAACGCTTTACTCCCCTATCAAAACGCCCCAAGTTGTTGTAAGAACACAGCCAACAACAATAGCGGTGCAATGAATCGCAAGAAGAAATAATATACTTTGAATAGTCCTTCGCTACATTTGGTTTCTACTACCAATATATAGTGAAGGTCTTCTTTTTTATAGAACCAGCCCAAAAACAACATAATCAACAATCCGCCCAATGGCAATATGATATACGAAGTGAGCATATCGCAAATGTCAAACAACGACACGCCCCAGAAAGCCAATTCATTGCCTCCTTCAACAGGAATCAACGAATAAGAACACATACAGCACACCACTATCATTATCACCGACATTACAAGAAGCGACAATTTTCTATTCATCTTAAACTCTTCTGCCACTGTTGCAATTTGCACTTCTAAAATCGAAATTGTCGATGTTAATGCCGCCACTGCAACCAACAAGAAGAAAAAGATTGAGAAGAAATATCCGCCTGTCATCTGAGCAAATACGGTTGGCAATGTTATAAATACCAATTGTGGACCTGCCGCTGGGTCGATACCAAACGAAAATACTGCTGGAAATACCACCAAACCTGCCAACACAGCCACTAACGTATCAAGCGAAGCAATCTGTATCGATGTCTTTGCCAAGTTAGTACCTTTCTCGATATACGAACCATAAATCATCATTGCTCCCATACCAAGACTCAACGAGAAGAATGCTTGTCCCAATGCTGCAATAATCACGTCAGCATTGATTTTCGAAAAGTCGAAATCGAAATAGAATTTATATCCAGCTCCCGAATTAGGCAAAAACATCGCATACACACAAAGATACAGCACAATTAAAAACAATATAGGCATCAACACTTTACTCCACTTCTCGATACCCTTCTCAACACCAGCATAAAGCACCGCAGCTGTCAACACAATAAACACTACTGTCCATAAATAAGGACGCCATGTATCAAAACGGAATGTATCGAAGTTCTGAGTTATCACCTCTCCCGACTGACCCACAAAAGAACCCATAACAGATTGATACACAAATTCCAAACTCCAGCCTGCCACAACAAAATAGAATCCAAGAATAGCAAATGACCCCAAAAATCCTAATATACCGATAATGCTCCAGCGGTTATTGCCTGTAATATTGCGCATCGCACCAATACCATTGCTACGACCGATGTAACCTAACGACAATTCCGACAACAACGCAGGCACACCCAAAAACAACACACATAACAAGTAAACAATGATGAATGCACCACCACCATTTTCACCTGCCAAATAAGGGAATTTCCAAATATTCCCCAAACCGACCGCCGAACCCACTGCGGCAGCCAACATACCAAATTTAGAACCAAAAGTAGAACGTTTCATATACAGTTATTTTTTAAAACATAATAACAAAACAACATAAAATTTTGTTATTATGTTATTCTGTCTTTTTAATGTTTATTATATGCGTCAACTATTCGTTGCACGAGTTTGTGTCGCACGATGTCTTTCTGATTAAAATGCACAAATCCAATGCCTTTCACCTCTTTCAGCACCTCCATTGCATCTTTGAGTCCCGATTTTTGTTGAGGCGGAAGGTCAATCTGGGTCATATCGCCCGTAATAATCATCTTCGAGCCTAAGCCCATACGCGTGAGGAACATCTTAATCTGCTGAACTGATGTATTTTGCGCCTCATCAAGTATAATAATAGCATCGCTCAATGTGCGTCCACGCATGAATGCCAATGGCGCAATTTGTATAGTCTTATTAGTCATATACTCAGCCAATTTAGCCGGCGGAATCATATCTTCCAACGCATCATAAAGCGGTTGAAGATATGGGTCGATTTTGTCTTTCATATCACCTGGTAAGAAACCCAACTTCTCACCTGCCTCCACTGCCGGACGGCTAAGTATAATCTTCTTTACTTCCTTATTTTTCAATGCACGAACGGCAAGGGCTATAGCGGTATAGGTCTTACCCGAACCTGCAGGTCCTATAGCAAACAACAGGTCATTTTTCTTATACTCCTCCACCAAAAGACGTTGATTAGCCGTACGCGCACGCACCTCCTTACCGCCAACGCCATGCAGTATCAAATTATCAGCCTTCACTTCGGGTATTTCATTACCCTTAATCATCTCCAACACAGTCTCTTCAGTCAAAACATTTGTTTTGGCTGCCTGCATCATCAATTTATCAATAATTTTAGCGAGGTTCGCCACCTCAACCTCATCTTCACCCGAAAGTTTCATCATACGCCCACGAGCCACAATCTTCACCTTCGGACTCAAATCCTTAATCAAACGAATATTCACATTGTTGACACCATAAAATACAATGGTATCAACCTCTTCAATCAATTCTTTAACTATTTCCATATATTAGTAGAAAGTAGAAAGTAGAAAGTCGTTAGACCATAAAACATTCTACCTATTTAACATAAAATAAAAGTCGTAAAAATAAAATTTTATTTCAATAAAAAGTAGAAAGTCGTAAGACCTATTCCTATAAATTATTAAATTCCGAATGGTTCTTACGACTTACTACTTAGTACTTACGACTAATTTTACCACGCAAACAATGGATATTTAACCATCATTTCGTTTACTTCTTTGCGAACAGCTGCGATAACTACTTCGTCTTCAGGAGCATTAAGCACGCGGTCGATAAGGTCAACAATCACTGGCATAACGTCTTCTTTCACGCCACGAGTAGTGATAGCTGGAGTACCGAAACGAAGACCTGAAGTTTGGAATGGGCTACGAGTATCGAATGGCACCATATTTTTGTTAGTAGTGATATCAGCAGCAACGAGAGCTTTTTCAGCCACTTTACCTGTCAATTCAGGGAATTTAGTGCGAAGGTCAACAAGCATAGAGTGGTTGTCTGTACCGCCAGAAACGATTTTGTAACCTTTAGCGATGAATGCTTCAGCAAGAGCAGCAGCATTTTTCTTCACTTGCATTTGATATTCTTTGAATTCAGGTTGAAGAGCTTCACCGAATGCAACAGCTTTAGCAGCGATAACGTGTTCGAGTGGACCACCTTGTACGCCTGGGAATACAGCTGAATCCAACAAAGCTGACATCATTTTCACTTCGCCTTTAGGAGTAGTTTTGCCCCATGGATTAGGGAAGTCTTTACCCATCAAGATGATACCACCACGTGGACCACGGAGAGTTTTGTGAGTAGTAGAAGTTACGATATGAGCGTGTTTAACTGGGTTTTCGAGAAGTCCAGCAGCGATAAGACCTGCAGGATGAGCCATATCCACCATAAAGATGGCGCCGATTTCGTCAGCAACTTTACGGATACGAGCATAATCCCATTCTCGAGAATAAGCTGATGCACCAGCAACGATAAGTTTTGGTTTGTTTTCGCGAGCAACGCGTTCGAGTTGGTCATAGTCAACGCGACCATCTTCTTCTTTTACGCTATATTCGAGAGCTTTGTAGTTGATACCTGACATGTTCACAGGAGAACCGTGAGAGAGGTGACCACCGTGAGAAAGGTTGAGACCAAGGAAAGTATCGCCAACGTTGAGAACAGCCATAAATACAGCCATATTAGCTTGAGCACCAGAGTGAGGTTGTACGTTAGCCCATTCAGCACCGAAGAGCTCTTTCAAACGGTTGATAGCAATGTTTTCTGATTGGTCAACCACTTCGCAACCACCATAATAGCGTTTGCCAGGATAACCTTCAGCATATTTATTAGTCATTACTGAACCCATAGCTTGCATTACTTGCTCGCTAACGAAGTTTTCAGAAGCAATCAACTCGATGCCTTTAAGTTGACGTTGTTTTTCTTGTTCGATTAAATCGAAAATTTGATTGTCTTTTTTCATTTTTCAATTAATATTTAAGGTATTATGTTATTGTTCTACAGAATGAGGTGCAAAGATACAAAAAAAGTCCGAATAGCACATACAAATTCATACTTTTTTGTTATAAAATTTAGCTATAGGCAAAATTTCGGACATAATCTATAAATACTACATTAACACAATAAATAATCCGATTGATTAATCAATCGGATTATTTATTGTATATTGCTAAAGCTTGCAAATATTCCATTTTCATCTCGTCACGTAATGACTGTGGCTCAATTACCTCAATAGCGGCACCATAAGAACGCAATTTAGATTTTAATTCATAATTAACAATCAAATTCAAAACAATAATATTTGGATTATTTTTATCTTGGTATTGAGAACCATGCAATGGTCTTGATAGTATATATGGTAACGTTTTATTATCCACTCTTAATTTAATAGTTTCAACTTCTGCATCAGCAAATACCGTAACCCCAATAACATCGTCATAATAATCATTCACATTACCATTTTCATAAGAAATATATCTCTTATTTATTTCTGATACGTGAGTAATTCTATCCAATGGCAAACATTCTAATTCTACATCACTCCCATGTACTTTCCCAATTAAATACCAACGACAATTATATTGTTTAAGCAAATATGGCGATACAATTTTCTTATAATCTTCATTTAATCTAAAAGAATAACCTCTAATTTCTAAAACTTTATATTCAATAATAGCCTTATAAATTATATTAAGAAATTTCAATTTACTAACGTCAATATTACCAGTTTCAAAAGAGACAATTGTAGATTTATCACCACTACCAATGGCCTCTTTAATTCGTAATTGCATTTCATACACCCAATCAAACATAGGAATACCTTCAAAACCATCTAAACCTCGAACTAAATCTTCAAGTTTAGCTAATTTACGGCGCAGATCTAATACATCTTTTTTTTCTTTCTCAAAACCAGGAATAGAAAAACCCTCATCGCTATATCTAAAACATGTTTTACCATTAATTTTAATATGACTTATATCTACATCATATTCACTTTCGATATCATGCAAATCATAACGAATAGTTCTTACTGAAACTCCATTAAAACCATCCTCAATTAATCTTTGAGAACACAATTTTTCTAAATCTTTAATCGTATAATATCTACTCCTATCTGACAGCAACTCATTTAGAATACGATATCTACGTAATTTATTTTTATCAATTGGCATAATAATCAAAAAAACAAAGTATTTTTCTTGTGAACAATTAATTATATCAAATACTATTTTTTACTACTACAAAGTTAAACATTATTTTTGTAAAAATAAAAGAATCCACTTAATAAAGTGAATTCTTTATTTTACACTTGATATATCTACATTTATATCAACATATTTTTGCTTACTACTTTGTGGTTTATCTGGTATAGTGCGCTTTAATGTTTTTCCTAATTGAGGATTAACATATCGCTCACGTGCTTTTCTTAAATTTTTAACGCCGATAAAATCTGCTATTTCTGCCATAGAACGAGGCATTGCACAAAATTCAACCAATTTAACCTCTATAGACTTGTGCACTTTTTCATCTTGACTTGTGCACTTTTTATCAGACTTGTGCACTTCTTCGTCTTGACTTGTGCACTTTTTATCAAACTTGTGCCCTTTTTCGTCTTGACTTGTGCCCTTTTTATCAGACTTGTGCCCTTTTTCGTCTTGACTTGTGACTTTTTCGTCTTGACTTGTGGCTTTTTCGGCATCTAAATCATATTGATTTTCATCTAATCTCTTAGATTTTTGAACTTCTACCGAAAAAGCAGTTACTAAATTGACATTAAATATTGCAACAGGATTACCATTATTCAATAATTCATCTTGAACTTGACCAATACCACGATTATACATATTCACATAACCAAGAGTTTTCATTGCTCCTGCAATTATTGGATTACGATAATCATTAATAGTTGGGAAATTCTCAGGACGTGCATTCCCATACAAACCACCTGCGTTCAAAATCTCCAATCTATCGGAATATTCATAAATACGTAAAGGAGTATTACTCTGCAAATCGCGATGCATACAAGCATTCATCAACAATTCACGTAATGCCCAATAAGGATAATTTATAACCATTTCTTCTCTCAACAAAGAGACTTGAACTGGAAATTTCCTTATAATTGACATTTCCAATAAAGATTCTAATTTAGGCAAAAGTTCACAATAATTATCTTCAAACTGTTTTTCATCCTCAATATCAGATGATTTAGTAGTACCTTTAAATCTAACAAACTGCACATATGCACCAGGCATAAATCTACGAGGATTTTTTCCGAACAACATTATAGCAGCAAAAGTAGGACAACTATTTTCTAAATCATACATCCCCAAAGCAGCCATTTGCTCTTCAATTGTTCTTTTATCAGAAGAGAGTATATCACGACTAATAGCTTTCGGCAGATATTTAGTTTTGAAGAGTTCAATATTCAAATCATTGATTGTTGCATGAAAACAAGGAGTAGCATCAAACGTAGCCATAAACGAGGTACGACGCTCAAAAAGGATTCTTTCTTCTGCTTCTGTTGCGATATCACGTCGAGGGCCGATGCGAATAAATGTTCGTCCTCTATAACGTACTGGAGGTATTAAGGAAGGTGAGACTTCTACAACTAATAAATCACCTTCATCAAAAACAAATTTTTCAACAGACATTACAGGAAGAGGTAAGATATTACCATCAGAACGAATACCTGCTATTTTTTTTAAAAGGTCATCAGTTACTTTCAACCCCGAAATTTGGCCATTATCTTTTGCACCAATTATAAGATATCCATTTTTACGAGAATTAGGCAAATCATTAGCAAAGGCACAAATAGCCTCTTGGAATTTATCCATATCCCCCGTAGAAATAGTACGTTCGACTCTATATGATTCTGTACTATTTAGTAATTCACGAACTTCATCTTTGCTGACCATAATTTGCTAATCTTAAATTTCCCACAAAGTTACAAAAAATACTTGATTATCACAAATTACTATGATAAATATTTTTGGTTTAATATATCCTTTTTGTTTTGGAGTATGGGGTTTGAGTAATTATGACAACAACTGCTTATACTTTAGACCAAGCGTCTTAATCCTTTTTGTTTTGGAGTACTTTTTCAATTCATAATTCACAATTCATAATTCACAATTTCATTGCCGAAATAATTCAAAAACAAATTGTATCCTTTTTGTTTTGGAATATGGGGTTTGAGTCTTGACAGAACAATTATTAAGGCACGCACATTCGTAGTCTTAATCCTTTTTGTTTTGGAGTATTGGGTTTGAAAAGAGGCATATATACACCGTAATGCGTTCAATAATCTGTCTTAATCCTTTTTGTTTTGGAGTATTGGGTTTGAGGACATTGCTTACAAAGCATCTGGCTCGTTCTTCGACCTGTTTTAATCCTTTTTGTTTTGGAGTATGGGGTTTGAGCGGCAAATCGTTCACAGTAACTCGCGACTACATCAGTCTTAATCCTTTTTGTTTTGGAGCATGGGGTTTGAGTTACCATCACCTGAAGATAATAACTATAATTATTTCGAAGTCTTAATCCTTTTTGTTTTGGAGCATGGGGTTTGAGTTGCTATCATTTGTAATCTTGATCCAAGATTTGGCATGTCTTAATCCTTTTTGTTTTGGAGTATGGGGTTTGAGAATATATTCAAAATGCCACAATTAAATTAGTTCGTACGTCTTAATCCTTTTTGTTTTGGAGTATGGGGTTTGAGTGGCGTCGATGTAGGTGCAAAATTCACTTTGACGGGGTCTTAATCCTTTTTGTTGTGGAGTATTGGGTTTGAGTAAAGATTTAATTGAAAAATGTAAAGAATTGTTATGGTCTTAATCCTTTTTGTTTTGGAGTATGGGGTTTGAGATCTCGCAAACTTGAAAGGTTGCCAATTCGTAAATGCGTCTTAATCCTTTTTGTTTTGGAGTATGGGGTTTGAGATCTTTGCAGATATTTGCAAAGATTATGAGAATTCTCTGTCTTAATCCTTTTTGTTTTGGAGCATGGGGTTTGAGATCTTTGCAGATATTTGCAAAGATTATGAGAATTCTCTGTCTTAATCCTTTTTGTTTTGGAGCATGGGGTTTGAGTTATATTTGTATGTAATTAAAAACACACGCTCTTTGGTCTTAATCCTTTTTGTTTTGGAGTATGAGGTTTGAGGCCATAGATATTTTTGCTAAATATAGAAAACCTCTGTCTTAATCCTTTTTGTTTTGGAGTATAGGGTTTGAGCCGATAATAAAAATTACACTACTTTTTTAGTTGTGGAGTCTTAATCCTTTTTGTTTTGGAGTATGGGATTTGAGTATAGATTTTATCTATGAAGATTCTGAGCGTGGTATGTCTTAATCCTTTTTGTTTTGGAGTACTTTTTCAATTCATAATTCACAATTCATAATTCACAATTTCATTGCTGAAATAATTCAAAAACAAATTGTATCCTTTTTGTTTTGGAGTATGGGGTTTGAGACTTGCGATGCTCTCCGATATCAAATGTAATTCGGTGTCTTAATCCTTTTTGTTTTGGAGTATGGGGTTTGAGGTGAGATTAAAACTGCCACTCGTACAATCAACGGAGCGTCTTAATCCTTTTTGTTTTGGAGTATGGGGTTTGAGAAAACAACTATGAAAGCAAAAGTCGGTAAATCAATGTCTTAATCCTTTTTGTTTTGGAGTATGGGGTTTGAGACTTTCTTGCCAAACTTCTTAGGTTTAGCGTATGTTGGTCTTAATCCTTTTTGTTTTGGAGTATGGGGTTTGAGAGCAAAACAATAAGAGTAGTAATTTTCAGGTATTTAAACTCAAAAAATTAACAATAATTAAAGAATATTCGTAAAAATTACGTACTCTTATTGTTTCCCCAAATAAGACTTGATGAATTCAAAATTGGTATTAACCTCTTATTTGGCAGACTTCTTCGGCATAGGCATAGTGAAGATATGGTTATCCTCTGAAGAGGTATGCTTGAGGCAAGGGTGAAATTCACTAAAAGAAGCTTTAGATTTGTGTTAATTTCACAAAACCTAAAAGTCCGGTTGAATCTTCATCGTCAACTACACGGCGTGTTTTTGGAAATGGATACTGCGAATAAGACCTAGCATTGTGTGGTCGAGATGCTGGGACTACTTTATCGTCGAAATTACGGAGGCGTTGTGCCCAACCACCAGTCATAAATGTCCAGCCTGAACCATGTCCAATACGCAATATGCATGATTTGTTATCGCATTTTGCAATTTCAGCCAAAATATCATCTATTTGTTCGAGATATGACTCAGCGCCAGCAATATCGATATTAGACCAAAAGAGTTTATCTTGCTCTAATAGTGATTTAGTGTGGTTATTTATCAACTGGAATAGACCTTCGATTGACTGGATTTGGAGAGGAACTTCTTTGACCTTTCCTTTAGCTAAATCATATTGACGACGATTGAATCGAAGTTCGAATGTAGTTTCATTTTCCCAATTAATAGCTTCGATAGGTTGTGATTTTGATCTATCTAATAAATCATCTTTTTCGGTTATATTGAGTGATGCCATATCGAATGCTACTTCGACATTACGACCGAAATAAGCATCACCGACTTGAATAAAACGGAAGAAATCATCATTAGCATCACGACCTATATAGTGTTTTTCAACTTCTTTGGATGATACTTTGCCTTCAATAAATCTATCGAGATTGGAGTCGTCGCGAACAAGATAATCTAATACTGCTGTGCGGATTGCGCCTTTGATGGAACTACCAGGTATATAGGGACGTCCCATGCCATCATGCAAACATTCTTTCAATGATTGAGAACCTGAAGCATAATTATCGATAGTACGCTTAATCCAATCGGTGATTTTGGCGTTGCCTGCATATTTTTTCACAAGAGTTGCGACACTATCTCCTCGTTCGATATACGACACCCATTCATCGATATGATCTTCGCCTACAAGCGACAATACTTTGCGCTCATCAATAACGCCCAAAGAATTACCTCCATCAAAAACGACATAATCATTATTGCGCTTTAAGGTTTCGCCCGAACCAATATGAACAGGTGTAATTGTTTCTATTCTGATTTTTGCCATAATTATTACTTCTAAATTTTGATTTTGAAACACAATGGCCTACCACTACGATAAACAGGATGTAATCGCTCGTCGTTCCAATCAGGGGCAAGATTTACTATTTTTCCGTTTAACTGTTGCGTTGTTGCAAAAACAGAACCTGAATTGAACATGTAAATGCTTTTTTTACGCAAATGGCGCAATGATTCGATAGTACTACCTGCCATATAGCCATTGCGAAGAATTAATTCGTAGGCTGAATTATCGATATTCAGGTTTTGAATTTCGTCTTTAGTTGGTATATATGTTGACAATAGGACTTGAGCATTTGCGTTGTTAGGTTCATCTAAAACTATTTCGGCTACATCAACATTAAATTTTCCGCCACCTATGTTTTTGTCAGTTCCAATACCTTCGGATCCTAAGAGAGTGAATAATCGAACAATTTCAGTGAACAAATCATCATCGGCTTGAATAATGCAATATAAACCTGCATTTTCATTAAAATATGTCCATTCGAAAAAGAATGGGTCGTTGTTTGATTCGCCATTTGAAACTTTTACTCGTTGATTAACTGCACTCTTAGATGGTTGGGCAAAATTAGTGGTATCGTTTATCAAAAACTCTTTTTGCAATTGATTTTCTTCGATAGCAATTGTATCGCCACTAACCATTTTTTGCCAAATGGAAGATTCGATGTATTTGACTTTTTTCAAACGTTTACGATATGTCTCCTCATCGGTTGTAGAAACATTGATTTTACGCTGAAGATTTGGCAAAAAATATTGACTACCGACGAAAGGGAATGCTGAAGAGATAGTAAATGATGACAAAAAAGAGTTGATATCAGAATCTCGCCCTAAAGAAGCTCGAATAGAGGCCAAAGCCGCCGATATTGCATCACTAGATAGAGAGGAAGATGAAAAATCGTAGTTTTCACGTCCTGTACCTATGTGCAATGACGATAGATTGACAAGTTTTATGACTCTGTATTTACTCATAATCAAATTATTTTAGGTAGTCTTCGACTTTCTTTTCTTCAATGCTACTCCACTCTATTTTGACTTGACCATATCCACGTGAACCTTGACCACCAAGATAGTCGTCGTGAAGAAGGTTAATGGCTTGGGTGAATGTTTTTTTCAATCCGTCTTCGTTTTCGCCTTCAAAAATGTTGAGAATTACAGTAAGATTGAATTTTGCGCCAGCAGGGATACGTTCTATAGTTCGCAAAGCTCCATTAGTTTTAGACGTAATTCTATCAATTGCAACCTCAGTTTTAGATTCTGTATACAATAAATCAGTATCGGAATTTTCTAAAATAGCACAAGATTCTAAACTTAATTCAGCATCACGAAATATTATACGAGATGGATGTACATTATCACTCTTTCCTGCAACTCCAAATAAAGCACCAGAACGAGTATTAACATCATTTGTTGCCATTCCATTGTTTGTTTTGCCATCAACAATTTCAATAAGAGAACGCAACTTGCCTTTTAACGAACTACCAGGAATATAAGGTTTTTTAGTAATCGGATTACGCACTACAAATTTATCTGGTCCACCGATATTTAATTGAGCATTAGTACCACCGATATGAAGACCGGTAAGAGCTTCAATTGTTCCTGTATAAACTATTTTTTTTATTAATTTAGCTTCCATAATTATACTAATTTTAAGTTATTATTTTTCATTACTATTTGCTTTGTGATATGCCAAGATAGCCTCGATGAAATTACAAAAATTTTGATACGATTTTTTGTTAGTAACATCTTTTGCACATTCATTAAAAATCAATTGAAAAAGAATCAAGCCTTTATTTTCTTTATCACGACCAACAGCATATGCAACTTTTGGTTTAAGGAGATAGAAGGATGGTTTATTCTTATCAAAATCACTGACTTGAATACGTTTGATTTCACTATAAATACTACGGATTTTAGATGACGACAAACCTGTTTTAGCTAAATGCTCACCTGCTTTTTCGGCATATTCAACAAGTCGTTCATCTGCATCATTTTTGATCCAAGCTGAATCATAATAGAGATTGTTAGATTTCCAATCTTTAACTTCTTGAACTGGATCTTTTTTTTCTTGACCATAAGAAGGTCGGCTACTGTTTTGAGAATTACGATTATTCCCAAAAGAATTGTTTCTGTAATCTACCATAATATTATTATTTATTTGTTCGTATTGTTAATTCTGCCCAACGACAAGCGAAAGCCCATAGTTGGAGAGGATGATAATTTGTGGTAATTGATTTTCCATCTAATGTTTTTTTCGTACTACAAACATCAGAGATACATTGTTGTAAGAAAACATCGACTTCATCTTTTTTAGTTCGAGTAATCAATCGATTTATATCGTATGTAAATAACCAATAGATTTTATAATTGCCAATTTTATTGGTTTCGGTAAATTTGGCTTGTTGTGAAAAATTCACGACTTTCGATATAAATGATTTTGGCAACTTATTTGCTAAATAGTACCCTACTATTTTATCTTTCAATTGCTCTACAATAGGAAATTCCACGTTCCAATTAAGAGGCATTTCCATAAATGAAAGCGAATTTTTACCACCCACGAGAGTATGCTTTTTAGCATTATCTTCTTCATCGGCACTCATTTGAGCACCTTTGATAATAGGGAATTTTTTAGGGATAACAGCTATGCCACCTGATATTGAAAATGCTGGATTAGAACAAGTGAATTCTCTGAAATCAGAACGAATACGTTTAGCAAAATCAATCATAGTGGTCCATTCGCCGACAACAAATAGGTCGTCGCCACCACTATAGACAATAAACGACTTGTTTTCGCCTAAATCGGATTGTATGCGATTGATATAACCAGAAAAGAAATAATCAAACGAACGACTCAAAGCTGCTAAACGAGATAAGGTGACACTCTCAGGAGCTATACCTTTTTGGAAAATTGAACCTAAATTATCAACGTCCATACGCAATACACCTAATCGAGAAAATGCGTTTTCATCATCTTTACTGCACATATCTTCGAATGTTGTATTGTCAAATGTGTTGCCACCATAGAATTCTAAGCCATAAATATTATTTATTCCGTTTATGCTATCGTTGATAAAATTGCAATTCAAATCTTTACCATTGAACGTAATGATTGAAATTTTATCGGCAGATGCACAAAGTTCTTTACGCTTCTGTTCTAACTTATCTTTTGTAACAAAATAATAATAAAAACCAAGTTCGAGTGGCTCTATAGGACGTAAATCGCGCCAATATGGAATTTCATCTTCAGAAATGACCATCATATCGGCATCACGAAGATATTTTCCTAACAAAATTTGTTGAGCCGTGATTTCCTTTATCGGATTTTCATTATCAAACTCACTCAATTCAGCTAAAATAAATGGGCGTTCTTCTGGCAAAAATTCTTCACCCGAAATAACATCTCTATCTTTATTATAGCCTATACCAAATGGTTCGAAAAATAGGTTGTATTTATCATCAAGCAAAGAAGCAAATTTTGTTTTTTTCTTAATATCACGCTTTTGAAACAAATCGCCCCATACATCAGAGAGAGTTTTATCGGTTTTATGCATCAACGTATCTTTCGACAATTCGACATAATCAATTGCAACAAAAAGATCTGTTTTATGTGTATTAAATAATTGTTTTTCGATAATGCCGATTGCGCTGTGCAATGATTCTTTAACCTTAGATGTATTTGGAGCTAATATATAGAAACTACCTCCTGAATTATATACTATATTGGCTTGGAATAAATCTAATTCTTGCAACAAAAATCTCACAATAGCATCCGACAACATACGAAGATAGAACGAACGACCTTTAAGATTTTTAGCCGCATATTTAGATACAATCTTATAAATATATGATTGTATTCCGCTAAAATCACCACCTATCAATAAAAACTCATTATCGTTTTTCTCGCCTGACTGGTAATAATCATAAAGACAAATAGCCAAAGCTGCTGTAGTCTTTGAATGGTCGTACAACGAAACATCAGGGAAATTGATAGTTGAAGAAGGAATAGTAACTGTATATTTATATAATAAACTCAAAAAAGTTTCGGCAAAAGCTTTATATGTATCAGCTTGAATAAATTTAAACTCTGTTAAAAAATTATTCCACAAAGAAATATAATCAGGAGCCTGAGAGAAATCTTTTTTAGGAAAAAACTCTTTTGTTAGATTTAATTCAGTCAATGGCAAATGATGCGTTACAACAAATTTATCATCATTTCTTTGTATATACTCTAAAATGGATGTCATCCTTTTAGTTTTGAAACTATCCCAAGAAGATTCATCTTGATCGTCTTTAAAAGCCTCAACAGAATCACGATCCATACCAGAAGATAAGCAATCTGCCTCTTTAATGATTTTGCCTAAATCAGACAATTGATTGGCTGAAAGATGATGACGAGCAGCCAAATTATAAAAATTATCTTGATCTGTCAAATAAGTCGCTGCATTATCATCGTTCAACAACGTTTTGAAAACAGAAATGTTGTCGTCAATAAACTGAGCAGTCCACAAACAATGTTTGTGACTATAAAATCCATTGCGCTGAGGCAAAAAAGTACTTTCTACCTTATTGCGCTGATTCAAATACTTACTATTAGCCACACTCCCTACATCGGCTCGTTGATAAAACTTGCCAATGTCGTGCAATAATGCAGCCAAATAAATTTTTTCTCTGTTTGAATTCATGTTTATTTATATTTTTTTTGTGTTAATATTCCCAAACCTAAACTTGAATGTTTTCCTATACCTATATAATCAGGTAAAGATATATTGGTTTTAAATTCGATATTAAAACAATTTAATTTCATATTTTTTACCTTTATTATTTTAGGGTCAGAGAGCGATGTTATTTCACATTTTAATTGATTTTCTATATGTATGCCAACTCCCTTAAGAAAAGATAATATGTTGCCTATTAATATTTTTTCTAAGAAAGCACATTTAGCAACTACACCCTCCAATAATTGATACTTTTCATAATTATCACTATTCAATGCTTGCCAATTATTAATTCGATAATAGAATGTATCATCCCAAAGTTGAATATTGTAATTGGTAGTTGTTATTTTATCAATTTCTAATTCTAATTGACGATTTTGAATATTTATAACACCTTTATTATTAGCAAAGAAATTTCCAATTTGCTCTGTTCCATCTTTAATACACAGAATTGCAGCTTTATGCTGAATTGTTTTATACTGAATTAATGGATAGGCATAACGCAACTTATCACCATCGTGATTATGAAACAACAAATTGTCGCCAGATTCGGAAGTGGCTTGAATAATAGCACCTCGAAATGATGGGATTTCATAACTCTCAAGAGGATTTTTGAATCGAACTATTAAAATTGGTATTTGTGGCATAATCTATAATTTATATTCACGAAATTGACAAAATTTAAATAATACTTTTTTCTCATTAGCATCGATATCTTCTACAATGCGTTGTGTAGTTGAAGCAATACATTTATAGCCTGCATTTTGCAAACGTTTAATCAACATAAAAGTGAATGTCATTTCTCCCATAAGATGAATAACAACATTTACATTACTTCCCATTTGCTGTATTTTTTCAAAATATTCATTGACTAATACAGCAATTTGATTAGAAGAAGCATCTGGAGAAATATTAGGGAATTGCAGATCTACAATCTCTCCATATTTTTTTGCAGCATCTAACTGATCTCCCGACCAATTAGAACTTGGATGATTTGATAAATTAATTAACATTGCCTTCTAAAAATATTTAATAAAATTTACTACAACATTTACCGAGGGTTAATTTGATTCAATTCTGATTCAAGTAACATAAAAAGAGCTTTTTCTAATGATAAATTCAAATGATTATCTTTTAACGAAAAAGACATCAAACGATTATCTTCAAGTTTTTCTTTTGCATTAGAATCTATTATTTCATCAGTAATAAATATAGCTTTACTGTTTAATCCGCCATAATTACGAACTACAGAACGGAATTTATCAATATCAGTAATACTCTTAATACTAGTTTTACATTCAACAAAAAGTAACTTAGTTCCTGTATTAACAATTATATCTACCTCATTTTTATCTTCGTTTTTTTCTTTAGTAGAAAATCTACAACCTATTCTAATATCTTTTGCAAATCTCCATTTACTTAAAATAGTCGCAACTTCATATTCAAACCAACCAGTATTTAATAATAATTTTGAAATATTTGGAGAAGAAAACTCCATCTCTTGTTTTTTAGTAGCATTATTCTTTTTATATAAAACTAACTTATAACGATTTTGCTCTCGATACCATATTATTTCAGACATTTTGTTCTCTGCTTGAATCAATATTTCTTTTTGATCCTTTGGCAAATTTTTACGTTTTTGCAACTCATAAATTTCTTTTGTAAGATAATTAAAATCATCTCGATTAAAATTTCTTATTTTTCTAATTTTTTCAATTTGTTCATTGTCTTGAGTAGTAAAATCTTCGTATTTAGTATATTCACTTAATGCTTGATCACTATATAATTGTAACTGCCTATCCATATCAAAAGATAATTCTTCGTTTGTTTTTTCACGAAGATTCCACATCTTATTATTTTGATCAACATAGAAAAATGTAACATTCGACAACGATGAAAATTCTTGTATAAAATAGTATGTCCATGCTTTTGTACCACTTGATATGTTAATAGAAATTTGTTCACTATCGGCATAAGTTTTGCGAATTTGTGCTACTTTAGTCGAAATATCATTCATGTCGCTTGGATCAAGTTCTTTAGGAATACTTGACAAGTGCAGATTCTGCTTTATACGTTGCACATGTTCTCTTGTTTTATCAGAATGTATGAAAATAACAAGATTGGGATTAGCTGCAAGAATACCATTATAAACAGGAGCTATTTGTTCTCCTACTAATGTGATATGTACGTGTTTCATAGTTATATTATTTTTCGATTTTTAGAATTTTAGTTGCTTGCCATTTGCCATCTGGGAGTTGACGAGCCTGGACTGTTGCCTTTGGACAATTTTGCGTTATACCTTGTTGCTCAAGTAGTTTTGCTGAAATGTAACAATCGCCAACAAAGGCAAAAGCTCTACCGTCTTTTTGCTTGTATTTTAATTCACCTTCAAATTCTTTTTGAGCACCAGAATTTTCTACTTTATTTGGTCTTGATTGCTTATTATGTGATTTATCTGGTAATTTGGCATAACCGTTATTTTTACCAGCATATTCTGCATAGAGTTTTTGATTGTTTTTATCAAATTGTGTTATATCAACTTTTGATGCTAATTCGGTATATTTTTCGTTGAGTTTCCATTTGTTACGTTCGTAGGTAACTTTATAGATATTTAATTCAGTAGATGCTTCACGCAATAATCCTTTTTCAATAAAGAGTCGTGCCATTTGAAGATGAATTGCACCAACAAATTCATCGTTGCGTTGTCGCAATAATGCCATAGAATAGAGCGACATTTTCGCATCGATATTTTCAACTAATTCAGCTAACTCTGAATATAAATAGAAGTCTTGCTTTTGACGAAGTAACTGTTTATAGATTTCAATAGCTTGATTTTTTTCGCCACGATGGATAAGTAAAATAGCATATTTACGTCTTAGATGAAAATCTAAACGTTTTTTAATGTACGCGTCTTGAAATAGAGCAAAATATTTATCCAAATCACTATAACGTGTTTTACTAAGATAAGCAAATACTCTATTTAACACTTTAATTGCCACTGGATCATAATCAGAATTATCACTTTTCCAATCGCTATCTTGCAAATTATTAATACCCCAAGCATCAAAAAAACGAATAAACTGAGCATTTTCATTATCATCATCGGCACGATAAATCCATAATACAGATGCTAAAAATTTTGAATGATTATCGGAAGGTTGGCTATTTTGAAATTTAGAAACATACTCATTAACTATTTGATGAGTATTACCTTCGTGTTTTTGAGTTGCATTATATAACTTAAAAAAATAGTCTAAACGAATATTTTCAAGTATTTCGTCGATAGAATGATAACCTGCGTGCTCGAATATACCTAGAATTTCAGGAACAGTACGACCAAAATCTAATAACGCATTCAAAACTTTACGCAATAAAACAGCAGCCGATTTAGTTGCAATTTCATCAATCGCACCCATACCACGAAGACGTTCATAGACCCAATTAAATTGTTTAAGAAAATCGGCAATATTATCAAAACGCTTTTGTTCAATAAGTCTGCTACTCATATCATAAAGTACCCAAAACATAGCACGGCACGACCAGACATCGCTATGAGATGCATTCAAATCAGCCAAAGCCATGTTATATGCTTGTGTGAGTTGACCACTTTTACGCAATTCTGTTACCTCCTTGAATGACATATTATGATAGTTTTAAAATTAATTGTTGTAGTTTTTCATCTTGTTCGCCTAAATCTGACTTCGGCATTGCACGAGTAATTTGGTGACTACCATTAAAGAAAAATTGTATATAGGAGAATCGACCTGATGTTTTGAATAAATACGATATATAATAATTTGGTATGCTTTCGACAACATTTATAAGTTTGATATCTAACTCTGAAGCAGCAGCTAATACAAACTGAAATAGTTGATTGAACGAATCGGCTGAAGGTTGATAATCTAACTTAGTATCAATCACATAATCGGAATTTAATAATTCTAACAATTGCTTATTTTCGTCGGTAATAATTGCTGTTTTGAATGATTTGAATATACCTGATGCATCATGCATTACATCGAAACGAACTACTCCATTTGAGGTTGAAATATAGTATTCCTCCATATAAGGATTAGATTTAACTCGTTCTATTTTGCATGATGATTGCGAAAGTTTTTCTTCTATTTCAAAGTATTTTGCACGTTTACAACCAAGCGATGATTCGGAATGGAATGGTGTTGATGGATAATTAGACCAATCAAATAAATCGGCAGGCGCCTTAGATACACGTTGAATTGGATTAAATTGCAATTTAGACAACGCTGTTATGTTAGGCAAATTAAGTCCATAAAGAGTTTTGGATGCACGAGTTGTAGCAGTATAAATCCAACGCAAATAATCGTCACTCAACCCTAATCTATCGGTGAAATCGACATAAACTTTATTCCATTCGCCACCTTGAGCTTTGTGGCATGTAATAGCATAACCATATTTGACGCGTAAAGCATTAAGATAAGGGTCAGATTTCATTCTTTCTACAAAATCAAGTGTACCCTCTTTGATACCACAATCGTCCATTCGCATACAAAAGTTTATCAACAAAGCTTTCATATCATCAAAAGGAAGATGAGGTTCAGATGATTCAAGAAGAGAATCAATAATTTTAGCAGAATATATTCCGCCAGACTCATTTTGTAGTTCTACATCACGAAATGTAAGAGTTATAATCTCACGTACTCTCTCTCCGAAACGTTTAACATAAACAGGAGCCGATTGTTTCTCTACGTTATCACTAACAGAGATAACTCTAATGATATCACCATTGAAAACATCTAAATTATAATTATTTTGCACAATCATTAATAAATCATTAGGCATCACATGCGTTGGATAAGAATATAAACGCTGACGAATATGCTGATTATATATACCCGCAAGACGATTTGAATAACAGATAATTTTGCTACTTGTTTGTAAGTAATTGTGTCGTTCTAAATCATTCACACAGCGATCTACAATAGCGTCGGCTGTAATAGACTCAACTTCATCCTGCTTTGTTTCGAAAACTAACTCGTTGCGCTCATTACGAGGTTTTTCTAACAAATCACGTACTTTAATTGCATTATTTAAGATTTGATTGTCTTTGGATTGACGAACCACTTCGGTCATAACATAAGAGTCAACACTAAACTTCATTTGCATAAGCATATCAACATCCAAAGCAACAAAGTGAGTATCTCCAACAGGTGGTAACTGAGCTACATCACCTACAAAGATAATTTTACCATCACGAGAATATTTAATTAAGTCGGTCAAAAGATGACCTGAACCAAATTGAAACAACTCGTTATGAGACTCATTATCTGTTAGCATAGAAGCTTCATCTACAATAACAACAACCTCGTGAGGAGCTTCTTGTAAAGGAAAAACATAAGTAAATTCACGTTCGGCAAAATCTTTAGACTTTTGATTTTTTATTACAACACAATCTTTAGCATAAATTGCTCGGTGAATAGTATAGGCATCATAACCAGTACGTGCAGATAAAACTTTAGCAGCACGACCAGTTGGAGCTGTCAAAACGACATTTTTCTTATGTTCTTCATCTGATAAATAATTAACTACTCCACGTAAAATAGTAGTTTTACCTGTACCTGCATAACCACCTAGGATAAATATTTTCTTATCACTTTCAAAGAAACTTTCGAGTTTAGTTAACGCATTATTTTGATCTTGTGTCAATTTAATATTACCGAAATAAGATAAAAGTGTTGTCATAATTTCTTTAATTTGCCTCTTACAAAATTACTATTTTATATTTTATTATTAGCGTTATTCTACTACTTTTTTTATTGTTTTACAACATAAAAATAACAATGCTATCAAAACATAAAAAAGGCGCAGAAACTGCTAATAACATCTTGATGTTGATGGTCCTAGGAAAACCTTTGCGAACAGATGTAATTATGACAGCCTACGCCTAAAAACGCAAGTTCCGAAAGATATTGATTTTGTTCGCAATGAAAATTTCCTAGGTTTTCAACTCAAAAATACAATATCAATTAGCCTTAATTATACGTCCGCAAAGGTAAGAATTATATTTTTATTTGCAAAATTTTCTCATAATTTTTTATTCAAAATTGAAATGCTAATTGCTCTACATTAACAGATGTTACAATAGGAATATCTAATAACACAGCATCCTCAGCACAAGTATCAAGATATTTTAAAAACTTATTTTTATCTAATATCAAAGAATAGCAATCAACTGGTTGTTTTGTTTCACGTTCAGATTTCACACAATTAAAATAATTTTTGGCTTCATGATTCATTTCGAATATATTTTTTTCTTCTACACACCATTGTATATAACCCAAATTCCTATCAATCAAATCTCTAATACACACTCCTTTATACTTACCAAAATCTATTCGATCAAACAAACTGTATTTTTTCTTTCTTTTTGCCATATATTTCTCTTTATTTAATAATTCCAACTCGTCGAGCCCAATTCAATGCACATTTTTTACTTTCTCCAAAATAACAATTATCAAGCAATTGGTCTATTTGAAATTTTACTTCTTCGTTTCCAACCGCAACTTGCTCTGACGCATCCATAGCACTCCATATCACATCAAACAATTTTTGAGAAACCAAATGAACAACTTTTTCTCTGGTATAGTGAGTACCATATTCCACTTCAATTTCAGTCACAAGTTTGTTGTCTGAATCTAAAACTTTAATACCTGTCAAAAATATACATGCAGTTCCTTCAGCCACACCTTCAATAATTTTTAATCCATCCAATTCACGAATTCCTACCATGTAATTAAAACCAGATACAGAAGAAAAGTTTTGATAAACTTGTAAACCTGTTGATTGAGATACTCCAATTGGTTTTAAATCAGCAATAGATAACATTGAATTTTGCATAATAATTTCTCCTTTATTTTAATAATCTTAATTGTTTATTCATCATTTCCATTTGATTAGTAATAAATGCATCATTTACAATACGGCTTACATGATTTTGCACGTCAGTTTCTAATAAATGAACATTATCTGATTTTGCTGCATCCATTACTAATTTTCGTAACATATCAATAGATTGAGATTTCACATAATTTTTATCATAATAACAACAATGATAACTACGTTCACATAATAATGTTTTTGATGATAAATCGAATATTCGAATGCCATTTAAAAATGTATGAGCATACCCTACACCGACATCTTCTTTTATTAAAATACCTTCAGCAAAACGAAATGCATTAAAATAATTATTACCAGCAGCACTTGTATATCCATTTCCAGTAAAAACATTTAAAGATGCAGAATATGTTACATTAGAAGCTACTGATGATACACCAAATTTTTTAAAGATTTCGATATTTGCCATAGTTGTAATTTTTTAGAGAGTTATTATTTCTTTTTCCGAGTGCAAAGGTATAATCTGTTTGTGCAGTTTTTTTGCACAATACTCAACATTCAACAAAAATAAGGTCTATTATTAGATTAAATTCTAATAGACCTTATTTTTGTTTATATGACAAAAAAAACTTCAACCAACAATAGTTAGTTGAAGTTTTTATAATTTATTCTATATTCTTCGATATTATATCGAGTTTGTCGGTTTTGAGGCGGACTTTCAGCCAATTAGAGAGATGTTGGTATTCTTCACTGGTTGGTTGTTGTGTCCAATTAATATTTAATGTTGGAATTGTATCCGTCATATTACTTTGTACATTAAATTTCACGGCTTCTGCCATAGATATATCATGTATATGTGGATATAACACTGATAATTCGTGGGCAAGTTGCTCGGCTGTTACTTGTGCAAGTTGCCGTTCTACACGTATTTGTTGACGCAAATCTCGTATCAACGAATCTTTTTGCACAATAATACGGTCTTTATCTTCGATAAACTCTTGCAACATTTTGGCTTGCGTACCGACATCGAGCGATGCTCCTCCTGCCTGACGAATGTTCAATTTGGTATTCTTCAAACCCATCTCTTCCATTCGTTTTTGCAATACTGCAACTTGCTCCGATGTCAATGGTTCGCCTACAAGCGAAATAGTGATTTCATTGCCCTTACTCGAAAATGTGCGTTGTTGCGAAATTATCTGCACGTTTTGCATCACAGGATTATTCTGTATATCATTGACATACTTAATGGCATTGTTATTAAACGATGTTTCGCGAACTACATTGATAGCAATAAAAACTGACGGAACAAGCACCACAATCGTGAACACTGCTATACTACGACGCACTTTTAATTCGGTTGCTTGATCAAGAAACGTTTTGCGTGGAAAATGTAAGTAACGCACCATCAGATAGGTTGCCAATGCAATGAAAAATGCATTGATAAAAAAGAGATAGAATGCACCAAAAAAGTATATCAACTGACCTGTACCTAATCCATAACCTGCTGTACAAAGCGGTGGCATCAAAGCTGTTGCAATCGCTACACCACTGACAACCGTAACTTTTTCTTGCTTACGCGATGCTGCTAATATGCCTGCCAATCCACCAAAAAATGCGATAAACACATCATAAATAGTTGGTTTAGTACGTGCCAACAATTCGGATTGCGCATCACTCAATGGCGAAATCAAAAAATAGAAACTTGATGCCACAAGCGAAATAACAATCATTATAAACAAGTTTTTCAACGACTTACGCAATAATTCTCCATCAGAAATACCGATAGACAAACCTAAACCCATAATAGGTCCCATAAGTGGCGAAACCAACATAGCACCAATAATTACGGCTGTTGAATTGACATTCAGACCTACTGACGCTATAATAATTGCGAAAAACAATACCCAAATATTGTCAGCCCGAAACTCAACTCCTTTAATTATATTCGCTACCGTAGTTTCGGAATCGGTATCTTCGGCAATACTTGCAAGGGATTTGATATACGCCCAAATCTCTTTAATTATCTGCAATAAACGTTCTTTCATATATTAAATTTTTAGTAGGGACGCAGCGTGCTACGTCCTATATATTACTCGCTTCGCTCGTTTTTCTTAGAAGACAAAATAACATAAAAACATAATTTTTATAAACGCAAATTGTTATTTCTTTTAGTAAACATAAATTACCATTAATTATCCATTAATTTTTTCTATTATTAATAATTTACGATTAATTAATGGAAATTTACGTTCAAAAAAAATAATTAAAGTATAATTTTTGTTCTTCGGTTATTCTGTCTTTAAAATCTCGCCACTCACAAAGCACAAAGGTACAAAAAAAAGTTGAGTGCTAAGTATTGAAGAGTTGAAATTTTTTTTGTAAATTTGCAAATTAAATGCCAAATGGCAAATCTCGCTACTCGTGTACAGACGCAATATATTGCGTCTCTACTATTAAATATCTATAAAATGAACAATCAACTACTTAATAGACTTGAAGGTTTGAATGCCCGATTTGAGGAAGTTTCTACTCTGATTACCGACCCTGCGGTAATTGCAGATATGAAACGCTTTGTGAAACTCAACAAAGAATATAGCGATTTGGAAAAGATTCTCGCTAAGCGCGATGAGTATCGTCGTGTTCTCAACAATATAGAAGAAGCAAAAACCATACTAAACACAGAAAACGACCCTGACCTTCGCGAAATGGCTAAAATGGAGTTAGAAGATTTGGAACCTCGCGTTGAACCATTAGAGGAGGAAATCAAGATATTGCTCATACCTGCCGACCCAGAGGACTCGAAAAACTGTACTGTGGAAATTCGTGGTGGTACGGGTGGCGACGAGGCGGCTATCTTTGCTGGCGACCTATATCGTATGTACACAAAATATTGTGAACAAAAGGGTTGGCGCATCGAGGTTACTTCGCTCACCGAAGGCACTGCAGGTGGCTACAAGGAAATCATCTTCAACGTGTCGGGCGATGGTGGCACTTACGGCATCTTGAAATACGAATCGGGCGTGCACCGCGTGCAACGTGTGCCTCAGACCGAAACTCAAGGTCGTGTTCATACCTCGGCGGCTACCGTAGCTGTATTGCCTGAGGCAGAAGAGGTGGACGTAGAAATCAATCCAGCCGACTTGGAATATCAAACTGCTCGTTCATCGGGTGCTGGTGGTCAGAATGTCAACAAGGTGGAAACTAAGGTGCAATTGACCCACAAACCTACTGGTATC
Source organism: Candidatus Aphodosoma sp. (assembly GCA_045126975.1). Taxonomy (GTDB): domain Bacteria; phylum Bacteroidota; class Bacteroidia; order Bacteroidales; family Paludibacteraceae; genus Aphodosoma. Next base: position 5,437 of record JBGVPL010000005.1, on the reverse strand, counting down.
ATGATTCAATGTCAGGTGGCTCGCTCGCAATTGGCTAACCGCGAAATGGCTTTGCAGATGTTGCGTAACAAACTCTACGACATGGCTCTTCAAGAACACCTACAAGCCATATCATCACGCCGCAAAACAATGGTGAGCACAGGCGACCGTTCGGCTAAAATCCGCACATACAACTACCCTCAAGGTCGTATCACAGACCACCGCATCAACTACACAATTTACAATCTCGGAGCGTTTATGGATGGCGACATCCAAGGCTGCATCGACCAACTAATAGTTGCCGAAAATGCAGAACGCATGAAAGAATCGGAAATGTAATTCGTTAGACACGAGATACAAGACACGAGACACGAGACACGAGAGTCAAGATATATAAAAGGCTGTATCAACTATTGTGATACAGCCTTTTGTTTATAATCAATTTTATTCACTATCAATCTCCATTAATTGAAACGAGGAACTCTTCATTGTCTTTAGTGCGTTCCATGCGCTCTTTGAGGAATTCCATCGCTTCGGTTACGTTCATATCCGAAAGGTAGTTGCGCAATACCCACATACGACTCAATACCTCTTTAGGTAATAAGAGGTCGTCTTTGCGTGTAGATGAAGCCATTATGTCCACCGCAGGGAATATGCGTTTGTTGGCTAATTGACGGTTGAGTTGGAGCTCCATGTTGCCCGTACCTTTAAATTCTTCGAAGATAACGTCGTCCATTTTACTACCTGTGTCGGTGAGTGCAGTAGCAATAATTGTGAGTGAGCCACCATTTTCGATGTTACGAGCCGCACCAAAGAAGCGTTTTGGTTTGTGGAGCGCATAGGCATCTACACCACCTGACAACACTTTACCCGAAGCAGGCAAGAAGGTATTATAAGCACGAGCAAGACGAGTGATTGAGTCGAGAAGAATAACTACATCGTGACCACACTCTACAAGGCGTTTAGCCTTTTCGTGCACCATAGTGGCAACCTTGATATGATGTTCGGCAGACTCGTCGAATGTAGAAGAAACCACCTCGGCACGTACACTGCGCGACATATCAGTAACCTCCTCAGGACGCTCGTCGATGAGCAAAATAATCATATAGATATTAGGATGATGCTCAAGTATTGAATTGGCTATATCTTTGAGCAACATAGTTTTACCTGTCTTTGGTTGAGCCACGATAAGTCCACGCTGACCTTTACCGATAGGAGCAAAGAGGTCGACTATACGACTTGAAAGAGAGGCAGGTTTACCAGGTGTGGTGAGTTGGAATTTTTTGTCAGGGAAGATAGGCGTAAGATGCTCGAAAGGCACACGGTCGCGCACTTTTTCTGGTGGTAATCCGTTGATTTTGAGGGCGCGCACAAGAGGAAAGTATTTTTCTCCTTCACGAGGTGGACGGATATTGCCTTCGACAGTGTCGCCCGTTTTCAAACCATACGACTTAATTTGTTGAGCACTAACATATATATCGTCAGGCGAAGAGAGATAGTTGTATTCAGCCGAACGGAGAAAACCATAGCCATCTTGCATCATTTCGAGTGTACCCATACCAACGAGAATATCGTCGAATTCATACATCTTTTCGCCTTCGGCAAGAGCAATATTTTTAGGCTGATTGTTTTGTTCAAGCTTTTGAGACGCAAAATTTTGCGTCTCTACTTTTTTCTTATCTTTTTGAGGTTGTTGAGGTTTATTATTGTTTTGAGAATTTTGTTGCTTAGGTTGTTGCTGTTGAGCCTGTTGCGCTTGTTGTGGCTGAACTTGTGGTTTTGGTTGTTGTGGAGCCTCCTCTTTTTCGGCAGAAACTGCAACTTGAGGTTGTTGTACTTTTTCTACAACTGTTTTCTGAGACACAGAATTTTGCGTCTCTACTATTGACTCTTCTGCCTTATTTTTCTTTTTATTATTCGCCTTATTATTAGGCTTTTTGTTATCTTTTGGTTGAGTTTCTTTAGTAACTTTTGTTTCTGACTCTAAATTTTGTGACTCTACTATTTTAGATTCAGTTATAGTATTCTTTTCTTTTTGAGACGCAAAATTTTGCGTCTCTACAATTTTAGGTTTGCGTTCAATTACATTGATACCACCCTCCTCAGTTACCACTTTTTTAGCAATACGAGTACGTTGTTTTTTTGCTTTACCGTCATCTTTTTTATCGACCGATGTAACAATAGCTTGTTGGTCTAAAATGGCATATATCAAAGCATCAGGAGCCAAAGAGTTTGCTTTTTTAACACCTAATTCTTGTGCAATTTGTAAGAGTTCATCTTGACTCTTACGTCTTAATTCTAAAATATTATACATAAATTAAGTTGAGAGTTGAGTGTTTAGAGATTAGAGATTTCCGCTATACTCAATAATTCACATACTAAAAAAAATAAATTTATCGGGAAATATTAAATCGAAGAAACCGATCTATTAAAGAATTATAGCTATTCGCTTTATTTTGAGTGCAAAATTACAAAAAAATATTCATACTCACAAATTTGCTTAAATAAATTATTATTTGTAACTTTGTAACTCTGTAAAGTACTAACTAAAATAATAATTAAACTTTAGTAATTAAGTCAAAATGACTATTATAACATATATTTTTCTATCAATATTAATCCTATCACTCATCATTCAATTAGGATTTTACTTTATACCCTACACCGCTATTTTGCGTCGTACTCGCAAAATAAAAAAAGGCGATGTACCGCATACCGTAGAACAACCACCTGTATCTATAATTATTTGCGCAAGAAACGAAGGTGATAATCTTCATCGTTTTCTCCCTCTTGTATTGGAACAAAACTATGAGGATTATGAAGTGATTGTCGTAAACGATGGCTCGTGTGATGACACAGAAGAGATAATAAAAGACCTACAAAAAGTTTACCACAATCTTTATATAACCAATATTCCACAAGAAACGCGCATCATTAGCCATAAAAAATTGGCTATCACTGTAGGTGTAAAAGCAGCTAAAAACGAAATATTATTGTTTACTGACGCTGATTGCCGTCCTCTTACTCCCAATTGGATTACCTCTATAGTGCGTAATTTTAACGATCAAACTGAATTTGTACTTGGTCATGGTAATTATTATAGAGAACATGGCTTTATTAGTAAAATGGTATCATACGACACTCTAACCATTGCTATGCAATATATGGGATTTGCACTACTCGGCTACCCATATATGGGCGTAGGTCGCAATATGGCTTATCGCAAAAGTACGTTCTTCAATCATAAAGGTTTTGCAGGTTTTCTCCACGTTGCATCAGGCGATGATGATTTGTTGATTAACGCCTTTGGCAAAAAACACAACACACGCATTGAACCATCACTCGAAGCAGAAACTCTCTCTCTTCCTAAAACTACATTCCGAGATTGGTACTACCAAAAACTACGCCATTTAAGCACTGTTGATGTATATCAATCTAGTAGCAAAATGTGGATTGGACTCGAACCTCTTTCTCGTGGTCTATTCTATTTAACAATCCTATTATTAACAATATTTAATTATAATAATCCTGTAATTTTATCTATCGTTGTAGGCTCATTCTTACTACGTTTTTTAACACAATTCATAATAATAAATCTCACAGCCAAAACATATAAGAACAAAGGTTTTGGTTTATCAATCATTTTATTCGATATTCTGTTACCATTAATAAACCTTTATATACTCACAATCGGAAAAATATTCCGCCGTAAAGCCAAATTTATTTGGAAATAACATTTTTTAGCAAAAACATACAAGGTTTCAATATTTTTTACTAAATTTGCGTTTCATTAATCATAAAAAATAAACAAAGCGAAGCCGAACGGCAAGTCTCGCTACTCGCTACTAAATATCTAAAATATGGATGCACAAGAATTTATTACAGAACAAAATTTTGACCCACAACAACTCGCAACTCTTACACGCGAAGAATTAGTTAACTCTCTTAAAGAAATTGTAGAGAATGGTGAAATAACAGCTATAAAAGAGCAAGTTGATTGTATCAAACAATTGTTTTATAAACGTCATCAACAAGAACTCGCTGAAAAATCAGCTCAACAAGTTGAAGAATCAGAAGGCGAAGAAGTTGTTGAACCAAAACAAAAACAAGCTGACCCAATAGAGGTTGAATTTAAGTCTGTAATGGGCATCTATCGCGAAAAACGTGCTACATATCTTGCTGCTATCGATGCTGAATATGCCGCTAATTTAGAGAAAAAACAGGTTATCATTACTAAACTTGAAGCTTTGATTTCTAATGAAGGCGACCTTAACGAAACTATTGCTGCTTTCCGAGTACTCCAAAGTGAATGGAAAGAGATTGGTCCTGTAGCTCCAACTTATGTAACTGAAATTTGGAAAGAATACAATCACTACCAAGAACAATTCTACGACCTTATAAAAATCAATGCTGCACTCCGCGAATACGATTTCAAAAAGAATTTAGAAGACAAATCGCGCATCATTGAGCAAGCAGAAAAACTTAATGAAGAAGAAGATGTAGTTAAATCATTCCAACTTCTTCAAAAACTTCACGAACAATGGCGCGAAATTGGTCCGGTAGCTCGCGAACTCCGTGATGAGATATGGAACAGATTCAAAGAGGCTTCTACTGTTATTAACAAACGCCACCAAGAGTTCTTTGAACGTCTCAAAGCTCGCGAACAAGAAATCGAAAAAGAAAAAACTGAAGCTATCGAACTTATCGAAAATATCGATACTCAAACTATTACAACATACAAAGAGTGGGAAGAAAAAACACAAGAAGTTATCGCTCTTAACGAGAAATTCCGCTCTGACGACCCTGCTGAACGCCGCGTAATCAATCGCTTATTCAAACGCTATCGCACTGCTTGCGACCGTTTCTTCGAAGCTAAAAACGAATACTATCGTCGCATCAAAGAAGAACTTCAAGCCAACTTAGAGAAAAAACGTCTTCTCGTCGAAAAAGCAGAACAACTCAAAAATAGTGAAGAATGGCGTTCTACTACCGACAAACTTATCGCTCTCCAAAAAGAGTGGAAAACTATAGGTCCTACTGCTAAAAAATATAGCGATGCTATTTGGGCTCGTTTCATTGCTGCCTGCGACCACTTCTTCGCTCGCAAAGAGGCTAATTTCAAAGACAAAAAAGTCGAAGAGCAAGAAAATCTCCGTCTTAAACTTGAAGCTATCGAAGCTCTTAAAGCTTACGAACTCACAGGTAATGACGAAGAAGACTACTCTGCCGTTCGCCGTTTGTCTGACGCATATCTCGCTGTAGGTCACGTACCTTATAAAGAAAAAGATAAAGTTTACAAACAATATCAAGAAGCTCTCAACGAAAAACAAAGCAAACTTCGTTCTCGCCGTCGCAACCAAGAACTCAATTTCAAAGGCGACCGCAACAAACTTATGCGTCAATACGAATTGCTTAAACAACAAATCGCAACTTACGAAAACAACATTGGTTTCTTCAA
>JBGVPL010000004.1:0-3741 GCA_045126975.1 Candidatus Aphodosoma sp. | reverse complement strand
AGTGAATGATTTAAGATAGGGAACAAGGAATAGGGAATAAGGAATAGGGATAAAAAAGCGATTAACAATTTTGTTAATCGCTTTTTTATGGATATAGAGAAGTTATTGTTTCACTATAGTTTGGTTGATTATACCATTTTCTTTAATAGCTTGGAGAAGATAAAGTCCAGATGGTATATTAGAAATTGAAATGTGTGTTTGAGTTGTATTAATATTAAATTCGTTTACTATGATACCTGTTGTGTTGATAATACGTACTATTTTTATAATGTCGTTAGATTCTATTTGCAACTCGCCTTGTGTTGGATTAGGATAGATGATTAGTTGAGAGTTGAGTGGTTGTGTGTAGTTTGTAGTAATCAAGCAGTTATTTGTTATACGAGGGGCTTTGTTTGCGCCTTCAAAGTAGTAGCAAGTGTTTTCTACAACTTCGTTTACATCTGCGGTTTTGATTGTATTAGTTACATCGCCATTATTAAATAATATATTGGCATAAAAAACATCGAGATCGAAAGTATGACTCCACCAGCCATTGCCTTCATTTGTAATAGGTTTGCCTGGCCATTGGTCACCAAAAATGTTGTTATCGGCATTGTCCCAAGCCCAGAGATATACTTGATTCCAATTGTTTGGTTTATAAAGGCTCACTTTTATGCCTTCAGAGCGTAGAGAGCGTCCTGTAGTGTAAGTGTGATTTTGGATTTCAGAGACACCACCTTTGTATTCAGCAAATACTCGGAGAACGACGGAGTCTTCGGTGATTTTGATAGGACTTTTGTATTGAGCACTTGAAAATGTTGGTTTTGAACCATCAAGAGTATAGTATATTTTAACATTAGGGCTGGTTGATTGTAGAGTAACTTGTGTTCCATTTTCGTAGTATCCACCTTTTGGGGTAACAATGAGTTTAGGAGCAGTAGCAGTTGTAGTGTTTATAAAAATGCCATAGTTGTTACCTGAAGCAACTTTTGTATAGCCTCCAGGTGTTTCGTTATAAGAAGAACCACTACCAACTTTTAGTATTAAAGTACCGTTTTTGCCATGTATTGTTGCCTCATATTTGTCGTAAGATACATATTCGTCAGTAACACGGCTTTCGCTGTGAATACCACAAGCTTTACGAGCATGTATCATAGGTTTTATATCATCTTTATAGCGTTTCCAGTGAGGGTAGAATACACAAGGAACTCCAGGCATAGAGAGTAGATATGCATTAGCTTGGAGTATTTTATCTTTATTATCTATATTAGCAAAATCAATGCCATTACCACGTTCAAATGTGTCGTGATTGTCGATAAAAGTAACAGCATATTTGCTATATCCAGCACCGAGAAGACCTGCTCCTTGTAGTTTGTAGTAGTTGTTAGAAGCCAAACCTTCATTAAAAGCTGTGAATTTAGTACCGAAGTCGAATGCTAAAGAATTCATTGCGCAACCATGTATCCAACCTTTTAGTACGTCAGGATTGCCATCGTAGTATTCTCCAACTGAGAAATAGGCATTTGATGCAAGGTTATATTCGTTGAAATATCGAGGAGAGAAACCTTTGGCTACATCCCAACGCCAACCATCATAGCCAATAATGTTTTTCATCCAATTGAGGTAGGCACTAACAAATTGACGAACATAAGGATTGGTGTGGTCGAGGTCGCGGGCTCCACCATATTGTTCGCCTGTATCATCGGCACCAGTGGCTTTGCCCTTACAGTCGCCAGAATCTTCAAAATTTACTTCATCGTTGCCTACAATATGAGCAGCAGTAAGTTGGAATTGTCCATATTCACCGAAATCATCATCTGTGAAATCACACCATGATGATTTATTATCTCGGTGGTTTACGACGATGTCAGCGATTACTTTAGTATTATTTTCGTGGCAGTTGTTTATAAGTGTTTTTAGTTGTTGTTCGCTTCCGAGATTGCCATTTTGATTACTTAGTTGGTAAGGGTGATAACCTAAACCACCGCTTGAAGCGGCAGATGGAGGAAACCATATTAAATCGAAAAAAGTAGTTAATTCGGTGACTTGTTCGTTGAGAGTTATCCATTTTGTATTGCCATATCGTGCGTTGTTGTCGTGCGAATCCCAATAAAAAGCTTGAAGCATGACGTCTTCACACTCGGAAGGCACACTACTTGAATGAGAATCTTCAGGTTTTACATCAGGATAATCGTTTAGGATTTCTTCTACGATTAATTGACAAGAAACTCTATTATCTTGAATTTGTTTAGAGCAGTCGGTTGAACTATTTGTGTTACCAGTGGCATATCCTGTGATTGTCATTGTATAGGTGCCAGCTTTTATATTTGATAGGTCGATAGTAGCTCCTTCTATGTTTTTCCATGTTTGATTTTTACTACCACTATATTCGCTTTCGTATCCGCTGAACCATGTAATTACAAGTGATTTTGATGCTATTATATTTTCATTAGCATCTTTGATTTCAAGTGTATATGTTCCTCCACAAATATTACCACTATTATCTTTCCATACATTTACGATAATATTATTAATAGTTAGAGTAGTGCCTGTTATATAGACAGTTTTAGGCAACTCTGTATTTGGGAATATGCTATTTTCTGTAATTTTATAGTCGGCATATTCTCCATTGATTGTAAGGTTAATGCTCGAATGCCATATACCAGCACCTGCCCATAATTTTCCTAATATAAGAGTAATAGCAAAAAAGGATAGTAAAAATTTTTTCATGATATTATTTTTAATCCATTGAATATATTATATGCATCATTAACAGAGATAAATTCTATATCTAACTTACTTTGTAATCTTATTGCACTTCATCGTACAAAGTTACAAAAAAAAACTGGTAGTAGAAAATATTGATAAAAATCGCATTCGAAAAATAGAGTAGCATATTATATTTTCATTGTTAGCATTTTATAATGTAGAAATATACATAAAATGAGTAGGGTGTTTAACTTGGAAATGAGGGTTTAATGTTGTTTAAATTGTTGAAAAATTGTAAATATAGACTTGGAATTTGGTGAGTATGTGATTTTTTTGTAACTTTGTCATCTAATTAATTTTGTATGATTATGAATGGTAAATTGATTATATTTTCGGCTCCTTCGGGTAGTGGTAAGAGTACTATTATCGGTAAGTTGAAGGAGGCTGGTTTTGATTTTGGTTTTTCGATTTCGGCTACAAGCCGTGCGCCTCGTGGAGCAGAACAACATGGGGTTGAGTATTATTTTTTGACACCTGATGAGTTTCGTGCAAAAATAGCAAATGATGAGTTTGTGGAGTATGAGGAGGTGTATGCTGGCTGTTATTATGGTACGTTGAAAAGCGAGATTGATGGCAAATTGGCTAAGGGTCAGCACATGTTGTTTGATGTGGATGTGGTTGGTGGATTGAATATCAAGAAGTATTACGGCGAGAGGGCATTGGCTGTGTTTGTGCAACCACCAAGTGTGGAGGTGCTACGCGAGAGATTGGTGGGACGTGCTACTGATTCGGCTGAAATGATTGAAAAACGATTAGCTAAGGCTGAATGGGAAATGGAGTTTGCTCCGAAATTTGATGTGCGTATCGTGAATGATAATCTTGATGAGGCTGTGGAGGAGACTATTCGTGTGGTAACTGAATTTCTTAAATAATGAAAAAGATTGCGTTGTATTTTGGGTCGTTTAATCCGATACATAATGGGCATATTGGGTTGGGAGAGTATTTGTTAGAGCATGCGGATGTGGATGAGTTGTGGTATGTGGTATCGCCCCA
>JBGVPL010000003.1:0-36123 GCA_045126975.1 Candidatus Aphodosoma sp. | reverse complement strand
TTTCTCTAATACCCACCATATACGGCTCCTTCTGCCGAAATTAACAATATGGTGAGGTAACACAAAAATGGTATATGTACCAACCACTTATCAAATTTCACCCTTATCCTGCCATTATTACGCAAGTTCTTTGTATCTTTGTAATCATAAACAACTGCGAGTATCCTTTTTAATATTCTCACTTAGTTGTGAATTGCTGACAATTTTTGTATCTTTGTAATCATAAACAACATTTGTATTTGTGCGGTTGATGATAATATAGTTGTGAATTGCTGACAATTTTTGTATCTTTGTAATCATAAACAACTTTTGTTGGCTCGGCGAACTTGCGAGGGTGTTGTGAATTGCTGACAATTTTTGTATCTTTGTAATCATAAACAACAAATCTTGGATTTGATTTGCTTGTTCGTCGTTGTGAATTGCTGACAATTTTTGTATCTTTGTAATCATAAACAACATCAATCCGTTTTGTTGTATCAAATAATGAGTTGTGAATTGCTGACAATTTTTGTATCTTTGTAATCATAAACAACAATTTAGGCTTTAAGGTATTGCTTGATTAGTTGTGAATTGCTGACAATTTTTGTATCTTTGTAATCATAAACAACACCAACCCTGCATATATAGACTTCAATTTAGTTGTGAATTGCTGACAATTTTTGTATCTTTGTAATCATAAACAACTCGTAATGTGGTCTTAAAGCCTTATATACTGTTGTGAATTGCTGACAATTTTTGTATCTTTGTAATCATAAACAACGATATTACGTATAGTTTTTTTGTTGACAACGTTGTGAATTGCTGACAATTTTTGTATCTTTGTAATCATAAACAACCAATATAATTTTGTTCGTACAAAATTCGATGTTGTGAATTGCTGACAATTTTTGTATCTTTGTAATCATAAACAACTGCTTGAACTGCTCGAGCATATCTTTGTCAGTTGTGAATTGCTGACAATTTTTGTATCTTTGTAATCATAAACAACGTACAGCAGTCGTTCAGGGCATACAACACAGTTGTGAATTGCTGACAATTTTTGTATCTTTGTAATCATAAACAACTCACCAACTCAAGTGAGCAATCAGGGAAGTGTTGTGAATTGCTGACAATTTTTGTATCTTTGTAATCATAAACAACTCAATATCAATATTACCAATACCACGACAGGTTGTGAATTGCTGACAATTTTTGTATCTTTGTAATCATAAACAACTGATTATTTGTATTATTATGAATATCAATTTGTTATATGATGTTTTAGAATTGAAAAAAGTTCTGCTTTTGGGCAGAACTTTTTTGTTTTTGAAGTATTTTTGGGAATTCTGGAACGCTTCGCTTTTAAGGAGCTTTTTTAGATGTTGTAGAGTAGTTTTTGACGCTACGTTGTTTAGATTTTTTGGTCAGGTGACCGATATGACGCAGTACGCAGTGTCTTTATATTGGGACTTGTTTTGCTCGTTTGGACGCTCGAGCCGAGTGTCCTTACATTGTATTTCCTGACTCTTGTATAAATAGATTTTTTTTTGTATCTTTGCACGTTAATAGTCGATGGTCGATGCTCTATAGTCGATGGTCGATTACTACAATCTATGGATAATCGTTAATAACTAATAACTAATCATTGATAACTATATATGAAAGAGACTGTTGTAAGTGGTATTCGCCCTACGGGCAATTTGCATTTGGGTAATTATTTTGGCGCTGTGAGGAGTTTTTTGCAGATGCAAAACGACTATAATTGCTACTTTTTTATCGCGGATTGGCATTCGCTAACTACTCGTCCGAAGCCTGAAAATATCGTGAATAGTGCGCGCACGATTCTTGCGGAATATTTGGCTTGTGGCCTCGACCCTGAGAAATCGACTATTTACGTGCAAAGCGACGTGAAAGAGGTGTTGGAACTCTACCTTTTCCTCAACATGAATGCTTATCTCGGCGAGTTGGAGCGTTGCACTACGTTCAAAGAGAAAGCGCGCAAACAACCTGACAACGTGAATGCAGGACTCCTCACTTATCCTACACTAATGGCGGCAGATATTTTGTTGCACCGCGCGGTGAAGGTGCCTGTGGGTAAGGACCAAGAGCAAAATATGGAGATGGCGCGTAAATTTGCTCGCCGTTTCAATACGATGTATGGCGTGGAATTCTTTCCAGAGCCTCAAAACTTCTCGCTCAGCGAAAAGGCTGTGAAAATCCCTGGTCTCGATGGTTCGGGCAAGATGGGTAAATCGGAAGGCAACTGCATCTACCTCATGGATGATGAGGCTACTATCAAGAAAAAAGTGATGAAAGCGGTAACCGACCAAGGTCCGCAAGAGCCAAACAGCCAACGTCCTGAGGTGATTGAGAATTTGTTTACGTTCCTCAGCATCGTTTCTACGCCAGATACTTATCAATATTTCGATGAGAAATGGAACGACTGCTCGATTCGTTATGGCGACTTAAAGAAACAGTTGGCAGCGGATATCGCAGCGTTTAATGCTCCAATCCGTGAGCGTTTGGCTGAATATATGGCTAACACAGAGTTGTTGGACCGCATAGCGCGTGAGGGAGCAGAGAAAGCTCGCGAAAGCGCAAGAAAGACAATCGACGAAGTGCGCCAAATCATAGGTTTCCGTAGATGATGTTTGTTTTAGAAGACATAATAACATAAGAACATAAAAATATGATTAATAAATTTTGTTATTCTGTTCTTCTGTCTTTATGTTGAAAAACAAGGATATAATATGAAAAATGCGAATTGGACAGCGTATGTGAGTATAATGATGGCGATGACTGTGTGGTCGTGTTCGTTTTTGTTTACTCAGGAGGCGTTGAAGAGTTTTAATCCGATTACGGTAGTTACTTTGCGTATAGGTTTGGCAACGGCATTGTTGGGATTGTATGGTTGGGTGGCAGGAAAATTGCAAAAACCTCGCAAACAAGATGTTTGGTTGTTCGCGTTGGGCGGTATGTTTCAGCCATTTTGTTATTTTATGTGCGAAACATACGGATTGGCGATGACAAGTGCAACTGTTACGTCGGTGGTGATGGCTACGATACCATTGTTTGCTCCGCTCGTGGCGTGGCTGTTGTTGCGCGAGAGGGTAACATGGATGAATATGTTGGGTATTGTGGTATCGATGGTTGGTGTAATGATGTTGGTGGTCGAGAAAGGCGATATAAATGTGAGTGCAGGCGGATTGGTGGTGTTGATGGGAGCAGTGATGTCGGCGGCGATGTATTCGACTATATTGCGCAAGATACCAAGCGATTATACCAACGTGAGTATAGTGTTTTATGTACACGCATCGAGTTTGATATTTTTTATACTAACATTCGTGTTGTTCGACTTGCAGAATTGGGGCGCAAGACCCGTGTTGCCGATGTCGGTGGTGGCGATTGTGGTGTTGGCAGTGTTTGCATCGGTGATGAGTTTCGTGTTGTTCTGTTTTGTAGTGCGCAGAATCGGTGTAACCAGAGCAAATGCCTTCTGCAACGTTATGCCCGCAATCACAGCATTAGCGGTGTGGATGATTTATGGCGAAACCATTGCCTTAATGAAATGGATAGGTATCGTGATAGTAATCATCGGACTTTTTGTGAGTCAAGGAGTTGATTTTAAGAGACGATAATAATATTTTTTTAAGAAGACGATAATAACATAAGAACAAAAATTTTTGTTATTCTGTCTTCTAAAAAAAAGACATAAATACATAGGAACATAATTTTTTTTGTTATTCTGTTATTCTGTCTTTATGTAAAAAATCTTAAACATTAATATATGAAAAAACAGACAATGGCGATAATCGCGTTGGTTATTGCTCAAATTTTTTGGGGAGCATCGTATTTGATGTCGGACTATGCCTTGGCGGTGTTCCCTGCGGCTACGTTGGTTACGATACGTATTTCGTTGGCTGCTATAGTGCTTGGCACTGTGGGGCTGATAACACGTCAGTTGCAGAAAATTGAATTCAAGGATTGGAAATATTTTTTGCTTGCTTCATTCTCAGAGCCTTTTGTATATTTCCTTTGCGAAGCAGAGTCGTTGCAACATGTGAGTCCGACTATTGCGTCGGTGATGTTGTCGTTCATTCCGCTGTTGACACCGATATTCGCTTTCTTCTTGCTGAAAGAGAAAGTTACGTTGATGAATATCTTAGGTATCGTGATTTCGGTGGTCGGTGTGTTGATGATTATTTTGGATGGTGGTAAATTGTCGGCAGACGTATTAGGTATATTGTTGCTCTTTGTGGCGGTGTTGGCGTCGATAGTCTATACACTCGTATTGCGCAAAATACCAGAACGCTATAATACGCTCACAGTGGTGTTCTTTATGTTCTGCACCTCGTTGTTGTTCTTTGTGCCAACGATGTTGGTGAGAGAATTGTCGCAAGTAATGGCAATAGATTGGTCGTTGAATGACACATGGAATGCCTTTGGTGCAATCGTAGGTTTGGCTCTTTCGGCATCATGTATTGCCTTCTTGTTCTTCTCGTATGGTGTACGTACAATCGGACCTACCAGAGCAAACGTATTCAACAACATTCAACCTGGCGTAACAGCAATATTGGCATGGATTATCGGTGCAGTAGGGTTGTATCAAGTTGCAAGTCAATGTGAGGCTGTAGATAAATCATTTTTTGCGTGTGTGACAGAGGCTGCTCCTGAATGGATTATGCTTTTGGGCATAGTGGTAGTGATTGCCGGTATGTTTATTTCACAAATGAATGTAAAACAACAAATCTTAAAATTCAAAGTTATTATGTTATCAAAAATTATTAAAGAGGATTATATCGTACAATCGCGTCGTTTTATCGACAACGCTAACAAAATATTATTGACTGGTCATATCTCGCCTGATGGCGACTCGCTCGGTGCAACTCTTGGTCTTTATCACTTGTTGAAACAATTAGGCAAAGATGTAACAGTGATGGTCCCTAATCGCTATCCATCTTTCTTCTCGTGGATGCCTGGTATCGACAAAGTGTTCATTATGGAAGAAAACAAAACTGAGGCTATCAAAATCATCAAAGAGGCAGATTTGATTTTCTGTATCGACTATAACACACTCGACCGTGTGAATGGCATGAAACCACTCATCGAGCAAAGCAAAGCGAAGAAAATCATGATTGACCACCACTTAGACCCAAATATCAACTGCGATGTGGTGATTTCGCACCCTGATATTTCGTCAGCGAGTGAGTTGGCATTCCGTTTCATGTGTCGCATGGGATTCTATCAAGAGGTGTCGCTCGAAACTGCTGAATGTATCTATACAGGTATGATGACCGACACAGGTGGTTTCACTTACAACTCTAACAACCCTGAAATCTATATCATCATCAAAGCATTGCTCGAAAAAGGCGTTGATAAAGATGCTATCTATAATAAGGTATTCCACACTTATTCAGAAGACCGTTTGCGCTTGATGGGTTACTGCTTGAATAAAATGGAAGTGTTGGCTGATTGCAATGCTGCAATTATTGTTTTGACACAAGAAGAGTTGCAAAAATTCAACTACAAAGTGGGCGACACTGAAGGTATTGTGAACATCCCGCTACAAATCGAAAATGTAAATAAGTCGGTTTTGGTTCGCGAAGATAAAACTCAAATTAAACTCTCATTCCGTTCGCAAGGCGATGTGCCTGTAAACACTATGGCTGAGAAATTCGGCGGTGGTGGCCACAAAAACGCTGCCGGTGGCGAAAGCAATCAATCAATGGAAGAAACACTCGACAAATTACGCCGCACTTTACGAGGATTTTAATTATATTTTATTTTTAACAGAAGTACAAAATATATTTATAGGACGATTTATTTTAGTTGTTTTGTTTAGTTTTCGGTTAGCTGACATTGTTTTTAAAGTACATGCCCAAAACTATAAAAATTACTAATTATTCTTGTACAGACGCAATATATTGCGTCTCTACTAATTGCAAGGCTTGTACTTGAAAAAGAGATTGTCCTCACTAAATTAAACAAAAATCATTGACTTTGTAAGCCTATAAGTTAATTGTGTACTTATGTTAAAATAAAAAATCACTACTAACTACTAACTAATAACTAAACACTAAAATAAAGATGGAATTATCAGAACAAGAAGTAATTCGTCGTCAATCGTTAGACACGTTGCGACAAATGGGTATTGACCCATATCCTGCTGCAGAGTATCCAACCAACGCATTCTCAACAGATATAAAAGCAGAGTTTAAAGATGAAGAGAGCGGTCGTCCTGTGTGCATCGCAGGTCGTATCATGAGCCGTCGTATCATGGGTAAAGCATCGTTCATCGAATTGCAAGACTCAAAAGGTCGTATTCAAGTGTATGTATCACGCGATGATATCAACACCGAAGCGCAACCTGAA
Organism: Candidatus Aphodosoma sp.; assembly: GCA_045126975.1. Classification (GTDB taxonomy): domain Bacteria; phylum Bacteroidota; class Bacteroidia; order Bacteroidales; family Paludibacteraceae; genus Aphodosoma. The sequence continues at coordinate 29,772 of JBGVPL010000003.1, read as the reverse complement.
ATGTATAACACTGTATTCAAAAAATTGCTTGATATCGGCGACTTCGTAGGTATTCGTGGTTTCGTATTCCGCACACAAATGGGCGAAATCTCTGTACATGCACAAGAACTCACTGTGTTGAGCAAATCATTACGTCCACTTCCTATCGTGAAATATAAAGATGGTGTGGCTTACGATGCTTTCGATGATGAAGAGATGCGCTATCGTCAACGCTATGTTGACTTGGTAGTGAACGAAGGAGTGAAAGAGACATTCTTGAAACGCTCAACTATCATCAAAACTATGCGTGCTGTGATGGACGAAGCTGGCTATACTGAGGTAGAAACACCTATCCTTCAATCAATCGCTGGTGGTGCTTCGGCTCGTCCGTTCATCTCTCACCACAACTCACTCAATATCGACCTCTATATGCGTATTGCTACTGAGTTGTATCTCAAACGCCTCATCGTAGGTGGCTTCGAAGGTGTGTATGAGATTGGTAAAAACTTCCGTAACGAAGGTATGGACCGCACTCACAACCCAGAATTTACTTGTATGGAGCTTTACGTTCAATACAAAGACTACAACTGGATGATGTCGTTCACTGAGAAGATGTTAGAGCGTATCTGTATTGCTGTGAATGGTTGCACCGAGACTGAAATCGATGGCAAAACTATCTCGTTCAAAGCACCATATCGTCGTCTCCCTATCCTCGAAGCAATCAAAGAGTTTACAGGCTACGACCTCGAAGGCAAATCGGAAGATGAAATCCGCGAGGTGTGCAAAAAACTCAATATGGAAATCGATGAAACAATGGGTAAAGGTAAACTCATCGACGAAATCTTTGGTGAATTCTGTGAAGGCAACTTCATCCAACCTACTTTCATCACCGATTATCCTGTTGAGATGTCGCCACTTACAAAAATGCACCGTTCTAAACCTGGTTTGACTGAGCGTTTCGAATTGATGGTGAATGGTAAAGAGTTGGCTAATGCTTATTCAGAGCTTAATGACCCAATCGACCAAGAAGAACGTTTCAAAGAGCAAATGCGCTTGGCTGATAAAGGCGATGATGAAGCGATGGTTATCGACCAAGACTTCTTGCGTGCTTTGCAATATGGTATGCCTCCTACATCAGGTATCGGTATTGGTATCGACCGTCTTGTTATGTTGATGACAGGTAATAGCGCAATCCAAGAGGTGTTGTTCTTCCCACAAATGAAACCAGAGAAAAAAGTGGTGAAAGACGGACCTGAAAAATATGCCGAAATTGGTGTACCTGCAGAGTGGGTTGAACCATTGCAAAAACTTGGTTTTGATATGGTTGCAAAACTCAAAGATGCTAACGTAAACAAATTGCATCAAGACCTTTGTGGTTATAACAAGAAAAATAAATTAGGTCTTACAAACCCAACTAAAGAGGCAGTCGAATCTTGGACAAAATAATCTATTCTCCCCCTGTTTTAGGGGGAGTCCCGAAGGGGAGGGGGTTGACTATCGACCATAGACCGTTGACCATTGACACGACCGAAGGGAGTCCCCGACACGAACAAAGTGAGTAATTATGACTTTTGAAGATATTCGTAATAACGAGGAGATAAAGGTGTATATCAAACAAGCCGATGCCTCGTTGGTAGCATTAGGTTACACTGAGCATAGTTTTGCTCATGTAACCAAATGTGCTTTTGTAGCAGCAGAGATTTTGTCGACTTTGGGGTATGACGAACATACCATCGAACTGACCAAAATTGCCGCCTATATGCACGACATAGGCAACGTAATTAATCGTGCCGACCATGCACAAAGTGGGGCGGTGATGGCATTTCGTATTCTTGACAAGTTAGGTATGCCTGCCGAAGATATCTCGGCTGTTATTACTGCAATAGGCAACCACGATGAGCATACTGCCTATCCAGTAAATGCTATTGCTGCAGCGTTGATATTGGCTGATAAATGCGATGTGCGTCGCTCGCGTGTGCGCAATCCTCGCTCTATTGCGTTCGATATTCACGACCGTGTGAACTATGCGGTGGAGAGTTCGGAGTTAGTGACCGACAAAGAGGCGCGCAAACTTATCTTGCGCCTACAAATCAACACCGAGATATGTGCCGTAATCGACTATTTTGAGATATTCATGGAGCGTATGTTGTTGTGCCGCAAAGCTGCCGACTACTTCAAACTCCACTTCGCCCTCGAAATCAACGGCCAAGAAATAATGTAATTAATTATTGGTTATTACTTAAATCCGGATGGTAAATGTGCCTTGTCTGCAAATGAGAGCATAATGCCAAAAGTAGGGACACGGCATGCCGTGTCCGCAATAAAATTTGCAAAATTGAATCATTAAAACATAAAAAACAGATGAATAATAATCTGCCTCAACGAAAAACTCCACGTGCCAATTGGATTGAATATAATGAGGGGATGTATTTTATAACCATCTGTACAAAAAGAAAAAAACACTTTTTCGGGCAAATAATTAATGATGTTATTTGTTTATCTCAGATAGGTAAATATCTTGATTATGTGATAAATGAAACACCAAAGCATCAATCATATATTGAAATATTACAGTATGTTATAATGCCAAATCATTTGCATTTGCTTGTAGAAGTTCATTCTCCATCGACGGACACGGCATGCCGTGTCCCTACATTGGAAGAGCGCATGACAAAGGGCATTGCAAAAAATAGATTGCCTCTTTTATCTACATTTGTTGGTAGTATAAAATCTGCTGTAACAAAATATGCGCATAAAATAAATGATGAGTTTGCTTGGCAACCACGTTATCACGACCATGTGATACGAAATATCAATGATTACAACAATATATCAACTTATATTGAAAATAATATTGCTAATTGGTATACAGATTGTTTTTTTATTTAATTAAATTTATAATGCACAATTATTTTAAAATTATATTGCCATTTGTATTTGCTCTCACATTATTCGTGGGCTGCAAAGGTAAGGCAACTGATGCTACTGCCGAATTAATCGACTCGACTCAGGTTGTGGTTGAAGATCCTCGTCATATTGAGTATGGTGTGGATGTTACTGATTTGGATGTGGTGCAGGGTAAAGTTGCTAACGGACAGATTATTACATCTCTCTTGCGCAATCTTGGTGCTAATAAAACTGCTATCACACAAGCGGCATTTATTCCTGATTCAGTGTTTGATGTGCGTCGTATGAAGGCAGGTCAGCGCTATTCGGCTTATTACACTCAAGACTCAGTGCCTCAATTGGTTTATCTTGTATATCAACACTCTGTAACTGATTTTATTGTATTTCATTTCGAAGATTCGTTGCACGTAGAGCAATATACTAAGCCAACTACAGTGAAAACTCGTCAAGGCGAATTTGTTGTTGAAACTTCGCTTTGGAATGCTATTATCGATGCTGATATGAATATGGTATTGGCTTTGCAATTATCAGATATTTATGCTTGGACGGTCGATTTCTTTGGCTTGCAAAAGGGCGACCGATTCCGTGTTTATTACGATGAGTTGTTTGTCGATACTGTCTCTATTGGTATCAGTAAGATACATGCTGCATGCTATACTCGTGGTGAAAAAGATATATATGCTGTTTTCTACGAAAATGATGATGTGAGTGGTTATTGGGATTTGGAAGGAAACAATGTGAAAAAGGCTTTCTTGAAAGCACCACTTAGTTTCTCTCGTATTTCAAGTAAGTTTACTTACGCACGCAAACATCCTGTATATAAAACAGTTCGCCCTCATACAGGTGTCGATTATGCAGCACCTATGGGTACGCCAGTTATGGCTATTGGCGATGGTGTGGTTACATTCAAAGGCTATAAAGGCGGTGGTGGTCATACTGTCAAGATTAAGCATAATTCTACTTACACATCGGCATATCTCCACTTGTCGAAATATGGTAAAGGTATTTCTGAAGGTGTGCGTGTAACACAAGGACAAGTGATTGGTTATGTGGGTAGTTCGGGTACATCTACAGGTCCACACCTCGACTTCCGTATTTGGAAAAATGGTACACCAATCGACCCTCTCAAAATGGAATCTCCTCCAACCGAACCAATCCCTACAAATGCTCGCGCCGAATTTGATTCTGTAAAAACAGTTATGGTCAAAATTTTGAATAAAGAGCAAGAAGTGGGGAATGCCGAATGATATTCAACTTTCAACTCTCAACTTTCAACTTTTTAGTTTATGGCTCAAACATATCAAGAAATAAATGCGTATCGTGAGAAAAACGAACGTTTCTTCGACGAGAATATCAATGCTCCGGGTGTAGAGGTATTGTCGTCGGGTGTACAATATAAGGTTATTACACGCACAAATGGTCCTCGCCCTACGGGTAAGAGCAAGGTAACGGTACATTATTGTGGTAAGTTGTTGAATGGAAAAGAGTTTGACAATTCGTTCAAACGCAAGAAACCAGAGGTATTTCGTGTAAACGAACTCATTAAAGGATTTCAAGATGCACTCAAAGCCATGAGCATCGGCTCGCGTTGGATTGTGTGGATACCATACAAATTGGGCTATGGCTCACGCGATTGTGGCAAAGATATTCCAGCCTATTCAACTCTTGTGTTTGAGATTGAGTTGATAAATATAAAGAATTAAATTTTATTATTCTATATTAAAAGAAATGGTGACGAAGATTTTAATTCGTCACCATTTTTATTTTGTAGTCAATCTCTCCCACATTTCATGAAATTTTTGATTGAATAATTCTTGTGATTCGATAATTTGACGTAGTTGTTCAAGTCCTTCTATATTAGTTTGACTATTAAGAGGAAGTTTGAGGTAGCCATTACGTCCATATTTTTCTGTAAGATGTTGAATAGTACGCTGTTTGTGAAATTCGTAATCTTCATTAGGGTAGTTGCTCAATCCGTATTGTATTGTGCGGCGTAGTGGTACTTCAGGACGCAAATCACGGTCGGCTTCTGCCACTATTGCGCCATAAATCGAGCGAGGAGGGTTGTCGGCAGAAGCACGATGGTCCTCGATAGCCTCAGCCATAATGTTGATATTTGTTTCGCTACACCAATTGCGAAGAGCCTTGTCGTCGCGCAGAATTTGTGCCGACGTGAGATGATGAGTCTTGCGACCTTGAGGCAATCCGAGGTCGTGATATGCCGCTATGACATAGCACATTATTGGATTTACGCCGTATTCTTCTGCCAATTTCAGACTGACATCTATGACACGAGTTACGTGTTCGATGTTGTGGGCATCGTCGAAGGCTGCATATTGCGGAATGATACAGTTTTCTATATAGAAATCGATTGTCATGTTGTTTAATTAAGAATTAAAAATTACATTACTCATTCCCCATTCCTCATTTCTCATTCATATAGGTGTATCCCCACACGCCCAACCTGTCCGCCAAGTGGTGGATTATATTTATATAGGTGTAGGTCGATATGCTCTAATTGAGGATATTTCGCCCAAAGAGCCGACATAATGCGCTGTGCTACATGCTCAATTAGTTTAGAATTTATCTCCATTTCTTTGCGAATAAGGATATAAACTTCTTCGTAGTTGACTGTATGCGCAAGATTGTCGCTTTTACCAGGTTCATCGAGTGGGAGAGTAAGGCGCAAATCAACAGTATATTTACAACCTATGCGATTCTCTTCGGGATAGAAGCCATGGTAGGCAAAAAACTCCATGTCCTCGATTAGTATTTCTGATGTTTGCATTTTTTCTAATTGAGAGTTGAAAGTTGTTTTGTAAACGCAAATTTTATCGCCAAAGGCTCAAAGACCGTTGGTTATCGTAAATTTATCATAAATTATTAGATATTATTAATTTAATGGTTAATTTATGATAATTTATGTTGAAAAGAAATAATTTAAAGTTTTTATTGTTTTATGTCATAAACAAGGCGCACTGAGAATCCGTTTGAGCGATAATTCTCTGTTTTTGAGCGAAGTCCGTTGCCGAAAATATAGACGATGTAGGCTTTCTCTTCGTCGTGAGGGGTGCCTGTCCAATAGTAGCCCTCTACGATGTTTGCGCTCATACCTGTCATAAAGGTGTCACCTGCACGGAAAGCCGACGAAGGCAAGAATACTACGCCTTTGCCCTCTAATATTGCGAATTCCTCAATGCTGTATGCGCTGTGCGAGAATGCTCCCGATATGCCATAATACCAATAATCGCCATCGTGTTGAGCACCTTTGTCGGCGAATGATACGAAACTAACACTTTCTCCTTTATGGTTAGTAAATGTGCCATCTGTTTCATCGTCAGGCAAAATGAACAATCCGTTATGACCATTCACGGTGCCTGCGCCAACAAGTTTTGCTGCGTCTTTGCGGTCGAAGAGTAGGTAGCCCCATTCCTCCGCAGTCAGTGTGCGCCACATGCCTGCTTTGTTTTCGCCATTGCTTATTGCATTATTCACGCCCCAATCGTAGTTAGTGCCACTGATAGGATTCATGTTATCGCCAAAGAATGTGTGTTCTGCATCCCAAATATATGGGTGTTTTTCGTTGTAACCCGATGTACCCCAGCTGAATAGGTCAATCCAACCATCGTAAGTGTCTGATATTTTCTCGTTGTCTTTGCCTACAACGTCATATTGTTTTTCTGCAAAACGCCAAATGCCTGTCGAGGCTTGATATTGCAGATTACCTTTCGAGAACATCACAGTTTTGCCTTTTCCGATTGAGAATACGCCACAAAGCGTACCTTCTGGCGAAAGAATAGCTCCTGTGCTGTTTTGTGTGGTATCGTTCTGATTATTACCACCATTGTCGATAGGATTTTTAGGCTCGCAAGCAAAAAATAATGTTGCAATAGCAAATAGGAGAGTTAGTTTTTTCATAAAAGTCTGATATTGTAAAACACGAGACATAAGACAAGTTGAATGTCTCATATCTCGTGTCTATTATCTTGTGTCAATAAATATTATTTAATATTAGCAAGAGTAGCCACTGTGAAGTCCCAGAATTTAGCAACGCTCGGAATATTCACTTTTTCGTCTGGTGAGTGTGGGTGACGGATAGTTGGACCGTAAGAAACCATGTCGAGACCTGGCTCAATAGCACCAAGGATACCACATTCGAGACCTGCATGAATAACTTTAACAGCTGGTTTTTCGCCATAAAGTTGTTCGTAAGTTTCGCTCATTGCTTTGAGGATTTTTGAGTCGAGGTTAGGGTTCCAACCTGAGTAAGAGCCTGAGAATTCAACTTTAGCACCAGCAAGAGTGAATACGCTTTCAACCATTTCAGCCAATTCATATTTTTTGCTATCAACTGACGAGCGGAGCAAGCATTTGATTGAGATTTCTTCAGCATTAGCCTCAACGATAGAGAGGTTCATAGAAGTCTCAACAGTGTCAGGAATAGCAGGAATCATGCGGAATACACCATTAGGACAAGCAGTTACGGCATTGATAAGGTCGTCTTGAATTTCTTCAGGGATAAGCATTTCAGGAGCTTCAACCTCTTCGCATGTGAATACGATAGTGTTTTCTGTAACTTTATATTCTTCGTTGAACAACGCAGCATATTCTTCTACCAATTTTTCGATTTCTTCGCGAGCCTCAGCAGGTACAGTGATGATAGCATATGCCTCACGTGGAATAGCGTTGCGCATGTTACCACCTTCTACTTTAGCCAAACGAGCTTCATATTGCGATACAGCCTCTTTCAAGAAACGGAACAAGAGTTTGTTAGCATTAGCGCGACCAAGGTTGATTTCCAAACCAGAGTGACCACCTTTCAATCCAGTAATATTAACTTTCAAAGCAATATCGCCAACAGGGAGAGCAACGCCTTGATATTTCCATTCGATAGTAGCATCCATACCACCAGCGCAACCTACATAGAGTTCGCCGAAGTCCTCTGAGTCCATATTCATCAACAATTTGCCTTGCAATAAACCTGGTTCAAGACCAAATGCACCATACATACCAGTTTCTTCATCAGCTGTGATAAACAATTCGAGCGGACCATGTTGAATATCTTTGCTTTCGAGGATAGCCATACCTGCAGCCACACCGATACAGTTGTCAGCGCCGAGAGTAGTACCATTAGCACGTACCCAATCGCCATCAATTACAGTTTCGATAGGGTCAGTTTCGAAGTTATGAACTTTATCATTATTTTTTTGAGGCACCATGTCCATGTGAGCTTGAAGAATCACAGGTGTCACATTTTCCATACCAGGAGTAGCAGGTTTGCGGATAAGCACGTTACCAGCTTTATCTACAATAGTTTCAAGACCAAGACCTTTACCAAAGTCAACAATAAGTTTAGTAATTGCCTCAAGGTGGTGAGATGGGTGAGGAACCTGACAAAGGTTATAGAAATTTTTCCACAACGCAGTAGGTTGAAGTTCACAAATACATTTTGCCATAATATTTTAGATTTTTAGTAGCGAGTAGCGAGTCGTATGACCACACCCCAGCTTGTTATTAATAATAATTTAATAGTTGATAATCAACGTGCATCGGTCAGTTGACCGTTAGTTATTGACCGTTGACGATACATTTGACAAAGATACAGATAATTATTGAATTTCACAATATTTTTGCCAACAATTTTTCACTATAATATTTATCATATCTACAACATACTATAAATACAGGATAAAGCAATTTGCACAATAACAAAAAAAACACTAACTTTGTACTTTAATTAGATAGTCTTAAACCGATAGGAATAATTATTCATTGTTAATTCTTAATTGTTAATTAACAAAGTGTACACCAACTATAATCAAATACTAAAAGACCAATTCGGCGCACGAGTACAAAAAATCTCTATCAATGCCGGATTCACCTGCCCCAATCGCAATGGCGTCAAAGGGTGGGGTGGTTGCACTTTTTGCAATAATCAAACATTCTTCCCCGAATATTGTCAGCCAACCAAGTCTGTAGTACAACAAATGGCTGAGGGTATCCACTTCTTCCGTCGTTACGAAGGGCAACTCTATCTTGCCTATTTTCAGGCATATACCAATACCTATGCTCCTCTCGACGAACTGCGTCGCCTCTATGAACCTGTGCTCGAAATGGATAAAGTCATAGGACTTGTTGTTGGTACGCGCCCTGATTGTGTCGATGAGCGAATGTTAGACTATTTTGCCGACCTAAGTAAACAATGTTACGTAATGTTGGAATATGGCGTAGAAAGCACCCTCGACCGCACTCTTGAGCGCATAAATCGCGGACATACCTATGCTGATTCTCAATGGGCAATACGTGCAACTGCCGAGCGAGGCATCCATACTGGAGCGCATATAATACTTGGACTACCAGGCGAAACAGATGACGATTGTCTTTCTCATGCCAACCGACTCAACGAATTACCACTCGACATGCTCAAGCTCCACCAACTCCAAATCGTGAAAGGTACCACGCTTGCACGCCAATGGCTTGAAGACAAATCTGTTGTAAAACTCTATACAATGGACGAATATATCGACCTGTGTATTAGTTTCTTACAACGTCTCAAACCCACGATAGCCATAGAGCGTTTTATCTCTCAAAGTCCAAAAGACATGCTCCTTGCACCCGATTGGGGTGTAAAAAACTATGAGTTTGTAGATAAACTCAATGCTCGAATAAAAAAAATCCTGCATCAGTCTATTTGATTGCAGGATTTTTTATTTTTGTTGTATTTGAGATTCTAATGTATGAACACGTTCGCAAAATGTAGAATCGACATCCATTTGATTTTGGACTGTTTTGCAAGCGTAAAGCACTGTTGTGTGGTCGCGTTTGCCCATTGATTGGCCAATAACCGAGAGAGAGGTATTTGTATAAGTGCGAGCTAAATACATAGCCACTTGACGTGCTTCAGCAATTTTGCGTTCGCGACTCTTAGAGTTTATTGCTTCAAGTGGAAGAGAATAGTATTGACAGACGATATTACAAATTTTATCAACTGTGATGTTCTCTTTTTCCATTGTTGGAATTTCAACAACATTACCCACGATTTTTTGTGCTAATTGAAGATTAATTTCGGCATTCATTAGCGTAGAGTGAGCAAGAAGTGAAATAAGTACACCTTCGAGGTCGCGCACACTGCTTGTTATATTTTCTGCGATATAATCAATCACATCTTCTGGCATTACTATACCATCTTTATGTGCTTTGTGTTTAAGAATAGCTTTACGAAGAGAGAAATCAGGTTTTTCAACTTCAACTACAAATCCCCATTTGAAACGACTGAGCATACGATCTTCCATGCCTTCTAATTTACTTGGTTCTCGGTCGCAACACATAATAAGTTGTTTACCGGTTTGATGCAAGTGATTGAAAATATGAAAGAAAGTGTTTTGTGTTTTTGTTTTGCCCGCAAATTCCTGAATATCATCAATGATAAGTACATCAATACTTTGATAGAAATTTAGGAAGTCGTTACTTTGGTTACGCATTACAGCATCAGAATATTGCATTTGGAAGAGATTAGCTGATACGTAGAGTACGCGTTTTTCTGGATAATTCTCTTTTACTGCAAGACCTATAGCGTTAGCCAAGTGGGTTTTACCTACAGCTGAAGCACCCCAAATAAATATAGGATTAAATATAGAGCGTCCTGGTTGTTCGGCAATATTGAGACCAGCACAACGAGCTAAACGGTTACCTATACCTTCTATATAATTAGCAAAATTGTAATTACGATTGAGCTGAGGATCGAAAGATTTTCGTTCTACAGTAGTAAAAGGAGTTTCTACTTGCGGTAAAGTTGTTTGTCTATTGTCAAATATCGTAGAATTCTCAGGAGGCAATGTAATTGAGCCTTTGTCGTTATTATCGGAATTGTCAATCTTAATGCGATACAATAATTTGGCATTTGGACCGAGAACACGATTCAGTGAAGTGCGTAATAAAGGCGCAAATTGCTCTTCAATATATTCATAGAAGAATTGAGAAGGAACTTGGATTGTAAAATCATTATTCACGTAACTCAATGGCACGATAGGGATGAACCAAGTGCTATACATTGGTTCACCTACATTTTCTTCAATAATATGAAGACATCGGTTCCAGAGTTCTACGTGTTGTTCCATTCTCATTTTGTTTTTTTTCGCTTAAACTCCCTCCCTTCAAAAATTCTAAGAAGGGTGAAAAGATCAAATTTACTTGATGTTTAGGGAATTAAAACAGATGAAATCTGTTGTGGATTTTCGATACAAATTTCGTAATTTTTTTTGAATTACGAAAGTGTGATTTTAATTTGAGAAACTAAAAAAACTCTATCTTGTTTATATTCAAATTGTTTGTTGTAATTGATTGATTTTAAGAGTTTTTTGTAAAATTAAATAAATTTATATATTTGATTATTAAGACTTTAGTGTATTGTCATAATATTTAGTGTCAGGAAATAATAAAAGTCCAAAATGCTTGATTATTGGACTTTTATTATTCTTATGTATTAATAAAAATATTTTTTGAATATTTTTGTTATTTAGATTTATTTAAAATAAAGTAATCTTTATTTTTTCTTTTGTTTGCGTCCGAGAGGGTAGAGATATTTGCGAGGATCGCTTTGTAAATCAATAATCAAATTATTTGCACTGTTGATTGTTGTATTGACATTATTATAGAGATATTTGTCATTAAGAAGAAGTCCAAGTGAGCTATTTGGAGAGTTAAGACGCTCTGTTAGTTCTTCTATGTTAGAGAGGGTAGAATCGAGCGATTGAATAATGTCTTGATACTGCACAGCACTGAGTTGACTTGTAACAGATTTCAAGTCGGTGCAGATAGAATTGATATTATTCACAATAGGAGGGAATTGCACATCGATGATTTTATTCAATCCGCGTGATGTTTTATGAAGTTCTGTAGTGATAGACTCAAAATTATTTAGGCTACGTTGAATTTTTTCTGAATTGACAAGACCATTGATTGAAAGGATGAGAGAATCGGCGTGTTTGATTGTAGATTGAATAGTAGGTACGATGTCAGCCATAGACGACATAAGTCCTTTTTCTACATCTGTAATCAATGTGTCGCCTGATGTGTGATATTGGTCTTCTTCAGCAAATACGAGGTTGATACCTTTGCCACCAAGCATACTTTCATCAAAAAGATAAGCTATTGTTCCTTTTGGTAATTGAATGTCTTGATTCATTAGGATATCCACTACAAATGATTCTTTTTGTGTGAAATCGTATTTGATGTCGCGTACTTGACCAACTTTATAGCCTTTGATGAATACACCGTTAGAGATTACAAGTCCATCAATACGTTCGTATTTAAGGTAATAGTGGTTGCTTGGTGTGAATAAGTTTACGCCTTTGAGGAAGTTAATACCCCAAATGAGAAATGCTAATGCACAAACAAAAGCGAGTCCAATTTTGACCTCTTTTGTGAAGAATGATTTTTTCATATTGTATATTAATTAATTTGTATACTAAGACAAAATAATAGAAGGGCAGAAAATATAACACAATATTGATAAATTTTGTATTATGTTATTATGTATTTTTAATTTTCGATTTTTAGTTTTTCGAGTGCAGATTGGATTGATATTTTCTTATCACCATCGAACGCTACGATTACTGCATCTTTAAACATTTCTCGTATTGTTTTTAGATTCTCCTTCGCCTCATCATAGGATTTAGTTTCTGTACAAGTGTATTTATGCCAACCATTTTCGGTAAAGTGGTGGATTGGTTTATGTTTTTGTATTCGGCGCATATCATAATTATCTTTGGGCACTTCGTTACGTGAACTAAATACTTGTATGCGAAATAAAATGTTGTTTTGAGGCGTTTCTTTTATAACAATTTGCTCTATTTTCGGTTCTCTGTTTTTGGCGTCGTTAATTGATATTTTTTTTTCTCCATCAAAAGCTACAATTAAGGCATCCTTAAAAAATTCTTGTATTTCTTTTAAGTTTTTTTGTGCTTCAGCATAGGTATGAGTATCACCACAAGTATATTTATACCATCCGTTTTCGATGAAATGTGAAATAGGTTGATAGTTAGCTATTTTACGATAATCGGAATTATTTTTAGGAATTAGAGTGCGCGAACTGAAAACTTGTATTTTATATGTTATTCCGGTTGATGTGGTTTCGGCTTTTGTTTCTGTTATTTTGTTATTTTCTTTTTTCTTTTTTTCTTTTTTAGTGGTTTTAGGAGTTTCAGGAGTTTCGACTTGAGTAGCAGGTTGTTCTTGTGGTGTTTGAGCAACTTGAGGTGTGGTTATAGTGCGTTTATCATATTCGTGTTTGTACTTTTCGAAAGCAGAATAGATACAAGTAGCCATTTTCTTTTGGCCCTCTTCTGAAATTAAAAAACTTTCTTCTGTTGGGTTTGTTATGAAACCGAGTTCAACCAATATACTTGGCATTTTTACTTGATGGAGCACCCAGAAAATAGCTTGTCGTACACCGCGGTCGAGGCGTTTGATTTCAACGAATTCTTTTTGAATATAGTATGCAATTTCTACTGATTGATCAATGTATTTACTTTGCATGAATTCAAACATAATATAAGAATCAGGCGAAGTTGGATCGAAACCTTGGTAGGTCTCTTTGTTACCTTCTTCGAGGAGGAGTACTGAGTTTTCGCGTTTTGCTACTTCGAAGTTAGCTTGCGATTTAGAGAGTCCTAATGTAAAAGTTTCAGCACCATAAGCTTTAGTTGATTCACTTGCATTAGTGTGAATAGAGATAAATAAATCTCCGTCAGCGTCATTCGCGATATTTGGACGTTCTTGCAAAGTTACATATTTGTCTGTTTTGCGAGTATAAATCACTTTAACATCAGGGTATTTTTCGCTTATCATTTTGCCGACAGATAAGGCTACATTTAAATTAATGTTTTTTTCTTGTCCTTTTTTACCTACAGCACCAGGGTCTTTACCTCCATGACCAGGGTCAAGCACAACGGTGAATTGTTTTGCTGAAATTGTTATAGCAAAAAATATGCAGAAAAATGATAATATACTGATTTTTAATTTCATAATTAAGACAATAATATTTGTGCAAATTTATAAAAAAAAAGTAATATATACAAGGCGTTTTTATTCTATTCTATTATTTTATTCGGATAATGATATTTTATTAGATTATATCGTAATTTTTTAGTATCTTTGTCGTTAATTTTGTGTAAACTGCAATAAATATATTTATATAGAGTAAAATTTTTGATAAACAGTAAGTTATATTTGCAAAAAGTATTTTTTGTAGTTAGTATCTTTATTCTTTTTTGGGGAATTATTGATGCTAATGCTGTTGTTGTATCTATAAATGACTCTATTTTGAATACTGAAATAGCATTAGATTCGGCTGTTTCGGATTTTGTAAGTTTATCAATGGATAGTGTTGAAGCTGATAGTATGGCAATAGATTCGACTTCTACGCCCAAAAAAGAAGTATTAGATGCGGAGGTACAATATCAAGCACGAGATTCTATTGTTTTTATGATGGATGGTACTGGTTATCTATATGGCGAAGGTCATGTGAAATACATGCAAGCTAAGCCTATTGAATTGCAAGCTGAATATATACGCTTTAAATTAGATAGTTCAACTATTTATGCTATTGGTACTGTCGATTCTGTTGGTAATCCTATAGGTGATCCTATTTTTAATGATGGAGGACAGTCGTATGAATCGAAATATATGAGTTATAATTTTAAGACAAAAAAAGCATACGTGCGTCGTGTTGTAACTCAGCAAGATGAGGGTTATATTATTGCGGATCAAACAAAAATGTTTGAAGATCAAAGTTTTTTTATGAAAGAGGGTAAATATACGACTTGCGATCATCACGATCATCCACATTTTTATCTTCAATTAACAAAAGCAAAATTGAAACCAGGCAGTCATTTGGCCGCAGGTCCGGCATATATGGTATTAGCGGATGTACCATTACCATTGGCTGTTCCATTTGGTTTTTTCCCGATGACAAAAAAATATGCTTCAGGTATTATTATGCCTCAGTTTGGTGAAGATTTAGAACGTGGATTGTTTGCGAAAAATGGTGGATATTATTGGGCGATAAATGATTATGTTGATTTAGAAATTTTAGGTGAATATTTTACTAAGGGAACATGGGCAATTAGTTTAGCAAGTCAATATCGTTTACGTTATAAATTTGGAGGTTCTTTTAATCTTTCTTATAGAGAGGATGTTCGTGGAGAAAAGAGTTTGCCAGATTATAGCAAATCGAAGAATTTTCGTGTATCGTGGCGTCATCAACAAGATTCTAAAGCTAGTCAATATTCTTCTTTTTCTGCTTCTGTAGATTTTTCAACTAGTGGTTATAATACAAGTAATATCAATAATTACTATAATCCTGCAGAACAATCGAAAAACGTTACAAGTTCGAGTATCAACTATACACAACGTTTTCCCGAAAGTCCGTGGAGTATTTCGTTGAATGCTTCTTTGACTCAACGAACACAGGACTCAACGATTTCGCTCACATTACCAACTTTGAGTGTTAATATGTCACAGGTTTATCCGTTTAAAAGAAAGAAACCTATCGGAAAAGAGCGTTGGTATGAGAAGATACGTTTGAGTTATTCGATGACAGCAAGTAATAGCATCAATACTAAGGAGAATATGTTGTTTAAGTCATCGTTTGTACGTGATTGGAAGAATGGAGTTAAACATTCATTACCAATATCAGCATCTTTTACCTTTTTTAAATATATAAATTTTTCGATTAGTGAAAATTATAACGAAAGGTGGTATTTTAGTCGTATAAATCGAGATTGGGATGTAACACGTCAGGAAGAGGTGCAAGATACAACATACGGGTTTTATCGTGTTTACGATTTCTCCACAAATGCTTCATTGTCAACCAAACTATATGGATATTATACACCATTACGTAAATGGTTTGGCGATTATGTAGATAGGATTCGTCATGTCATGACTCCATCGCTTAGTTTTTCATATCACCCTGATTTTGGTTCTGATTTATTTGGTTTTTATAATTCATACACAAAAACAGTAGTTGATAAAAATAGTATTCATCCTATTTCACAACAAGAAGTAATTTATTCACCTTATTCGCAAGGAATGTATGGAGTACCAGGAAGAGGTGTTTCATCTACACTTAGTTTTGGTTTACAAAACAATGTAGAGATGAAGGTAAAGGACAAAAGCGATTCAACAGGATTAGCTTATAAAAAAGTTAGTTTAATAGATAACTTTTCAATAAATTGGGGTTATAATTTTGCTGCAGATTCGATGAATTGGAGTAACTTATCAGTAGCAATTCGCTTGAAATTGACAAAACGTTTCTCGCTTAATCTTAGTGGACAGTTTGATCCTTACCGTTATTTACCAAATGAAACTGGTAATATAGTTAGAACTGGACAATTACACTGGAATCATGGGGAGATGATGCACTTTAAGGGAACGCGTACAAGTTTTTCTTATACATTTAATAATGATACATTTAAGAAAAAAGATAAAAAGAAAAAAAATGATGAAAATGAAGATGATAATTTAATGGACGAAGCAATGGCTGATCCATTAAATCCAAATGCACAATTAGATGTTGAACGAGATCCAATTACAGGAGAACCAATAGATAATATTTTTGGAAATAAAGATGACGATGAAGAAAAGTTAGATAAGGATAATGAAGAAGATAGAGGAGGATATGCATTGATAAAAATACCTTGGAGTTTCACGGTTAACTATTCTTTTGGTTTTGTTGAAAAAATGACTAAAGAATTTTATAATCCTAATACTTCAGCTTATAAATTAAAATACACACATAGCCTTACGTTTAGTGGTAGTATTCAACCATCAGAAAAATGGCGCATGAATTTTTCAGGCTCAGTAGATTTAGAAAATTGGAAAATAACACAAACATCTATGTCTATTTATCGTGATTTGCATTGTTGGTCGTTATCTGCTTCAGTTTCACCATTTGGATTATATAAATCGTTTATGGTTACGATTGGGGCTAATGCGTCAATGTTGAGAGATTTGAAATATGAAAAACGTTCAGGACGTAGTGCTAATATAAATTGGTTAGATAAACAAAAATAATAATATTATTAACGAGCGAAAGCGAGTAAGTTTAACATCTCGCTACTAGCTACTAAAAATTTTATAAAATATGAAAATTTCAGAAAACAAATTAGTTATTTTGCAGTACAAACTTTCTGTAAAAACAGAAAATGGAGAACTTGAACTTATGGAAGAAACAACTCCAGAACAACCACTTCAATATTTTCATGGTATGGGCATGATGTTGCCTAAATTTGAAGAAAATCTTGAAGGTCTTGGCGAAGGAGATAAATTTGATTTCATGATTCCTGTGGTTGATGCATACGGTGAATATGAAGAAGAAAGTGTTATTGAATTGCCTAAAAATATCTTTATGATTGATGGTAAATTTGATGATGAAAAAGTATTTCCAGGAGCAATAGTTCCACTTGTTGATAACGAAGGTAATCGTATCAATGCTGAAATCGTAGAGGTAAAAGCAGAGGTTGTGAAAGTAGACCTTAATCATCCATTGGCTGGTGAAGACCTTTATTTTACAGGTCGTATTATCAGCGTAACACAACCAACAGAAGAAGAACTTCATGCAATGATGCACCATGGTTGCGGAGGCGGTTGCTCATGCGATTCATGCGGTGAAGGCGGTTGTTCTGGCTGTGGCGGTGGATGCTGTTAATTAGGGAATAAGGAACAAGGAATAGGGAATAGAGAACAAAGAGTAGGGAGTAAGGTAAACTCTTAACTTTTAATTTAAATGAATACTTTTGGTCACATATTTAGATTAACTACTTTTGGCGAAAGTCATGGACCTGCTATTGGTGGTGTAATTGATGGTTGTCCTGCAGGATTGCGTCTTGATTTTGATGCGATTAAGCGTCGTGTGGCACTTCGTTCGCCTCAAACGGCAGCAGGTTCGACTAAACGTCGTGAAACCGATAATGTAGAGTTTTTATCTGGTATATACGAGGGAGTTACACTTGGTACACCAATCGCTTTTATAATTCGTAACAAAGATGTTCGTAGCGAAGATTATTCTGATTTTGAGCATATTTATCGTCCTGGACATGCAGATTATACATACGATATGCGTTATGGTATTCGTGATTATCGAGGAGGAGGGCGAGCTTCGGCGCGTACAACTGTAGCTCAGGTTGTTGCAGGCGCAATAGCAGAGCAATGGCTTGCAAAAAAAGGAATTTCTATTGTAGCGTATGTTGACCAAATAGGGCCGATTTTGCTTCCAGATGTAACTGATGGTAATGATATTGACAAAAGTCCTGTTCGTTGTCCGGATAAATTTACAGAAGCTCTTTGGCTTGATTTGCTTGAACAAGTAAGAGAAGAGGGCGATACTATTGGAGGCGCAGTGAGATGTGAAATAAAAGGTGTACCTGCAGGTGTAGGAGAGCCTATATTTAATAAAGTGCAGACTGAATTGGCATTAGCAATGATGTCAATTCCTGCCGCTAAGGGATTTGAATATGGATTGGGAATGTCTGCTGCATCTGTGCAAGGTACGGAAAGTAATGATGAAATATTGATAAAAAAAGGGAAAGTTAAGTTTAATACCAATCGTGCAGGAGGTTTATTGGGAGGTATTACTACTGGTGAACCAATTTATTTCCGCGTAGCATTCAAGCCTGTATCATCAATCGCTATACCACAACGTACAGTAACTGATTCTGGTCAAGCTGTTGCTGTGCAAATTTCAGGTCGTCATGATGTGTGTGTAGCACCACGAGCTGTAGCTGTAGTACGAGCTATGGCAGCCTTAACTATCATTGATCAAGTTTTATTATTTAAGAATTAAAAATTAATAGTGCAAGTAATAATTATTAATTGTTCATTATGAATTATGAATTAGATCATAAATGGGCGGTTATTATTAATCCAAAAGCGGGTAAACGTCGTTTGCGTCGTGATTGGGTTAATATGTATCGTACTTTGAAACGAGCTGAGATCGAGTTTCAAGTATGGACTACTCAATATGCAGGTCATGCTATCGAAATAGCTCGTCATCTTGTAGAATGTGGATTTCGTAATATTCTTATTGTTGGAGGTGATGGTACTGTAAATGAGGTGGTTAATGGTATATATACTTCAAAAATAGAAGATAAATCATCAGTTTCTATTGCTTTAATTCCTTATGGCACAGGCAACGATTGGGCTCGTTATTGGGGACTATATAAATCAAAACGTAAAATATCAGCTCGTTTTCTCGAACGTAATCGTGTGAAAGTAGATTTGGCTTGCTTGACTTATTATGATGATGGGAAAGAGCGTAAACGTTATTTTCTTAATGGAATGGGAGTTGGATTTGATGCTCAAGTTTGCTTTTTAACAGATAAACTTAAACGTATTTATGGTGGTCACGCATGGGTTTATTATCTCAGTCTTGTAATTACACTTTTCAAATGGAAACCATCTCGCATGCAGCTAATTTATGATGATGATGCGATAGAAGAGGAAGTCTTTACTATTGCTGTAGGTAATGGATGTTATTCAGGTGGTGGTATTAAACAAGTACCAGCCGATCCAACCGATGGTATTTTTCACACTAATGTAGTACCACGTCTTACACTTAAAATATTATCTACAATTGTAGGATTTCTTTTACGTGGTGAATTGTGGAAACATTATGCATGTACAATGAAAACTACTAAACGTTTCAAAATTAAAAGTCATCAATCTCTCTTAATTGAAACTGATGGAATATTAATCGATGGACACGGACCATATACTGCTGAAATTATTCCTTCTGGACTTAATATGATTGTGTGATGACGTTTATAAGAATAATAAAAAATATTATTATTTCTCAATTTTACTTATATTTTAAAAATTAAATTTTAACTATGAAAAAATTATTTTTTCCTATGCTTGCTGCTGCATTTTTAGCTGCAGGTTGTGCCAATTCTCCTAAAGAATTGACAGCTGGTATACGTGCCGAAAACCTCGACACTACAGCCGACAAAGGAGCTGATTTCTATCAGTATGCTTGTGGTGGTTGGATGAAACTAAATCCATTGACTGACGAGTATGCTCGTTTTGGCTCGTTTGATAAACTTGGTCAAGACAATATTGCTCGACTTAATGACCTTATTCAAGAAATTGCCGCAGGAAAACATGAGGCAGGTACAGAAGCTCAAAAAATTGGAGACTTCTACAATGTTGCTATGGATACAGCACGTCTTAATGCTGAAGGTTTTGAACCTGTAAAAGCTGAACTTGAACGTGTGGCACAAATTTCTGACGTAAAAGGTATTGCTGAACTTATGGGAGAAGACCTTTATAATCTTTTCTTCCAAGTTTATGTTGATGCCGACATTATGGATGCAAAACGTAATCTTATGCAAACATATCAAGCTGGTCTTGGTATGGGCAATCGTGATTATTATTTTGAATCAGATGAGAAAATGGTTGAAATTCAAGGTGAATATCTCAATCATATTCAAAAAATGTTTAAACTTGTAGGTTTTTCTACTATTGAAGCTAGTAGAGCTTCTCAAGCTATTATGAACATTGAACGTCAATTGGCTTTAGCTCACTTTTCACAAGTGAAACTTCGTGATTCGCAAGCTAATTACCACCTTTATACAGTAGATTCGTTAAAAGCATCATTCCCTGGATTCTGTTGGGATACTTATTTTGCTACACTCGGTTGCCCTGAAGTGAAAGAAATCAGTATTTCACAAGAAGAACCTGTTCGTAAAGCCATCGAAATTATGAATACAGCTCATATTGAAGACCTTCGTTACTATATGCAATTCCATGTGCTTTCGGGAGCTGCTTCATATATGAGCGATGAGTTCTCTGAAGAGAAATTTAATTTCCATGGTAAAGTTATTTCTGGTCGTCAAGAACAATCACCACGTTGGAAACGTGCTGTTTCTGTAGTTGATGGTTCACTTGGTATGGCTGTAGGTAAACTTTATTGTGAAAAATATTTTAATGCTGACGCTAAAGCTCGTATGGAAACACTTTGTGCTAACCTCTTAAAAGCATACGGTGAGCGTATCGACAATCTCGAATGGATGAGCGATGAAACAAAAGCTAAAGCTCATGAAAAACTTTCAACATTCTATGTTAAAGTAGGTTATCCTAATAAATGGGAAGACTATACAGCTCTTGAAATCAATCCAACTGATTCATATTGGACATTGGTTAAACGTGTATCTAAATTCAACACTGCTCGCTCAATGGCTAAACTTTCTAAACCAGTTGATAAAGATGAGTGGTATATGACTCCTCAAACAGTTAACGCATACTACAATCCAACAACCAACGAAATCTGCTTCCCTGCAGGTATCCTTCAATATCCATTCTTTGATATGACTGCTGATGATGCATTCAATTATGGTGCAATTGGTGTTGTTATCGCTCATGAAGTAACTCATGGTTTTGATGATATGGGTTCTAATTTCGATAAAGATGGTAACTATGCTAACTGGTGGACTGAAGAGGACAAAGCTCGTTTCCAAGAACGTACAAAAGTAATGGAAGAATACTTCAATGGCATTAAAGTAAATGAAACAATGTATGCTAATGGTGCAATGTCGCTTGGTGAAAACATCGCCGATCATGGAGGTCTTCAAGTAGCATTCCATGCATTCAAAAATGCAACTAAAGATAATCCACTTCCAGTGAAAGATGGTTTTACACCAGAACAACGTTTCTTCTTGGCATACGCAAATGTATGGGCAGGTAACATTCGTCCAGAAGAAATTGTTCGTCGTACACTCACTGACGTACATTCACTTGGTAAATGGCGTGTAAATGGTGCACTTCCTCACATTGCAGCTTGGTATGAAGCATTTGGTATTACAGAAAACGATGCCCTTTATCTCGCACCTGAAAATCGTGTATCTATTTGGTAGAATAACTATAAAGTCGATAAATTTCAATATTAAAATTTATAATTTTATAACTTATATAAAAAATGAGGCTGTGTCAAAATGATATTTTGGCTCAGCCTCTTTAAATATATTAAAATGCTTAAAACGCAAAGCATTGAAATTTAAAATAACAAAACTATTTGAGTATTAAGACATACAATCGTCTTATAAATCGTTTTTGAAAAATAATTCCATAAATACAGGAAAATGGTCGCTTACGCCTCCTTGGTAAAACGGTCCGACGTATGTGCGACGAGGTATCATTTCACCTGTGCGTTTATCTCGCTTAGATATCCATTTAGGATGATAAATTTCAGCCTCTGGCATTGCTCTTACTGAAAGATTCCCATTAAGGAGTGCGCCACTGACAATAATTTGATCGAGCATATCCCATTCGCCATCATGAAAATAAGAACCAATTTTTTCGTTTTCGAATTTAGTGCCATCCCAACAGAGATTGTAGAGTTGTGTGTTTTCGAATGAAATAGCAGTATAAGGCAATGCAGCGAGGGTAGAGCTTGGTACTTTGTCCGACGGGTTGTCGTTGAAATCACCCATAATGATTATTGCAGCTTGAGGGTCAAGTGTTTGCACTAAATCAACGACTTGTCGTACGGCTGTAGCAGCTGCTATACGATTTGGTTCTGATGCTAACGCGCCTTCTCTGCGAGAAGGAAAATGTACTTGAATTACGTGTAAAAGAGTAGAGTCTGTGAGTGCTCCGCAAGTATATAATAAATCCCTACCGCGTTGACCATTGGGTAAATGTACAGGGATAGGACGAGATGCAAGAGGTGTAAATTTATCTTTTTGATAGAGTAGAGCAACATCAATGCCACGAGCATCGGGACTTTCGTAATGAACATAGTCGTAGCCTAATTGGTCGTAAGGATCGAATTTAGTCATAGTTTTCAATACGAAATCATTTTCGACTTCACATAGACCGACAAGTAAAGGTAATTCTTCATTACCTACACCAACAATAACTTGCATTACTTCATGTAGTTTGGCATAAAAACGCTTATTTGTCCAATGTAATTCAGAGTTAGGTAGAAATTCAGTATCATTTTTAAGTGAATCGTGTTGAGTGTCAAACAGATTTTCTACGTTGTAGGTCATTATTTTCATAGGCTGAGCATATAGTGTAATTATCTGTATAATAAGCAATAAACTAAATATAAATAAACGTTTCATAATGCAATTTATTTCTTTTACAAAAATAAGGAATATAATTGAAAATGTCAAATATTTTTTGTAATTTTGCATCGCAAAATAAGATATTATCTCATATCTCGTGTTTAATGTATAAATATCTAAAAATGAAACCAACATTATTTATATTAGCAGCTGGAATGGGTAGTCGTTATGGAGGATTAAAACAACTTGATGGTGTAGGTCCTTCTGGTGAAACAATCATGGACTATTCAGTATTCGATGCTATTCGCGCTGGATTTGGCAAAATAGTATTTGTTATTCGCCATGATTTTGAAGAGGATTTCAAACAAAAAGTGCTTTCAAAATACGAAAATCATATTAAGGTAGAACTCTGTTTTCAAGACCTTAATGCATTGCCTGCAGGTTTTACATGTCCTGAAGGTCGTACAAAACCATGGGGTACTAATCATGCAGTATTAATGGGTAAGGAATTTATAAATGAACCATTTGCCGTGATTAATGCAGATGACTTCTATGGTCGTGATGGATTTGCTGTACTTGGTCGTGCTTTAACTGAAATGACAGGTAAGAAAAATGATTATTGTATGGTAGGGTATCGTGTAGGTAATACACTTAGCGAAAGTGGTACAGTAAATCGTGGTGTATGTACTACAAATTCGGAAAATTATCTTACAACAGTCGTTGAACGCACAGGTATTGGTTGTGAAGGTGATAAAATTGTTTTCGAAGATGAAAATGGAAATAAACAAGAATTGGATGCGAATACACCAGTTTCTATGAATATATGGGGTTTCACACCTGATTATTTCAAATATTCAGAAGAATATTTCATTAATTTCTTGAAAGAATTTGGTCAAGAGCTGAAATCAGAATTCTATATTCCTACAATGGTTAACCACCTTATAAATAATGGAACAGCTAAGGTTAAAGTTCTCGATACAACATCTAAATGGTTTGGTGTAACATACGCTGACGACCGTGATGGCGTTGTTGAAAAACTTCAGTCATTAGTAAATGACGGAGAATATCCAACACCTTTGTTCAAATAAAAGTTTATTTCTTTAAAATATAAGTAGAGACGCAATATTTTGCGTCTCTTTTTTTTTGAAATTACAATTTAAAATTTATAAACATACATTAAATATTAATCTAAAACTACACGTATATATAACAACTATCAAATTATTATAATTAACATTATGATAAATAACAATTATTAAAATACACTATTATTAACATTAGGTTTATTTCATTATATGATGTAGCGGGTTGTGCTATAAAATAAAAGAGACGCAAAATATTGCGTCTCTACTTTTGGTATGGATTATATCTATGAATTAGTAACCCAACATTTTTTTATTGATTTCATCATATTTAGTTTGATATGATGGATCTGAGTTTGTAAGTTTGTAGAACAAACCACGAAGAGTTTTCATTGTTTCATAATCTTCAGAATCAAGTTCTATAACTTTTTCAAAGAAAGGAATTGATTCTTTATATACTTCAAGAGCTTTTGCTACTTCTTGGTCAGAAAGTTTGAAATCACGAATTTCAAGAGCTTTTTGTTCCATTTTGAATGCTTTATTGTAAATCAAACGAGCTTTACCCAACCAAGCATCTTTAAAATCTGGTTTAAGTTCTATAGCTTTATCGAAGTTAGCCATTGCACCATCAATATCTTCAAGAACTTCGAGCATTGAACCGCGAACACTATAAAGTTGAGCGTTATTAGGATCATTAGCAATAGCTTTATCAAGCAATTCAGTTGCTTTTTGTGGTTGACCACCAAATACATAGTGGTTAATCAAATTGCCAAGATAATAGAATTCATTAGGGAATTTAGCAAGACCTTTTTCCAATGTAGAAATGTAGTTTACAGTATCTTTTGTATCAAGATAAAGTTGGCAAAGTGCTTGATAAATACCATTTTCGTTATATTCTTTATCTTTGATTTCTTCGAACATAGCGATAGCTTTATCGTTCATTTCACCAGCCCAAGCACATGTAGCTGCGTAATATTTGAATTGATAGTAAGTTGTATCTTTTACAGGTACATTTTTCTCTGCAGCAAGCATTGGAAGATCAAGAATTGCTGTATGAGTTTCAAAAGCATTAAGAGCTTCCGCCCATTCTTGAGCACTATATTTTTCCACACCATAATTTACTAAAATATATTTGTTATAGATATTGAGCATAGAAGCTGCAATTTTTTTAGTAAATTTAGGTTTAACTTTACCTTTTGCATCAGGAAGTTGGTCTAATTCATTAGCTTTCAAATAATATTTATATGCTTTCAATGCATCTTCACCCATTTTGATAGCATCACCACTACCTGTTTGAGTCAAAATAAACTCAGCATCAGCTGCTTTTTCATAAACCAAACCTGCTACATACCAAGTATTTGCGAGGTCTTTAGTTTCATCGTTTACCAAGGCTGCTTCGATGTCATCTTTTGCACCTTGAAAATCAGGAGCTTCAACTGCTAAAGCTTTGTTTTTAGCTTTATTTACATTAGCTTTTTGTGCAAAACCTGTAGCAACTATTGCTAAGGCAAATGCCATTACTAAAAATAATTTTTTCATAATTATTACCTATTTAATTGTTGTTTTATTGTTCATTTGTTTCTTGGACTTCAGAAGTCGCTTCAGGTTTAATACCCTCTTCTACTTCTTGAGTTTCAATATCTTCTTCGATAACTGTTGCTACTTTACATACAGATGCTATTTCGTCATTACGTTTACCAAGGTCGATAAGTCGAACACCTTGTGCTGCACGACCAATAACACTAAGACTTGAAACATGAGTACGCAATGTAACACCTGACTTATTAATAATCATAAGGTCATTGTCGTCATTCACATTTTTAATAGCAACAAGTTTACCTGTTTTTTCTGTGATATTGATTGTTTTCACACCCTTACCACCACGGTTGGTAATACGATAATCATCAAGGTCAGAACGTTTACCATAACCCAATTCACTGACAACAAGAATATTATCTTTAGAATCAGGAGAAACATTAATCATACCTATGATTTCGTCAGTTGGATCATCTTCATCAAGAGTCATACCGCGCACACCAGTTGCAGGGCGTCCCATTTCACGAACTTTTTGTTCATTGAAACGAATAGCACGACCATTACGGTTTGCCATAAGTATTTCGTCATTACCACCAGTAAGAAGTACCTCTATTACTTTATCATCTTCGCGTATAGTAATTGCGTTAACACCATTTTGACGAGGACGAGAATATGCTTCGAGTGATGTTTTCTTGATGACACCCTGTTTTGTACAGAATACAAGGAAGTGTGATTGATTAAATTCAGGGTCTTGCAATTGTTTAACATGAACAAATGCTGTTACTTTATCGTCAGAATCAATATTCAACACATTTTGTATAGCACGACCTTTGCTCATTTTGTTACCTTCTGGTATTTGATAAACTTTGAGCCAATAGCAACGTCCTTTTTGAGTAAAGAACATCATTGTCGAGTGCATTGATGCCGAATAGATATGCTCAATAAAGTCTTCTTCACGAGAACTACTACCCTTCGAACCTACTCCGCCACGGTTTTGCGCACGAAACTCTGCAAGAGGTGTGCGTTTAATATAACCAAGGTGAGAAATTGTGATAATCATCTCATCATCAGCATAGAAGTCTTCTGGGTTAAACTCTTCGCTTGCATAGATAATTTCAGTGCGACGTTCATCGCCATATTTATCTTTAAGTTCGATGAGTTCGTTTTGGATAATCTCCATACGACGTTCAACGCGAGCAAGAATATCTTTCAAATCTTCGATACGTTTCAACAACTCTTCATATTCAAGACGAAGTTTGTCTTGTTCCATACCTGTAAGTTGACGAAGACGCATTTCAACGATATAAGCTGCTTGACGTTCTGACAAATTGAAGCGTTCCATCAAACGTGATTTAGCCTCTTCTGGAGTTTTAGAATCACGAATAATTTGAATTGCTTCATCAAGATTATCAAGAATAATCATACAACCCTCGAGTAATTCAGCACGCTCTTCTGCTTTGCGAAGTTCGAAACGAGTACGACGAGTAACAACTTCATGACGGTGGTCAACAAAGTGATGTATAAGGTCTTTAAGATTAAGCGTCATAGGACGACCTTTTACAAGAGCGATGTTATTTACGCTAAATGAAGATTGAAGAGCTGTATATTTGAAAAGTTTGTTGATAACAACTTGAGGGTTAGCATCGCGTTTTACATCAACAACGATACGCATACCTTGACGGTCCGATTCGTCGTTTACATTGGCAATACCCTCAACTTTTTTCTCAATAGCGAGGTCGGCGATATTTTTAATCAACTCTGATTTATTCACCATATAAGGTATCTCAGAGATAATGATTTTATCGTTGCCTTTTTCGTTGTTTTCAATATCGTATTTAGCACGAATAACGATACGTCCACGACCTGTTTCAAAAGCCTCTTTTACGCCAGCATAACCATATATTTGACCACCGGTAGGGAAATCAGGAGCTTTGATATATTGCATTAAATCTGCAATCTCAATTTCAGGATTGTTGATATAAGCTACAGTAGCATCTACCACTTCCGAAAGATTGTGTGGTGCCATATTCGTAGCCATACCAACAGCGATACCCGACGAACCATTAACTAAAAGGTTAGGTAAACGAGTAGGAAGTACTACTGGTTCTTTGGTTGTTTCATCGAAGTTAGGAGTAAAATCTACTGTGTCTTTTTCGATATCTTTGAGCATCTCTTCTGCAATTTTTTGCAAACGAGCCTCAGTATAACGCATAGCTGCAGGACCATCACCATCGACCGAACCAAAGTTACCTTGTGGGTCAACAAGTGGATAGCGCAATGACCAGGTTTGAGCCATACGCACAAGTGTCATATAAATTGATGAGTCACCATGTGGGTGATATTTACCCATAACCTCACCAACTATACGAGCAGATTTTTTGTATGGTTTATCGGATGTATTTCCAAGCTCGTTCATACCATACAATACACGGCGATGAACAGGTTTGAAACCATCGCGAACATCAGGCAAAGCACGAGATACAATAACCGACATCGAATAGTCGATATAGGCTTGTCGCATCTGTTCTTCGACATTAATCGGAATGATTCTTTCGTCTCTTTCTATCATAAAATTAGTTTAAAAATGTCTGTATATAAGGCAAATTTTACTAAGCCCAAAAACTTTATAAAGTTACAAAAATTTATCGAAATAGGCAAATTTTGATTGTTATTTTTTACATCTACTAAACTTTTGATTTTCAAAACATTTTACTTGTAAATAAAATATAAATACGTCTAATTTCAATTTTAAGGCGATTTAAGCGCATTTTATTTTTCTTAAATTTAATTTTATAGCGTATAAAAATAAAAAATGGCTCTATTTTGCATTTAGAGCCATTTTAAGAGGTTTTTATATTTTTACAATTAGAATTACTTATTAAATTCTTCAAACAAACCATCATCATAAAGCAAAATTACCTTTTTTACACTTCGCTTCGTTTCAGTCACTAAGTGATTTAGAGTGTTTAATTCAGGTTGTTTCTCTTCCGTTTTTCTTGGAGTTTCCGCTATATAAACAGCCTGATATTTATTAGCTGTATTATTATTCGATGAATCACCCACAACTTCCTCCTCAATTTCCTGCTTCAATTCATCTGGAGAGATAGAAGTTTCATCTTGTTGTTCATTATTTACGACAGGAGCATTACCTTTCCCAAAAATCAACCATTCAATATCAATATCTGGATAATGTTGTTTAATTTTTTCAACAAGTGATAGAGTTGGTTGTGTACGACCTGTTTTTATACTCGATATAGATGCACGACTAACGCCAATCTTGTCGGCAAATTCTGTCGGTGTAAGTTGTTGTGATTCTATAAATGTAAAAATTCTATTTACCATAATATTTTTGAAAAACAAACAAATATTTAGTTAGAATATAAATGTAAATTTTAGATTACAAATGTATAACATTTTTTTGAATCTACAAAACTAAAATGGAAAAATATTTTACAATATTAAATTTACATTTGTAATTTACAAATTACATGTAAATCAAATCCCACAAAACTAAAATACTATATTACAAACGTATAAATACTTACTAAATATCAAAAGTATAAGTTTATATTGTAATAGTTAATATATTAAGAAATCAATAAGTTATACATCTAAAAACATACAAAAACACAAAAAGCTCCTAATTTATAAAAACCACACATAGTAAATTTAAACAAAATAATTAAATTTTATTTATAATTTACTGATTTATAGTATTTATATACAACTAAAATATATAGTGTTAATTAGAATTATTTACCGTATTATACAAATGTAAAACAAAGTAATATACTCTACCGCTACTACTCTATTCTATCATAGTTTTGAATTGTAAAACTATAAAATATTACATTTGTAAAATAAAATATGGTAGCTACATTTACATTTGTATAATAATAAAATTTTACAATTGTTGATATAACACAAAAAAAAAGACTACCCTATAAGGATAGTCTTAAAACAATAATCTATTTTAATTATGATAAATAGAGTTTTCTTCTTTTATTATAATGCTGACTCTTCGTTGATATTTGTGTCAACCAAAATACGACCACAAAATTCACAAACGATAATTTTTTTACGCATACGAATGTCAAGTTGACGTTGAGGTGGAATTTTGTTGAAGCAACCACCACAGGCATCACGCTCTACTGTTACTACAGCAAGACCATTACGTGCGTTTTTGCGGATACGTTTGAATG
>JBGVPL010000002.1:0-18933 GCA_045126975.1 Candidatus Aphodosoma sp. | reverse complement strand
CTACTTAAAATTAAAGAATGTTGCAGTAGCGTTTGATGAAGACTACTTTTTCGCGTTTGTTGAGTTTACCTGACATTCCGTCAATCAAAGAAATTGCATCAATTTTCATAGTTTTTTGGTTTTTTTTATGGTTAATAATTTTGTTTGTTAACCCCCTCCGCTTCGCTCGTCCCCCTAAGACAGGGGGACAATATTGGGGAGATTTTGTTTGTAGTTGTCAAAAAATGTTTAGCGCGCTTGTTTGTTTTTGACGATGCAAAGTTACAACTTCGTAAGAGGGGTGGTGGCGGTTTTTGGTGTTTTTGGTGGTTTTTGTGTGAATAGTGTTGTTTTTTATCGTTTAATTCGTTTTTTGGCGAGATATAAGAGCAAGATTATTGCAAGAATTATGGTTTCTACTGTAATGATTTTTTTAATAAAAGATGGTGTTTTGTACTCTATTTGGCGAGTTTCGGTGAGAAAATCGGTTTTTTCTGTGATTTTTGTGTCGCTGTTTAACAACCAAAGTGTGTCGTGGTGGTGGATTATGGTTTGTCGGAGGTTGCCAAGCGAGTCAAGTTGAAACGATAAAGTGTTGTTGTGTTCACTGAGCAGGTTGATTTGTGAGATATATACTTGTCCGAGTGAGTCGCAGCGCAAAAGGGCGTTGATGGTGCTGCTATCAGGAGGAATCAGGTGTGGTGTGAGCTGCTCGATGTGGATTGAATCACGTTGGTGAGTGATGTGATTTGTGGTGTTTTTTTGTGTGGTGCAACTAATTAGTGTGCAACTTAGAATGCAAAACTTTTTTAATTTATGGTTCATAATTCATAATTTTTTAACCTCTCTGTCCTGCGGACACTTTGACTTCGTCTTCCTCCTCCTTGCAAGGCATAATGCAAATAAATTTGCCTTCTGCTCTTGCTTCGAGCGTCGGTTCCCCTAAGATAGGAGAGGAATATTCCTTACTCCCTGTTCCTTATTCCCTATTCCTTAATTACGATGTTCTCGGCAAGAGTGCGGGCGATGGCTTGGGCGAGTTGTTCGAAATGTGTAATGTATTGTTTGCCATCGTTGGGATTGGTGCAGAAGCACACTTCGAGTACAATGTTTTGGCAATTGAGGTGAAGCATTGCAAGACGTTTGTGAGGTGTTTGATTTTCGGATTTTATGCCACGAATGTTGGTTTGCAAGGCATGTGCTGTGGCGTTGAGGAGGCGCACTGCGATAGTGATTTCGAAGTTGGTGGCATCATCGGCGATGATAACTTCGGTTCCATTGGCAGTGTGGTTTGAATGGGAATTGAGGTGGATGTCGAGGCAGATGTCAGTAGGTGATGCGAGATGATTGATGCGTTCGGTGAGGAGTCCGAGACGTTCGTTATCGCGGTCGAGAAGTACGACGATACCCCATTGTTCGGATAGAATTTCGGCTACTCGATTGCGAAGACGGATGGTTTCTGTGCCTTCGTCGAGGCGGCCGTAGTGGTTGATTACTGTGCCTATGGCACCGGTGTTTGGTCCAGTGTGACCTGCTGTGAGAATAATCATAAAATTCAACATTTTTAGATGGTTAATAATAGATTTTGTTTTGCGAGTGCAAAGTTACGACATCTAAAAATGTTGAATTTGGTTTTTGGGGAAATGCGGGGGATTTGGCGGAATAAGTTTGAATTTGGTGTTAGAAATGAGGTATTATTCAATTTCTATCACAAAGGTGCGACATAGATATTCTACGCCTGCGGGGTTGATGATTTTGGCTTTAGGGGCATTACCTAAGCGTTCGAGTTCGGCCTCGTGTTTCGAGATCCAACGTTTGAAGGTGGTGGTTGATACACCAGCTGCGCGAGCTAACTCGCATTTGTACATTGCTTTCATAAGAGGGTAAAGGTTAGGGAATAGGGAATAAGGAACAAGGAACAAGGAACAGGGAACAGGGTTTTAACCCCCTCCGCCTTCGGCTCGTCCCCCTAAGACAGGGGGACAATATCGGGATACTCAATTTATACGCATTATACATAGTTTGATGGTTCTTATATTCCTCCCCTGTTTTAGGGGAGGTGTCCGCAGGACGGAGGGGTTAATTATAGGGAATAGGGAATAAGGAACAGGGAACAAGGAGTAAGGAATAGGGTTAATCAAATCTTTTTTGTTTATTATTTTTAGTTTCGTTATTGTTTTTAATTCGACTGCAAAGTTAAACAAAAAGTTTCGTTTGTGCAAATTTTTTGGGGTGAGATTTTGAAAGATTATGCGATAGGGCTTGAGAGAGCTTTCAGGGTCGTGGGGGGAGGGGGTATGTTCGTTTATCTGCAGGTGTCCTCCTTCGTCGGGTACCCGCAGTTACTCACATTGGACGTTTTCAACGTCCGTCTTATTTCTATATATTACGATTTACTATCGGGTAGCTGTGGTTAATGTTTTATTGGATAATAAATAAAAACAATATAAAAAAAGACGCAAAACTAAATTGTTTGCGCCTTTTTTATATCATAGAATAAAAGTTTAGAGATTAGAGTTTTCTGCTCTTTACTCTTTATTCCTCCCCTGTTTTAGGGGAGGTCCCCGAAGGGGTGAGGGGTTAACTCCTCATTCCTCACTATTTAAGAAGTGTTTTATTTGTTGTTCCGTTGTGGAGGATGAGGTAGTTGCCTGTTGGGAGGGTAGGGAGGGTGATTGTTTCGCTGTCTGCGATAGTAGCGAATACTAATTGTCCCATTGCGTTATATACTACGACTGCTTCGCCAGTAGTAAGACCGCTCACTGTGCATGCGTTAGCCGAACCGTATGCAATGAGTTGGTTAGCTGTAGAGTTGTAGCAATCAACTGTAGTGTTACCTGCTTTTTGTGCACCGAATACCACTGTGAAGCGACCATCGAGTGAGCCAACTTCGGCAGTAAAAGTGTAGTTGCCAGCGAGGAGGTCGGCAGTTTCGCCTGTAGTGTTGTCGATGAGAGTAACCGATTCCACGTTATCGTTGTAACCTTTGAGCGAGATAGTTTGTTCGCCAGCAGTAGCCACATAACCGCCGAGGGCGATAGATTGAGCTTCAGTAGCGCGGTGGTTGAATGCGAGAGCATCAGAGCCATCGAACGAGTAGATCAAATTGCTGTGGTTGCTTGCGTTCATTTCGAGGAAGTCTTCGCCAGCAGTGTAGCCTTCAGATCCTTCGGCATTGAGGATAACTACAGTGTGAGCCTCGTTCATATTGATAAGGTAGATTTGTTCTTGTTCTTTAGCTTTAGCACGAGCCACTGGAGCAAGAGCTGCAGATTTTGTAGTTTCGGCAGTAGCTGAATATTCGCCACCATATTGTACGAAGAAAGCAGTGAAAGGATCGAAAGAGTTAGCGCCGATTTTTTCTGTAAATAGTTCGTTTCCTGAACTTATGTATTTATATTCATAAGGATCTTCACCTTTATCATTTTTTGCAGGCATAGCCACATAGTTGATATTAGAGAGTGAACCTTGGTGGTAAAGACCAGTACCGATGATGTACCAGTTAGCATTTTGAGCATCGCCACCAGTGTCTGTCAAGGTTTTGTTTGCAGAACTATTAACATTGTTTGTTGTAGCTGCAGAAGGGAAGTTAACTACCATGTTTGCATTGTATGCGCCATCGGTAGGACCCATAACGTAACCTTTGTTGGCAGAAAGAGTTGTGGAAGTTGTTTCAGTCCAACCATTTTCGCCATTAGCACGCTTAGTAGCGTTGTACTCTGTAATAACAAGAGCAGCAGATGAAGTTTTACCATTTGTTGCGCCATCAACAGTGATCTCAGCCACATTTACATCGAAAGGCAACGAAATCCAATACCATTGGTTGTCAGGCATAGGGAGTTGGTATGTGAGTTTGCCGTATTTAGCATAATCAAGATTTGTTTGATTGTCAATAGTTTGTTTTGTGTAATCTAAGCAAACCGTACCATTTAGTATAGAAAAAGTAATTGCAGATCTTTCGTCAAGTGTAAATTTTATATTACCAGCCCCCGATAGGATTATATCTCCCTCTCCTATATTATCGCTATTCATTTCATTACTCCATGATTCTGTAGCTATTTTGAATTCGTATGGGCCTTTGTCAAGCTTAGTGCTAAAAGAAAAACGTCCATTTTCTCCTGCATGTATATCAAATTCTATTTTATCTGTGGTCCCCCATTCATTAAAATTGCCCCTAACATATAAATTTGAAGATGTGTCAAGTGTATAATCTCCATTTGCATTCATCCAATAACCCAAACAATTATTCCATTCTCCATCAGCGATAACATATATATTTTTATCTGAACCATCATATGTTAGTTCGTTTGTTTGATTCCAAGAAATCTCTGGATCATTTGGATTTATGCGATGAAATACAAATTTAGTTTCTGCTGTTGCTTCTTTTGGCAAAACACATTCATATATACCATCCGTATTCTCGTCTGTTAAATTAACTCTTTCCTCTGCAAAATTAACTGCAAAAATGGCATTATCTGTAGTCCAATTAGAGTTTGGCTTGAAATATATTATAGTTGGTTCAACAACATTAACAGTATGTGTTGCTGTTGCTGTACCATTTGTAGCTGTTGCTGTTACCTTAATTGTGTATTCCCCAAGTTCATTAAAAGTGTAACTTGCTTCTGTTATAGGATTATTATTAACAGTGTATGTGTATGTTATAGGATCTGTTAACCCATGAGCTGTAGCACTAAAAATATATGTTTCACCAATATAGTATATGTTTTCTATGTTGTTGAATGAAACAGATTTTGCTTCCAAAACAGTAACGGTTTTAGATGCTTTTGCTGTTTTTGATCCTATTGCTTTCACTGTAAAAGTGTATGATCCAGCTTTTTCAAAAGTATAGGTACCTGAAGTTTGTTGTGAGTCGCCTCCGTTATAAGAAACAGAATATGTTATTGTTACTGCGCCATTGCCAAGTCCTGCATGTGTTTCTGCAAAAGTGTAAGTCTCACCTACATAGTAAGTGTCTTGAAGATTTTTAAAAGAAACAGTTGGTGGTGTATAGGTTGACCAAGAGCCTTTAACACCAGGATCACCCCAAACTGCAGAAGAACTTGAGATTGTATAAAGATTTTTACCATCAGTTGGAATAGTCAAATCTTTAGTCTTCGCACCCCAATCAGCAATTGAACCTGAACCATTAACACGAGTAAAAATAATGCTTGTATATTTTGTATCAAGTTCTATACTCCATAAATCACTTTCTCCATCTACTTTTGTCATACGAACGCCAGGCCAACTTGCATTTGTTCCATTGCCCCAAGCATAAGCAGCTACAGCAGCGTCATCGGCTTTCCACCAACCTTGAGCATTTTTACAATAAATAGTTTTTGTTGCTCCCCACGCCGAGCAAGAAATAATAAGAGTTAGAAGAAAAAGTGTAAGTTTTTTCATTGTTTTATTGTGTTAAGTTGTTAATACAAAGGGTTGTGATTTATATACAGATAGGGTAAAATAAATCAGGTGCAAAGTTACAACTTTTTTTAAAAATAAGCAAGAGGTGTTTTTTTGTTCTTATTCCTCCTAAGACAGGGGGACAATATCGGGTTGCCATTGTTTCTTGTTCTCTATTCCTTATTCCCTGTTTTTAACTTTGTTTGTGGACGCTCGGGTCGAGCGTCCCTACAAGAAGGCTATAGATGAATTAGACAACCTCTTACCTAATTAGACAACCCATTAGATAACCATATAACTAAATAAAATTCAACAATTTAACGAACAAACACAACCTTAATTAGACAACCCCCTGAGCTAATTAGACAACCCATTAGACAACTGTTCAAGTGGTTGATATACATTTTGTTATGCAAAAAAGGGTTGCCTAATTAGACAACCCCCTTAACGAATTAGACAACCTTTGGTCTATTTTGCTTGTAAAATTATCCAGTAACCACCTCTTGTTACTGGTCCATCTCTCTTAATTTGATTATTGAATTTCAATTGGTTGATATATTTTTGTACTGTTGTAACTGAAATATTTAATTGCTCTGAAATTTCTTTTCTTGTTATATAAGGATTTTCTTTAATAAGAGAAAAAATAGAAAGCAAAGTAGATTCATTATCGACTAATTCTGTTATATTATTTTGAAAATCTTTATTTAGTTTGTATGTTGTCCACCGCCCTTTGTTTTCGGATAGCAATAATTCAACATCAGTAAGAGGTTTTATTATTTTGGCAATCTCTAATGAATTTTTTTCTAATAAAGTTTGTAATCTTTGATTTGAAATTTCTTTCTCTACGTATGCTATAGAAAGAACATCAATATCTTCTGTAGATAGATTTTCAAATAATGGTCCTAAAAGTTCACGTAAATAATCTGTAATTTCTGTAGGATACATAGATAGCATCCATAATTTCAGAGAAACTTCTTTAAGGTCGGTATTTTCATCAAGGTCAGGTTTGCGCCATTGTTCTTTTTTACATGCATCTAGAATTGTAGGGAAACCAGAACCAAGATTCTCTCCAAAACCAATCATACGCAATAAATTTTGTATGTGAGGATTACGAGACTTAGAACTACCTCCTTCATATATCTGAAATATAGGAAGTTTCAATGTGCCAGGATTTCTAAAACAGAAATAATTATCGTACTTTTCGATTCTAAGTACACTGCCTGACAAAAAGAAATCGGCATGAATTATACTATTTGTCAGTGCTTCGCGTATTGCTTTGTGTGCAGATGTATCGTCTTTTCGCTGAGTACCTTCCAAAACAAAAGGTTTTTTAAGATCTGTTGTTAACTTAGTTAATACACGCCGAAAGAAATTATATAAATTATTTTCCCAAGTACCATCGTAGGTTATTCGATCGCTATATCGCATATCCTCAGTAAGATTAGTTAAATCAATATAGTCCATTCGGAAATTAGAGAATCTTTCGCGTATTGATAACCCTTTACCAAACATCAACAAGCCAGCCAACGTTAAACTCTCTTTTCTAGTTGTCCGGTCAACTGCTAAACAGCCAAATTGACGTAAAAAATCTTTATCGTCTAATTGGTTATATGTATGCTCAGGATTATGATTCTTAAATTCATTTCGATAATTTTTAAGAGTGTTGATATCAATATCTTCTAATGTGTAGTTTTCAATTAGAATACCATCGTTACCATCTTCATTTGAATCGCGAATCATTGCTTTTACTTCGCTTTCTTCACAGTGATAATCACCTTCGAAATTTCTCTTAAAAGTTCCTTTATAAACGTTGCCATTTATATAAACTGGTCTGTTGCGATATGTAGCTTGTGGCACATGAATTGATATTAACTTTATCTCTCTATTATACTGTATAATTTTTACATCTTCGTCTTTCAATAAACAACAACTAACTTTTTCACTATTAATTATGTTCCAAAAATCCTTTTGTATTTGAGCGGCTTTTTTAACACCACAAATAACAAATCTATCCTCTGCTTTTACGGCATTAAGATTTTCTTCAATTCCCAATAAAATATAACCTCCATTGGTGTTTGCAAAAGCTGAATAGGTTTCCCAAACTGACTTTGGTAAAGAATTTTCTGCTTTTTTGCATTCTAAATTTACTCTTTCTCCGTATTTAAGTAAATCGTTAATTGTCTTTCTTTTCATAATTTTTGTTTTCTTTGTGTGCAAAGATACATATTTTTTTTGAATAGACCAATTTTTTTTAATTCTTGACTGAATTAGACAACCCTATAGATGAATTAGACAACCTATTAGGCAACCTTGCAACTAAATGAAATTCAGTTGTTTATTGTATAAATGCGGTATTAATTAGACAACCCCCTTGCCTAATTAGACAACCCATTAGACAACTGCCCAAGTGATTGATATACATTTTGTTATGCAAAAAAGAGTTGCCTAATTAGACAACCCCCTTGACGAATTAGACAACCTTATTATCATTCAGAAATTTTTCGCTTCGCTCAAGATGTTGCTCATGCTCGGCAAAGCTTAAGCAAGCTTAACTTTGCACTCGCTTATTCGCAAATGGTTTCTTTGAAAATCTCAGCAACTGTTGGGTGTGGGAATACTACTTTTTTGAGTTGGTCGATGGTCATGCCGGCTTCGATGGCTACGCATGCTGTTGAAATCAACTCTGATGCTGGATTGCCGATGAAGTGTGCGCCAATTACATGGTTTTCGGCATCAGTGATGATTTTGCAGATACCATTGCCACCTTCGTTTTCGGCTACGAAACGACCTGAATAGGTCATAGCGAGTTTGTGTACGTGATACTCACGACCTTCGGCTTTCAATGCGTCTTCTGTTGCACCGCAACCTGCTACTTCAGGTGATGTGTAAATTACACCTGGTATAGCGCGATAGTGCATAGTGTCGTCGATACCTGCGATGTCGTTCACCGCTACTTCGGCTTCGCGCACTGCAGTGTGTGCAAGGAGCGAAAATGCTGTAACGTCGCCTGCTGCCCATACGTTTGATGCCGATGTGCGCATGTGTTCATCTACTTTGATGCCATTGCGGAATGGTTCGAGGCCGAGAGCTTGAGTGCCTGCGAGGTTTGGTTTACGACCTACGCAGAGGAGCACGTTAGTTGCTTCGGCTTTGTGTTCGCCTTCAGCGTCGGAATATGTTACGCAACCTGTTGCTACGTGGAGTACTTTAGATGAGAGGTGGAATTCAACGCCTTTTTTTGCCAACTCAGCACGGAGCATAGCAGAGATTTCTGTATCGATACCAGGGAGGATTTCTGGTGCCATTTCGATGACAGTGACTTTAGTGCCAAATGTAGCAAAAAGTCCAGCAAACTCGATGCCGATAACGCCACCGCCGATAACTACGAGTGATTCAGGCACCTCTTTAGTTTCGAGGGCTTCGGTAGATGTCCAGTATTCAGCAGTATCAACACCAGGGATTGGTGGGATAGCTACTTGTGAACCTGTACAGATGAGGAGTTTTTCGGCTTGGTATTGTTCTTCGCCACAAGCGATAGTAACTACGCCATTTGTGTTTTCGACAACTGTAGCTTCGCCGTTGATGACAGTCACGTTGTTGTTGGTCATTTTGGCTTTGATACCAGCGATGAGTTTGCGCACTACTTTGTTTTTGCGTGCTACGATTTTGTCGTATTCGAATTGTACGCCCTCTGCTTTAACGCCATATTTTGAGCCATTTACAGCATTGTAGTAGAGTTTTGAAGAGTAGAGGAGTGTTTTGGTTGGGATACAACCAACGTTTAGACACGTACCACCAAGGGCATTTTTTTCGAAAAGGACTACGTTGAGTCCGGCTTGTGCAGCGCGTTCGGCTGCGGTGTAGCCAGCAGGGCCACCACCTAAGACTGCTAAATTAAACATTTTTCAAATGGTATTTTTGTTAAACATGATATTTTAATGTGAATATTTTAACGCTAATATTTTTTAAACGCAAATTAACGCAAATTAATCATAAATTACTTACTATCAAAATTAATGGATAATTAACGGAAATTAGCGTTTAAAAAATGTTATCTGTATCTGATTTTTTGTCCTATTTGGAGGATTGATGTGGGTTTGATTCGGTTGAGGGAGCAAAGGTGGCTGACTGTGGTGCCATAGCGTTTGGCAATGTGGGAAAGGGTTTCGCCTGAACGAACGCGGTGGTAGGCTGCACGTTTCATCTCTTCGAGTTGTGGTCGATGAGAGTAGGTGTTGGCCTTGGTCATGAAATAGTAGCCATCGTCTTGTGTATTAATAGAAAAAGTATTGAAATCGATTAGTTTTTCGGGATTGAATTGGTTGCCGAAAAGGCGAAATTCGAGATGCAAGTGCGAACCAGTAGAACGACCAGTGCTACCAGCTAAGCCTATGGGTTGTCCGGCAATGACTTGTTGCCCTTCCCTTACTAATGTGCGTGAAAAATGAGCCATTACGGATTCGAGTCCGTTGTCGTGGGTGATGATAACATAACGCCCATAACCACCTCGTTGATATGAGGCAAGTCGAACATAGCCTGAAAAAGGAGAACGAATAGTGTCGCCATAGGGAACACCTATATCAATGCCAAAATGGAAACGTGCGCCACGAATGCCGAACTGCGAAGTGATACGTTGGCTTGTGGTTATAGGATGATAGTCGGCACAAGCAATGTATAGGGAGTCAGGGAGAGAATCGAGTGATAATGTGGAATGAGGAGTGAGGAATGAGGAGTGAGGAATGGGGAATGAGGAATGAGGAGTGAGAATTTTAGGGGCAGTGTATGATTGAAAAAACTCGATTAAATCGGGGATTTTTGATGATTCGATAGTTGTGGTAGTTGTAGTATTTGTTGTTGTTTGAGATGGCGTAACTGGGTCGGCTTGTGAGAAAGCAGACAAGCAGATGATTAGCAATAATAGAAATATTGTTATGTGTTTCATGTTTGAGTTTTTAGTAGCGAATTGCGAAAATTATTGAAGTGGTTGGACTTTAATCTTTAGTGAATTTGCAAAGGTACTAAAAAATGCACAAAGTGCAAAATAGAAAAGTATGAAATTTTGTTTTTTTTGTCGATGAAGCGTGAGTTTAATATAGTTTTTATCTCATACGGAATGCATGGAAAAGATGGGAAAAAATGATGATTTACATGTTTTTCTGCAAATATTACTAATTTATATATGAAATAGTTGTGTGTATCAATATTTTTGCTTAAATTTGCCTGCTAAATTCTATTATCATCGAAAACCAGTCTTAATGAGTATGTTTAAGTCATTAAAATTTTCAGTAGCAACGCATGGTAGAAGTGTTTTTTGCGTTGTTGTTTTGTTGTTTTTTGTAGTGAAAGGGATGTTAGGTCAAACCCATGAGAAATTGCCTTATTTTGAGGGGTTTGAAGATACAACAACGTATAGTAGTTGGACGTTGAATGCAGGTCCGAATGCTACAAAAGCAGAGAATAGATGGTATGTTTCGAATGCTGAAGCGTTCGTCGGAGAGAATGCTTTGTATATAAGTGCGGATGGTGGAAAAACTTTGTCGTACAAGAATAATCAGATTTATAATGTTGCTTACAGAGAGATTTCTTTGCCAAAAGGGACATACGATTTGAGTTTTACGTGGAAATGTGAGGGGGAATTGGGAGCTGATGGTTTGTATGTTTGTTGGGTTTCTTCGAAAATGCCGACTAATAGTAGTGCTACAACAGAGCCAACATTTATAAAAAACACAAAATTGGTATTTGATGGTGTTGATTTTTTGTGTGGTTCGAAAGAGTGGAAGACATCGACAACGACAATTACCCAACAATCGACAACTGTATATAAATTGGTTTTTGTGTGGAAAAATGACGCAAGCAACACAACTCCAAAATTGCCATCGGTAGTGATAGATAACATTCAAATTGGTGCTCAAGGATGTGGTAAACCAGAAAATGTAAGAACAAGTGCGTTGTCGTCGGAGATATCGGTGCGTTGGGATGGAGGTGCGACAGGCTATGAGTTGATGTACAGACGTTACGGAGAATCGGAAGTGCATCATGTGAAGGGTATAAATCAGACATCATACGTGGTGAAAGGAATGGAAGAGGGTGTGTATGATATATTTGTTCGTAGTTGTTGTCCTGACGATACATCGGTTTGGGTTGTACGTAATAATGTATTGGTGTATGACGCAGAGTCGCATTGTATAGACTTTATCAATTGGGATAGAGAGGGTACGGTTTGTGAGACAGGGGTTCATACGATAGGTGGTATGTTTGTTGGAGATAAATTTTCACCAAATATAACATCGGGTTCGGTTCGTTTAGGTGCAGTGGATTATGGTTATAATTCGATAGCATCGCGACACACAAAACACTATATACCAGGTGAAATGGACCCTCGTACTGGAAATGAATTGCCAACGGTGCCAGAGGGAGAAGTGGTGTCGGTTCGTTTGGGTAACTGGAATATGGGAGGTGAGTTTGAAAGTGTAACCTATACACATCAATTGGATTCTGGGTCGAATATGATATTGTTGCTTAAATATGCAATCGTAATCGAAGACCCAGGACATGACAGAGTAGAGCAACCTGTGTTTATGCTTGAATTGTTGGATGAATACGATAATCCGCTTGATGCATCGGGTTGTGGTGATGCTAACTTTGTAGCAAATACAAAAGAGTTGATAAATAATCCAAATTCAGATGG
Organism: Candidatus Aphodosoma sp.; assembly: GCA_045126975.1. Lineage (GTDB taxonomy): Bacteria > Bacteroidota > Bacteroidia > Bacteroidales > Paludibacteraceae > Aphodosoma. The sequence goes on along the minus strand of JBGVPL010000002.1, from coordinate 6,866 downwards.
TACATGGCATATAATCAATGCAGCGACACCTATATTGTGGAAAGAGTGGACTACTGTAGGTATCAATATGACAGAATATGCTAAGTATGGTTCATTGAAATTCAAAATACGATTGACAGTGTATGACTGTGCGCAAGGTGGACACTTTGGTTATGCATATTATACATTGAACTGTGAAGAGGCAACAATCGAAGGATTGTCGTGTGGTGAGAATGCAGGGGCGAATATCTATGCACCGATAGGGTTTAATTATAGATGGTATCGCGTGCGTGATAACAAGACTGTTTGTAAAACTCAAAATTTGCAGGGTATTGAAAAGAATGACACAGCTTTGTATCGTTGCAAAGTAATGTTTGCGCAAGATTCGGCATGTTATTTTGAGTTGGATGCGAGTCTTTTGCCAAAGTTGCCAAAAGCTCAATTTTCGCCTAAATGGGCTCCACGTTATTGTAATGAGAATTACATAAAATTTCAGAATACCAGTCACGTGACTACTGCAAGAGGAGCAACTGGTGAAAAATGTGAAACACATAGATGGTTTTTGAAAGAAAATGGTAATTGGACTTTGATACATGAGGGAGATAGCCTTGAGTATAGATTTCCGAATGGTGGTGGTAAGTTTGATGTGATGTTGCAGGCTGGTATATCGAATGATGAGTGTATTGATGATACAATAATAACAGTGAATGTGCCACGTTTAGGGGCTGTGGTAGATACTATATGTGATACTATATGTGAAGGAAAATCGTTGAAGATAGAGGGACGTAGATACATGCAGGAGGGATTTTATCGTGTATATCGTGGAACTTCGTTCGGCGGTTGTGACTCTACGGTATATCTTGACTTGAAAGTAATACCTAAAGAGAGAGATACAATATCGGCATATTTGTGTGGTAATGAGTCGTATATTCTTAATGGGCAAGAATTTACTCGTTCGGGAAAATATAGTACAGTGAATAAGGCCGATGGATCAAATAAATGTGAGTGTGATACGATAATAACATTGTTTTTGACTGTTGCAGAATTGGATGTTGAAGAAGGAGTGGAGTTGTGTAGTGGTGAGGATTTGACGTTTGAGTATAGTGCTGGAGAAACTGGGTTTGAGTCGTATGAAATACAATTTAGTGATGCCGCAAAAGCAGCAGGATTGAAGGATGTAGCAAAAAGAGAATTGCCAGAGGGTAGTACTATAAATTTGAAGTTGAGTGAGATATCCGATAAGACAGGCGAAGTGAACCCTTTGCGTCCAGGATATTATGAGATGAAAGTTATATTCTATTATAAAGATGAGAATGGCGTGGAGCAAAGATGTGAGAATGCGATAGGATTGAATTTATTGTATTCATCGAAAACCATAGAACAGAAGTTTGGTAATGTGATAACATTGTTGGATACAGAATATAACGGAGGATTTGAATTTGATTATATACAGTGGTATAGAAATGGAGTGGCAATGGAAGGGAAGAATGATACCTACATATATTTAGAGGAAGATGAAATTAATGGTAACGACATTTATACAGTGGGATTGGTTAGAAAAGGCGAGAAGGAAGAGATTATGAGTTGCGGGTTGAAGTTTAATGTTGGAGTTGCGCTAGAAAATGTAGAGGCATTGGGCGTTGATGTTGTATCGAATAGAATAGGTGTAGGAGAAAAAGCTATTGTCGTATTTGAAGAAGGATATAAAGAATGTGTAGCACGATGGTGGGGAGTAGCTGGTGTGATGTTGGGAGAAGAGGTTGTAGTGGGCGAAGGTTATTTGAATAGTACGCCACAAAGACCAGGAGTTTATTTGTTGGAACTTGTAGTTGGTGATGAGAGAGTGGTGAGAAAAATAGTAATTAGTAAAGAGTAATAAACAAATCTATATCTATATCTATGAAAACTATTAAAAGAGTTTTGTTGTTGTTTGTTTTGTTGTCGGTGGGCGTTATGCTTCATGGGCAACAAGCCGGTTATACGCCTCTTCCCTATTTTTGTGGATTTGAAAATACAGAGGATACCTTAGGTACATACGGATGGAAGTTTGAAAAGAGAGCAAAAGTAGGACATACCTTTGCTGTTGGAGAGGCTGTGCATCGTATGGGCAGTCATGCAATGTATGTGTCGGCAGATAGCGGAGCAACAGCGGGTTATTCGTTTACAACCTCTGGTAGTGTGGTGATAGCATACAAATCTTTTTATTTGGAGAAAGGAAAATATGATTTGATGTTTGAATATCGTTTACAGGGTGAGGATCATGAAGAGTCGGATGTGATGCGTGTAGCATTTTTGAAAGGAACAAAACCAACGACTACGTCGATGGGAACATTCCCTCAATATGCGTTGGATAATAAATTTGTGAGTTCGAAAGGAGATGAGGTGTTTAAAACATCATTGTGGACACAAGTAGAAGGTCAAGTTACGGCACCTGAAGATGGATATTATTATTTGGTCTTTTTATTTAAAGAAGATGGAGATAAGAATGTTTATGCTCCAGGTCCTTGTGTTGATAATATACAATTTGACCGAGCAAAATCGCCTAATGCGTGTGCTACAAAACCGTCAAATATACTTATTGACAAGGAGCCGACAGGCATAAAATTGTCGTGGACAGGTAAGGCAACGGAGTATGAGATAATGTATAATAAAGTTAGTTCGTTGAAAGATACTGCAGTGACAACAATCAAAGGTATAACAACGACTGAATATTCTATACCATATACAACTATACCAGAGGGAGTTTATAATTTCCGAATAAGAGCGTTATGTGCGAATGATACAAGTATGTGGGTTGAAAAATCAAATTATATAGTATATGACGATGCTAAGCATTGTTTGAATTATATGGATTTTACTAATGATGCAACTCAATGTTTTTTTGGAACATTTGTTAATGCGAAGGAGCAAAATCGTGCGATAGATTATGGTTATGAGAGTCGTCATAGTATTCATACTGTGCATTATATGCAAGATGAGTATGATCGTTTGACTGGATATAAGTTGAAGACAGTTCCAGAGGGTGAGATGGCGTCAGTGCGTTTAGGGAACTGGACAGAAGGACCTCATGGTGATTCACCAATAGCAGGGCAAGGATCTCCATCGGGGGTTATTGAATATACCTATACTATACCAGAAGACAAATCAGTGTTGTTGTTGAAATATGCAGCTGTATTGCAATATGCGTCGCATCATGCTGCGAATGAACAAACAAGTATAAAGGTAGAGATTGTAAATACAGCTATTGGTCGTGAGCGTGTATTGGCGTGCGCATCGGCAGACTTTAATGCACGTGATGTGTCGGAAGGAAATACTCGTGGATGGAAGACATATCAACCAAAAGAGGGTGAAGTTATTTCGCATGAATGTCCAGTGAAATGGTTGGATTGGACAACATTGGGTATCAATTTGGCAGAACACATGGGTTCTACTGTGAAAATACGTATAACATTGACAGCCTGTGTGGCGGATTATCACTTTGCGTATGGATATTTTGTATTAGACTGTACAGAGGGTGAAATAGAAGGTATGAGTTGTACTGAGCGTGCTGATACGTTATATGCACCTGCAGGTTTTGATTATTTGTGGTATGTGCAAGGAGATGCAAGTAAAACACCAGTTAGCACAGAACGTTCCTTTATTGTACCAGAGGATAATATTAGTTCATATTCGGTAGATGTTATATATCCAGAGGATAACGGTTGTTATTTTACGTTGAATGCTAATGTATGGCCACGAGTGCCAAAAGTGGGCATGAATTATACACATAAACCTCAAGATTGTGTGAACTACATAGAATTGTTGGATCAAAGTAAGATGATAGATTTGAAGATGGATAAAGAGGGTAATGTGATAGATACAATTGATGTTCCGTCGGAAACAGCATCTATTAAAGATTATTATTTAGAGATAAAGAGTCAGAACGGAACGACATTTGAAAATGGATTGACTATATCGTCAGATCCAACGATGCGTATTATAGCTCCAAATGAGGGAGATACCTTCACACTTTTGATTCGTGGAATGTTTAATACTTGTGAAGATGTTAAAGAGATTGAGATTGAAGCACCAGCAATAGGGGCTATATTTGGAGAAGAACATCATTATATATGCGAAGGTGGTGAAGTGGAATTTAATGGTAAAAAATATAGTGAGGCAGGAGTATATACAGATACATTGAAATCGGTATGGTGTGGATGTGACTCCATATTGCAATTGACATTAGAGACATTAGTTGCAGATACAGTTAGAATTGACACTACAATTTGTTCGGCTGAATTGCCGTTTTTGTGGGTTGTCGGTCTTGGACAACCTGAGATGATTGATAAATCGGGCGTTTATGAAAAAGCGATACCAAGTTCGTTAGATTGTGATTCTTTGTATTATATTTTGAATTTAGAAGTTTTAGAGTCATTAGTTATAAAAATTGATGAATGGCCAAAAGAGATATGTGCGGATGATGATTTCTTCGAAATTGGTTATGATGTTTTGGAAGGAAAAGTCTCTGGTTATAGTGTGCGTTATTCTCCAAAATCACAAGCCGCAGGTTTTGAAGATATCAAAGTTGAATTTGAAAGTGAAGCTGAAAATATTGTTATAGATTTGCCAGAAGGAATACGTCCAGATATCTATGATGCAGTTGTGATATTTGATAATATGGAATGTGGTAACGCTGAGGTTGGATTGTCGTTTATTGTTTTATACCCTGATAGTGTGATTGCACAACGTTGGAATGATGTGTTGGCCGTAAAAAACAGCGACTATAATGGAGGTTATGAATTTGTGGCTTATCAATGGTTTTTGAATGGACAACCATTGGAAGGATTTACTTCATCGCAATACTATACTGGTTTGGATTTGGACTTTAGCGGTGAATATCAAGTGTTGTTGACTCGCAAAGATGATGGAGTATCGGTGATGACTTGTGGTATTGTTCCAACTGAGTTTGCAGAAGAGGTATTGAATAATATAGGAACATTGGTGTTTAGAAGTGAGGTTGTAGAAGTAAGTTCGCCACAACAAGCACGAGGTTATATCTATAGTTTGTCGGGATTGATTTATTCTACATTTGATTTGGAAGAGGGTAATAATTTTGTACAGATGCCAAGTCAGGCGGGATTGTATATAATGGTGATAGAAGGAGTAGAAGCTAAGAAGATTTTGGTGGAATGAGTAACGAAAAAAAGTAAAAAATAAGAAATATGAAACAGATTAGAAAAATTGGATTATTGTTATTGGCGGTATTATTGATTGTACCGTTCATGGATGTTGATGCGCAAAAGCGTAAACGTAAGAAACCGAATGATGCGCCAAAAGAGGTAAAATCTTTTATTGATATTTATGGAGGTGCGGGTTATTCTTCATTTATGCATAAAATTGATGGAACATCTGTGCCTGGTGGAGGAGCAGGAATGATAGGTTTTGGTTATTTTATGAAACACAAATCTAACTTTAATTTCAGAGGAGGATTAGAGTTTATGTATTTGAACTCTGCAACGTTGTTGGATCCAAAGAATTACACGGATGATTATTTGTATTCAGATGTCAATTTGTCAAATCATAAAATGTTGTTTAATATGGATTTGACAGACTACAAGGAGCAACAAAATAGATTGGCATTGAATATACCTATTATGTTTGGTGGTGAGTTTAATGCTGCTTATTTTCTTATTGGTGCAAAAGTGGGTATAGGCATGATGAATAATTATTCAGCGAAGAGTAATGTTACAACATTTATGGAAGATGATCATCTGATAGATAATTTGGAGAATATGCCAACGCATGATTTGGAGACATTCCAATTAAAACATAAAGGTAATTTGAAATTAGGATTAGATGTGATTGCCTCTGCAGAATTGGGTCTTTGTATAGATGAATGGATGCCTGCAAAAGCAAGAGAGATGGGCGAAGGAGTAACTCGTAGAGATATATCGTATAGAGTAGGGCTTTTTGCTGATTACGGTGTATTGAATATCAACAAAAATACTACAACAGATATTTTGTTGAATTCGGATAATATGCAAGTTAATGGCAACGAAATAACAATGCCAGCAGGAGATATTGCTAATTTAAAACCACGTAGTGTGTTTAATACGAGTGAGGCGGCATCAAAAGCAGTTAATTCGTTTGTTATAGGAGCAAAATTCACAGTGTTGTTTGGCATAGATAAAGCACCAAAACCACAGCCAAAGAGAAAATTGAGACGACCAGTTATTAGGGAGTTGACTTATATACCAGATCCGACATATTTGTATTTGTATGTTAGCGATTATGAAACACAAGAGCCGTTGGATGCTATTGTTAAAGTATATAATTTAGGCGAAAATACAGATACAATATTTGCAGGTATGACAGACAAAGAGACTGGCTTTGTGGAAGAGCAAATTGATAATGGTAGGTATGGACTTTTTGTTTCTCGTCCTGGATACATAGATTTCAATGATACATTGTTTAATGTTGTAAGTGATACGTTGTATGTTGATTTACAACCAATCAAGAAAAATACAGTTGTGATTTTGCGTAACTTGTTGTTTGATACTGACAAGACAACAATTAGAAATATTTCGGCACCATCGCTTGAAGAGATGTATCAATTGTTAGCACAAAATCCAAACATGAGAATACGTATTACGGGTCACACCGATAACGTAGGTTCGGAACGTTACAACAAGAAATTGTCGGAAGGACGTGCTAAAGCAGTATATGATGAAATGGTTAATAGAGGTATAGATCCATCACGAATGGAATGGAATGGACGAGGCTCGAAAGAACCAATTGAATCTAATAAAACTGCAGAAGGACGTGCAGAAAACCGAAGGGTAGAATTTACAATTCTTAGTGAATAAGAACATAATAGTCAGATAGGTCGTACTTGTCAGACCTATCTG
>JBGVPL010000001.1:0-98520 GCA_045126975.1 Candidatus Aphodosoma sp. | reverse complement strand
ACATCATTCCAAAAAATTTTATTTTCATATTATTATTTTTTCAAAAAGACAAAATAACATAAGTACAAAATTTATTCAAATCATATTTTTATGTCCTTATGTTCTTATGTCTTTTTATTTTCTTTTTTCTTACATCTATTACAATGCAAATTTAATAAAAAAAATCTGAATATCACTACTATTTTTAGATAAATAAAATTTTTATAACAAATATATTGATATATCAGAAAAAATTTGTAACTTTGCACGCGATTTGTTGGTCTCGTAGCTCAGCTGGATAGAGCAACAGCCTTCTAAGCTGTGGGTCGTGGGTTCGAATCCCGCCGGGATCACAAAAAATAAAAACCCTAATCTCTATATATTAGACGATTAGGGTTTTTATTTTTCTTAAATTTCAACTTCCCATTACTTTTTTCATAAACTTTTCGGCATTGACTACGAAACGGTCGTGATCGGCTGTGCCAATTGAGTTGCCTTTTGAGTCAAAACACTCTATTTTATACGACAATTTGCGACCATCAACCGCTACTTCGGTCGCTGTACAGGTGATGACTTCGCCTACTTTTGAGGCTTTTGTGTGCTGAACTGTTAGTCCGATACCTACTGTGGTATCTTCGGCTGATAAATCTTTGCCTGCCAATTCGAGAGCAGTATTTTCCATCCATGCAATCATTGTAGGAGTTGCAAGTACCTCCAAACCGCCTGAACCGACACGCGCTGCTGTGTCTTTTGATTCAACGGTAAATGTTTTTGTTAGTGATTTCATATTTTTAGATGTTTAGATATGAGACACGAGACTTATTCCTTATTCCCTATTCCTTATTCCTTAATTAAAACCCTACCGACACCCTAAAGTTGACCATAAATCCAGTCAAATAATTCGGCACAGCATACTGCCCATTATAAATATCTGTAACCCAATAGTATGAGTTTACATTCTTGATATTAAACAAGTTAAAGAGTTCAAGGCTAAGCCAAATATTCTTCACAGGATCGAGTTTTTGCATCCATTTTTCACGTCCTTGCACAAAGCCTCGCGACGCACCAATATCGACACGATTATATGCCTTTGTGCGCAATACTGCCTGATAACGCTCTGAATGTGGCGCACCAAATGGCAATCCGTCCGACCACACCAATTTCAAATGTACCTTATACTCAGGATGATTAGGTATATAGTCTTGAAAAAATAACGAAATATTATATCGCTGCTCATTTGGTCGCGAAATATAACCCGGATAAACCTCTCCAAGATAATTTCCCACATTGCTATATGCTGAATAATGGTCATCAAGAATATCTTCGCGCGAACGCATCCACGAGAACGAAATCCATGAGTCAGTGCCAGGCACAAATTCACCAAACAACTTGACATCAACGCCTGCAGTATATGCAACTGCATCATTCTGACCCAAATAGCGCACACGCACGTTATCAACATAGTAACTTATCACTCTATCCGATGGCTTATAATACGCCTCCATTGTCAACTTAAACGGACGATTCCACGCACGGAAAAAGTAGTCCATTCCAAACACGGCATGTAACGACCGCTGTGCCTTAATATCTTTATTCAGAGCAACATAGTTATTTCCATACTCATCAGTCTGCTCTGTGCGCAACTCTTTATAGAATGGAGCTTGATGATATACTCCTGCCGAAAGTCTGAAATTTATATCGGCTTTCCAATTAGGGAAAAATGCTACCGTTGCACGTGGCGACAATAGAAATTCGTTATTGAATGTCCAATAATTCGCCCTCACACCTGCCGTGAATGCCCATGTTCCATGGTCGGCATGATGCTTATAAGTATCTTGTACATAAGCCTGTAGGCGGTTAGAATACAAATCTACATTCGAATAAAGGTTATAAATTATCTCTACTTGCTCAGGATTTACAGGCAATGTATATCCTGCCGAATCACGACTCTCCCACTCACTTATACGGTCGAGAACTATTTCTCTCTGATAATTCACCCCCCATTGCAAACTATTATTCGACAATTTCCAATCGCCCGAATGACCTATATTTATCACCGTGGCACTCAACCTATTACGTGCATGTTCGTGATACATTCCCGTACCCAACGACCCTGTCGGAGCCTCGTTCTCATCCTGCGCACCACCACTCATATCCAATGCCGAAAGCCAATATTCACCCGTAATATCGTAGGTCTCTTGCTCGTTAGTATTGAACGCACTCGCATTAAATCCGAGGGTAACTGCATCATTTAGACGATAATTAAATCCTAATGCACCAAAATATGTACGAAATATATCTCGCTCTTTTCCATCGAAATAGACCGTAAAATTATTAGCATTCGATATTGTACCAAACGACGTACTACGACTTTTAGGCGTGAAATTGTAGTAGTTTTGCGATATATTTCCCAAGAACGTGAACTCCCACTTTTTCGACATCTGCCATGTCATATAGGTCTGATAATCTACAAAATACGGACTATATTCACCTTTCGTCTCAAGTGTTCCGAGCAACACTTGCATTGTCTTAAAGCGAATACCATGCATCTGTGTGAAATTCTTACCGCTTGCACCCACGTATGCCGACACCCCTTGCAACGACGCAGCCAAATTTGCTTCAAACTTCGATGGTTTCTTATATTTCACATCCAATACCGAAGCCATCTTGTCGCCATATTTCGCATCAAAACCACCTGCCGAGAAGTTCACTTCGCCCACCATATCTGGATTGATAAAACTCAAACCCTCTTGTTGTCCTGCTCTCACAAGCAACGGACGATACACCTCTATTCCATTGACATACACGCTATTTTCATCATAATTACCTCCACGTACCGAGTATTGCGAACTCATTTCGTTATTCGAACTCACGCCTGCAAACGTAGTCAAAAGGCTCTCAATATTTCCACCCGACGCATCAGGCATCAATCTAAGGCTCTCACTATCAAGTGTCATCATTGTCGAGGTCTGACGCTGATACCCCTTCACCTCCACTTCATCAAGCAACTCTGTGTCTGTCTGCAAATTAACTACTACAGTATAAGCCAATTCGCCTCCTATCGCCACCTTTCTTTCGGCTGCCACATACCCTACACACGAAAATTGCAATGTAATCGAATCTTGCCTTTGAAACGACAATTCAAAATACCCCTTTTCGTTCGTAATTGTTCCCGTGGCTGTCTCTTTTATCTGCACTGTCGCAAACTCCACCGCACGCTTCTCCTCGTTAAGAACATAGCCCCTAACATACACCTTCTGCGCCGACACCACCGCCGCAAATAACATCAATAATATTAATAGTTTATATTTCATTCAAATAACGTCAATTTATCTCTCTGGAATTTCCGGATTATCCAGATTATCCGGAGTCACCAAACATTCCTACAAATAATTTATTTTACCAATAACAAATTCTTCAAATAAGCTATCTCTTTTTTCAATTCTTCTATCTCTTTTGCTTGCCGTTCTATAATCTCTTTTTGTGTTGCTCTTTGCTCCAATCGAGCAGCAGTCATACGTTCACGAATACCACCTTCAGTAGTAAACTCCCTATCCTTATTCTCGATATATTTGGTCATTGCCTTATCAATCTGATGACACAAACATATTGCCATATTAGCAAGCTCTTCATCATTCATCTTAGGCAATAAATCAGAATAATCCTCATACTTACTATGCTCAATACAGAATTTATGCAAGCTATCAAAACGTGGATTCTTAGCAACAAACCACTCTTGCAATCCCTTCATCTTCAGATAATCTTGATAATCCTCAAGCAACTCTTTATTACTTCCTCGCGCAACGCCTAATAATTTCAACTCTATCTCCATTGAAGTTTGCCCATCACTACTACCCTCTGCTATATTCTGCTTTGTACTACGAGCCGCCTGTATCATCTGATCCACAGTTCTATCACCGTATTTAGGCAAAAATCGTTGACAAAATATTCTTGTTAACTGATAGAGCACATCGCTCCGCTGATAAAAACGCAATTCGGTATATACCACACTCTTTCGTAGCACACTCGATGTACCATCAGCATAATGATTAACCAATATTTTCTTATTCTCACTCATCATGCCTTACTCAATCGTGCATATTTCAATAACAATTGTTTTTCACCGAAATCATCAAAATCAATCCGTGCCTTACGATTATCGCCATCACCTGTGATTTCCAATATCTTACCCACTCCAAATGTACTATGCTCCACGCGCTCGCCCACATAGAATCCCATAACATTTTGTGGCGATGCAGGAGCTTTCGATGCAGAACTCACTGGCTTAAACGACCCCTTATGCGTCTGTTTTGGTACAGGAGTTTTAATTATCTCCTTCTTCTTAAACAAACCCTCACCCCTATCATGTGTGCGAGAAGAAAATGATTGTGAATTGTGAATTGTGAATTGTGAATTATCAAACATCGAATAAGGGTCAACTATCCCCCTTCCGCCTCCAAACGACGCATCATTCGGCAATCGCAAATATCGTCTATCTATGTCGTGCAAGAATCTACTTGGATTCGAGAATTGAGTCTGCCCATTGCGGAATCGACTCTTTGCATACGTAATCATACAACGTTCTTTTGCCCGAGTTATTGCCACATAAAACAATCTTCGCTCCTCTTCCAAGTCGCGCTCACTCTCCACCATCATGCTTGGGAACAAATTTTCCTCCATCCCCACAATATATATATAGGTGAATTCCAACCCCTTCGCCGCATGCACTGTCATCAAAGTAACTGCATGCAAATCTTCCTCTTTATCTGTATCTTGGTCTGTTATCAACGACACCTCGTTCAAGAAATTCACCAACCTAATATCGTTATCACCATTATTCACCTTTTGGTCGCAGAATTCATGCACTGCATTCAAAAACTCCTGTATATTCTCTTTGCGCGAAAGATTTTCAACCGAAGTATCTGCCGACACATCTGCCATAATTCCCGAGCCAAACACCACTCTTTCAGCTACATGATATGCGTCTTGCTGCTCATTCTCATCAAGGAATGAGTTTATCAACTCTGCAAATTTCTGCAACTTACCTGCTGCCGCACTCTTCACATCTACTCCATACTTCAATGGGTCGGCAATTATCTCCAACGCTGGCACTCGAGGATTGTCATGCACCACCTTCAACAATTTTTGTTGCGTAGTATCGCCTATTCCACGAGCCGGATAATTTATCACACGCTTCAACGCCTCCTCATCCGACGGATTGATTATCAATCGCAAATAGGCTATCACATCTTTTATCTCTTTACGCTGATAGAACGACAAACCTCCATATATTTTATATGGTATACCGCTCTTACGCAACGACTCCTCTAACACTCGGCTCTGTGCATTAGTCCTATACAATATCGCCACATCCTCATACGCCGCAAATTTATTCTTCACCACATACTGAATATCTTTCGCCACGGCATACCCCTCCTCAAAGTCGCTATATGTCGACACAACCTCAATCGGCTCACCTACCGACAGTTTACTATACACCGTCTTCGGTATCTGATTTCTATTCTTAGCAATCAACGAGTTAGCGGCGTTCACTATCGTCTGAGTCGAACGATAATTCTGTTCTAGTTTGAACAATCTGCAATTCGCAAAACACCTCTGGAATCCCAATATATTATCAATCTCTGCCCCACGGAACGAATAGATACTCTGCGCATCATCTCCCACCACACACACTCTGCCGTGCAACGCAGCCAACTGCATCACTATCGAATGTTGCACGGTGTTAGTATCCTGATACTCATCTACTAATATATACTGAAATCGTTCTTGATAGCGTTGCAACACATCTGGTCGTTGCTTAAACAAATAAGCCGTATAAACCAACAAATCATCAAAATCCATCGCATTCGCCTCACGACAACGCCTACAATACATATCATATATCCTACCAAATTCAGGCGTATTATGTCGCTTATCATCAGCATAATTAGCCGAATTAGCATTATACGCCATAGGCATAATCAAATGGTTCTTCGCATTCGAAATTCTCGACTGTATCGCACTCGCCTTATACGTCTTATCATCCAACTGCAACTCTTTAACAATACTCTTAATCAAGGCTTTAGAGTCTGTAGTATCATATATCGTAAATTGCGGAGTAAACCCAAGCAACTCCGACTCAGCACGCAATATACGCGAAAATATCGAGTGGAACGTACCCATCCACAATCCACGCGACGCCGACGGGCCCACCACCTTCATAATCCTCTCCCTCATCTCACGAGCCGCCTTATTCGTAAACGTCAGTGCCAAAATATTATACGACATCAACCCCTGCTCCAACAAATACGCAATCTTATAGGTCAAGACCCTCGTCTTGCCCGAACCAGCACCCGCCACAATCACCGATGCACCATCATTATACTCAACCGCCGCCTTCTGCGACGGATTCAACAATTCATCAAGATTCATAATCAAATAGTTGCTACTCTTCAAAAACAAATTACAAAGATACAAAAAAAACTTCACATCCAAACATACCACACGTTCAAATTAACATTCAACAAAAAAATCGGCAAACTACACAACTGTAATCTACCGATTTCTCATCATTTAAGTAGTGCGTCCGGGGTTCGAACCCGAGTTTCCGGCGTGAGAGGCCAGCGTCCTAGACCACTAGACGAATGCACCATTTTTTTGAATGCACAATGCAAAATTCATAATGCACAATTATTTCGAGTGCAAAGTTAATACTTTTCTCAAAATCCACCAAACTTTTTCAATAAAAAATCACCCACAAAAACAACATTTCACATTTTTTCAAAAAAAGTTGCAGCAAAGTTTTTGTATATCAGAAAAAAATCGTAACTTTGCACGCTCGAAAAACAGAGACTAAACAAACTATTATTATTCACTAAATTTTTAGGAGGACTGCCTTATAGCTAAGCAAGTTACAAAAAAGGGCGAAGACAAACATCGTGTTAATCACGAGATACGTGGTGTCAAAGAAGTTCGCATTGTAGGCGAAAATATCGAATCGCAAGTATATCCAATAGCCGAAGCATTGCGCATGGCTGAAGAAATGGAGATGGATTTGGTCGAAATCTCACCAAATGCTCAACCACCAGTTTGTCGAATTGTTGATTACCAAAAATTCTTGTATCAACAAAAGAAACGCGAAAAAGAGCTCAAAGCAAAAGCTGTGAAAATGGTAGTCAAAGAGATACGTTTCGGTCCTCAAACCGACGACCACGACTACAACTTCAAACTCAAACACGCTGAAGGCTTCATCAAAGAAGGTTGCAAAGTAAAAGCATACGTATTCTTCAAAGGTCGTTCTATTCTCTTTAAGGAACAAGGTGAAGTGTTATTGCTCCGTTTTGCGAATGACTTGGAAGAGATTGCTAAGGTTGACTCATTGCCAACACTCGAAGGCAAACGTATGATTATCATGCTCTCTCCAAAATCAAACAAAAAATAAGACAAGGGGAAAATCCCCGTTTATTTAATAATTAAATTTTATAAACAAATGCCAAAAATTAAGACTAATTCCGGTGCCAAAAAAAGATTCGCTCTTACCGGAACAGGAAAAATCAAACGTAAACACGCGTTCAAAAGTCACATCTTGACTAAAAAGACATTGAAACAAAAACGTAATTTGACTCACACAGGTGTTGTTGCAACTGTTGACCAAAACAACGTTAAATCTCTTCTCGGTTTGAGATAAAAACTTAATTAACCGTATTTACAAATTTTTCTATTTAGTGATTAACCGAATGCATCAGCTCGAAGTTTCCAAAGGAACGCTGTCATTCAAAAAATTTTTAAACTATGCCAAGATCAGTAAATCACGTAGCTTCAAGAGCTAAACGTAAAAGAATTCTTAAACTTACTCGCGGTTATTTTGGTGCTCGCCGTAACGTATGGACAGTAGCAAAAAACACTTGGGAAAAAGGTTTGCAATATGCTTACCGTGACCGCAAAAACAAAAAACGCAACTTCCGCGCATTGTGGATTCAACGTATCAACGCTGCTGCTCGCCTCGAAGGTATGTCTTATTCACAACTCATGGGCGCATTGCACAAAGCTGGTATCGCTATGAACCGCAAAGTTCTCGCTGACCTCGCAATGAACCACCCAGAAGCTTTCAAAGCTATCGTTGCTAAAGCAAAAAACAACTAATCCCTCGGTTAGTAAAACAATAAAGAGCCTATAACCCTCGGTTTTAGGCTCTTTTTTGATACTAATTTATATTTTAAGACAGAATAACAAAATTTATGTAATTTTGTTATTCTGTCTTCAAACACACCAAATAAAATGAAAATAACCTTTCTCGGCACAGGCACATCCACCGGCGTACCCGAAACAGGCTGCACATGCCCAGTATGCACAAGCACCGACCCACGCGACAACCGACTACGCACATCCGTCTTAGTCGAAACCGACGGAAACCGCATCCTCCTCGACTGCGGACCCGACTTTCGTCAACAAATGTCGCACATTCCATTCAGTAAACTCGACGCCATACTCCTCTCTCACGAGCACTACGACCATGTCGCAGGCATCGACGACCTACGCCCATTCTGCCGATTTGGCGACATCAACATCTATGCCGAACCAAACGTAGCCACAGCCATACGCACACGCATCCCCTACTGCTTTGGAGAATCACTCTATCCAGGCGTACCACGCATCATAATGAACGGAATCAACATCAATACCCCATTCCATATAAACGACATAGAAATCACACCAATACGCGTAATGCATGGCAAACTCCCCATCGCAGGCTACCGCATGGGTCGCATGGCATACCTTACCGATGTAACCCTTATCCCCGAAGAAGAATACGCCAAACTCCACAACCTCGACATCCTCATCATCAGCGCACTCCGCCAAGAACCCCATCCATCGCACCAAAACCTCGAACAAGCCATCGCTAATGCCCAACGTATCAATGCCCGCACCACCTACTTCATACATTTCTCTCACCACATAGGCCTACACGCCGATATCGAGCCTACCCTACCAGCCAACATGCACCTCTCTTACGATGGTCTAATCTTAACAATATAAAAAAGCACCGACTTTTTCACAAAAATCGGTGCACCCAATACACTATTTAACTAACTAAAACTTATGAAATTCTCCCTTCTCGAGGGCAAAAAAGATTACAAGATTTCAATAGCACGGTGTGTTTTTTGAATACGCTCACCAGCAAGCTTTGGCAATTCAATTTTGAGTACGCCATGTTTTACCTTCGCTTTGATTTTGTCTTTATCGACATTGTCAGGCAAAATCATTGTTTGTTGAAATTTCGAGAATGAAAATTCGCGACGCAAATAGCGTTCTTCGCACTTACATTCTTTATCCTTCTCATCACACTTACATTCCTCTTTTGGCTCTTTCTCTTCACGCTCTTCGCGTTTCTCCAAAGTAATAACAAGATAATCATCTTCATCAATACGCACATCGAAATCATCCTTTGTCATACCCGGAGCCGCCACTTCCACTACATATTCCTCTTTTGTCTCTTTTACGTTAATCGCGGGCGAATTCACTGGCATACGCTGAGCAAACAATGGGTGCTCAAATAAATCGTTAAATACAGATGGTAACCATCCCTGGTTTTTTCTAACTAAAGTTGTCATGATTTTTTCTCCTTAATAATAAGATTGTTTTTATTAGATTTTGTTTGTAAAGCCTTACGCCTAATATAATGCAAACTACGTGCCAAACAACCTGCACGCCAACCTATAATTTCGCCCATGCGACAGCACCCCTCTAAACGAACAAAGCGATGCTTGCCTCTTGTGTAAATCCACACTCTGCAAACACCGCAATTTCTCTCGCATCCGTGCCACGGTCTGACGGCTGGCATATCGCCTGAATGGTTTCACATACGCCCCAAGAAACTCCACCCCTTCCCACACCGACACCACTTGCGTCTTGCCGTCGTTGATAAACAAATCCAACTTCTCGCTCAACATCCGTTTAATTGCCATTGAAACATCATTTAAATACTCTCTATCCACACTCACCACATAAAAATCATCAACATATCGCCCATAATGCCTGCATCGTAACTCTCGTTTGACATATTGGTCCAACACGTTCAAATAGACATTGCTAAACAACTGACTCGTTAAATTTCCAATTGGCAATCCACACCCTGCAGGACTATTAAATAAACTTTTGTTGTGTGGCAAATCGTCCCAATCCGATGCTCGCCCTCGCAATATGCAATTCTCCATTGGGTTCAACATAACTATCTCACGAGTCAAATAGCGCACAAACTCCATATCCACCACCTCTGCCCACACCTCTCGACAATGCTGTTTCACTCGATGTTGCGTCATTCGCTCCAACGTATTCAAACAAATCTCCAACAATCTTGCCCTATTTATGTGCATAAAATATCCACTTATATCCATCTTCAGCACATAGCACGGCACTGTATATCCCAGACTCTCTTGCAAAATATGCTTTTCTAATCGCCTAATTCCAAAATGTGTACCTCGACCCTTTATGCAACTATACGAATCGTGCACAAACGTGCGCTCATACATCTCATGTGTATAGTTATAGTAGAGATGATGCACTATCCTATCCCGAAAATCAGCGGCAAACACTTCGCGCTTTTTCGGATCGGTGATTATAAAACATGATGAGGGAAGTGGCTTATAGGTGCGATTGTAGAGTTCGTCGCACAAAGCATTGAGATTTTGCTCTAATCGAGCTTCGAAGCGCAATTGATAGGGTTTGCGCCGTTTATGCCTTCGGGCATCATAGTAGGCTTGACGTAGGTCAGCAAGCAACTGCTCGCGTGTCAATCTATAGTTCATAATGAATAAGTGCTGCGAAACTGGCAAACAGGACGAACAGATTGTCCGTTGTTGCGATTGTTGTTGTTCCAGTCCACGTTGTCCGAATTGAAGTTCACGTTGTAGGCGTTGTTCGGATTGTCCGTATTGAGCGAACTCGACCAGTAGTTGCCGTTCGACCCAGCATTGTTGAGCGTGCCTTCGTTCATGTAACCCGCAGCGGGCAACTGTTTTTGCGTCGGTGGTACTGTTTTTTTCGAGGTCGAAGGAATGCACGTCTGCAAGCCAACTACCCCATCCTATTGCTGTCCCTACTCTTTCGCAGGGCCGACCACCTCTGAATTTATCCTTTATGTTTTTATTTATAATATTTCAGACAGTTGCTGCTTGACCTCTGCCAAAAACGCCATAGTCTCCAACGGCGAGCGTTGTTCTATCGGGTACGACATGATGCGATGCATCACGTCGGTCATCCTCATCGGCGTCGCCTCTTTCTTCTGCAATTGTTTCTCTTCTTGCAAACGTTTTTTCGACGATTCGGTCAATGGTGCACACGATTTCCAATTCTCAAAATCCACCTTCAAATCCTCTATCGTCATATCGCACACCATCATATCGTCAACCAATGTCATAGCCACAACTTTATCATCCCCCACCGTCACACTCGCTCCTTCGGGCGTATAACGCTCAAGGCTTGTCTGCGGAAAACCTACAAACACAATGCTCTCATCCGTGTTTTTCAACAACCTATGCGTCACTTTGAATTGGCTCACATATCGGTGGCACAACCACGCACTCCATTCATACGCACGGTAAAACGAACCCTCTGGCACAAGGTAGAGCGTGCGATAATCCACATCCGACTCGCGCGATTGCTCTTTTGCAAAAATATCTTTCAACTGCATATTGTTATTTTTTTTTAAAATTTTTCAATAAAATATTTTTAGCCTACCAAGCGGTTTGGGCAGCCACTACCGTGGCAACCGCTTCGCAGGCTAAAAATATTTTATGCCATTACATACCCTTTGCAAGTTGCACGTTGCTCATAAAGGATAATATTCTGCTCACTGGCAAACAGGACGAACAGATAGTCCGTAGTAGCGATAGCCGTAGTGGCTCCAGCCCACGTCGTCCGAATTGAAGTACACGACGTAGGCGTAGTACGGATAGTCCGTATAGAGCGAACTCGACCAGTAGTCGCCGTCCGACCCAGCACTGCTGAGCGCGCCCTCGTACATGTAACCCGCAGCGGGCAAGAAGATTGAGTTTCCATTAGGACCTGTAACTTTATATCCATTCACTCCATTTTGTGTGGTCCAATTCCATGTGCAATTATTGCGTAATTCATCTTGTTCTGCTTTAGTTGGCATACGCCATGCTCCGCCCCAATTTACAGTTGCTGCATCATCTTCTGGATCGAGCACAGTTTTATTGTCAGTAAAGCCGTCTTTGCCATAACTACTATTATTGCAATATTTTGTTAATTGGTCGTATGATGTACCATATTTATATGTGCTCCAATCGTATGTTGTTTTTGGTTCTACTTCGCCCCATGCAAAATAATAACCATACTCTTCTGGCGTATTTGCTCCTACATTGCATGTTGCCCATTTTAATCCTGAAGGCAGACCTAAATCAACGTAACCATGCTCTCCTGGTTGAGGGGCTTTCACTACCACCTCTAAGGTAGCTTGCGCTGTTGCACCGTCCAAATAATAGACTATGGCTGTTATTGTGGCTTTACCCTCAGCTAATGCATATATTTGTCCATTGGATGATACTATCGCTACGCTTTCATCTGATGAAGTCCAGGTTATTTGATCTAATCCTATATCAAATTTTGAGGTGAAATCATAATCAATATCTTTATATTGATATTGATTAAGTTCTACTGATTGCTCCGATAATGTAAATGTTACTTCTGGAGCAAGCACTCCAATACTATCAACTTTTAATACCGAACCATTGCTACAATAAATATAAAATTGTGCCGATACGCTTAGCGATAGTACTAATGCTACTAATGCTGTGAATAATTTTTTCATAGTTTTCTTGTTTTATTAAATTGTTAATATTATAATCATTGTCTTTATTAGTTAATTATCTCATTGGTAAAACAACTGGTCGTCCCGACAAATCGTACCACTCGTCTGTGCCATCTGGCATCTGAATGTGGATGTAAACATTGCCTTCGTGCAAAATTTTCTCCACTTTACGTTGTGGAATATCTGTTGCTTCGATTTCGTCGATTGACATTGATATATCGCTTTCGGCTACCATCGCAAAAACCACACTGCGCACTCCGCTTCGAGTTACTTCGGGTATCTCTACTGTTATAGTTCCTGCTGTGGTATGCATAATGACCTCTGCTACCGAAGTACCTTCAAGTGGAACTACATGACGACTGCCATCAATGTCGTGAACTACCATAGCCGGAACCAATTTGGGATGATCGGCTATCCCCTGTGAGTTAAGCACATTGCAGAATGCGCTCAACAAAAAACATAATGTAAGAAAAATTGTTTTTTTCATAGTTTTATTGTTTTTTTAGTTATTAAGTTCATGTTCGCCCCCTACTCCCTACTCCCTATCAAAGTACAAAGGTAAACATAATATTTCAAATTCCTCATACTTTTTCTCAAAAAAATTAGCATTTACCCCCCCCCCGTTAACTATTTTTAACATACCATTGACAAAAAAAGCCGACTAAAATAGTCGGCTCATCTACTATATTTCCACATACGGACAATTTTCGAGTTTGAAGCGCATACGCCAACGTCCATCTGCAAAGTCATGAGTAAGGATGCGGAATGTGCCTATTTCGCTCGTGTTTTTTACGTGAGCACCAATACAAGCACAGTTGTCATAATCACCTACTCGCACAATACGAAGCGTTTCAGAAGCATCTACAGGCAATTTAGACAAATCGGCCAATTCGGCAGCTTCATCGCGAGTCATAAACTCAATAGTCACATCAAGATTACGAGCAATCTGCTCATTCACACGACGCTCAATTTCGCGTATTTGTTCTTCTGTTGGAGCTTCAGCAAGTTCATAGTCCGCCTTACTCTTTTTACGCTCAATATGCGCATTACGAGAACGCGGACATCCAAACATTTTAACCATTGTACCGTTCAAAATATGTTCGGCAGTATGCATCGGAGGAAACTCCGCTTTGTTGTGTGCATTTAATTGTGGTTCCATATTTTTAAAGTTGAAAGTTGAGAGTTAAGAGTTGAGAGATTTATATTTCTCCTCTATCGGCAAAACTAAAATATTGGTCGGCGTCGGAGGTTATAATAACGTGGTCAATTAGTCTTATATCGAGCAATTCGACAGCTGCAGCCACTCGGCGAGTCAATGCTCTATCTTCGCCACTTGGCGATGCTGTGCCTGACGGATGATTGTGGCACAATATTATACTCGAAGCTAAACGCGAAATGGCTGGTTTCAACAACATGCGCATATCGACCAATACAGCAGAGACCCCGCCTCGTGCCACACACTCTTTGCCTATCACTCTGTTTTTACGATTAAGCAATATAACCCAAAACTCCTCTACGGGTTTATCACTAATCTCTGGATGCATAAGACTGACAATATCTTTTGATGTACGAATCGAGTCGTTATCGCCCATTTTCACTGCATTACGACGACGTCCAAATTCGAGCGTAGCAAGCAAGTGCATCGCCTTAGCCTCACCAATACCCTTAAATTGCGTCTGCAAATCATGAAGCGTGAGCCGAGCCAACCTATCAAGGTCGCCACCCACCGAATCGAGAATCTCGCGCGAAAGCTCCACCACGTTCTTATCCTTCGTACCTGACCCAAGCATTATAGCGAGCAATTCGGCATCGGTAAGCGTCTTCTCGCCATGCAATTTGAGTTTTTCACGAGGACGTTCGTCTTCATTCCAGAGTTTTATTGCTTTATTTTTCATATAATAGATTTTTAGTAGCGAGTAACAAGACAGCCATTCGGATTTATGCTTTAGATTGTTAGTCGCGAGTAACAAGACTCTTTAGCAACTAATATAAAAAAAGCTCTAATCTGTAATCACAGAAAAGAGCCTGTATATTTTGTTCGATTCTCCAACAAATTAAGCAAGTTTGTTAACGTGAAGAGCTAATTTAGATTTCAAATTGTTTGCTTTGTTTTTGTGGATGATGTTGCGTTTAGCAAGTTTATCGAGCATAGAAGCTACTTTAGGAAGCATTGCTGCAGCTGCATCTTTCTCAGATGTTGCGCGCAATTTACGCACAGCGCTACGAGTTACTTTAGCGTAGAATTTGTTGTGCAAACGACGTCTTTCTGTTTGACGAATTCTTTTGATTGATGATTTGTGATTTGCCATTATATTAAGTGAAATTTTGTTTAACTATATACATAAAAAAAAGTAGCCCATAGCGGAATCGAACCGCTCTTTCAAGAATGAAAATCTTGCGTCCTAACCGATAGACGAATGGGCCATTAGCAGTAAGAGTTGTTATCTCTCTCAATTGCGATGCAAAGATAGAGCTTTTTTCTGATACCACCAAATATTTTTGTCTATTTTTTTAAAATATTTTTCTTTTCGTTGATTATCAACAAAATAATTTTTCACCACTACCTGTTTTTTTATAAAAAAAGTGCTTTTGAGCCTATTTTTTGAGCTTTTTTGAAGTCCAAACAAAGCCTCTACATCTCGTTTTTTTCGCGTTTTTAGAAAAAATGTTGTTTTTTTACGTTTTTAGACTCAAATTTTAGCTTCAAAAATGACCATAAAAAGAGTTTATTTCTCGTATATTTCTTTTATTGCACACGGAAAATACGGAAAAATTTAATCTCCTTCATATGGGTAAAGGTTAGGTTATCCTCTGAAGAGGGTTGCTGTTTGATAAAAAAAACTGTCTAGACGATTGTAATACGCAATACGGCATAAAAAAAGTTCCTACAACCGCACAAGGCTATAGGAACTTACATTAATATATAATAGCAATTTATTTTGTTAAAGTGAAATATTGTTGACCAATGAGGTGTCCGTCGGCAAACAAATCTACGCGATAGTCACCTTCCCAAAGGGTTTCGGTAACGGTATAGTAGATTGCATCAGAAAATTCTTCGCCTGTATATTCGAAACTTTTGCGTGCTGAGAAAGCAATTTGGGAGTCTTCAAACTGGAATAGATCATTTGCTTGTTTTTGCAATACCATATCATCTGGCGTAGTTATACGCATATATATGGTTTTGTTACCAACTTCTGCAGTGTTGTTTTTGGCAATAGTATAATCTACCTTAATAATAGCCAATTTGCGCACCGATTTGGTCTTACGTCCACGATCATTTTGCAATTCAACATTCACAGTAGTAGCCTCAAGTTGCGACGCAATAGTTACTTTTTCGACCAAACGCTCACGTTCTTCCGAGAGAGTTTTCACCTCTTCGGTCGCTGCCTCATAGCGTTGTTGTACTTTACGATTCTCGGCTTCGAGCTTGGTATTCACAGCCGTAAGCGAATCCACTTGACGCACATAAGTAACCAACACTTTACGCACAGTCGAAAGTTCTTCTTTCAATTCGGCAATACGACGAGCATTCGTAGCCTTCACGGTACGCAACTCTTCGAGCAACAACTGCACGCGTTTTTGTTCTCTATCCAACTGGTGCAACAACGAGTCGTTATTCACCTTAATCGACATACCTTCCAACTCAAGAGCCACATCAGCATACTCATTTTCAAGTTGTTCTTTCTCATAATTCATCATTTCTACCATCTCCTCCATCTCGGTTTGAGTAGTAGAAAGCGAATTATACAAATAAAAAATCACACCCCCTGCTACAACAACGAACAAGGCAAAAATCATAATAACGGTTTTCTTATTCATAATTTTCAGATAATTAGATATTAGACACGAGACACGAGATTTTAAGAGAAAAAGCGAGAGTCTAACATCTCGTGTCTATTATCTCGTGTCTATCACGATACAAAATTACAAATAACTTTGCGATTGTGCAACTTTTCGGAAAATTTATTATTAAAAATTTCGGTATATCAATTTAATTATCTAACTTTGCAAGCAGTAGGCTATGCCTATAAAATACTAATTACAAATCTATAAAAATACTAACAAAGCGAAACTAAATAATTGTGCATTGCAAATTGTGCATTGTGCATTTATAAAAACTCGCTACTAAAAATCTAATCAAATTATGTCTAAAGTGACCGTTGTAGGTGCAGGTAACGTAGGTGCTACTTGTGCTAATGTGTTGGCTGTAAACGAAGTTGCCAACGAAGTTGTATTGATCGATATCAAAGAAGGTTTTGCTGAAGGTAAAGCTATGGATATCATGCAAACTGCTCAATTGATGGGTTTTGATACTGTAGTTAAAGGCGTAACTAACGACTATTCACAAACTGCAGGTTCTGACGTTGTTATCATCACTTCTGGTATTCCACGTAAACCAGGTATGACTCGCGAAGAACTTATCGGCGTTAACGCTGGTATCGTTAAAAGCGTAGCAGAAAACTGCTTGAAATATTCTCCAGAAGCTATCCTCGTTATCGTAGCTAACCCTATGGACCCTATGGCATACCTTACTTACAAAACTCTCGGCTTGCCACGTAACCGCGTGATCGGTATGGGTGGTGCATTAGACAGCTCACGCTTCAAATATTTCATCAGCCAAGCTATCGGTTGCAACGCTAACGAAGTTGAAGGTATCGTTATCGGTGGCCACGGCGACACTACAATGATTCCTCTCCCACGTCTTGCTACTTACAAAGGCATGCCTATCTGCAACTTCCTCAGCGAAGAAAAAGTAGAAGAAGTTGTTAAATCTACTATGGTTGGTGGTGCTACTCTCACAGGTCTTCTCGGCACATCAGCTTGGATGGCTCCAGGTGCAGCTGCTTCTGCTGTTGCTGAATCTATCATCAAAAACCAAGGCAAAATGATCACTTGTGCTGCTTACCTCGATGGCGAATACGGCATGAAAGACATCATGATCGGTGTACCTGTAGTTCTTGGCAAAAACGGTATCGAACGCATCGTTGAAATCGAACTTACTGAAGACGAAAAAGCTAAATTCGCTGCTTCAGAAGCTGCAGTTCGCAAAACTAACGCCGTTCTCTACGAAACTGGTATCCTTAAATAATTAAACTCCACAAACTCAAAAATAAAGGTTGATTTCTCACCCGAGAAGTCAACCTTTTTCTTTAACACCGCATCAATTGGCACACTCTTTGCATTTCTAATAGTACAAAATCACACCATCAGCCTGAGGTTAGAAAATTCAACAGTTACTTTTTAACACCACCGAGGCTAACTTCCTTTATCAATGGCGAGCTGCGCTTCTCCGAAAGGAGTTGTAACCACAATGGTCGGCAGATTACAAAGACAGGAACACCTCAAATCTTACACAATAGGAATTTTTCTCAACAAAACGGCAGTGCGATTTCCAAAATAAAAATCCGCTTCTACTCAACCAGTAGGAGCGGATAATTTATATTTTTACCTTTTCAATCAATAATTAGAATCAAAACTATATTCATCATATTTTATATAATACTTATTTGGTGCAAATTGCGCTTTGTATATCACTACGTCTTTATCCTCTCCACAATAATTCTCCTCTACATAATATTCAAACTCATCTTCTTGCATATTTTGAATACTTTTAACATAAAATTTATTTACTACTTCTATTTTATCATCTGAATCTTCTAATGAATATACTAATCTATTTTCAAATAATAATGGAGTGTTTTCTGTATTAAAAATTAATTTATTCAATATTTCACCATTAGACCTAAAAGAACGTTTTTTAGCCTCATCTTCTGACAATAAACTTTTCCAAAGGTATAAATCACAACTACGATACATAAAATCAGTAACATTAAATTGATTTATTATTTTAAACGACTTAGCTGGAATAATCATCTTTGCAACTTCTAACTGTTGTACTGAATTTGAATTTGAAGAAGAAAAACCAGAAGAAGATACATTAGAAGAAGAATGTCCTGTAACCAGACCTGAATATGATGTATGTATGCCAAAATAGTTCTTACCTAAGGAAGTCAGAGCTGCTCCTTTAGTTTTTGAACCCGAAGATGTTGCAATAATAGCTGTTGCATTTGTTGATACATAAGTTCTATTTTGAAAATAATCATAAGCTCTACCATTGCGAATAAAAAAAGATTTATCTAAATGAATAGTTATATCTTTATCTGAAATATTATTGATAACAAAATAAACTTCTCCATAACTACCCCAAAAAGAATATTCAACAAAAACATTATCATCTAAATAAACAAGTTTACTATCTTTATCTATTTTTACATTATCTTCTACTGGTCTAATCTCTCCTACTTGATAATATGACATTGTCGAACAAGACACTGCTAATATATTAATCAAAACAACAAAAATAAATAACTTACAAAATAGTTTCATAATAATATCCCTAAATACGTGTCGGGCGCAACCTTTATATAAAACACAATAAAAAAAGCGAGAACTTAACTTTCTCGCTGTCTGCAGGTATTTGGCGTGACCTTGGAATATACGAATAAGTTAAGCCCACGCATTTATATGCAATGGGCATTCTTGAACTTATTCCTTCATATTCCTAAAATCGCCAAATTTAACAGACAGAAGAAATGAGCAAAAATGCTATAATCAAAATACACCAAGAATGACCCACTTGTGTGTATTA
The DNA here is from genome assembly GCA_045126975.1 of Candidatus Aphodosoma sp. GTDB lineage: Bacteria > Bacteroidota > Bacteroidia > Bacteroidales > Paludibacteraceae > Aphodosoma. Next base: position 79,063 of record JBGVPL010000001.1, on the reverse strand, counting down.
TATGTCACCGCAAAGGTACAAAAATAAAATCAATCAAACAACAAATTCCCTCAAAAAAACATCAAAAAATTCCACCCAAAAATATCACAAAAAATACAATACCCCCCTCCCTTCTCTCTATACAGCAACCGGCAAGCAACCCTCACCCTACCTTCCGAACCCCCTCTAAAATACAATAACCCCCTCTTTTTACCCCCATCTCCCATCTCCATTTTGCACCTCTTGTTTATTCAAAAAAAATTTACTATCTTTGCCAAATAAAGTTTAGAGTTAAAAGATTAAAGTACAAAGAATCATACAACACAAACTTTTAGCTCTAAACACTTAACACTAAACACTTAACACTATGATTACAATGATTATGACAACGATTTTTCTTGGCCTATTTTTTATCGCAATGGGATTCATCACTCTGAAATCGCCTTGGATGATAAAACAATGGCGCTATGCTAGCGAGGAACAACGCAAAAATATCGACATCAAAGGCTTACAAGAGCTATGTTGCAAATCTATGGTATGTGGTGGTTTGGGCTTGATTTTGGTGGGCATCGTGAACTACTTCGTGAAGGGAAATTGGAGCTTATATGCGCTCATAATCATCGTGTTTGCAATGACTGGCTACATGATGGCACGCACTCGCCGCTACGACAAAAATACTAAATCGAAAAAAGAAATGACCTTTACAGCTACAATAATGGCACTGTCTCTATTCTTGGTAGTTGGACTATTCATCGGCGGTAAAATGGAGAGCAAGGTTACCTTAGACGAAAACAATCTGACTATCGGTGGCATGTATGGTTTCACAATTGCAAAGAGTGAAATCGACACCGTCTATATGGCGCAATTAAGCGAACTACCTAAAATCGAAATGCGCACAAACGGATACAACGACGGACAAATCCTAAAAGGCAATTTCCGACTAAAAGATTGGGGTGGATGCAAACTATTTGTCCACGACACAAAAGCGCCCGTTATTGTAATCAAACGCGAAGGTAAATATACGATTCTGAATCTTTACGATGCTGAAGCAACTAAAAAATTGTACGATGAACTACAAAATTTTTAAGCCTTACGAAGATATAATGATAGCCTTCTCGACCGAACGAGAGGGCTATTTTGTCAATGACACTGAGGGCATGAGCCAAGAGGCGTATGGCTCACTCAACCTCTGCCACTATGTGAACGACAACCCCGACCATGTAGCCCACAACCGTCAACTCTTTTGCCAATATCACAATATCGCACGAGAAATGCTGTTCATGCCACGACAAACACACACGAGCAACGTAAAACGCATCAAACCTGGCATTGACCTCGAAGATACCGATGGATTAATAAGCAACATAAAAGGCTCATGCATAGGCATCAATACTGCCGACTGCCTACCTGTACTCCTCTACGACCCTACCCACCATGCTGCAGCCACTCTGCATGCCGGCTGGCGAGGATTAGTGGGGCGAATCGTGACGAAAGGCATCGAAATGATGAAACGCGAATTTGGCTCTATAGCATCTGATTTGCTATGCGCCGTAGGTCCTGCCATCTCAACCGAAATTTACGAGGTAGGCGATGAACTGAAACCCCAATTCTCCAAAGCAGGTTTCCCAATCGAACAAATCTTCATCAACCGCCCCGAATGGCAAAAATCTCATTTAGACCTCCACACAGCTATCCACTACGAACTCATAGCCAACGGAATAAAAGAAATAAACATCGAAATCTCTAATATTTGCACCTACAAAAACTCTCACAAATTCTTTTCCGCGCGCCAATTTGGCATAAACTCCGGAAGAATATTTTCGGGTATTATATTAAAATAAAAAAACTTAAAATGTGTATAATATATTGTATCATACACATTTTTTTTGTAACTTTGCACCATGAAACCGAGAATAATAATCGACGCAAACATACCCTATATACGAGGTACTTTTGACAAAGTGGCAGAAGTTGAATACCTTACCGCAAAGGAGATTACTCCACAAAAGGTAAAATCAGCCGATGCCCTCATCATTCGTACCCGTACTCTATGTAACGCCGATTTACTCGAAGGGTCACAAGTAAAATTCATTGCCACAGCCACTATCGGCACCGACCACATCGATACTGACTACTGCGATACACACGGCATACAATGGACCAATGCGCCTGGATGCAATGCCGAATCGGTGGCTCAATGGGTAGGCTCTGCCCTCGCTGTATGGGCAAACAAATATAACTGCTCGCTCGTAGGCAAAACCATCGGCATCGTGGGGCACGGCCATGTGGGCAAACGCGTCGAACGATTGGCACAAAAATTGGGAATGAAGGTTTTGCTAAACGATCCACCGCTGGCATTAGAGAATCCCGACAGATATGTCGATTTACATACTATTGCCCATGAATGCGACGTAATAACATTCCACACACCACTAACCCGAGAGGGCGAATTTGCAACGTACCACTTGGCAGATGAGGAGTTTTTTGAAATAATAAAAAAGCGAACTAAACAACATACCCCTCCCCCTTGCGGGACCTCCCCTAAGACAGGGGAGGAATACAAAAGCTCACCGCTTATCATCAACGCCGCACGAGGAGGAATAATCAACGAAAACGCATTGCTATCATACCTAAATAGTCACGACAATCTCTCATATTCTCCCCCTAAATTAGGGGGAGTGGTCGAAGACCGAGGGGGTAATAACTCCTCATTCCTAACTCCTCATTCCTCATTTGCTAATTTTGCTATTGACTGCTGGGATGGCGAACCAGAAACTAATACCGAACTGAGAACAAAAGCACTAATCGCTACTCCTCACATTGCTGGCTATTCTGCCGACGGCAAATACAATGCATCACAACAAGTGATTGAAGCAGTGGCTAAAACCCTAAACATCATACCTAACACGATTGAAGGTTTATCAGATAAAAAAACAACCGACAAAGAAGGCGACGAGTTAAAAGACGAATTACTAAACAACTACAATATCCTCGCTGATAGCGACGCACTAAAAGCCAAACCCGAAAAGTTCGAACACTTCAGAAGCAACTACCCCATCCGCCGCGAACTATATATTTCTTAACTTTTAACATAAATACAGAATTAATTTATAGGCTTACAAATTTTAATCTGTATTTCTAACTCTATCAGGATAACAACTTTTTTATAAGTACAAGCCCTAAATCATGACAATTACTAATTAATTACAAGGCATGTACTTGAAAACACAAAGGTAGCCAACCTAAAATCAAACAAACAAACAAAGTAAATCGTCCAATAAAATAGAAATATGTACTTCTGTTAAAAATCAATAAACATCATGGATTTAAAAGATATACAAGCTGTTAAACAACGATTTGGCATTATAGGTCTATCACCTGCGCTCAATCGAGCTATCGACACTGCCGTGCAAGTAGCCAATACCGACCTCTCCGTACTCATTCAAGGCGAGAGTGGTGTAGGTAAGGAGAATTTCCCTCAAATCATCCACCAATACAGCGCACGCAAACATAATAAATATATAGCAGTCAACTGCGGTGCAATACCCGAAGGTACTATCGACTCCGAACTATTCGGTCACGAAAAAGGCTCTTTCACCAGTGCTACATCCGACCGCAAAGGCTACTTCGAAGAGGCTAATGGTGGTACTATCTTTCTTGATGAAGTAGGCGAATTGCCACTTTCAACACAAGTACGCCTATTGCGTGTCTTGGAGGCTGGCGAATTTATGCGTGTAGGCTCATCTAAAGTACAGAAAACCAATGTACGCGTTGTGGCTGCTACCAATGTAGATATGCTTCAAGCTATTGCCGATGGTCGTTTCCGTGAAGATCTTTACTATCGTCTCAACGCAGTGCCTATCCACATTCCACCTTTGCGCGAACGCAAAGAGGATATTCCTCTTTTGTTCCGTCGATTTGCTACCGACTTTGCCGAAAAATACAAAATGCCGGTAATCAAACTTACACCCGAAGCGCAAAACGTACTCACAAACTACTATTGGAGAGGTAATGTCCGCCAACTCAAAAACGTAACTGAACAAATTTCAGTCATCGAACAAGAACGCGAAATCGATGCTGTAACACTACAATCATATCTCCCTCAACAACAAACAAGCAATTTACCAACTCTTTTCGGTTCACAACAACTCCATGAAGAAAAATCTTTTGCAAACGAGCGCGAAATCCTCTATCAAGTGTTGTTCGACATGAAAAAAGATATGGCTGAAATGAAAAAGGTAATTGCCGACCTCATGGCTAATCGCGCCCCTGAACATGTAGCACAACCTATTCACACCGAACCATCCTACTATCCTACTCCAACTCATCACGAATCTGACCGATTAAATATTGTTCATACGCCGCACACATCACATCAATCTCATTTCGTAGATGCAAACACAACAGTAGAAGACACCGAAGAATATGTAGAAGAATCACTATCACTCACCGATGCCGAACGTGATATGATTATACGCGCCCTCGATAAATACAAAGGTAATCGTCGTCGTGCAGCAGAAGAACTCAACATCTCACAACGCACACTATATCGTCGAATCAAAGAATACGGATTAGAATAATGAAACGCCTCATAACTCTTGCAATATTAACAATCATACTTGCCGCATCATGCTCCATCTCCTATAAATTCAATGGCGCAAGTATCGACTATTCCAAAACTAAAAGTATATCCATTGCCGAATTTCCAAACAATGCAGCATTGGTATATCCACCTCTCACCACCAAGTTCAACGATGAACTGAACAACATCTATGCCTCTCAAACTCGCTTGAATATAGTGAAAGCCGGTGGCGACCTCGACATATCGGGTGCAATCACAGGCTACAATCTCGTACCTCTCTCGGTAGGAGCAAATGCCTTAGCTGCCGAAAACCGATTGACGCTCACCGTTAAAGTGCATTTCATCAACAATGTAACTGGCGACGAAACCGATAACAGCTATTCAGCCAATCGTACATTCCCAAGTTCAAGCACACTGAACGACGTGCAAGATGCCCTCATTGACGAAATGATAGAAGAAATTATCGACCAAATCTTCAATGCCACCGTAGCCAACTGGTAATTAATTCCAACATAAATTATCTTTTTTTAAGAACATAAATTATCTCAAATTAAAAATTAATAAATAATTAATGTATAATTAATGATAATTTGCGTTTACAAAAAAAAACATTTACGTTTTTCACTACAATTAACGTATAGATGAATCGTACCGAAATTACAAAATACCTAACTAACCCCGAACTCGTAGCCAACGCCTCGAGTGACGAATTACGCCATTTAGTCGAAATATACCCCTACTGCGAATCTCTACATTGGATTTATCTTCGTTCCCTATATATCAACGACGATGCTATCTTCGAAGACGAATTGATGAAATACGGCATGCACATCTCCAACCGCCGCCTTTTCTACAACTACCTAACTACTAATGAAACAACAGACAACGAAATAAATAATTCTCAACTCTCAACTCCAGTAGAGACGCAATATATTGCGTCTCTACAAACTACCGACTATTTCTCATTAGAACAAAACCCTGCACAAAAACAATCACTACAACAACTCGCTGCCCAACTCAAAGCAGCCCGCCTTGCTCGACAAAATAGACACGAGACACAAGACGCGAGACGCGAGATGCGAGAAACGTCCGACAAGTCCGAATCTCCGACTAATCCGACAGGTCTGACAAGTCCAACAAATAATTCTCAATTCTCCGAAGAATTTACTGAAGAAAACGCAAAAAAACTCATCCGCGAACAAAAATATTCAGAAGCAATAGAAATTTTAAGGGCAATAAGTTTGAATAATCCAAAAAAAAGTGCTAACTTTGCACTTCAAATTAAATTCTTAGAAACAATAATAAATAATCACAATAAAAAGTAGTAAAAAATGTATTCACTTCTTACAATTTTAATTGTTATTCTTGCTGTTATTTTGATTCTTATCGTATTGGTACAGAACTCAAAAGGTGGTGGACTTGCAGCTAATTTCGCTTCAACAAACCAAATCATGGGCGTACGCAAAACAACCGACTTCCTCGAAAAAACAACTTGGACACTTATCGGTATTATCGTTCTCCTTTGCGTTGCAGCTACAGCTTTCCACAAAACAGACGCTCCTACTACTACATCAGAAATCTCTGACCAAGTAGAAGTTCCAGTTCAAGCTCCTGCAGGTTTCGACGATGCAGCTGTTGAACTCCCAGTTGAAGCTACAGAAACAACAGAAGAATAATTAATTCTCTAAAACATAAAAAAGGATGATTTCACATGAAATCATCCTTTTTTATTAATACATAAAGAGACGCAAAACATTGCGTCTCTTATATTATTATTTTACAAGCATACCTTCTGCCACTGCTTTTGCTACATCTTCACCTTTTAGAATTGTTGCAAGCTGAAGTGCAAATTCAATAGTACAACCAGGTCCCTTAGAAGTAACTATATTGCCTGACACTTTCACCCTGTCTTTCGACACAAACGCCTCTTCCAATTGGTCTTCGAAACCAGGATAGCAAACTGCCTCACGATTACGCAAAAGATGCATTTTACCAAGTATTGATGGAGCTGCACAAATCGCTGCAATCCAACCTCCACGCTTATTCTGTTCACGAAGTGATGCCACTAAACCTTCATGCGCTCCAAGATTCAACGTACCAGGCATACCACCAGGAAGTATAAGCATCTCTGCTTTTGACAAATCAACTTCATCAAACATTTTATCTGCCTCAATACGTACACCATGAGCCCCCTCTACTGCACGTTCGTTCATTACTGAAACAGTTGTAAGTTCGACCTCTGCACGACGCAAAACATCAATCGTTGCTACCGCTTCTACCTCTTCGAAGCCAGTACCTAAAAATAAATAAACCATAATATAAATTTTTAGTAGCGAATAGCAAGATATAAAACTTACTCGCTACGCTCGTTTTTAATTTAATCTAAAATTATATGTAATTGTACCAATTGCGACACCGCCACCAGTCGAGAATTTATTTTTCTTTGCTGCTGTAACTGCAGCATTACGCAATGTTTCATTAGTAATTGTAGTGCCTTTAGTGATAGCAGCAGAAATTACATTACCCGAAGCATCTACACGTATTTCTACCACTATACGTCCCTCTTCATTACCTTGATATGATGGTTGAGCCAATTTACTCAACAAATCACGTCCATTAAGCGACCACGAGTGACCACCTTGCGAACCTTGACCTGCAGGATTACCTTGTTGTGCTTCACCTTTAGTCTGACCTTGACCTTTACCCACATTTTGGAATGCCGAACCTGCAAGATTGCTTGCTTGATTCTTCTTAGCCTCTTGTTCGGCTTTAATACGAGCCTCTTCTTCTGCCTTTTCTCGAGCAATACGTTCTTGCTCTGCTTTCTCACGAGCAATACGCTCCTCTTCAGCACGACGACGAGCCTCTTCTTCAGCCTCTTTACGTTTTTTCTCAGCCTCAAGTGCCACCGATGGGTCTTCCTGTGTCATCAAATCTTCTTCCGATGGAGATGATACCTCTGGAGCGGCAGGCTGAGGAGCTGGAGTAGGCACAGGTGCAGCTTCTGGAGCTGGAGTCGGATTAGGCATGCTCTCGCCAAAACCCTCCTCTGCATAACCCAACGACACCATTACCCCCTCATCCATCTCATTCTTGTGTGCTGTCATTCCGCAGAATATCAATATCAACAAGATGATGATACAGATTATAGTAGTGGCAATAGCCGATTGTATTTCTGATTTCTTTAATTGCATTATTCCTTAACTTTTGTAGCTATCACCAATTTAAGGCGATTTTCGTTAGCTATATCAAGTATTTTCACAATTTCACGATAAGGCACCAATTCATCTGCATGCAATGCCACGTATGTAGTAGAATCTGCCACATACACTGTTTGAAGATATGGTTCAATTTCTTCAAAATGCACAGCACGTGGTTCTGAACCATTATCTGCAATACTATATTCGCCCTCTGCAGTGATACCTATTTTCACAATATTTGCCTTTGTTGCGGTCTTTGCCGACGATTGAGGCAAATTCACTTTCATATCGTTTGGAGCCGACATTGTCGATGCTATCATAAAGAATAACAACAACAAGAATATAATGTCAGTCATCGACGACATCGAAAATGAAGCATCTATTTTGTTTGATTTCTTTAAAGCCATAACTTTTTCAATTCATAATGCATAATGCATAATTCATAATTTTTAGTTCATAATCATAAAATTAACACCGAATGGTTAATTATGAATTATGAATTGTGAATTATGAATTATTTAACTGCTGCTGGTTCATTTAGCAAATCGAGGAATTCCATGCTACGCATTTCAAGACGACGCATCACTTCGTTCACGCGACCTACAAGATAATTATATGCAAAATAAGCACATACACCCACAATAAGACCTGCTACTGTAGTAACCATTGCTGTATAAATACCACCAGACAACTGACTAAGGTTGATTGTGTTACCACCAGCTTGTTCCATTTCGAAGAAAGCTTGCACCATACCCATCACAGTACCCAAGAAACCTAACATCGGAGCTCCACCCGAGATAGTAGCCAACAACGAAAGTCCTTTTTCAAGTTTTGCAATTTCAATATTACCAACATTTTCGATTGCCACCAACACATCCGACATCGGACGACCAAGACGAGAGATACCTTTTTCAATCATACGTGCCGAAGGCGATTTTGTATCACGACAAAGTTTCAATGCTGCATCAAGTTTACCATCATAAATATAATCTTTAATACGATTCATAAACGTAGCGTCCTCTTTCGAAGCCTGACGCGTAACAATCAAACGTTCAATAAAAATATAAATAGCAAAAATGAGCATCAACGCAAGCGGAATCATAATCCAACCGCCTTTGAGGCACATCTCAAAAAAGTTAAGTTTTGCTGGCTCTTCAACCACTGGAGCCATAGCATTCAATGTGTCGGCAGCCATTGTTGCTACCATTTGTGTTTCTTGTAAAAGTAACATAATTTTATAAAGTTGAAAATTTAAAATCTATTATCTGTAATCTGTTATCTATAATCTGTAATCTATTTCAAGCACTCCAAATACCTCTTTATCGTCTCTTCCAAACCAAGATAAAGCGCATCGCAAATCAACGCATGACCAATCGAAACTTCATCGAGGAATGGTACACACTCATGAAAATAAGCCAAGTTATGCAAATCCAAGTCATGACCCGCATTGATACCCAAGCCCAATTCGTGAGCCGCAACTGCCGCATGCACGTATGGAGCCACTGCCGCCTCTCTGTCTTGATGATATTGCGCTGCGTATGGCTCAGTATAAAGTTCTATTCTATCTGCCCCCGTACGAGCCGCAGCCTTAATATTTTCTATATCAGTACCAACGAATATCGAAACTCTGATACCTTGCGCCTTAAACAAATCAACAAGCCCTTTCAAATGCTCAAAATTCGCAATACAATCCCATCCTGCATTCGAAGTCAACACTCCTGGAGCATCTGGCACCAACGTAACCTGTGCTGGTTTCACTCTGCTAACCAAGTCAATAAACCTCTCATCTGGGTTACCCTCTATATTAAATTCTGTTGTCAAGGCAGGCTTTAAATCCAAAACATCTTGTCCTGTAATATGACGTTCATCTGGTCGTGGATGCACCGTAATTCCCTGAGCACCAAACTTCTCACAATCCAACGCTACCTTCAATACATCTGGATTATTACCTCCTCGAGCATTACGTATCGTTGCTATTTTATTTACGTTTACACTTAGTTGTGTCATAGTTTTTATATATCAAATTTTATTTGTAACTTTGCGCTTAATGGGTCTTCTCAAATTGACCACAAAAGTACAAAAAAAAATTCACACTACAAAATACAACACAAACAACTTTCAAATTTCAAATTTCAAATTTCAAATTATTCGAAATATGCGAATTTTAGTATTTGGCAATAAATATAAACTAAAGTTTATTAACTTAGTTAAAGACTTATTCTTCAAACTAAAAGAGCGTGGTGCAACTATCCTTTTCGACAAAGAATTTGCCGACCAAATCAATGAATCAGGATTACTCGACATCACTTCTTTCGCCACATTCGACAATGACCTCTCTGGCGACATCGCAATCAGTCTTGGTGGCGATGGCACACTATTGTCAACTGCCAACCGCATAGGCAATCGCCAAATACCAATTCTCGGCATCAATCTCGGCAGATTAGGATTTCTCACCGACGTGCAAGCCCACGAACTCGACAACCTCGATGACATAATACTCAACCACAAATACCGAATCGAAGACCGTATGGTTCTCCGTGCTGAAATCTGTTATTCTCCATCTGTCTTAGGGGGAGTACCCAAAGGGGGAGGGGGTCAAACTCTCAACTCTCAACTCTCAACTCTCAACTCAATTGAGTTCTCTCTCAACGAAATCGCCGTCCTCAAACAAGACCTATCATCAATGATTTCCATCGACGTACAACTCAATGGCGAACCCCTACATACCTATCAAGCCGACGGACTATTAGTCGCAACCCCAACAGGCTCAACCGCTTACTCACTCAGTGTTGGCGGACCAATCATGATGCCCGAAAACCACAACCTCATCATCGCGCCCGTTGCATCACACTCACTTAACGTGCGTCCACTCATCATCCCTGACGATTGGCGTATCGACCTAAAAGTATCATCTCGTAGCCACTCATTCCTCGCATCTATAGACGGACGAAGCATCACAATGCCCGACTCCACCACAATATCAATCTCAAAAGCCAACCACACCGTCCAAATCATCCGCCTCGAAAACCACTCATTCCTCAGTACACTAAAAACAAAACTCATGTGGGGTGCCGACATTCGTAGCTAACTTTCTTTCAAACACAAATTACCATAAATTAATCAAAAACTTATTCTTAATTTATGGATAATTAGCGAGAATTTACGTTCAAAAAAAATAAAACGAACAAAGCGAGTATGTCTCACTTCTCGCTACTAAAATCTATAAAAAATAACGAGGCGAAGCCGAGTATCAAAAGTCTCGCTACTCGCTACTCGTTACTAAAATGCTAAAATATGAAAATAATCTACATGGGAACCCCCGACTTCGCCGTAGAACCTCTACGCCGCTTAGTCGAAGCAGGTAAAAACATCGTTGCCGTTGTCACTATGCCCGACAAACCAGCCGGTCGTGGCCACAAAATCCAATTCTCACCAGTCAAAGAATACGCACTCTCGGTCAACCTACCTATCCTTCAACCAGTCAACCTCAAAGACCCAGAGTTCGTTGAAGAACTTCGCTCATATCAAGCCGACCTCCAAATCGTCGTAGCCTTCCGCATGCTACCCGAAATCGTATGGAACATGCCACCACTCGGCACATTCAATCTCCACGCCTCACTCCTACCTCAATATCGCGGAGCAGCCCCAATCAACTGGGCAGTCATCAATGGCGAAACCGAAACAGGCATAACAACCTTCTTCCTTCAACACGAAATCGACACCGGCAACATCATCATGCAACAAAAAATCGACATTGCCCCTGACGACAATGCTGGCATAGTCCACGATAAACTAATGTACCTCGGCTCCGACCTCGTACTCCAAACTGTCAACCAAATCGAATCTGGCAATGTAGCATCAATTCCTCAACCTGAAGGCGAACTAAAACCTGCGCCAAAAATCTTCAAAGACACTTGCCGAATCAATTTCAACACCACAGCCGAATCCGTACGCAACCTCGTTCGAGGTCTTGCTCCTTATCCAGCTGCATGGATCGAACTCGCTGACGCCGAAGGCAATACCACAAATATGAAAATCTACGAAGTCAGCAAAGAGCTCTGCTCCCCAACCCACCCTGCTAACACACTCGTTTGCGACGGCAAAAAAGTATTGAAAGTAGCAGTACAAGACGGCTACATTCACCTCGACCAAGTACAACTCGCAGGCAAAAAACGCATGCCAGCCGCCGACCTCATGCGAGGCACCGACCTCACTCAATACACTATACATACATTATAATAATCAACATAAAAAAATAAAAGAAGGCTGTGTAAAATTTTCACATAGCCTTCTTATTTTTTTACCTCAATCTTTTCTTACAAAACCTTGCCCATATCAAAAAAATATACTACCTTTGCACCGATGTTACGTTTCATCCGTACATCAAACATTATAGTAAAGCGCAATCGCCTCTGAATCACCACCTCATCCGCAATTGAGCTTTATTTAACACATATCATTGGGATAGTTACGCGGTCATCCGCGCGACTTCTCATAGGTATGTGGGGCTTGTGGTGAGCCTAGAGGCGTATGACGAAGTTGCGCTTTTTTTATACCCACTACTCACCTAACACAAAAAAGTTTGATAAAGTTAGCGCAGCCGTCATCTCCCTCTCGGCAATATTGCAAAACAACTTTATAAAACTTTTTTTTATTATGAAAAATTTCAAACTCTTTTCAATCACAGCCATTTGTGCTACATTTTGTGTAATAATTGCATCTTCCTGTGGAAGTTCACAGCCTATATTAAGAGGTAATTATACAATTAATAAAACATCAATAACAACTTCATCTGCTTTTAATGAGGTATGGAATAAAGTTATTGATTTTTTCGCAGAACAGAGTATTCCAATTGCTACACTTGAAAAAGAAAGTGGTATTATTGTAGCTTCAAATATAACAATTAAATATCCATTATGCGCTGCAGAAGATGAATATGGAGATTTAACTAAACCTAATGCTTGGTTTGCATTCCCTTATACAAAAAAAGGAGTAAATCACAAAGTAACATGCAGTTTTAATGTTAGAGTTAGAGAAACTGAAGATAATAAAACTTACATAAGTGTGAATATTTCAAATATATCAGGAGAATATCAATTAGAATATATTGATAATTTCTTTCAAAAACACTTAACTCCATATACGGCTATACAATGTGAGCCTACAGGTAAATTCGAAAGAGATTTGTTAAATCTCTTTAAATAAAAATAATTCATAAAAAATCCTGCATCACCCCCAAATGATGCAGGATTTTTTTATAATTCCTATTCAACTCACATTGCTTATCCTCCCCCTAAAATTCCTAATGTTCTAACAAAAACCTTTTCAATAAGAATGTCAAAAAATAAGGGAATGTATAAAATTTACCATCAAAACCTATATTTTTATAACAGAATTTTATTCCATATTTTACATCAGGATAAGCATCTGATTTTATAAGGGTATTAAGCGATGCAGTCGCATTGTCTTTTGCCTTAACTTCAACAGGTATAAGCGAGTTATAATCTCTCACAAAAAAATCCATTTCAAGAGATGGTTTATCGCTATTGTAATAATAAAGATTATAACCCTGTTTTACAAGCATATCACCAACAATATTCTCATAAATAGCCCCCTTATAAGTGCCTAAATTCTTGTTCCTACGCAAATCTTCTTGAGCTTCATCATCCAACGAAGCAATCAACAATCCTGTATCTTGAAAATATATTTTATACAACTTAGGATCGTAATTCCCCTTTAATGGCAATTCAGGATAATTCAAACAATAACAAACATTTATAATTCCAGCATCTGCCAACCACTCAACACAACCTACATAATCACGATTTCGTGCATTACGCCCTATTTTTGTTACCTGAAAACGCTTATTTTCTTTTGCCAAAAAGGCAGATATATGACTATATACAGACTTAACTTTTGCCTTATCTAATCCTTCTACATATTTAGTAATATCTTCTTCATAATCAAGCAATAACTGACGCTGTATTGACAATACACCACTAAAATTTTTATTCGAAATATATGTTTTTACTACTTCTGGCATACCTCCTACTACAACATAATCTCGAAATAATTCATAAAGGACATCCATTTGCAATTGCGAAAAAGGCTTTACATCACGCATGTGCTGATACAACTCTTCGATAAAATCATCTGAATAACCTTTTGCCCACAAAAACTCCTCAAAATCCATCGAATACATTTCATAGTCTTCTTTATACCCCACACTATTCGACTCTATTTCCTTATAATTTATTCCCATCAACGAGCCAGAACAAATAACATCATAACGACCATCCAATTTAAAAAACTTTAACGATGTCGCACAATTAGGACAAGCTTGCAACTCATCAAAGAAAAATAGTGTCTGATTTGGAATAACCTCTAACTCAGGATTCAACAATGATATATTTTTAACAATTACATCAACCTCGAATCCTTGGTCAAAAATACTTTTATACTGTTCTTGCTCAACAAAATTTATTTCTACCACACATTTATAATTACTATATGCAAACTGCTCTATAGAGTGTGTTTTTCCTATCTGCCGAGCTCCTTTTATTATCAGTGGCTTTCTGTCTTTATTCTCTTTCCAAGCGTTAAGATACAAATCCACTTTTCTCTTCATTTTCTCTGCCATATTACAACTATTTTTAATCTAATTTCACATTATCCGCCATAAAAACACATACTTTTTTCACATTATCCGCCGTAATTTATACTCATTTTTCACATTATCCGTTGTAAAAACACCTATATTTTTCACATTATCCGCCATTTCCAACGACACAACTCTTTATAGAACCTCATAAAAACAATATACAACCAACTAAAAACCAACAAATTAAATACTAAAACACAGTTCTCAAGACATCACAACCCAAAAATCACCACAAAGATAGTAAAAAAAAAAAGAAAAAACAACACATCTCTCTTCAAAAAATCTCCCTTACTCCTAATTCCAAAATACTAATTTCTAACTCCTCATTCCTAACTCCTCATTCTCTACTTTTGGCACACCGATTGTATAATATATAGTGGAGGCTAAAACGAACCTCTAAAGTCTCGAAAATAGACAAATAGTGCCATATTGTCACAATAAACATCAAAAACAAACCACAGAACTCAAGACATTATGGCATATTCAAAATAAAATATTAACAAGCGAAGCCAATATAATTGTGCATTATGCATTATGCATTCAAAAAAACTCGCTACTATAAGTCTAAAAATATGTTTTTATCAGAAGAAATCAACGAAGTGCAAGCCGACATGATTCCGCTTATTGCTGATGATGAGGAGTCGCCAATCGAGTGCCAAGACAACGACATTCTCCCGTTGTTGCCTTTGCGCAATATGATTTTGTTTCCTAAAGTAGTGATGCCTATCACCGTAGGTCGCAAAAAGAGTCTCCGTTTGGTGCGCGAAGTATATCAAAAAGAGGGCGAACTCTTTGTCGGTACACAAATAAATGCCAAAATCGAAAATCCTACTTTGCAAGACATCTACCCTATGGGTACGGTGGCTCGCATCGTGCGCATACTCGAAATGCCTGATGGCACTACAACTGTCATCCTTCAAGGTAAAAAACGTGCCACTGCCACCGAATTGATCAGCGAATCGCCTTTCCATACCGTGAAAATAAATATCATGGATGAGATTGAGCCTGCACAAGACGACCGAGTATTCACTGCTCTTGTCGAAGCTCTCAAAGAGTTGGCTATCCGCATAATCAAGAATTCTAATTCAATTCCCGACGAAGCCACTTTCGCTATCCGCAATATCGAAAAACCTGTTAGCCTCATCAATTTCATCTGCTCTAACTTCAGCATCTCGTTGAGCGACAAGGTAAAACTCCTCGAACTCAACGACCTCACCGAGCGTGGCTACCTCCTTCTCGATATTCTCACAAAAGAATCTCAACTCCTTGAAATAAAAGCCTCTATCCAAAATAAAGCTCGTCTCGACATCGACCAGCAACAACGCGAATACTATCTTCAACAACAAATGAAGACTATTCAAGAGGAGTTGGGCGGTGACACAGCAAGTCAAGACGTACAGGCTCTTAAAGAGAAGGCTAAATCTAAAAAATGGAGCGACAAGGTGCGTGAAACTTTTGAGCGTGAAGTGCGCAAACTTGAGCGCATGCACCCTAACTCTCCTGATTTCTCTGTTCAACTTACCTACGTCGAAACTATCGTTAATCTCCCTTGGAACGAGTTTACTAAAGACAATTTCGACCTCAAAAAAGCACAAAAAGTGCTTGACCGCGACCACTTTGGCATGGAGAAAGTCAAAGACCGCATCATCGAACACCTCGCTGTGCTCAAACTAAAAGGCGACCTCAAATCGCCTATCATCTGCCTCTATGGTCCTCCGGGAGTTGGTAAAACTTCGCTCGGAAAGTCTATTGCCGAAACCCTTGGTCGCAAATACGTACGCGTATCGCTCGGTGGTCTTCACGACGAAGCAGAAATCCGTGGTCACCGTCGCACTTACATCGGTGCTATGCCTGGTCGCATTATCCAAAATCTCAATAAATGTGGCTCGTCTAACCCTGTATTTGTGCTCGACGAAATCGACAAAGTCAATTCCGACTTCAAAGGCGACCCTGCATCTGCACTTCTCGAAGTGCTTGACCCTGAACAAAATAATGCGTTCCACGACAATTTCCTCGATATCGACTACGACTTGTCTAACGTGCTCTTCATCGCCACTGCCAACGACCTCAATACTATCTCTAAACCGCTTCTCGACCGTATGGAGCTAATCGAGGTTAGTGGCTATATCACAGAGGAAAAAATCGAAATTGCAACACGCCACCTCATACCAAAACAACTTGAGATTCACGGTATCAAAAAGAACCAACTCAAGTTCTCTAAACCTGCCGTACGTGCAATTATCGACAACTACACTCGCGAAAGTGGTGTCCGCTCACTCGACCGCACTATTGCTAAAATCATGCGCAAAGTGGCTAAAAACATCGCTATTGACCCTGAGTTCACTACAACTATCAAGCCTGATAGTCTTCAAGAATATCTCGGCGTGTCGCACATCGACCACGATATGTACGACATCAGCGAATATTGCGGTGTAGTTACAGGCTTGGCTTGGACTCAAGTGGGTGGCGAAATTCTCTATATCGAGTCGTCTATCAACACTCAAAAGGGCGGTAAACTCTCGCTCACTGGTAATCTTGGCGACGTGATGAAAGAGTCGGCTCAATTGGCTCTCGAATATATCAAATCTCACAACAAGCAATTAGGTATCAGTGATGAAGACCTCGAAAACCACAGTGTGCATATTCACGTGCCAGAAGGTGCTATTCCAAAAGACGGACCATCGGCTGGTATTGCAATCCTCACTGCTTTGGTTTCAAGTTTTACAGGTCGTAAGGTTAAAAACCGTCTTGCTATGACTGGCGAAATCACCCTTCGTGGCAAACTTCTCCCTGTGGGTGGTATAAAAGAGAAAATCCTTGCAGCCAAACGTGCTGGTATCAAAGAGATTATTCTCTGCGTTGATAACCAAAAAGATGTGAACGAAATCCAACAAGAATACCTCGATGGCCTCCAATTCCACTTCGTCCGCAACATGGCAGATGCCCTCTCAATCGCCATCGAGAAGTAACACACAACAAAAAAAAGAGGCTGTGTCAAAATTCAGACACAGCCTCTTTTTTCATTTAACCCCATTTCTATACAGACAAAACACAACTAACCCTTCCCCTAAAAACATCTATTTCTCGACTCCCCACCCACTCATTCTGTACCAATTTTTCCACCTTACCTCAAGCAAACTTCAAGCAACATATACCGAAGAAAACTGCCAAAATATTTCCTTTTTTCTACAAAATATGACGATTTCTCGAAAAATCACACTAAAAAACAAGCCAATTTTAGCTCTAAATTAGTGCTTTTTCAAGCAAAAACAGGCTAAAAAATCATCTTTATACACGATTTTTATCTTAAAATAAGTTAAAGTTTAGTAAACAAACGTTAAAGTTTTAGGTATATTGCACCACTATACTAACCCAATAAATCAAAATAAAAATCTAACAATCAATAAAATAATAAAATTACCAATGTTAAAAAATGTTTTTATCTGTTTATAATAACAAATAAAATTCTCCGAAATTAAAATCGATATTCGTATTATATATAGGGGGGCTTCCTTTTTTCAATCGATAAAATATCAAACCAATTAAAACTATAATCAGTATGAAAACAAAACGAAACATCGTAATTAAAAAATCAGCCATTCTAACGCCAGAAGAATGTAAACAACGACGAGGATTCCGACTCTTGTGGAGTACAAAATGGGATCCTAATAAACAATCTGAACTAGATACCCTCGATTCAGAAAATTCGACCGATTCAGAATTTAACCAGCAAGACGACAAAGACAATCAAAACATTTATTAAAAACTCACTCTCAAATAACCCAAAAAAGTTTGACAAATAAATAAAAAAGATTACCTTTGCGTTAAAATTTAGTATTAACCTTAAAATGTAAAAGTTATGGCAAAAAAAGAAACAACAGCTATGTATTTAATTCTAGATAAACAACAAAAATGGGCAGAAGACAAAACACTTGTTAGTGGTAAGATTATTGATGGTGAAGAGTGTGAAGATAAAAATTATTTAGAAACAATTGAAGATAATCTATTCCCAATTGATAATAAAACAAAAGGGTTAAGACCTGAAAATATTAATGCTTACAATAAAGGAGGAGGTAGCGAAACAAAAACAATTACCCATAGACCTAAAATGTCTGCACTTCATTCTTCTTCTGCATTAGTAGTTAATCTTTTTCAATATTGGCAAAATCAGGAAATGAATAGAACTCCTCTTTTGATAGCATTAGGACTTGTAAATGATAATGATAAAGTGGGAGATGTTAAAATAATAAAATTTGAAGAAAAACTCCAAATAAAATACAAGGACGGCGAAATAATAAAAAAAGTAAAATTTGGAACCCCAAATTTAGATGTAATGATAGAGTTTGAAGATCAGATTATTGCCATAGAATCAAAATTTACAGAACCATATATCGATGGAAGTAATAAAAATTCTGAAATGCAAGATTCATATATTAAAAAAGAGTCATTATGGAAAGAAATACCACACATAGAAAAATTAGCAAATGCTATACATGCCCAGAATTATCAAATTGAAAATTGTGAAATAAAAGAATCAATAGAAGTATTGAGAAAAACTAAGCGTTTAGATGCAGCACAACTTATTAAACATATACTCGGACTAAGAACCGACGACGACAAAGAAATACTAAAAAACAAAGAAATCATTTTATTGTACTTATGGTATGATGTGCCAAATTCAGAAGAAGCAAAAGAACACCAAGAAGAAATAGAAGCTTTTGCTTCAATTGCAAAAGCTGATGGAATTGATTTCCGCCATATCACCTACCAAAAGGTTATTTCTTACTTAGACGAAAATTATAAGAATGAACATAAAGATTATAGAGATTACCTTGTTGAACGATATTTATAACATCCCTCTACCCTATGAAAAAAATAAAGAAAGAAATTTTGATTGATAATATCTGTTATATATTCAATAATAGGCATAAGACTGCTACGATAGTCAATGCTGACTATTGTTGTAAGTCTACAGAAATAAACATTCCAGAAAAAGTAATCTATGAAGGTGTAGAGTACAAAGTTACTAAAATTGGTATTTATGCTTTTTCATATTGCAAGTTGCTTGAAACTATTGTAATTCCTGATTACATAAAAGAAATCACAATGTGTGCATTTGCCAATTGCGAGTCACTTAAATCAATAGTGCTACCTAAAAAAATCAAAACTATTCAGTTTGAGACATTCAAAGGTTGTACTTCGCTTGAATCAATTATAATTCCTAATGGTGTTAAAGAGATTGAGAGTTCGGCTTTTGAGGGATGTTCGTCGCTTCGCTCAATTGTATTACCGAATAGTATTGTCACTATAGATGATTACGCATTTGCTAATTGTACTGCACTTTCATCAATCAATATACCAAGCAAAGTGACTATAATTCAAGATTATACATTTGGTAATTGTTCATCTCTTACTGATATTACGCTTCCTGATAGCATAATTTGCATAGCTGAATCAGCGTTTGCTGAATGTGTTTCATTAACAAGCATCGTTATTCCTGAAGGTGTTACTAATATAGAATATGAAGCATTCATAGACTGTAAATCTCTTAAAAATATTACAATTCCTAAAAGCGTAACATCTTTAGATGGCAATGTTTTTGATGGTACTCAATGGTTGGATGATCAGCAAGACGGACCTATTTATATAAATAATTGTTTTTATAAATACAAAGGTGAAATGCCTATTGATTTTCATATTGATATAAAAGAAGGTACAACTTGTATTTGCGATTACGCGTTCTATCAGTGTAAGAACTTAAAAACGATTACTCTTCCTGATAGTTTAGAAATAGTTGGTTATTATGCGTTTTTAGATTGTTCTTCACTTCAGTCTATATCAATTCCTAATAGTGTAACCCATCTTTATAAAGGAGCCTTTGAAAATTGTACTTCGCTTACATCAGTTAAACTACCAGAAAAAATAAATAGGATTGAGGGTGAAATATTCCGAAATTGTTCGTCTCTCAAAACAATTACAATACCCGATACTGTAGAAGAAATATGTTTCTATGCATTTGAAAGATGTACTTCTCTCACTTCTATAATAATACCAAATAGTGTCAAATGCATTGAAGA
This sequence comes from Candidatus Aphodosoma sp., assembly GCA_045126975.1. GTDB lineage: Bacteria > Bacteroidota > Bacteroidia > Bacteroidales > Paludibacteraceae > Aphodosoma. The sequence continues at coordinate 58,564 of JBGVPL010000001.1, read as the reverse complement.
TGCTGCATTTAGCACTTGCATAAAACTAGCCAACATTATCCTTTCTGATAATTTAATTGATATTGAAAGTCATGCTTTTGATTATTGTGTGTCATTAAAATCTATTTGCATACCCGATGGTGTAACAACAATTAATGATAGCCTATTTGCAGGGTGTACATCTCTTGAAGCAGTTGTTTTGCCTAATACTATTAACAAAATTATGGATTGGGCTTTTATGGGTTGCGAGGCTTTAAAATCAATAACTATTCCTAAGCAAGTAACTAAAATAGGTAAATATGCATTCCATGGATGTTCATCAATCAAAGAAATTATCATTCCAGAATCAGTGAATTATATAAACAAAGACGCATTTACAAATTGTTCTTCACTGAAATCCATCACAATCCTAAATTCCAAACCACCAATCATAGAACCTGACTCATTCGATATAAAAGAAATTAAAGTACCCAAAGAGAGTCTAAATAAATACAAACGCACGAAAATTTGGAAAACAATTGCTAAATATACACCTATCGAGACAACCGAACAATAAAAACAAAAAAATACAATTTGCGAACTTACGAAGTTGCGAAGTTGGAGAGGTCCAATACACACTCACAATGTGTATTCTAGAACCGAACCCAACGGTAAGGTGCAAGCAAACTGCAAGCAAGAAAACCGCCAAAATTTATACCCACTCTCATTGTGTATTGGCAGGCAAAATAATTTCAAAAGTTTGAAAATTTGAAAGTTTGAAAATTCAAATGTGTCTATTTTTTCAGGAATAATATTTTTATAATTTGACACCACGACCCCCAAAAGCAAAAAAGCTGTACCACAATCAAGTGATACAGCTTTTTTATAATATTAAACTATATTAGTTCAATAGATTAGTCTTGGTTAAGAGTTACGCGTTTGAATGCTGTTGGAGTAGCGTTGTTTGCTTTAGCGTAAGCACCTACAGTCATTTTGTTGTCTTTGATGAACTCTTGTTCTACAAGTGTAGATTCTTTGAAGAATTTATCCAAACGACCTTGAGCAATTCTATCAAGAATAGCTTCTGGTTTACCTTCTTCGCGAGCTTTTTCACGACCAATTTCCAATTCTTTAGCGATAACGTCAGCAGGAACAGAGTCACGGTTAAGAGCAACTGGGTTCATAGCTGCAGCTTGCATAGCTACGTCGCGACCTACTTGGTGGTCAACACCAGCTTCAGCGAAAGCAACGATAGTAGCGAGTTTGTTACCTGGGTGGATGTATTCAACTACAGTTGCGCCTTCAACGAATTCGTAGTAACCGATTTCCATTTTTTCACCAGTAACACCTGAACGGTCAGTTACGAGTTCAGCGATTGTACGACCTTCGATAGCGATAGCGTTAAGTGCTTCGAGGTTAGCTGGTTTGTTAGCAAGAGTAGTATCGAGGATAAGTTGAGTAAGAGCAATGAAATCAGCGTTTTTAGCAACGAAGTCAGTTTCACATTTCAAAGCTACGATAGCTGCGAAACCATCTTTAACGCCAGCGAGAACGCAACCTTCAGATGCTTCACGGTCGCTACGTTTAGCTGCGATAGCTTGACCACGTTTACGGATAAGTTCGATAGCTTGTTCCATGTCGCCATTAGCTTCGGTGAGGGCGTTTTTACAGTCCATCATACCTGCGCCTGTCATAGTGCGGAGTTTAGAAATTTCCGCCATTGTTACTGCCATAGTAGTAAAGTATTTAAGAGTTTATAAATTAGTTCAATTTTATAAAAAGCGTTAGAGAATCACGGCTTGGAGCTGAGAATCTATAACGCTTTATATTATTAGTAGCAAGTAGCAAGATATAAGTAGCAAGACCTTTCGGCATTGAACAATTCGTAGCATCTAAAGTCTTACGACCAACGACTTACGACTTTCTACTCTAAAGAAATATTATTCTTTGTCTTCAGCTGGAGCTTCTGCTTTTTCAGCTTTAGCACCTTTTTTAGCGCGTGTGCGTTTTTCTTTTACTTCTGGTTGTTCAGCACCTTCTTCTTCAGCGCGTTCGATTTTGCGTTCTTGAGCGCCTTCTTTAAGAGCTTTAACCATTTCAGCAACGATTACTTCGATAGCTTTTGTAGCGTCGTCGTTAGCAGGGATAACGAAATCGATACCGTTAGGGTTAGAGTTAGTATCTACGATACCAAATACTGGAATACCAAGACGTTGAGCTTCAGCAACAGCGATGTGTTCTTTCATAACGTCAACTACAAAGATTGCAGCTGGGAGACGGCTAAGGTCAGCGATAGAACCAAGGTTCTTTTCGAGTTTAGCGCGTTGACGAGTGATTTGGAGTTTTTCGCGTTTTGAAAGAGCATCAAAAGTACCATCATTAGCCATTTTATCGATAGCACCCATTTTTTTGATAGCTTTACGAATTGTAGGGAAGTTTGTCAACATACCACCAGCCCAACGTTCAGTGATGTAAGGCATGCCAGCTTCTGTTGCAAGATCAGCTACAACTTGTTTAGCTTGTTTTTTAGTAGCTACGAAAAGAACGCGTTTGCCAGATTTAGCAATTTGTTTCATTGCTGCAGCAGCTTCGTCGATTTTAGCTACAGTTTTGTGGAGGTCAATGATGTGGATGTCATTGCGTTCCATGAAGATATATGGAGCCATTGCTGGGTTCCATTTACGGCGGAGGTGACCAAAGTGTGCACCTGCATCAAGAAGTTCTTGAAATTGTACAGACATAATTGTTTGTTTTTTTAATAGTTTACTTTCTTTTTACTTTTTTTTGTTTAAGCAATCATTCAAGTAGTCAATGACGGAGCATTGAGTCTAAATGATTTAGATACTAAACATATTCTCAGTTGAGAGTTGAGAGTTGAGAGTTTAGGAAACCTCGCGGCATTAAACACAACCTCAACCATCTCATGCTGTAGCAGAATAATAGTCGTCCAAAAAGATTAACGTTTTGAGAATTGGAAACGTTTACGAGCTTTTGGTTGACCTGGTTTTTTACGTTCAACAACGCGAGCGTCACGAGTAAGGAATCCAGCAGCTTTAAGAGCGTGTTTGTCTTCAGCATTGATTTTTACAAGAGCGCGAGCGATACCAAGACGAAGAGCCTCAGCTTGACCGTTGAAACCACCACCTTTAAGGTTTACTTTGATATCGTATTTACCAAGAGCGTTAACTACGTTAAGAGGTTGGTTAACTACGAATTGAAGCATTGAAGAAGGGAAATAATTAGCAAGTTCACGACCGTTGATAGTGATGTCGCCTTTACCTTCTTTTACGAAAACGCGTGCGATTGCAGCTTTTCTTCTACCGATAGCGTTGATTACTTCCATTTCTTCTATTATTTAATAAGGTTTAAATCGATTTGTTTTGGTTGTTGAGCAGCGTGTGGGTGTTCAGAACCTGCATATACATAAAGATTGTCAAGCAAAGCGCCTGCAAGGATGTTTTTAGGGAGCATACCTTTTACAACTTTTTTGATAAGTTTTTCAGGGCTCTTAGCCATCAATTGAGCAGGAGTAATTTCACGTTGACCACCTGGGTAACCTGTGTGTGAAAGATAAACACGGTCATTCCATTTGTTACCAGTCAATTTCACTTTTTCAGCGTTGATGATGATTACGTTGTCACCACAATCTACGTGAGGAGTGAAACTTGGTTTGTATTTACCACGAAGAAGTTTCGCAACTTTTGATGCCATACGACCCAATACGAGGTCTGTTGCATCGATAAGGATCCACTCTTTTTGTGCAGTAGCTTTGTTTACTGAGAGTGTTTTAAAGCTTAAAGTATCCACAATTAATTAAGTTTTAAATGATAATTAAATAATTTCTATCAGGATTCGGGCTATGTAGGAGCGGGCTAATTCACTCAAACACAATTAACTTCCTGAAATTTTTCGCCTATACGGCATGGATAATATTTCGGACTGCAAAGATACGACATTATTTCCAAACAGCCAAACATTTATCACTATTTTTTCAAAAAAAGTCAATAGTCGAAAGTCAACTGTTGGACTTATCAGACAAGTCGGACAGGTCAAACGAATCGAACTAACCATAATACCCACAAAAAAAAGACAAAAAAAAGAGACACAAAATATTGCGTCTCTACTTTTGTGACTCCAACAGGATTCAAACCTGTAACCTTCGCATCCGTAGTGCGATGCTCTATTCAGTTGAGCTATGGAGCCGTTGTTTCTCTTTTGCGGTTGCAAAGTTACAACATTTTTCCTTACCCACAAAATATTTTTCAATATTTTTTCACTAAAAACTGCCAACCACCTAATAATCAAAGAGAAAAATTTTCAGTTTACCATCATTTTTATGTCATACAACACATTTTTCGCCCCATTTCACCCCAAAATATCACCAAAAAACCACCCTACTCAACCCAAATTTTTCTCATTTTCCAACTTTTCCCTATAAAAACACCAATCTAACACACCCCTCCAACCAATTACATCCACCCACACAACACCACAAAACAAGCCTCAACCACACCACAAACCCACCTTCAGCACAAAAAAAAATCCGTTACCACAAATGATAACGGATTTTTCTATATTATACGTTATAAGTAAATAATTACTCAGCAGCAGCTTCAGCAACTACGTTCAAAGTGATTGTAGCAGCAACTTCTTTGTGAAGTTTAACTACAGCGTTGTAAGTACCAACTTCTTTGATAGCGTCTTTGATAACGATAGTTTTACGGTCGATTTCGTGACCAAGTTTAGCCAATTCTTCAGCCACTTGAATGCTGTTAACAGCACCAAAGATAGTACCAGTAGCAGAAGTTTTAGTAACGATAGTGATTTCGAGACCGTTGATTTTTTCAGCCATAGCTTCAGCATCAGCTTTGATTTGAGCCAATTTGTGAGCACGTTGACGAAGATTTTCAGCCAACACTTTACGAGCTGATTCAGTAGCGATTACTGCTTTACCTGTAGGAATAAGGTAGTTACGACCGTAACCACGTTTTACGTTTACGATATCGTCTTTGTAGCCCAAGTTAGCTACGTCTTCTTTCAAAATAAGTTCCATATATATTCCTCCAGTTTTATTATTTCAACATATCAGTTACATAAGGGAGCAAAGCGAGGTGGCGAGCACGTTTAACAGCTTGCGCAACTTTGCGTTGGAATTTCAACGAAGTACCAGTGATACGACGTGGAAGGATTTTACCTTGCTCGTTCAAGAATTTTTTCAAGAATTCAGGGTCTTTGTAGTCTACATATTTAATGCCCATTCTTTTGAAACGGCAATATTTTTTCTTTGTGTTATCGACTGCAACAGGAGTCAAATAACGTACTTCTTGATTTGCTGCCATAAATTATTTCTCCTCTTGTTTAGCTTTGTTAATACGTTTGTTAGCATATTCGAGAGCGTATTTATCAAGACGGAATGTCAAGAAACGGAGTACGCGCTCATCACGACGGAATTGCAATTCAAGTTTAGCAACCATTGATGGTTCTGCTTTGAATTGAAGAAGTGAATAGAAACCTGTTGATTTCTTTTGGATAGGGTAAGCCAATTTTTTCAAACCCCACAACTCCTCATTTTCGATTTCTGCGCCATTAGCTACCAAGAAACCTTTGAATTTTTCTACAGCTTCCTTCATCTGAACGTCAGACAAAACGGGAGTCAAAATGAAAGCTGTTTCATAATGATTCATCATAATGATAGAATTTTTTGTTAATAAATTATTGATTATTTGTTATTTACAAGGCTTTTACTCCATTACAGAGCATACCCCGCAAAATCGGATGCAAAGTTACAACTTTTTCTCGAAACTACCAAATATTTGTATAACAAAATTTTATCACAAAACAATAGTGCCTGCAAACTATAATTTGCAGGCACCTCATATTTTATAATATCACTTTATCAGAAAAGTTGTATCAACACAAACAACCAGTGAGCTGCGATACCGGCACAAAGACCACCGATAGTGTGAGCTGCGATTGCTTTTGATGTAAGTTGACGATAGCCAAGTGAATCGAGCATAGCTGTATGAGTTGAAAGGAAACCTGACCAACACATACCCATAGCTGTAAATACTGCGATTACGTTGTTATCAACAAATCCTTGTTCCATGAATGTAGGGATAAGACCAAGAGCCGCACCTACTGCACCGAGAGCTGTGATAGGATAAGCAACCAACTCAGGGTGTTGGAAGCCAAACAACCATTGGAATACGAAGTCGATTTTGCTTGCCAACCAAGGTAATACTTTCACACCTTCGTAAGCAGCACCTGTATATTCGCCTGTAGCTGATGCACCAAATGTGAGAATCATCACAAATGTAGAGATAATCAATACACCTGGAATAATTGCAAGACCAAGTTCAACACCAGTTTTACCACCATCGAGAATTGCATTCAAACCACGAAGGAATGCACCTTCATCTGATTTAAACGAAATCTCTTGTTCATTACCACCAGCAGCACCCTCTTCTTTAAAGTTAGGATATGCCTTAATAATAGAACGTTGCATAATACGAGTAGAGACAACACTACCAATCACAGCACCAACAAGACCAATCAATGCGCCAGAAGCAAAACCTTTACCAGTCATAAAGGCAATTACCACAAGACCCATACCGAACGCTGTACCAAAGTTAGTAAGCGAAATAAGTTGATATTTTTTGAAGTATTGGCTGAAGTTTTTGTCATTAGCCAACGAGATAATTGCAGGATTATCAGACAAGAAAGTCAACACTGCACCAAGTGCCGCAACACCAGGAAGGTTGTAAAGCGGTTTCATGAATGGTTTCAAGATATTTTCGAGCAAACGAACTACACCAAACTCAGTGAGCAATTTACCCAAAGCACCCGACAACACAGTGATACCCATAAGATAGAAACAAGTATCAATCAAAAGACGATACGATGTTTGCATAATGGTATTAAGCATATTAGCCATACCCATACGATTAGCGATATAACCAAATATCGCAAAGAAAATCACAAGGAAAATCAAAGCTTCAATAGTACGCTTTGTTGTGAATTTTAGGTCTTTAAATTTTTTCATTGTTTAGATTTTTAGTAGCGAGTAGCGAGTAGCAAGAATACAATACTCAACTTCCCTTCGTTTATTAAATATTATTCATTAACGGAAGCTCGAACCGAGCGTCCCTACTATTTTCTACATTATCTTATTGACGTTCGAAGGCAACCAATCTCCATTTGAAACCTATACCAACATTGTGCACATTCCATGCTTGCCCGTCGATACCAAGATTGTTATTACCCGATTGCCAGAATGCATGGATACGCACATTTTTGCTATTTTTAATTGGATAAAATTCAAGACCTGCACCATAATAAACATTACGTTCACCAGGCAATATAAGCAAATCAACAACCTCTTCATTCATATTATAGTCAAGACCACCTTTAGCAAAAATAGTTAACTGATCGCATACATTATATTTAACTCGCCCGATAAATGAAAAATCGCCAAAGAAATTTGTGCCACGAGCACCATAACGATTCATATAGTCGAGTTCAATAGTTGCAGGACCAAAATTGAATTGATTACCAAGTGAAATGTAATTTATGAAACGACCTGGCTGATATTCAATTAAATTATCAGAATAGAGTGCATTGAATACTCCAAAATTACCATTCCATTGAACAGAATAGCTATACATTGCACCTAAACTGAGAGGGTCGGCAAATGGTGAATTATTGATTTGGAAAAGGATATTATTACGTCCATCATTAGTAATATATTTACCCAATACACCAAATTGGAAACAGCCTACACGACCACCCCAACCTGACCACATATAAACATCAAGAGGGTTTTTGTCAAATTCATAAGAACCATAGAACACAAGCATTTTACCTGCTGTGATTTCCCAATTCTTTGTAGGACGATAAGTAAGTTGTGCCCAGTCGGTTGCATTGAAAACACCACGCCAAGAATTCTCATGACTTGGGTGAATCATACGATAACGCAAAGAGTAAGAGAATTTTGGACTGATATTACCATCAAGCATAAACATGATATAGCGTCCATTGAAATTAGATGCATAACTTGGTTTAGCATCAGCATTATGAGTAAAAGAAGACTGCCAGTCGAAACGAGCATCGAATTTCACCGAAATAGGTTGCATTTTCTTTTTAGGTTCAACCACTTCGGCTGTAATCACCGAATCTGTTGCTTCAGTTTTTGCTTCGAGCGTAGCAAGTTTAGCTTCAAGACGAGCCACTTTTTCTTCAAGAGTTTCAGCATTCACATTAATGCACAATACACTGCACACAATGCACAATAAAAACAGTAGTGTTTTTTTCATAAATTATAGATTATAAATAATTATTTTTGCAATTCGTCAGATGGTACGATTTTGAATAATTTGTCGTTGCGACGAACAACGTCTTTTGTTTTGATACTGAAATATGTACCTTTTTCGACTATTTCAACTGGTTTCAAATCTACACGTACCTCTTCTACTACATCTTCGTATGCACCTGTAGTTTCGCCTGTTACAAGAATTTCATCGCCTACAGAGAGAGTTTGTGCTTCGAGTAAGAACTCTGCTACACCAATTTTTTGGAAGAAGTTAGTACACTTACCAATATATACCTTCTTATGAGTAGCTTTTGAGCCATAATTGTGACTCCACTCACCAAGGCGTTGACCGAGATAATAACCATCCCAGAAACCACGATTAAACACTTTTGAGAGTCGTACATCCCAATCTGCCACCTTCTCGTCAGTAAATGTATTGGTAAGATGTGCTTCGATTGCCTCATTATAACACGACACCACAGCCTTCACATACTCAGGTCCACGAGCGCGACCTTCGATTTTGAATACACGCACACCCGAATCCATCATCTTATTCATAAAATGAATAGTCTTCAAGTCTTTAGGCGACATGATATATTTATTATCTACAGTGAGTTCAATATCAGAATCTTCGTCATGAACACGATATGCACGACGACATACTTGCATGCAAGCTCCACGATTGGCTGAAGCATTAAGTTCGTGCAAAGAAAGATAGCATTTACCCGACACAGCCATACACAAAGCACCATGACAGAACATCTCGATACGAATCAATTCGCCATTGCGACCCACGATATTTTCCTCTACGATACGACGGTGGATTTCAGCTACTTGATTCATATTAAGCTCACGAGCCAATACTACTACATCTGCAAATTGAGCATAGAAACGCAATGCCTCAACGTTAGATATATTGAGTTGAGTACTGAGGTGAACCTCAACACCTTGCGAAATAGCATATTGCATCACAGCTACATCGGCTGCAATAATAGCACTCACACCCGCCTCTTTTGCGTTATCTACGATTTCACGCATGAGTTCAAGGTCTTCGTCATAGATAATTGTATTAATTGTGAGGTAAGATTTAATGCCAGCCTCTTTACAACGCTCTACAATGCGATGCAAATCCTCTGTAGTGAAATTGCTTGATGAGCGAGAACGCATATTAAGACGTTCAATACCAAAATATACCGAATCGGCACCAGCTTGTATTGCTGCTTGAAGGCTCTCCCACGAACCCGCAGGTGCCATTATTTCAAAATCTTTTCTTTGCATATATCAGATATTTAGTAGCAAGTAACGAGTAGCGAGACCCACCGTTTTTTTAGTTGAAAGTTGAAAACCCCTCCGCCCTACGGGCACCTCCCCTAAAACAGGGGAGGAATATCGGACGACCTTGTTCCCTGCTCCTTATTCCTTATTCCTTGTTCCCTATTCCTTATTTTAAAAATCGTTTTGTGATATCGCCATAGTTTTCGATGCGGCGATCGCGAAGGAATGGCCACCAACGGCGCACATTTTCACTACGCTTCATATCAACATCTATCACCTTACGGTCGGTTTTATCTGATGGTGCTTGATAGAGGAACTCGCCTTGAGGACCAGCCACAAAACTACTACCCCAAAACAAAATGCCATTAGTTGCACCACTTGGGTCAGGCTCATGCCCTACACGATTCACACTAACTACAGGCAATCCATTTGCCACAGCATGACCGCGTTGAACAGTAATCCAAGCCTCTCGTTGACGAGCTTTTTCTTCATCAGTATCAGTACTTTCCCAACCAATAGCAGTAGGGTAAATCAAGAGTTCCGCTCCTGCCAATGCCATCAATCGAGCTGCTTCAGGATACCATTGATCCCAACAAACTAATACACCAAGACGACCAACCGAAGTTTGAATTGGCTCGAAACCTAAGTCGCCTGGAGTGAAATAGAATTTCTCGTAATAAGCTGGGTCATCAGGAATGTGCATTTTGCGATATTTTCCTGCAATAGAGCCATCTTTTTCAAACACCACAGCAGTATTGTGATACAAACCTGCAGCACGACGCTCAAACAACGAAGTAACTAACACAACACCACACTCAGCCGCCACTTGCGAATAGAATTCAGTTGACGGACCAGGTATTGGCTCTGCAAGATTAAACAACTCAGTATTCTCTGTTTGACAGAAATAAGGTGTATTATGCAACTCTTGAAGTACTACAAGTTCAGCTCCCTCACGACTTGCTTTCACTATCTCGTCACGTAGCATCTTCTTGTTTGCCTCCACATCGGGAGTTATTGATTGTTGTATTATACCTATTTTCATTATTTAATCGTATTTTTTTACACAAATAGCACTCTTTATTTTACATAAGAGTAAGCCACAATATCCACTAAAGTATATGTTTTCATAAACTCACCACAACTTTCACATGGACGAGGTGGTTGCAAATTTGGAGCCGGCTCTGTTATTTTAACGCGAGCTTTTTCCAATTTCTTCTCCAATTTATTGTAGCGTTTATTTACCTTATTAATTCGTTTATTCAATTTCTTGTCTTGTGTTGTAATAGAATTTTTATAAAGGTCATAACGTGGTTTTCCATTAAAATAAGCACCTCTATCCAATTTCACACCATTGCAATCATAAAGTGTTATTCCATCCATTGCTACTAAAAACATTCCTGTTCTCATACCATCAACATTATGAACAGCAATGCAATATTCCTGAGTCGCATTATTCTTAAACAACAAAACACACGAAAAATCATGGTTATTTGCATTTTGTTTAAAATCTAACCAACCAAAATTATTTATCGGATTATTCACGCCACAACACTCCACTTTAGAATTCACCCAAACTTTAGCTATAGGTGTTTTTGCACAACCCATTGACAACAATGAGAAGAATAACAACGAAATAACAATTACTTTTTTCATATTCTTTAAATTTTACTGATTATTACTAACTATTAAATTATCTTTATCAAACACAAGGATATTGCATTGTCACACAGTGCAATGACCCATGCTGACGAATCAAAGCTTGGCAATCCACTCCAACAATCTCTCTGTCAGGAAATGCCTTGCCTACTTGCGCTAATGCCGTAGCATCTAAATCCGTACCATACGTAGGCACAAGCACTGCGCCATTAATAACTAAATAGTTGGCGTATGTTGCAGGTATTCGCTCGTCATCTTCGAAGGCAGGATGCGCCATAGGCAAAGCAATTAAGCGATAAGGTTCGCCTGCGAGCGTACGGAAGGTTTTGAGCTGAGTTTCCATATGGTGCAATGCCTCGTAATGCTCATCGTTCACATCATCGCATTTTACGTATAATATTGTATTGTTAGGACATAAACGAGCCAAAGTGTCGATATGCGAATCGGTGTCGTCGCCAGCAAGATAACCATGATCAAGCCAAAGGAGTTGACGTGCGCCTAATGTATCCAAAAGATATTTCTCGATATCGGCACGCAACATAGTGGCATTGCGGTTTGGCGACAAAAGACATTCTGATGTTGTCAACAATGTACCTTCGCCATCGCTCTCGATAGAGCCACCTTCGAATACAAAATTACGACAATTGCGCAATTCGCCAAAAAGATGACCGCCACGATACAAACGCTCAGTAATCAAATTATCTTTATCTGAAGCGAACTTCAATCCCCAGCCATTAAACTGAAAATCGAGAATAACCGGATATATTGAGTCTCGTCTCTCGTGTCTCGTGTCTCGTGTCTCAAAGATAGTAATTCCTCCATGGTCGCGAGCCCAAGTGTCGTTAGATGGCAACTCCACCAAACGCACATTCGCCATATTCACCTCATCGGCAATCTGACGACGCACCTCCTCCACATCAGGCGCAACAATAAGCAACTGCTGACGCTTAGCTACTTCACGTGCTATATTCTTGAAACACGCATGCACCTCCTCGAGCATATATGCCCAATCGGTATCAGCGTGAGGCCATGTGAGTTGCACAAATTGTTGTGGAGCCCACTCTGCAGGGAATATTCTCATCTTGCCAAATAAATTTTTAATTCATCGTGATTAGGATTGCGAATGATGATTTTACCTTCGCGGTCAACCAACATAGTTGATGGAATATAAGGAATTTCAAAACGTTTCACCATTGGTTCATCCCAGAACATAAGGTTTGTGAGTTGCACCCAGTTAAGTTCTTTGCTTTCGATAGCACCAAGCCATCTTTCACGACTATTATCCAATGAAATACCTATAATTTCAAAATGTTCGCCTGAGTGTTCTGCATACAACGCTTTAAGTCCCGGCATAGAGCGCATACATGGGCCACACCAAGACGCCCAAAAGTCGATGAGCGTATAATCGTGTTGCGAAATAACATCCATCCAACGAATAGTGTCGCCATCGGCATTAGGAGTAGCTTCATCAGTAATATAACTACCCACAGCCATATATGGTTGCTCTGCTGTGCGAGCCTTTGTTGTGTCGGTTGGCATCAACTCAGCAAACTCCTCATTAGAGAAAAGGTGTTTGATGTCTTTCGCCATTTCGAGAGCAGGTTGAGTGCCTACGAATGGCAACAACAATGATTTGAGGGTTGATTTATAGTTATTACGTTCTGCTGTAATAGCTTCAAATTTTTCGGCATTTGTACCTTCTCCTTCTGTAATCACTCGGCAACGCTCGTCAAACGACATAATAATTGAGTCATATTCGGCATACGCACGATTGAAATCCGTACCAGTTACGGTCATAGCATAGGCTGTATCGACATTCATAATGATATTGCCATTTTCAAGAATGAAATATGCACCTACACCTTGTTCTACCATTTTGCGTTCAGCATCTGTCACAACCACAACAAGCATTTTTGGCTCATCAGCCACACCATCCATATCAAATCGTGCATCTACTATTTGTGCACTATCGATTGGCTCAAATTTACGCAACGATTCAACCACATACACCCACTTGCCATCAAATTCGTTAGTCGCAAGTGTACCATTGATTGTATAACCTTTTGGAGCTTGATTGCAAGCTACCAACATCAAAATTGCTAATACTGAGAATAATATTTTTTTCATATTTTCATATTTTTTTAGACAGAATGACATAAAAACATAATTTACTCTTGATCTAATGGTCTCGCTTTTGCAATGCAAAATCTCGACCTTATTCCTTATTCCTTGCTCCTTATTCCTTGCTCCTTGATTAAGTATTCCGCAATTTGCACAGCATTAAGTGCTGCACCTTTCTTGATTTGATCGCTCACACTCCAAAATGTCAACCCATTAGGATTACTCAAATCCTCACGTATACGACCTACATACACTGGATCTTTACCCGAAAGGAACAATGGCATTGGATATTCTTTCGCAGCTGGATTATCCATAACCACAACACCTTCAGCTTTCTCAAATGCCTCACGAGCTTCTGCCACCGAGATATGACGTTCTGTCTCTACCCAAATAGACTCAGAGTGAGCTCGCAACGATGGCACTCGCACGCACATAGCACTCACTTGAATGTCAGAGTGCATAATCTTTCGTGTTTCGTTATACATCTTCATCTCCTCTTTGGTATAACCATTTTCGGTAAATACATCCACTTGAGGTATAAGGTTATAAGCTAATTGATAAGCAAATTTATCGACCGTAACAGGCTCGCCTGCCAACACTTCACGATATTGTTGTTCGAGCTCAGCCATCGCAGTAGCACCTGCACCCGAAGCTGCTTGATATGTTGACACATGCACACGACGAATATGCGACAAATTCTCAATTGCTTTCAATGCTACAACCATTTGGATTGTAGTACAGTTTGGATTAGCAATAATATTACGAGGACGATTAAGTGCATCTTCGGCATTCACTTCTGGCACTACCAATGGCACATCTTCATCCATACGGAATGCGCTCGAATTATCAATCATCACAGCACCAAAACGTGTGATATCTTCGGCATATTCTTGCGAAATCGACCCACCTGCCGATGTAAATACTATATCTAAATCCTTGAAATCATCGCCATGACGCAACTCTTGCACCATGATTTTCTTACCTCGGAATTCATATTCACGACCTGCACTGCGTGATGAGCCAAACAATTTCAACTCCGTAATAGGGAAATTACGTTCTGCTAACACACGCAAAAACTCTTGTCCAACGGCGCCACTTGCGCCCACAATTGCCACTCTCATAATAAGTTATTTAAAATTTTGTTAATTAAACTAATTATCGTAAATTTGCGGTCGATTAGTGTACCAAGCACACAACACACCACGCTGCAAAATTAAGATTTTTTTTTCAGATAATAAAGCATTTATGAAAAATTATTTAACATTCCTACTTCTGCTTTTCGCCAACATCTCTTTTGCCCAATTCTACGACGACTTTTCAGATGGTAATTATACAACTAATCCTCGATGGTTTATGACCGACATGGATGCCAAAATAGTAGAAAACAATGATAAATATGCCGTTGAATTACACCCTACGGGAGAGGTTGCCGATAGCCAATTGAAAAAAGGCTCATTCCGCACAGCCAACACTATAACAGACAACACTTGGTGGGGATGCAACATAACATTCGAACTTACACAAAATTCAACTGGCATAATCCGATTCTACCTATCATCCTCATTACCCTCTCTCAGCGACGGAGCTGGATTCTTTTTGGAAATAAATTTAGAAAACAGACTTATATATTTCATTTACGAGAACAAAACAACCGAAATAATAGCAACTTCCGAACGTTCAATCCCTTATGGTTTCACCAATCTCTCTTGCCTAATATTCCACAACAACAAAAATTGGCAAATAAAATGTAATACAGCTGACACAGAAATTCTCAACTCTCAATTCTCAACTCTCAATTCAATACAAAATTCAACATCTACAGGCTTTCTCCTTTTCGAAAACCCGAATAATCCTTACAATCTCCGCATCAATAGTGTGAATTGTGGCGATAAGCCTACTGAAACAGAACTGATAAATGCTGGCGATATTGTATTTACAGAAATCATGGCAAAGCCTAATCCATCAGTACAACTACCCGAAGTGGAATGGATAGAAATCTACAACACTACCGACCGCACTCTTACCCTCGAAGGGTGCAAAATCGCCACTTCTGCCAAAACTGGCACATTGGGTGACTATATACTTGAGCCTAACGATTATGCAGTGCTTTGTTCATACAACTCTGCACTCGAACTCTCAGCTATTACCCACAAAATCTGCATCGTAGAATCTATGCCTGCACTCACAAATGATGGCAATCTACTCACACTAAAGAACAGACAAAACAACACTATCTCTTTTGTCGAATACACAACCGATTGGTACGCCTCCGAGCCATTCAAAGCCGACGGAGGCTGGTCGCTCGAACGCCACGACCCTAACAATCCTCTCTCTAACTCTACAACATGGGGGCCTTCGATTGACCCACGAGGAGGTACACCTGCCGAAATAAATAGTATTGCTTGCTCAATTCCTGATGAGTTAATACCTTGCATCACAAGTTTTGGCATAGAAAACAACCGCTCTATACAAATCTATTTCAATAAACCAATGCAAGGCGAAATCATTGAACTTCAAAAATCTATATCTATAACGGGCAATTCGCTCAAATCGCTCAATTGGGTAGAGCCTCAACGCGAAATACTCAACCTATACCTCGTTGAGCCACTGGACTCTACATATACTATCGACATCACTTTTTCGGATATAAGATGCGTGAGTAATTGGAGTATGCCCGATACCACTATCACCCTCGCGCTACCCCACCAAGCGCAATATATAGATGTAATTTTCAACGAGTTAATGCCATACGTAAGCAGTGGTAATAGCAAATTCGTCGAACTCTACAACAACAGCGATTTCTATATCGACCTCAGTCGCCTAATGCTTTCAAATAGAGATGAAGACAATAACCTAAAAAACTCAAAAATATTCTGTTCAACAAGCAAAATATTACCGCCACGTGGATTCGCAGTAATCTCACCCGACACAAGTACAATCCATTGTGCGTTAGAGGTTAATCCACAATCTATATACTTTGTATCAACCTTACCATCAATGCCTGCAACCGAAGGCTCTCTCGTACTCACCGACCGCAGTGGGAATATTATAGATGAAATACACTACTCCGACTCATGGCATCACCCCCTACTCACCGACTTGCACGATATATCGCTCGAACGCATCGACCCAATGGCTCCTACCCAATCGCCTGACAATTGGAGCAGTAGTGCTATGTATTCTCCCCCTATCTTAAGGGGAGAACCCAAAGGGGAGGTGGTTAATAAAAATTCTCAAAACACTGCTGGTTGGCAAAATTCTCAAAACATCAATCTCGAAAACAACGAGTCAAGCCAACACTTCTGGCTCGAAAACACTACCTTTTCGCCCGATAACGATGGGCATCAAGACCACCTTGTCATTCACCACAATCTCCCATCAGCAGGCTACACTATCTCCATCAATGCCTATACACGAAATGGAGCGCATGTCTGCCATATCACCGACAATCAACTCTCTACTCCACAAAGTTATACTCTTTGGAATGGAACCAACTCTAACAGCGAGACAATACCTGCAGGGTTATATATATTAGTAATTCAAGCTACCCATCTTAATGGTTCAAAAATCACACAAAAATTGATTTGTATTAAAATTTAAATTTTACAACAAACAGAAATAAAAAAGGAGGCACAAAATTTTGTGCCTCCTTTTTTATTTCAAAGTATAGTTCTATAAAACTACCTTTTGAGTTTCGCCACCAAGGTGAACCATATAAACTCCTCGTGGAAGTGAGATTGATTGAGCTGAGCCAGTATAAATTATACGACCAACTGCATCGTAAACTACATAGTCAGCATCCCAACCCTCAACTACAAGTTGACCATCGCAAGTATAAACATTAGCAGAAGTAATTACCTTATCCTCAACATTAGTTTCTATATATGCATCAATAGAAATAACCATCGGCTCTTCTATTGTACCAAGAATAGCGTCATCTTCAAAAATAATAGTTTCTTCTACTTCATAAATTTTATTACCTACTTTCACTTTAAATGTAAGCACATCGCCATAACCTTCGCCAGCAATAGTAAGGAATACTAATCCATCGGCTTCACTCACGTTTGCACCACGACATTCCGCTCCAGCAAATACTCCCACTTCAGTTGCAGTCTCAATTACATCACCATTCTTAACTACAGCAACAATTGTCATATTACCTGAATAATTACTGTTATCATCAACAATAAACTCATTTGAACGACGTTGAACTACTCGCATTTGCGAAGGTTGAGCTGATGATTGAGATGGATATGTAAATTCTTTTACTTCTTTAGCAGTTGAATAATACATATAACCACTACCAGGAGCAAGAGCAGTGAGTGTACCTACCCATTCGTAAGAGTTGTAGATAGCAAAGTCGTTTTTGCTCTTCACTACATCACCATCTTGTGGATTAAGGTCGGCAAATGCATCAGCAACAGAAAGATTGAAAGATGTAGTGTAACCAATCCAATTCCAACCCGAATTCACTTTTATCAATTCGTCTGAAGGATTAACTTTTTCTCCAACTACACTAAGAATTGTAGCTCTACGCATTTTCACTTTATACATCTTACCAACGTTGATTTCAGTCAAGCCACCACGCCATTGACGATTGCCATACATTGCGTATGATGATTTATCTTTAGCGATTTCAACAGCAGAAGCAATAGGAGATAATATATCAGTTACTAAATTGCTTTCAGGCTCAACATAGAGTGAACTCCAATTCCAACCACGATTCATATTGATTGTTTGCTCAAGAAGATCTTTTGCATTCCAAATGAATGGGTTGTTCATATTACCAATCACGCTATTTGTTACAAATGTCACTGCACTACTTGTTTCTACAGCAGGATAGACATTGCCTGTGCTTGCATCAAAGACTTTAAATGCTACAGGTTGGTTGTTGCCATTGCTATAAATATTAAGCATTACAAAGTAAGCATCATAACGAGCATTGTAGATAGGAGATGCAATACCTACACATTCGCCATCGATGAATGCAGCTACACGGTCTTCGACATCTTCGGATGTGATACCAGCCACTTGCAACTGACCAATCATAGACATAGAATGTTCGAAATCGTCGGGATTAACTGACCAATCAGGAGTTTCGCCTATAACGTTGACGGTTACAACCAAAGGTTCGTAGATATTGTTGTTGCCAACGAGATAAATAACCTCTTCGTAACGACCGATAGGCAATGCTGCGCTAATGGTGAAGTTGATAGAGATATCAGACAATGGGTTAAGACTACCAGCCTCTACATCGGCAGTAAGCCAAGTTGGGAGATTGTTGATATACCAAGATTCAGAAGCAGCGCCTTTGTTGATAACATCGACTGAGAATGTACGAGTTTCGAGCGATTGTTTTTCAACTACAACTTCTTCTTCGCTCCATTTGAGGAGGTTACGTTGAACGTAAGCATTCCAGATTACAGGAACCGACAAGTTGTTGTTTGCATCATAAACATCACGCACTGTGAATTGAATTGTAGTACCCTCGATAATATCAGCGGCTTCGTTGAGATTGATAACCACTTTGCGCTCAGAAGCTACGAACGAGAATGCTACATTTTGCAATTCAGGAGCCACCTTAAGAGCAGGAGTGTTTTCGGTTGAGAGTTGAGCATTGAGTTCAGAAACTTCAAGTTCACCCATACTGTTTGCGCTATGGTCGGCAAGGTCAAATACTACCTCAGCTTGATTGTATTCATTAACCGTTGTTTTCTCGAATGGGTAGTATGCTGCCAAACCTTCGGCATCAGCATCTACGCGATTATACATATTTTCGCGAATATGATCGGCTGTAAGAGAAGCATTCCACAAACGGATTTCATCAATTTCGCCACGGAAGTAGTTGCGATATTCCCAATTATTCGCATCACTTTCTGGGTGATAGCAGTCAGCACCAATTACAAGACGATCGCTTGCGATTGTAGCAGATGCTTTAGATGCTATTTGTTTAACTGCTACGCCATCGACATAGAGAATAGTTGCGCCATTGCGGAGCGAATTGATTGCCAAATGGTGCCATTGATTATCAAGATAATTATGCATTGTGCATTGTGCATTGTGCATTAACAAATTGCCTTCTGCATCAAATCCGACGCTGAAACCTTTGCTATTTGTGAACAAAGTAGAAGCACCAGATTGTTTATCGCCACGGAACCAAAGTTCGAACATAAAGTCTTCTGTTTCGTATGGAGCAACAGTTGCGATATTCATTGCTGCATATTGTTCACCATTGAGAGTAAGAGCGACATTTTCGCCAGCGATATACCATACATTAGTTGCAGGGAGAGTAAGATGACGATTGCGTACACAATCTTCAGCCACAGTGCCATGACCTTCATCCATACGCCAGTAACCAATCAAATTAAGAGTGCTTGGGCGTTTAGATTCATACATTTCGCTTTGCGCTACAGCAAATTCGCGAGCATTGTTCCACATTGTGAGTTCGTGCATCTTAGCATTCAAACCTTCGCCTACAGCCAAACGACCGTTACCTAAGTAGTCATCTACAGCATTATTCATAAACAACTCTACAGATGAAGCATCGATTGCGTAGTGAGCAGTGAGGCGACTATTGCCTTGAGCATATTTATAAGATACTGACATAAATACCCATTTATCGGCAGGTACAGTAGCAGTTGAGGTATAAACATTACCATTAATAGTTACAACAAGATTACCAGCATCGTTGAGTGCTACAGCAAATTTAGTAGAGGCTTGACCATGTTCGATGACAGTACCTGCATTTGAGTAATTCAACCAGAAGTTGAAAGCGAAGTCGCGACCACTCAAATCAATGTCGGCTTCAGTAGCAGCACCAGCACCTTCGGTAAGACTCATAGCCACGTTATGGTCAACACGGTAGCCATTCAATTTCGCTTTAACGATGAAGTTATCCACATCGCGAAGACTTGAAGATTTGATGTCTTCGTTGAAAGTAACCGACACTTCGCCATCGGCAGTCAAAATACCATTTGCAGGCGAAGGGTTGCCGAGCAACATAGGTTTAGCCATATCTTTTATTACACTGATAGTTTCAGATTCGTTATGAATTTCACCCGAACCAAAGTCGCACATCGTGATAGCACGGAACATATAAGTTTGGTCTGGAAGCAATGCCGAATTAGACATATCAAATATGTAGTTGATAGAGTTGGCCGAAAGAAGTATGTTCGCTTCGGTCTTATCATCTTCGTTCACAACATATTCTTGAGCAAGAGTCCATTCAGTATCACGCTCACCTTTGTATTGGATGCGTACACCCTTGAAGTTGCGGAACGCACGGTCAAAGTCTTTCACTACAATTTGAAGGTCTGAACCTGTATAAGAATTCAATATACGATCTTCTATCTGCAATGTAATATCAGAGCAAGAAGGAACAAAGTTAGCTGAAATAGAAACCGTATCAGCAATGTCGCCTTGACATTCTGATTTAAGTACTATTTGAATGTTTTCGAAATCGAGTACACCAAGATCAGATTGTTTGAGTTGGATAGTTTTTTCCAAAGTACTACCAGCTGGCACCAACATTGCACGACCTGTCTCTGTAAGAGGAGCACCATCCATTGTAATGATAGCTCCTTTAGGATTAGTAGCATCAATAACACCAAGGTCAAACCAAATATCATCGCCTGTTTCTGAAAGATTTTCAAGACGAAGAGTATAAGTAGCAGCTTTACCTGCAGGAACTTCAGTTGCAAAAGCATTTACTACAGTAAGTTGTGGAATTTCAATTTGCATTGTAGCGGTAGAAATTTCAGTTCCTGGTTCATAGTATTTAGTTACTTCGGCAGCTTCATAAGGACAAGAAGTTTGACCTCCACGAGTTGAGAAGATAGGGCCAAAACCATCAGGCGAATTGAGTACATCAATAGTAAGTGCATCATTATAACCAGCATCTTGAAGCACATAGCCTGTAGTAAGGCAAGTTTCATTTGAATTTTCAGTATACCCAAAGTAGCGACCACCAGTTTCAGTTTTAGCTGTAAAAGCAACACCAGTACCATTAATAAGACCACCTGTTGAAGCACCAGCCACTACCAAAGTTTCAAATTCGTGAGCATCATTTGTTGTTTCAACCTCACAAGTTTGAATTGACGATTCAATAACAGCACCGGCATCGAATGAATGATTCTCTTGAAGATAAGTTTCACGCTCTTTAATTGCTTTTACTTTCGCTTCTTCATTATCAGCAAGAGTTTGAATCCATTTACTAATTTGAGAATTATGCCAACGTACTTTATCTTCATACACAACATTAGGATCTAATGTTGCAGGAAGAATCATTGTATAACTTGGACCAATCAATTTATCTTTCCCTACAGCCTTATTGCCCCATACCTCTTCATCAAAGTTATCACTACCAAAACGCTCATCTTCAGGCGAAAGAGTAGTAACATATATTGGTTCTTCGCTATTATTCACAATACCTTCAACTGAAGATACTTGTTGCAACAAAGAATTACGAGTGAGATATAGGTTAGGAATCAATACATTTTCAACATAATATTGAGTATACTTAAATCCTGTTGAAAACTCAGTACCAGTTGTAATAACATCGGTACGTGCAATAGAAAATGTACCATCTTCAACATTACGTTGCAAACCAATACTACGAGCATTACCGAACAAGATATTAGTTGCAGCACCTACGAATACATCGCCATTTGAACCTACATAATCAGCTTCAGCAGATGTGCTTATACGTTCTGTTGTTGTGGTGGTGGTTGTCCACTCACTATAACCTGAATAATTATAATTAATATTAAGTCCCACTTCAAGGTCGCATTTAGCTTTTGCTTCTGTAATTACACCAAAACCAATAGGACTACCCACAAATGTATTCGCTTCGACACCCAATTTAGTAATAGTTGTCAATTCGTTATTTGTAATAAACGAGCCACCATCTTGTTCAACTTCGGTTATCGTAACACCCTTTTCGTAGAACGAATAAGAGTTAGAACCAGCAGGATCACGAAGAATCATCATCACTTTGTCAGGCCCAGATGTCACAAAGTTAGTACCTGATGGCAATTCACCAAATACAATTGCTTGGAATGTTGAATTTTGACTCCACTCAAGATCTTGACCATTGGTATTATACTTAATATTCATGCCAAGAGTATAAGGTTCGATGATATTAGGAAAACCTGTCACAAATTCATATTTAGCAGAACCTGTAGAGTCAAGCGCAACTTGATTTTCTGCCAATTGTAATGTATCAATTTTACCATCATTTTCACCTTCAATACAAACAAATTGTCCTGTTCCGAATTGATTAATAACAGTTACAACTGCATTTTCTAATGGCACTTGGTCATATATAGGTTCATCGCCATCTTTATTAACATACTCTTCGAATGCACGCATTTGGAACGTATATGGCGATTTTTGTAAAAACACTGGACTACCGAATGTATATTCAATAGATCCATCATCCAATACTTTATATAGTTCAACTTCTACCTCTTCTGGATTTTCGATATCACTATACTTGATTGATTTTTCACCAAACGAACCATCGGCATTATGAGTCACTGTGAACTCAGGAATTACACGATGAACTAATTTGAGTGATGCAATATATTCAAACTTACGAGTTTCACCATTTTCACCAACTATAGAGTCGGTTTTCACATTCAACGTATTTGTAGCATCAATCATACCGATTGTTTCGGTAGAAAACAATATTTCGCTGTTAGACGGAATAGAGACATTAGAAACAGTATATTGTGATGGAGGCAATTGCACTGCAAATTCGCCTGTCACAGGGTCCGTTTCGATAATAATATTTTCAGCTAAAACAACATCGCCACCTTGAACGTATGCTTTGCCATTAACTGCTTCGGTTGCATTTTCGAAGAAAAGAGTATCAGCACCTACTTCGTAAGAAGTGGAAGCACCATCAGCAACAGCAGTCATATTCATCTTATAGCCAGTAGTCAATGTGATTACGGCTTTACCAATATTTGCTTTACTATCACCAAATCCAAGAGGTTTCAACTCTTCGATTTCGCCACCTACAACACGACCTGCAACTGTCACTTTAGTTACGTCGGTGAAAGTAAGGTTTTTCATAGGTTGTTCGAATGTGAAACGAGTGCCAGTTCCATTAGGGTCGGCAGGGAAACGTCCTCCGTTAGCAAATTCATGACCTTGTTTTTCAATGCGAATAAAGTGGTCGCCAATAGGCACACTAAGTTTAAATTTACCTTCAGCATTGGTAGTTACCATTTCGCCATCACGAGAACAGATATTACCATCGATATAGAAATTACAACCTTCTACTGGATGAGTTGTATTTTCGTAATAAACCACACCTTCTACTTCAAACGAAGATACATCTTCGAAATCTATATTATTGAATACGACAGAAGAAGGAGAAACATAGATTGGTTTTTTGTTTGGAGAGAATTCGTGAACGCCAAACAATGGAACTACGTTATATTGTACGCCATCAGATGTATAAGGCACTGTGTTAATCAAATAATTACCATCTGCATCAGTAACTGTTTTGTTCGACAACTGTTCTGCCGAAGGCACCATTGTAGAGTGGTTTGCCATTACACCAAGTTCACCATCGCGCTTATTAAATATACCATTACGTCCTGATTGGTCAAATACTTGTTGTATTCCAATTTCATTACAACGATAGTACGCCCAAAGTCCCTCTTCACGACCTGATAGATAAGCATTATAATTGTTAGCAATAGTTGTCGAATCAAGTGCTTTATTCCAGAAACGAATTTCATCAATGTAACCACGATAACCATTAGTTCCGTTAGAATTTGCCGCTACATAAAAAACATCACCAATATATTGATCAACATTTTTACTTGTAGTAATTTCTTGTTGATCTATAAATTCGCCATTGATGTAATATGACATTGTCGCTTTACTAGCACTACGATTATATTTTCCAATAAAGGTAAGATGTGTCCATTCGTGCGCATTAAACACTTTTCCTGTCTCCCACATAGCTCCTAAAATATACAATTTCAATGTATTCTGTGCACCAAAAATAACATCAAAAGTTGAATTTTTAGAGAATACGAATGAACCATCATGCAACTTATCAGGATTAATCCATGCTTGGAAAGTAATTTCATCATTATTTTTGAAATCAACTACATCAGCTGGCAATTTGATATGCGATGCAGCATCCTCTCCATTAAAGAATACTGAATAATTCTCTTGCGCATTATCGCCACCTGTAACAGCCACAGTAACGCCAGGCACAGCTTGGTCGCCAGCGTATGCTACTCTACCCGACACTGTTGCGTATGGCTGACTAAATCCAATGTCACTAACCGAAGCACCCAACGATGGAGAACCATCACATTCCGAATATCCTTCAATTGTATATGTATAAAGTTGACCTGCATTCATAGCTTTATCTTGATAACTATAAGATGTCAAACCAGAATGTTGTATTTGAGTCACTTGCACAGCATGTGTACCACCTCCAATAGGCGTACGTGTAATATTGAAATATTTGAAATCACTTGCATCACTTGGCACATTCCAACTGAGCATTACGTTATCACTATAATAACCCTTAGAAACCTCAAAATTCTCAATTTCACGACTCTTAAGGTTTGGCATCAAGAACGATTTAGTAGCAGAAGTATGGTGAGATTTACTCAATACTGTTTGCGACAAAGAAACCTCATATCTCACACAACCTTGTAAACTACTGATTTTGTACTGAGTCTCATTATATGCAGGAGTAAATGGAGAATTTCCACCTCCGTTAATCGACAAAGAATAGGCACCTTTATCATCCCATATACCATTAGAAGAGGTAAATGCCCATTTAACAATAGCTTCAGTTTTACCTTCTACAGGGCTAATACTTGTAATTTCAACCTTCTTGTAGTCAGTATAAATTGTCGCCGATGTTTCATTCGTTGACATATATTCATGCCACAACTTTTGTTTAGCAAACATCTTTTTCCATACACGGAATTTATATGTTTGAGAGCCCTTATTACATTCAGCATCTGACAATGTATAGGTATAAGAATATGATGATTTTGAATAATTATAATCAATAGTTGCAATCTCAACCCATTCCGAACCATTCCATTTTTCTACAGCAAAGTCGGCAGTATTAAGATTAGAAGAACTACTAGGATTATACACTTGCCAAGAAAGATTGATATCACGATTATTTTGCGTGATAGTCAAATTTCTATTTTCAAACACAGCTGTTCTTCCTGTATGAATAGAACTAGACCAAACCTTTTCTTCTGTATAATTTCCCGAACCTGCATCCGGATCTGTCACTGCAACAGCACTGATAGATATACCATTTGCAAATTGATGAGCAGTAAGAATTTTTGTATTATTATAGTCTGAATATTTCACATAACTAGTTTCACCCCATGTCTTATTAATTGTTTTTTGCCCTTTACTTGTTGTATAAGACACTTTGCGCTTAGTCCAACTGCCATCATGAGTTTTTGTACGAAGATTAATGGTAGATTTAGTTTCTGAATAAGCATCACCGTTAGTAAGTTCGGTCAATGTAACCTTAAAATTACCTGTACTCAAATCCCATCCACCTGAAGTCAATTTTGGTTCATAATCAAATGTTGATGTCGTTTGAGTAATTGAGCGATCGTAAAAATAAGAATCTCCACCCGAGTCTTTCACATAACCATCAATTTTAATAGTAACATCTTGATCCATATAACCTGCTGGTGGAAACCAAACAAATGTAATCAACGAACGTGATCCATCTGTTTTTCCTACAGTATGCTGAACATCTGAACCTGGTATAGAATGCCAACCATTATATGACATATACAATTTACCAAAATCGTTTCTATTATGCACCTTGAATGAACGAGCATTAGACGAGCCCCCCCACCAACTATTTATCTTGATAAACGATTTGCCATTACAATAAATATTAATATTCTCCAACCAATCATCATCACCAGCTTCATCATAAATGGTTATATCGATATAAAATGCAGCCATTTTTTTCTCCCATCGGATTTTTAGGTCATCACAGTTCCAATTCAATCCAATATCAAGGTCGCCAGGTTTACTTGCTGCCATGCTCCGTTGTGGCATAACCAAAAACAACGCAATTAAAAATATTGCACTTCTTAATGTTCTAAAAAAAGTATTCTTAAATTTCATAATCATAGTTAGTTAAATAGTTAATAATCGTGTTATTTATAAACTAAAACATTCCTATGGAGGATTATTATTCCGTTTTTGAAAGTGATTTCTTATTCCCATAATAATAATAATTTATTTACAGTTAAAAAACAAAACAATTTTTCACGATGTAAAGTTACAAAAAAATATATAAATACAAACAAAACAACAAAAATATTGTTTTTTTAAGAATATTTTTGTTGTTTTTTTAACATTTATTATCATTTTCAAAAATACTCTTTTACATAAAAATCAATCACAAAAATAAAAAAAAACAATAATATCAACAGTCTCACTTCAAATTAATACTCCCCCAACCCTCACCTATACTATAACATACCATAAATATAGGATAAATATACCATAAATATAGGATAAACATACTATAACCTTACCCTCAAGCAAACAATCCCCTCTCCCCAAAAAACAAAAAAAAGAGATGCTAACAAACAATAGCATCTCTACCAAATATATCTATAACAACCACTTATTCCATATAAAACTCTAAAATACGTGCACGGAGCAAGTATTCATATTTCGCTTGTGTCTCTTGAGCTTGAGCCTGTTGAAGACGTGTTTGCGCTTCACTATATTCGTATGTACTAAGGCGACCAAGTTCATATTTATTAGTTGCAAACTCAAGGGCTTTGGCAGCTGACTCGCGACTTTTTTGCGCTGCAGTGTGTTTTTCTTGTGCTGCAATGGCGTTGTAATATGCCGACTGTATGTCTTTATACAAGCGGTCTTTCATCTCTAACTCAGAAAGTTTTGCCTCCTCTACTGCTATCTGCTGACGCTTCACAGCATGACGCACTTGCATACGATTATAAATTGGAATATTCAACGACAAACCTATCACCTCACTACCATTATCAACAAACTGATTACCAAATGCAGGATTATTACCATTAAACGTATGATAATAGCCTGTACCCCAAGAGGCATTAAGGTTGAGTTGAGGATAATACTCTGCCTTAGTCTCTTTCACTGCCAATTCAGCACTCTCAATACGACGTTGTTGAGCTTCGATAGATGGTCGATTTGCCACTGCATGAGAATAAACAACATCAGGTGTTGGGAGTAGAGACGCAATATTTTGCATCTCAAATTGTGAATTGTTAATTGTGAATTGTGCATTATAAAATCCCTCTACATCTTTATAATTTATCAACTGACACAAATCCACTACTGCTAAACGATAACTATTTTTAGCATCAGTGAGTTGCTGACGATTTTGAGCCACTTGCGCCTCTATTTCATAAAGTTCACTCTCCGACTGACACCCCTCATCAACCAACACTCGTGTACGCTCTAAGAGTTGTTCAGACAAAGCCAACTGACTCTCTTGCACAGCAATCATCTCACGCGAATACATCATTTGAAGGTAATAAGTCATCACATTAAGTTCAATATTCTCCTTCGCACTCTCTACATCAGCAAGAGCTACTTGCAATTCAACTCCCGTACGTTTAATTTGATTAGTTATACGCAAACCAGTAAACAATGGCATAGAAACTGATGCATTGAAACTTGTAGTAGATTGAGTGCGATTTTCGCGTACATTGTTCGCCCCCTCAACCAAACCAAAAGAGAGATTCTCGCCAATACCTGCATTCACCGATGGCGTCATTGCCACACGCGCACTACGCTCAGCAATTTCGGCATTCTTAACTGCCATATTTGCACGTATCACGCTATAACTCTGCTGTTGAGCATACGATATACACGAGTCCAAAGTCCAACCCTGTGCAATGCACAATACATAATTCACAATGCACAATGAAATTATTAATATTTTTTTCATATTAAAATACACAATAACAAAATCCTTATTTCCTACTCCATATTCCCTATTCCTTATTTAAGGTTTCCTCTAAGTTGCGCATCAGGCTCTACACCCTCAACAAGTTCAATATTAAGTCCATCCGACACACCCAACACTACAGGCACACGATTGAATTTCTGCTCATTAACAACTGTAGTATCTAATTGATATACAAATGCCGAATCACCCACCATCTCTACTACACCCTCAGGTATAGCAAGCACATTCTTGCGTTGCATCAAGATAATCTCGGCATTGGCACTATAGCCTGCACGCACCATCACTGTATCAGGAATCGATGCTGCCGCCTTGATTTCAAACATCACAGCACCGCTCTCCTCAACACCCTTTGGCGATACATATTCGAGCACTGCATCGAATTTCATATCTTGCAACGCACCGATTGTGAGCACGATAGGTAATCCCTCACGAATACGCCCCACCTCACTCTCATCGATAGAACCTTTGAAAATCATATCGTTCATATCGGCAATAGTACAAATAGTTGTACCATCGTTGAAATTATTACTCTGAATCACCGAGTTACCCACTTTTACGGGAATATCAAGAATCAAACCCGTAATAGTAGCACGAATTTGAGTATTGCTATAACCACCTGAACTCTTGGCAATACCATCACGGATGATTTCAAGATTATCAACTGCATTCTGATACTCCTCTTTTGCTTTATTATATGCAACACGTTCTTTCTCAAACTCTTCAGCCGAAAGTACCTTCTTCTCAAACAATTTATCGGCACGGTCATAGTCTGTTTTTGCCTGCTCAAAATCAATCTTGGCAATATTCACACGACTTTCAGCAGAGTTAAGACTACTCATTTCAGGAATAACTTTGATAAGAGCAATCACATCGCCCTCACGCACCATTTCGCCTGCCTCCTTATATATCTCGCTAATAATACCCGAAATTTGTGGCTTAATTTCCACCTCATTACGTGGCTCAATCTTACCCGTAGCAATGGTTTTCTTCGACAATGTCTGCACCACCGGTGTAACAATTTGATATTCCTTCACCTCAGGACGCGATTTTTTATATAGATACACAAACGTACCAATCACTACAAGCCCCAAAAGGACAAACACAAAAATTCTAATTACTTTTTTCATATTTTTAGATATTTAATTATTTCTTTGAAGACAAAAGAACAAAATAACAAAAATATTTTTTAAAACTACAATTATGTTTTTGTTCTTATGTTATTCTGTCTTTTAAATTTTATTCATCTTGAAGAGCTTCGACAGCTTTGATGCTAAGAGCTCGTTTAGATGGCAAATACCCAGCAAACATGCCAGCAAGTATGATGACCACCAATGCTACTATCGACAACGAGAAAGACAACTGAATTGATGGCAAAACCGGATTAGGTTGCATTGCCATAACCATATCAACCACACTCAATACCAGCACTGCAAACACCAAACCAGCCAACCCAGCTATTGCCGTAAGTACCACACTCTCACTCATTATCTGTTTCAATATCGTGAACGGTGTAGCTCCTAATGCACGACGAATACCTATCTCTTGTGTACGTTCACGCACCGTAACAAGCATAATATTACTTACCCCAATCACACCCGACAACAATGTACCCAATCCTACAATCCACACAAGAAAATTCAACCCACCAAACAACATCGAGAACGAATCAAATATTTTTTTTAGATTTATCAACTCCAATGCAGCTTCATCATCGGGATTCACTAAATTGCGCTCTTTAACGAATGCCGCCACGCGCTTTTCTACATCCCCAATTTCCACATTGTCATACGCCGTAATACATAGGCAATCAATCTTATCACCACTATTTTGAATTCTTTGAGCTGTTGTATATGGCACCAACAACATCTCATCCATATTTCCAAAGAAATTGACACCATCAGAAACTTTTTTTACTACGCCAATCACGGTATAGTACGAACTACCTACTCTCAACAATGTGCCCACAGCTTTTTCGCCTGGTTTATAGAGGTCATTCAACACCTTTTCGCCTATGACACACACTTTTCGAGTATCGCGAAGGTCTATGTCGTTAATCCAACGCCCTTGCACCATTTTCAACGGATACATCTTGAAATAGTTAGCATCGTACCCCATCATACTATACTCCTCCGACTTCGTACCTCTTGCTGTTTTACCTACATTATTTACCCACATCACAGGCGAGATATATTTCAATTCTGGGAACTCGCGCTCCATTGCCACTAAATCGTCGGAATGCATATTCCACGTGCGTCCTTTTTTGAATCCTTTATACGGCATAGACGTATTACTTGGAAACATCATCGATGTATTCTGTGCCACACCATCGAGCTGTCCCATAATGCCTCGACTGATACCACTGCCAAGTGCCACCATCACCACCAACATAAACACACCCCAAAACACCCCAAAAGCCGTCAACAAACTACGACTCTTGTTGCGCGTAATCGTCTGCCAAATCTCATTTATTAATTCATAATTCATAATGCATAATTCATAATTTATTCATAATGTACAATTCATAGTTCAAAATTAACTCCGAATGGCTAATTATGCATTATGAATTGTGAATTATGAATTTTATTTTGCGTTCATTGCCTCAATAGGCTTAATTTTCACTGCATTTCTCGCTGGCATATAGCCCGCTAATACTCCAGCCACTACGAGCACCATCGTTGCCGAAAATACAATACCTAAATCTACTGTCGGATTCGACAAGAATGTTGGCTGCATACTCGAGCCTCCTCCTTCAGGGAAAAACATACACAACAATTCCGACAACCCCACCCCCATCATCATGCCTATATAACCAAATATCAACGTGATAACTAACGATTCAAGCACCACCAATCCCAATATGCTATTAGGCGTAGCACCCAATGCCTTACGAATACCAAACTCGCGCGTGCGCTCCTTCACCGTAATCAGCATAATATTACTAACCCCCACAATACCAGCAATCAGCGTGCCGATACCTATCACCCAAATAAACAGCGAAATACCATTAAATATCATTTTAGATTGTTCATAACTCTCCACTCGATTCGAAATCCATATCGCGTTTTGGTCGGCAGGGTCATAGCCATAATATTGCGCCAATTGTCCACGCAATCTTTCGCTATACGCCTTTGCCTCTTCGGCTGTCTCTACCCCCTCCAACACATACGATACATCATAGACCCATCCCGACGGATTATATATCACATTTGCTATCGCAAGCGGAATAAATATCGATGGACGCAAATCCTCATACTCAGCCTCAGTCACACCAACCACTTGAAAATTCACTCCATTTGTCAATCGTACCATCTTACCAACGGCCAATTCTGCCACACCAAACAACTTACGCGCCGTATTTTCGTCAATCACCACAGCCTTACGTCTTTCGTGCATATCCATCGCATTCACAAATCGTCCATGCTTCACCTCCAACACTCGCAAATCACGATACACCTCATTCACGCCTGTTATATTTGCATCGAATTGCAATGTGCCGTATGCTATCGAACCATTCCACAAATTGAATATCGGCGACAACGACTTACAACCCTCCAAATGCGTACGCATCCACTCACAATCGGCCATCGAAAATCTGATTGTGCGCCCCTTTTGTCGTCCTCCGTATGGCATCGACGTACGACCAGCATATAGCGACACCGAATTTTGCGACATATATCTGAAATTCGAAAACATTGCATTACTGAACCCATTGCCTACAGCCAACAAAGCCACCAACATGAATATACCCCATGCAATAGCAAACCCTGTCAGAAACGTACGCATACGATTCATCTTCAATGCCGCAAATATCTCCTCAAAAATATCAAACATAACTTATTCTCTATTATTTTAACAGCAAATCACACAATAACGCCATCTCGAATTTGGATAATACGGTCTGTTTGCTCAGCAACTTCAGGAGCGTGAGTAACAATAATCATCGTAATACCCTCCGAGCGCGACACATCTCTCAACAAATCAATCACCTCCTGCGATGTCTTCGAATCCAACGCACCAGTAGGCTCATCGGCAAGAATCACACGCGGTTTGGCAATCAGCGCACGAGCAATAGCCACACGCTGTTTCTGCCCACCCGACATCTGATTAGGCAAATGGTCAGCCCAATCCTTCAACCCCACCTTATCAAGATACTCCAACGCAATAGCATTCCGTTTCTTACGCGACACCCCCTGATAATACAACGGCAACGCCACATTTTCCAATGCTGTCTTGAAATTCAAGAGATTAAAACTCTGAAACACAAAGCCAATCGTACGATTACGCAAGTGCGCAGCCTCACGTTCCGACAAATCTTTTATCAATCTATCATCGAGCCAATATTCCCCCTCATCATACGTATCCAACACCCCGAGAATATTCAGCAACGTAGATTTACCCGAGCCCGAAGCACCCATAATCGACACAAAATCCCCTTGATTGATTTCCAAATCAATTCCCTTCAACACATGCAACGGACTCGCCGAATAATAAGTCTTATGTATATTCCTTAATTTAATCATAAGTAGAGATTAAATATGACCTACAAAATTAATTTTGAGGGTCTGGCATTACGAGTATCAATAAAAGATAAACTAATACACCTGCAAATGCGGTGAAAAGTGTAGCGAAAAGATACGCTACTCGTACTACTGTTGGGTCCCAACCAAGATATTCAGCAATACCAGCCAATACCCCTGACAACATCTTGTTGTTCGATTTAGTCAATTTCTTTTCCATAATAACATCTATTTAATTAGACAAACATTTTTATAAAAAACTACAAAAATCATACCCACATTCACACACTTCACTCAAACATCACACCGCAAAGTTACAACAAAAATTCCACACTACAATTACCCCCCCCCATTTAACATTATTTAACTAAACTAACATCAAATTTATCGTTTTACAATAAAAAACTAACTCCGAAGGTCTATCATTCTTCAGCCGAGATACGTTGCAGACGTAGCAAGGCGTATATAAGAAAAATTATGTCCTTATGTCATTCTATCTAAAACAACAAACATCAATTCTTCACAAAAGTCAATCTCTCCCACACACATCTCGGAATCAACGACCAAAAGAATGTCAACACCGCAAACTTCCAATCAATTACCGCCACACGCTTCTTCTTCAATATCGCCTGCGTAGCCAATCGCCCAGCATACTCTTTCGACATCATCATCGGATAATGCTTATTAGGATTCAAAATATCCGTAGCCGCAAACCCGGGACGAATATCAGTAAACCTAATCTTCAACCCCTCCATACGAGCCAACTGCGCCAACCCCGTCAAATAATGCGACTGCATACGCTTCGTAGCCGAATAAGCCACCGCCGTACCCAATGGCTTAGTACCCGCAATCGACGACACAATAGCAATCTGCCCCTCTCTCTCATATTGCTCCCCTGTTTTAGGGGAGCTGTCCGTAGGACTAAGGGGTTGTTTCGTTGCTTTAAAATAATTATACGCCCAATCCACCATACGCATAAAGCCATACCCATTCACATCGAACGTACGCTTCTCAACCACAGGGTCCAACGTAGGATTTTGAAAACCAACGCCCGCCACATTCACAAACAAATCCATACCACCCAACTTCTTAACCAACCTTTCAACTCCCTCCACAGCATCCTCTGCCGTAACATCAATCCGCTCTATTTCTACCCGCAACGACTCAATATTGTCCCCCTGTTTGTAGGTACGCTCGGCTCGAGCATCCGCAAGCAAAGCAGAAGGAATTATATTTTGCTCTCTCTGCATTACACTTTGCAAATCCTCCAACAATTCCACCCTACGACCAGCCACACCAACCATCCAACCCTCACGCACAAGATTCATCGCAATCTCACGCCCCAAACCCGACGTAGCACCTATAATAACAGCTCTTTTCATATACTCAAAATTTAAACATTAAACAAAAGACACGAGACAAAAGTCAAAAAAAATATAGAATCTCCCTATTCCTTGTTCCCTATTCCTTGTTCCCTATTATAACCTTTCACGTTGCAAAGTTACATATTTATCTTGTACTATGCAATACAAAATACCACTTTTAACCTAAATTAACAAAAAAAGAACACGGTATTCCGTGTTCTTTTCTATTAAATCAACTTATAATTCCTCTATTACTTTTGTTGCGGGTTCTACTACACCTTCACGAACTGCGGTTGTAAAATCCTCAAAATTCAATAAGGGTAACACTGTTCCCATTACATTCTCAATAGGAGAATACAACAACGATTCTTGCACTATAGACTTTTCTTTGATAGGCATATACTGATTCACTATTGCCACGAAATTAAGTATTACACTCAACAACAATGTTATTTTCACAACACCAAACAAAGCTCCAAACAAGCGATTAAGCCAACCTAACATTATAGCTCCTATAATCTTACCAATCATATAAGACAATGCCGAAATCGACAACGAAACAACAATAAACACTAAAGCATACGCTAAAGGTGTACAAATATTCGATGCCCAACCTGTCATTTCAGTCAATGCTTGCGAAACTGGCAACGAAAAATAACGTGCTAAATATATACCTAAAATAATAGCAAGCAAACCTGCTATCTCTTTTATCAAACCTTTGCGCAATCCCTGCACAAGACCATAAGCAAGTGGTATAATTAATATTATATCTAAATAGTTCATGTTAAGAGTTAAGAGTTAAGAGTTGAGAGTTGAAAATTATACAAAAGACACGAGACACAAGACAAATATGCCTTATATCTCGTGTCTATTATCTTTTGTCTAATTAAAGTGTCTTTTTAACTTCTACTTCTTCAAATGCTTCGATGATATCACCGATGCGGATGTCGTTGTAGTTAGCGATATTAAGACCACATTCGTAACCTGAATTTACCTCTTTCACATCATCTTTCATACGTTTGAGAGATGCAAGTTCGCCTGTATAAATCACGATACCATCGCGAATGAGACGTACTTTATTGCCACGTTTGATTTTACCTTCTTTAACCATACATCCGGCAATTGTACCCACTTTTGTAATTTTAAATGTCTCACGGATTTCGAGTGTAGCAGTGATTTCTTCTTTAATATCTGGAGCCAACATACCTTCCATTGCAGATTTAAGCTCTTCGATTGCGTCGTAAATAATTGAGTAAAGACGAATATCAACTTCTTCTTTTTCAGCCAATTTACGAGCTTCCATAGAAGGACGCACTTGGAAACCTACGATAATCGCATTAGACGCAGTAGCCAACATAACGTCGCTTTCAGAGATTTGACCTACAGCCTTATGGATTACGTTAACTTGAATTTCTTCTGTAGAGAGTTTCAACAACGAGTCTGACAATGCCTCAATAGAACCATCCACGTCACCTTTAACGATAAGATTGAGTTCTTGGAAGTTGCCAAGAGCAATACGACGACCAATCTCTTCGAGAGTAAGGTGTTTAGAAGTACGAAGTCCTTGTTCACGAGCTAATTGTTCACGTTTGTTAGCAATATCACGAGCTTCGTGGTCTTGGTCGAAGATATTGAAGTTATCACCAGCTTGAGGCGCACCATTAAGACCCAATACGATAACTGGTTCAGCAGGGCCAGCCTCTTTAATACGTTGGTTACGTTCGTTGAACATCGCTTTCACACGACCGTATGCAGTACCAGCAAGCATAATATCACCCACGCGCAAAGTACCATTGTTTACGAGCACAGTTGCCACATAACCACGTCCTTTGTCAAGTGAAGATTCGATAACCGAACCCGATGCTTTACGGTTAGGATTTGCTTTAAGGTCAAGCAATTCAGCTTCGAGCAATACTTTTTCAAGCAACTCGTTGACACCCATACCGTGTTTAGCCGAAATGTCTTGTGATTGATATTTACCACCCCACTCTTCTACAAGATAATTCATCGCAGCAAGCGACTCTTTAATCTTATCAGGATTAGCACTTGGTTTATCTACTTTGTTGATAGCAAATACGATAGGTACACCTGCTGCTGATGCGTGGTTGATAGCTTCAACTGTTTGTGGCATGACATTGTCGTCGGCTGCAACAATAATAATCGCAATATCGGTAACTTGAGCACCACGTGCACGCATCGCTGTAAACGCCTCGTGACCAGGAGTATCGAGGAATGTGATATGACGACCATCTTCGAGTGTTACGTTGTAAGCACCAATATGTTGAGTGATACCACCAGCTTCACCTGCAATAACATTAGATTTACGAATATAGTCGAGCAACGAAGTTTTACCATGGTCAACGTGACCCATCACTGTTACAATCGGTGGACGTGGGAGGAGGTCTTCTTCACTATCTTCCTCTTCTTGAATAGCATTTACCACATCAGCAGAAACGAATTCAGTTTGGAAACCAAACTCATCAGCTACGATATTGATAGTTTCAGCATCGAGACGTTGATTGATAGAAACAAACAAACCGAGGTTGAAGCAAGTTTGAATAATTTGAGTTACAGGCACATTCATCATCGCAGCCAACTCGTTAGCAGTAACAAACTCGGTCAATTTAAGAATTTTTGATTCGAGTTGTTCCATTTCTTGCTCATTTTGCAAGCGTTGAGCATTGGCCTCACGTTTCTCTTTACGATACTTAGCACCTTTTTTCACACCTTTGTTACCTTCAGTAAGACGAGCCAAAGTCTCTTTTACTTGACGTGCAACATCTTCTTCGCTAACTTGAGGTGTATGAATAGTTTTTTGATTTTTATTCTTTTTCTTACCCTCTTTTTGTCCGCCGCCTTGGTTTTGACCACCACCTTGCATAGCTTTGCTCACATCAACGCGTTCGCCACCAATACGTTTACGTTTTTTCTTGTCGCCTTTTTCACCACCTTTGCCTTGTCCTTCAAGATTGATTTTATCAACCACATTAGGACCTTGCAATTTTGGTTTATCTACGCTGAATACTTCATCTGATTTACCCTCTTTTTGTGCTTTTTTATTAGCCTCTTTTTGAGCTTTACGACGAGCTTCAGCTGCTTGACGTTCTTTTGCAATACGGTCTTTACGCAACTCCTCTTTCGATTTTTTAGCAGGACGAGTATTGCTATTTATTGCAGAAAGGTCGATTTTATCAAGAACCTTAATATCGCTCTTGAACTCAACTTTGCGGAAAGTGAAGATTTCTTCCTCTTTCTTTTCAGCCACAGGTTCTTCTGCTTTTTTATCTTGTGTCTCGTGTCTTGTGTCTCGTGTCTCTTTTATTTCAGTTTTATTTTCTTTGGCAAGATTTTCTTTTTCGACTGGTTTTGATTCTTTTTGCTTTTCTTCTTTTTTAGGTTTTGGTTCAACCTTTTTCTCCTCTTTTTTAGGCGCAGGTTGAGTAGGAGCAACCTCTTTTTTAGGTTCCTCTTTCTTTGGTTCTACTTTTGGTTCCTCTTTTTTCTCTACCGCTTTAGGTTTACCTACAGTAGCTAAATCTATTTTACCCACAACGTTAATTTGTGGTGTTGCTGGTTCTGCCTTCTTAACCTCAGGTTTCTTCGCCTCTTTTTTAGGTTCTTCTACTTTTGGCTTTTTAGACTCTTTCTTTTGAGCTTCAAATTCAGCCAACATTTCAGGCGTAGCAAATTCCTTCAAAAGTAAAGCCTCTTGTTCGCCTGTAAGTTTAGAATTAAAATCCTCTTCTACAGTAAAACCTTTTGATTTCAAAAAATCTGTTGCAGTACCAATACCAATCTTTAATGTTTTTACTAATTTTCCTAATCTTGCCATATATTTTTAAATTGAGAATTGAGAATTGAAAATTATGAATTGTGAATTATGCATTATGCACTATGCTTTGAATTAGTCTTCGAATTCTGCTTTCAACACAGCCAATACCTCATCGATAGTTTCTTCTTCGAGGTCAGAACGTTGAATCAACTCTTCACGAGTAAGAGCCAATACGTTTTTAGCTGTATCACAACCGATGCCTTTCAATACATCGATAATCCAGCTATCAATTTCATCGCTAAATTCATCAAGGTAAATATCTTCCTCATCAACTTCAACGTCGTTGCGGAATACATCAATTGTATAACCTGTAAGCATTGTCGCCAATTTGATATTATTACCATTTTTACCAATAGCAAGCGAAATCTCTTCTGGACGGAGATATACATTTGCTTTTTTGTTCTCTTCGTCAAGTTCGATAGTTTGTACTTTTGCTGGACTCAATGCGCGAGCAATATAGAGACTTGGGTTGCTTGTATAGTTGATAACATCAATATTTTCGTTACGCAATTCACGCACAATACCATGAATACGTGCACCCTTCATACCAACGCATGCTCCTACTGGATCAATGCGGTCATCGAATGATTCAACAGCCACTTTAGCACGCTCACCAGGAATACGCACCACTTTCTTGATAGTAATCAAACCATCGTGAATTTCAGGTACCTCTTGTTCGATAAGACGTTCCAAGAACAAAGGCGAAGTACGTGAAAGATAGATTTTTGGGTTGTTATTTTTATTATCTACACGAAGCACAACCGCACGAATAGGTTCGCCTTTGCGATAGAAATCGTTTGGAATTTGCTCTTGTTTTGGAAGGAGCATTTCGTTTTTATCTTCATCCAAAATAAGAACCTCTTTTTTCCATACTTGATAAACATCACCAGTCACTACTTGACCGAGAATATCAGCATATTTTTCGTAGAGAGCCTCTTTTTGAAGTTCGAGGATACGAGAAGCCAATGTCTGACGAAGGTTGAGAACAGCACGACGACCAAAACTCAAAAATTCCACTTTATCTACAACCTCTTCACCCACTTCATAATCTTCATCTATCTCTTGAGCTGCACTTAGCGCAATCTCCATGCTTTCATTTTCCAATTCATCGTCCTCTACAATCGTACGTGTACGAAGAATTTCGCAGTCGCCTGTCTCAGGGTTGATAATCACGTCATAGTTCTCATCTGTTCCATACATTTTAGCAATCACGCTACGGAACGAATCTTCCAAAATACTGATCAATGTAGAACGATCAATCGCCTTCAAATCTTTGAACTCCGAAAAGGTTTCAATAAGATTTACTTTCTCTTTTTTAGCCATTACTTAAAGTTTATTATGTATTTAGTATATTTTATTTCAGAATATTTGAATTCGACACGCTCAGTATAAGCCTTTTTACGCTTATCACCCTCTTTACGTATCATTTTAGTCTCCTCTATCACGAAACTCTCATCACCCACTTCGACCAACACACCCTCGTGTTTAATGCCATTAGCCTCTAACACCTCAACATCCTTATTGAGATTTTTCTCGTATTGACGCTTCACTTTGAATGGCGAAGTAAGCCCAGCCGAACCCACTTCAAGTTCATAATCCTCTACTTCACGGTCAAAATTCGCCTCAATAAAGCGATTCAACTCCACACAAAAATCAATATCAACGCCATCTTCAGCATCAATTTCCACTTTTATCACGTTATCAGCCGACACCGTAACATCAACCAAAAAATATCTCGTATCAGTCAACTTGCTGATAACCAAATTAGTAATAATATCTTTTTGTATCATAATCACTTAATACTACGAACTGAGGGGACTACTCGTCCCCTCAATATCTTAAATTCGATGCAAAGTTACAAATTATTTCGCTAACTACCAAATATTTTACTCTTTTTCTTCTTGTTTTTTGCCAAGATATTCTGGTAGATTCATTCCGGCTAGGTCGAAGAGGTCATTCAATGGGGGAACTGATTTCATCAAACCTGATACGAAATTGGCTGTTGAACCTTTGCCATCGGCATTATTGCCTGAATCCCAAACTGTAACATGGTCGATATTAACTCCTTTAACTGCTTCGACTTGTGTTTTAACCAATTCTGGCAATTTTTCAAGCAAGAGCAACATATATGCTTTGTTGGCATCACCACCAGCAGCTTGCACCATACGATCGTAACCTGCTGCTTGTTTGGTAAGAATTTCGTAAAGACCTTTTGCTTCGGCTTCCATTTTTGCATAAATCGCATCTGCCTCTCCTTTGGCATTTACACGAAGACGTTCAGCTTCTGCTTCTGCTTCAATAATGCGACGTTGTTTTTCAACTTCTTGTGGCACAATAACATTGGCTTGTTGAGTTGAACGCTCACGTTCGGCACGAGCCAACTCGGCTTCGCGTTCGGCAGCGTACGCTTCTTGTAATGCTTTAGCTTGTTGAACTTTTTCAGCAGCAATAGCCAAACGATTAGCTTCTGCCTCTTTCTCACGACGGAAAGCATTAGAATTAGCTACCTCAATTTGAGCATTGTTCTCACCTTTTACAGCAACAGCATTAGCCTCTGACGTCTTGATACGAGTATCACGCACTGCTTCGGCTTTACCAATTTCACCATATTTATCTTGTTCTGCTACACTAACTTTTGCTTCGTTAATAGCTTTTGCAGCAGCCTCTTTACCGAGTGCTTCGATATAACCCGACTCATCTTTGATGTCGGTTACGTTTACGTTAATCAAGCGAAGACCTATCTTCTTCAACTCAACTTCTACGTTTTTAGAGATATTTTCGAGAAATTTATCACGGTCGCTATTAATCTCTTCAATCGACATTGTAGCAATGACCAAACGTAATTGACCAAAAAGAATATCACGAGCTAATTCCTGAATTTCATTAGATGTCAAACCCAAAAGACGTTCTGCCGCATTATTCATTGAATCTGCTTCGGTTGAAATACCTACTGTGAAACGACAAGGTACATCAACACGTATATTTTGACGTGAAAGTGCATTTGTCAAGTTTGCATCAATCGAAATAGGTGTAAGATTCAAATAGGCATAATCTTGAATGATTGGCCAAATGAATTTACCACCACCATGAATACAACGAGCAGAGCCACCACCAGTTCTACCATAAACTACAAGAATTTTGTCCGAAGGACAACGTCTGTAACGACGAATCACAGCTGCAATGGTGATAAATACAACAACCACCAAAATAACAGCAATTAATGCAAGATTAGCCATAATTATAGAGTTTAGAGTTAAGAGTTGAAAGTTGAAAGTTGAAAGTTGAAAGTTGAAAGTTGAAAGTTGAAAACCCCTCCGCCCGTTGGGCACCTCCCCTAAAACAGGGGAGGAATATAAGAAAGTTTCGCCTACTGCTTCAGCTTTTTCACGAGCATTCGGACACCTCCCTAAAACAGGGGAGGAATATGAGAGCAGCCTTGTTCCCTATTCCTTATTCCTTGTTCCTTATCTAAATTTTTTCCACTTCGACCAATTCGGAACCGATAGCTTTTGTTACACGCACTTTTGCTCCTGTAGGGATTTCGTCACCTTCGGTCATTGCCTCCAATTCGTGTATCGAACCACGCACACTTACAAGTATTTTACCCGAACCTGACTTAGTAGCGGGAATACGTAAATAGGTATCAGCCACCTGACCTACAGCCTCTTCGAGACGGAAAGTTTTATCAGTTGCAAGTTTCATCACCTGACGCAATACGAAAACAAAAATAAGTACAAGTAAAAAACCAATACCCAAAGCTGCTAATTGCAACCAAAGCATATTTTTTATAGACTCGGCAAGCAATACACCACCCCAACCATAGCCAAGCAAAAAGTTGACAAAATTACGAAATGAGAAAAATCCTGCCACACCTTCCATTTCCACATCATCAAAACCCGACCCCATTTCTGTATCACTATCAAGACCAATAAAGGTCATAACCATTTGTATCAAAAAAACTACAGTTGATACCAAAGCAAGCGACCAAAAGACTTGCATATAAACATCTAAATCAAGAAATCTATCAAACATAATCAATTCGTTTTATTACACCACAAAGTTATATAAATAAATTGAATAAAACAACTTTTAACTAATTAATTTACATTTAATGATTCACCCGTGAAATCAATACCCATAGGAGATTGGAAGATGCGGAGACCAAAGGTTGGTAACATTGCAAAAACATGCTCAAATACTTCAGCTTGAAGTTGCTCGTAAGGAATCCATGCAGTACCATCTGAGAAGAAATATAATTCGAGTGGAAGACCTTGTGCTGTTGGTTGCAATTGACGCACCATAATAGTCATACCTTGATTAACACGCGGATGATTACGAAGATATTTTTCCAAATAGTTACGGAAAATATGCAAATTAACAGGGAAACCATCGACACGTTCTATGCCTTCGAGCCAACCTTTCACTTCAAAATCTTCCATCTGCTCTTCGGTACAAAATTGTATTGAACGCATATCGATATAAACCGCACGCTTCACACGACGACCACCACTCTCTTGCATACCTCTCCAATTTTGGAATGAATCGCTAACAAGAGCGTATGGAGGGATTGTTGTGATAGTTTTATCCCAATTTTGCACCTTCACAGTAGTAAGACTTACCTCGATAACATCGCCATCTGCACCATATTTAGGCATAGCAATCCAATCGCCAGGACGAAGCATATCGTTGACCGACAACTGCACTCCTGCAACTAAACCCACAATCATATCTTTGAATACCAACATCAATACAGCAGCCGAAGCACCAAGTGCAGTGAGAATATAACCTGGATTTTTATTGATAAGAATACTAACCACAATAATCAATGCCACACAAATTATCAACACCTTAAGCATTTGATAAACACTTTGTAACGAGTGATTTTTCAAACGCTCATTATGTTGCGACAAATCATATAACGAAGCAAGAAAAGTGCACACCAACTTAGATACAACAACAACAAGATAGATATAATTGACACGCAAAACAAAATCCAATGTCTCGCTTCCCTCAACAAATATCATAGGCAACAAAACAGCCAACATAATAGGAGGCACCAAACGCGACATATCCTTGAGCATCGCATCATTCAACACAATATCATCCCACTCAAAATTGGTTTTACGTGTTACTTTTCGTATAGCAGGTATCACCAATCGACGACAAATTAAATCAACAAGATAAACAATAAAACCTACACATACAAGTGTAATTAGCCAATAGAGCCATTCATGTGCCATAACTGGCACTCCCCAATCTGATAACCAATGTAAAATAGTTGTATTCATATTAATTAGTAATGAGTAATTAGTAATGTAAAAATGGGGTAACCGAAACAGAACAAAATTTATTTAAGTTATGTTGAAGTATAACCCATTCGCGAATGCAAAGATACAAAAAAATCCTCTTATTCGACAAGCGAATAAGAGGATTTTATCACTATAAAGATTTTAAATATTAAATACCAGACATTAAACTATATCTTTTATCTCGTATCTTCGTCTTTTATCTATACAAATATTAATTCATTCCTTCAGTAACTTCTTCGATATCTGTAACGTTACGGCTCGCTTCAGACATGCGTTCGTACTCTTCGCGCGAAGCCACAAACAAGTGGTCGTATTCGCGGAGACCTGTACCAGCAGGAATCTTGTGACCAACGATAACGTTTTCTTTCATACCCAAGAGGTGGTCAACTTTACCATTAATAGCAGCTTCATTCAATACTTTTGGAGTTTCTTGGAACGATGCAGCCGACATAAACGATTGAGTTTGAAGAGCTGCACGTGTGATACCTTGAAGCATTTGAATAGAAGTAGCTGGCATAGCATCACGAGTTTCAACTGTACGCATATCACGACGTTTGAGAGCCGAGTTTTCATCGCGAAGTTTACGTGCTGTCACGATTTGACCAGCCATAAAGTTTGTAGAATCACCTGCATCAGTAACAACTTTTTTGCCCCAGATACGGTCATTTTCTTCCATAAACTCTATTTTGTCAACAACTTGACCTTCGAGGAAGCGAGTATCACCTGCGTCAGCAATTTGCACTTTACGCATCATTTGGCGTACAATAACTTCGAAGTGTTTGTCGTTGATTTTCACACCTTGGAGGCGATAAACGTCTTGTACTTCGTTCACGATATATTCTTGAACAGCAGTAGGACCTTTAATAGCCAAGATATCGGCAGGAGTGATAGCACCATCAGAGAGAGGAGTACCTGCACGCACATAGTCGCCATCTTGAACAAGAATTTGTTTTGACAAGAGCACGAGGTATTTTTTCTCTTCACCTGTACGTGAAGTAAGGATGATTTCGCGGTTACCACGTTTGATTTTACCGAATGTGATTTCACCATCGATTTCAGAAACGACAGCCGGGTTCGACGGGTTACGTGCTTCGAACAATTCAGTAACACGTGGAAGACCACCGGTGATGTCACCTGTTTTACCTACGGCACGTGGAATCTTAACAATCAAATCACCAGGTTTAACCTTTTGTTTAGCATCAACTACCAAGTGAGCACCCACTGGGAGGTTGTATGTTTTGAGAACATTACCAGCTTTATCGACAATTTGAGCTGCAGGAGCTTTAGTTTTGTCTTTTGACTCGATAATAATTTTCTCCAAAAGACCTGTAGTTTCGTCAGACTCTACTTTATAAGTTGAGTTTTCAACCATAGATTCGAATTGAACAGTACCAGCAACCTCAGAAACGATAACTGCGTTGAATGGGTCCCATTCACAAATCTTATCACCTTTCTTGATTTCAGAACCAGCAGGGATAAAGAGTTTAGAACCGTAAGGTATATTTTGAGTTGTAAGAGCAATACCTGTGTTGTGGTCGATGATACGAGCCTCAGCCAAACGTCCTACAACAACTTGATATTTATTACCTGTAGCATCTTCAGCATCAACAGTACGGAGTTCGTCAATTTCGAGACGACCATCGTATT
This sequence comes from Candidatus Aphodosoma sp., assembly GCA_045126975.1. GTDB lineage: Bacteria > Bacteroidota > Bacteroidia > Bacteroidales > Paludibacteraceae > Aphodosoma. The sequence goes on along the minus strand of JBGVPL010000001.1, from coordinate 13,579 downwards.
TAGATGTGATACCATTGTCAACAGCAATATTCGAAGCCACACCACCGACGTGGAATGTACGAAGTGTCAACTGAGTACCTGGCTCACCGATAGATTGTGCAGCAATAACACCAACAGCTTCACCTTTGTTAACCATACGACCAGTAGCAAGGTTACGTCCGTAACATTTAGCACAAACACCATGACGAGCTTCACAAGTGAGCACTGAACGAATTTCAACGCGTTCGATTGGTGAATTTTCAATACGTTTAGCAGCAGCCTCTACAATCTCTTCACCTGCAGCAACGATAAGGTCGCCAGTAAGTGGGTCGATAACATCGTGAACAGAAACACGACCGAGGATACGTTCATAAAGAGATGCAACAACCTCTTCGTTGTTTTTGATTTCAGTAGCAACGAGACCACGCAATGTACCACAGTCTTCTTCTGTAATGATAACGTCGTGAGAAACGTCAACAAGACGACGAGTGAGGTAACCAGCATCGGCTGTTTTCAACGCTGTATCGGCAAGACCTTTACGCGCACCGTGAGTAGAAATAAAGTACTCCAACACGCTAAGACCTTCTTTAAAGTTCGCCAAGATAGGGTTTTCGATAATTTGACCGCCTTCAGCACCTGCTTTTTGAGGTTTAGCCATCAAACCACGCATACCTGACAACTGACGAATTTGCTCACGCGAACCACGGGCACCAGAATCCAACATCATATAAACTGAGTTGAAACCTTGATTGTCGCCAGAGAGTTGTTTCATTACGACGCTTGTCAATTCGCTGTTAACACGAGTCCAAGTGTCGATGATTTGATTATAACGTTCGTTATTAGTAATATAACCCATGTTATAATCGTTCATAATATTTTCTACCTCTTCGTAACCAGAGTTAACGAGAGCTTCTTTTTCTTCAGGGATGATAACGTCAGCCAAGTTGAAAGACAAACCACCACGGAATGCCATTTGATAACCGAGGTTTTTGATATCATCGAGGAATTTTGCTGTACGAGCCACACCACAAGTTTCGATTACGCGACCGATAACGTTACGGAGTGATTTTTTAGACAACAATTCGTTGAGATAACCACACTCTTTTGGCACAAATTTGTTAACGATAACACGACCAACAGTAGTTTCTTCGATAAGACGAGTAACGAAATTACCTTCTTTATCTACGTCGTGAGTACGAACCGAAATAATAGCGTGAATATCTACAGCACCTTCGTTGTAAGCGATTTCAACCTCTTCTGGAGAGTAGAATTTCAAGCCTTCACCTTTCACACCTTTACGGGCTTTAGTGATATAGTAAAGACCGAGCACCATATCTTGAGAAGGGACAGTAATAGGCGAACCGTTAGCAGGGTTGAGGATATTGTGAGAAGCGAGCATAAGCATTTGAGCTTCGAGAATAGCCTCATTACCAAGTGGAAGGTGAACCGCCATCTGGTCACCGTCGAAGTCGGCGTTGAACGCAGTACAAGAAAGTGGGTGAAGTTGAATTGCTTTACCTTCAATCATCTTAGGTTGGAATGCTTGAATACCAAGACGGTGAAGAGTAGGAGCACGGTTGAGCAATACAGGGTGACCTTTCATCACGTGTTCGAGAATATCCCAAACAACTGGATCTTTACGGTCAATGAATTTTTTAGCTGACTTAACAGTTTTTACAATACCACGTTCGATGAGTTTACGAATAATAAATGGTTTGTAAAGCTCAGCAGCCATATCTTTTGGAAGACCACACTCGTGCATTTGCAATTCAGGACCAACAACGATAACCGAACGAGCAGAATAGTCAACACGTTTACCGAGGAGATTTTGACGGAAACGACCTTGTTTACCTTTCAAACTATCAGTCAAAGATTTCAAAGGACGATTAGAGTCAGTCTTCATTGCGTTAGATTTGCGTGAGTTATCGATCAATGAATCGACTGCCTCTTGCAACATACGTTTTTCGTTACGAAGAATAACTTCAGGAGCTTTGATTTCGATAAGACGTTTGAGACGGTTGTTACGGATAATAACGCGACGATACAAGTCATTAACATCTGATGTAGCGAAACGACCACCATCAAGTGGTACGAGTGGACGCAATTCAGGTGGAATAACAGGCAATGTTTTGAGAATCATCCATTCAGGACGACTGCGGTGACGAGCAGCACGGAAAGATTCGATAACATTCAAACGTTTCAAAGCTTCAGCTTTACGTTGTTGAGATGTATCAGTATTAGCCTTATCACGCAATTCGTATGAAAGTTTATCAAGGTCGAGATTACGAAGCATATCATAGATAGCTTCTGCACCCATTTTACAAATAAACTTATTAGGATCAGTATCTTCGAGAAGGTGGTTGTTGCGATCTTTTTCTGCCAACAAATCCATCAACTCCATATAGCGGTCTTCTTCAATCAATTCACCTACTTCAACACCCTCTACACCTTCGAGAACACCAGTTTGAAGAATGATGTATTTTTCGTAATAGATAATCGCATCCAACTTTTTAGATGGCATACCGAGAAGGTAACCAATCTTGTTTGGAGTAGAACGGAAATACCAAATGTGAGCTACAGGCACAACGAGTTGGATGTGACCTGAACGTTCACGACGTACTTTCTTTTCAGTAACTTCTACACCACAACGATCGCAGACAATACCTTTATAACGGATACGTTTGTATTTACCGCAATGACATTCATAGTCGCGACAAGGACCGAAAATGCGCTCGCAGAACAAACCATCGCGTTCAGGTTTGTAGGTACGATAGTTGATTGTTTCAGGTTTCAAAACCTCACCATAAGACGACTCAAGAATTTTTTCAGGAGAAGCCAAACCGATTGAGATTTTGCTGAAATTAGTTTTTACTTTATTATCTCTTCTAAAAGCCATAGTCTTTTATTTGATGTGCAATTAATATTTATTGTAGATTACTCAAGTGTTACGTCGAGACCAAGACCGCCTAATTCGTGCAACAATACGTTGAGAGATTCAGGGATACCAGCTTGTGGCATAGGTTCGCCTTTAACGATTGCTTCGTAAGCACGAGCACGACCCATAACGTCGTCAGACTTAACTGTCAAGATTTCTTGAAGAATGCTTGATGCACCGAATGCTTCGAGTGCCCAAACCTCCATCTCACCGAAACGTTGACCACCAAATTGAGCTTTACCACCCAATGGTTGTTGAGTAATGAGAGAGTAAGGACCAATAGAACGAGCGTGCATTTTATCATCAACCATGTGACCAAGTTTCAAGAAGTAAGTCACACCTACAGTTGCAGGTTGGTCGAAACGTTCACCAGTACCACCATCGTAAAGATAAGTTTTACCATAACGAGGTACACCAGCTTTATCACACCATTCGTTGAGGTCATCGATATCTGCACCATCGAAGATAGGAGTAGCAAACTTAACACCAAGTTCTTTACCTGCCCAACCAAGCACAGCTTCGAAAATCTGACCAAGGTTCATACGAGAAGGCACACCAAGAGGGTTCAAACAAATGTCAACTGGAGTACCATCAGCGAGGAACGGCATATCTTCTTGACGAACAACTTTAGAAACAATACCTTTGTTACCGTGACGACCCGCCATCTTGTCACCTACGCGGATTTTACGTTTTTTAGCAACGTAAACTTTTGCAAGTTGAAGAATTCCAGAAGGAAGTTCATCACCAATAGTAAGATTGAATTTAGCACGTTTAAGTTGAGCGTCGAGTTCTTTTACTTTACGTAAATAGTTAGTGATGATATCACGAATCATTTCATTACGATGTGCATCTGTTGTCCATTTAGTCAATTGCACTGTATTGAAATCGATTTCGTTCAATACTTTTTGAGTGAATTTATTACCACGAGGGATAATGTCAACACCCATAAAGTCTTTAACACCTTGAGAAGTTTTACCATTGATAGTTGCAACCAATTTTTCGATTAACAACGCTTTCAATGCTGCAACTTCTTGTTTGAAGTTTTCGTCCATGCGGTCGAGGACTTCTTTATCGGCGATACGATCTTTACGAGTTTTAATTGCTTTGCAATACAACTCTTTTCCGATAATTACACCACGAAGAGATGGAGAAGCTTTGAGAGATGCATCTTTAACGTCACCTGCTTTATCACCGAAGATAGCACGAAGGAGTTTTTCTTCTGGTGTTGGGTCAGTTTCACCTTTAGGAGTAATTTTACCAATAAGAATATCGCCAGGTACAACGTGAGCACCAATACGGATAATACCGTTTTCATCGAGGTTGCGAGTTGCATCTTCACTTACGTTAGGAATGTCAGAAGTAAGTTCCTCTGCACCACGTTTAGTTTCACGAACTTCAAGAGAATATTCGCTCACGTGAACTGAAGTAAAGATATCTTCACGAACAATACGTTCGTTAAGCACGATAGCATCCTCATAGTTGTAACCTTTCCAAGGAATATAAGCCACTTTAAGGTTACGTCCAAGAGCCAATTCTCCATTTTGAGTTGAATAACCTTCTGTGAGGATTTGGCCTTTAGTTACTTTATCACCTTTGCGTACAATAGGACGAAGGTCGATAGTTGTATCTTGGTTAGTACGCATAAATTTAGGCAATTTATACTCTTTAACCGAATCAACAAAGCTTACGAATTCTTCATCATCAGTACGTTCATAATTAATACGTATTACAGAAGCGTCAACAAATTCAACAACACCATCGCCTTCAGCCATAATTTGAGTACGAGAATCGCGAATCATTTGACCTTCGATACCAGTACCTACAATAGGAGCTTCAGAACGAAGCAATGGAACTGCTTGACGCATCATGTTAGATCCCATCAATGCACGGTTCGCGTCATCGTGCTCCAAGAATGGAATCAACGCAGCAGCAATAGAAGCAATTTGTTGAGGAGCAACGTCCATCATATTTACTTCTGTTGGAGCTACAAGTGGGAAGTCAGCTTCAAGACGTGCTTTAACTTTGTTACGGATGAATGTACCATCTTCGTTCAAAGGAGCATTACCTTGAGCTACTACAAGGTCTTCTTCTTCCTCAGCTGTCAAGTAAACAACATCATCATTATTGAGGTTTACTTTACCTTCTTCCACTTTACGATAAGGTGTAGAGATGAAACCGAGGTCATTGATTTTTGCGTAGATACACAAAGAAGAGATCAAACCAATGTTTGGACCCTCAGGAGTTTCAATCGGACAAAGACGACCATAGTGAGTATAGTGAACGTCACGAACTTCGAAACCTGCACGGTCACGAGAAAGACCACCAGGACCGAGAGCTGACAAACGACGTTTGTGTGTGATTTCTGCCAATGGGTTAGTTTGGTCCATGAATTGAGACAACGCATTAGTACCAAAATAAGTGTTGATGACAGAAGAGATAGTTTTAGCATTGATAAGGTCAACTGGAGTAAATACCTCGTTGTCACGAACGTTCATACGTTCACGGATAGTACGAGACATACGAGCCAAACCAACGCCAAATTGGTTATATAATTGTTCTCCAACAGTACGCACGCGACGATTGCTCAAGTGGTCAATATCGTCAACGGTTACTTTAGAGTTAATAAGTTGAATAAGGTGTTTGATAATCTCAATGATGTCTTCGCGAGTAAGAACGCGAACATCCATACTTGTAGAGAGATTAAGTTTTTTATTGATACGGTAGCGACCTACTTCGCCTAAGTCGTAACGTTTTTCAGAGAAGAACAAGCCATTGATAACCTCACGAGCAGTTTGGTCATCAGCAGGTTCAGCATTACGCAATTGACGATAGATGTGTAATACCGCTTCACGTTCAGTGTTAGAAGGGTCTTTTTGGAGAGTATTATAAATGATTTGATACTCTGCCATATTTTGATCTTCTTTATGAAGAAGAATAGTTTGACTACCAGAATCAATGATTGGTTGAATGTGAGCTTTAGTAAGTTCAGTTTCACGTTCAATAATCACTTCAGTACGTTCAACAGTAACTACCTCACCTGTTGCTTCATCAACAAAGTCTTCAACACGTGGTTTAACAACACGTGCAGCAAGCTGACGACCAATAACACGATTAAGGTTAGTTTTGTTTACTTTTACCTCTTCAGCAAGACCGAAAGTTTCGAGAATATCTTTATCCGACTCAAAACCAATTGCACGCAACAAAGTAGTTACAGGCAATTTTTTCTTACGGTCGATATAAGCATACATGCCATTGTTGATGTCAGTAGCAAATTCGATCCAAGAACCACGGAATGGAATAATACGAGCTGAATAGAGTTTAGTACCATTAGTGTGTACGCTTTGACCAAAGAATACACCAGGAGAACGGTGCAATTGAGAAACGATAACACGTTCAGCACCATTTATGACGAAAGTACCCTTATCAGTCATATATGGGATAGGGCCCAAATATACGTCTTGGATAACGGTATCAAAATCTTCATGATCAGGGTCAGTACAATAAAGTTTAAGTTTAGCCTTCAAAGGCACGCTATAAGTAAGACCACGACGAAGACATTCTTCAATAGTATAACGAGGTGGCTCGATATAATAATCGAGAAATTCGAGAACGAAATTATTGCGGGTATCAGCAATTGGGAAGTTTTCAGCAAAAACTTTATACATACCCTCATTCTTCCTATGCTCAGTAGCAGTATCTAATTGGAAGAAATCTCTAAACGATTTGAGTTGTACTTCAAGAAAGTCAGGATAAGGGAATTGACTTTTCACAGAAGCGAAACTAACTCTCTGATTGTTAGTATTTAAAGACATGAGTATAAGAAATTTTGTTGAACTTATAGAATTATACGTAAAAAGGTTTAGAGTCCCTTTTTATCGGGAATCTAAACCATATTTCCTGCATTAACAGGAGAAGTTTATTACTTAAGTTCAACTTCAGCGCCAGCTTCAGTAAGTTGTTTTTTAAGAGCTTCAGCTTCGTCTTTAGCAACACCTTCTTTAACTGTTGAAGGAGCACCATCAACCATATCTTTAGCTTCTTTCAAGCCAAGACCTGTAAGTTCTTTCACCAATTTAACTACAGCAAGTTTGTTTGCACCAGCTGATTTCAAGATTACATCGAATGAAGTTTTTTCTTCAGCCGCTGCTTCAGCACCAGCAGCAGGACCAGCAGCAACAGCTACAGCTGCAGCAGCAGGTTCGATACCATATTCGTTTTTCAAGATTTCGGCCAACTCGTTAACCTCTTTAACGGTCAAGTTTACCAATTGTTCTGCAAAAGCTTTCAAATCTGCCATTGTAATAAATATTTAAATGTTTTGATTATTTGAATTAATTTAATAAAAATATTATCTTTCAGAGAGTGTTTTAAGAACTCCGTGAATTGTATTTCCTCCAGATTGGAGTGCAGAAATAACGTTCTTAGCAGGCGATTGGAGCAAGCCAATAACTTCGCCAATAAGTTCGTTTTTGCTCTTAATAGTAGCAAGAGCTTCGATTTGGTTTTCACCAATATAGAATGATTCTTCAACGTAAGCAGCTTTAAGAACTGGTTTCATATTCTTTTTGTTGAAGTCCTTGATAAGTTTAGCAGGAGCATTACCAACATTAGAGAACAAAACAGCTGTATTAGCTTTCAAAGAACCGTAGAGAGGAGAAAAATCGCCTTCGAGTGATTCGAGAGCTTTGATCATCAACTTGTTTTTAACAACAAGCATTTTGATGTCATTTTTGAAACATTCTCTACGAAGTTCGCTTACTTGCTCAGCATTCATACCTTGAGTTTCAGTAAGGTAGAAGTGAGAATATGAAGAAATAACTTCTTTAATTTGATCAATTACTATGCTTTTATCTTCCTTTTTCATACTTTCAGATTATTAGTTTTCATCAATAGATTTGGTGTCAACTTTAACACCTTTACTCATAGTTGTAGAAAGATAAATGCTCTTAACGTAAGTACCTTTAGCAGTAGAAGGTTTCAATTTCATGATAGTTGCCATGAATTCGCGTGCATTTTCTACGATTTGTTGTTCGTTGAACGAAACTTTACCGATAGAAGTGTGAACGATACCATATTTGTCAACTTTGAAATCGATTTTACCTTGTTTCACTTCACGTACTGCGTTAGCTACATCCATAGTCACTGTACCACTTTTTGGGTTTGGCATAAGACCACGAGGACCCAAAACGCGACCGAGAGCACCGATTTTACCCATGATAGCAGGCATAGTGATGATAACATCAACATCTGTCCAACCACCTTTGATTTTCTCGATATATTCATCAAGACCAACGTAATCAGCGCCAGCAGCTTTAGCTTCAGCTTCTTTATCAGGAGTACATAATGCAAGAACTCTTACTTGTTTACCTGTACCATTAGGCAATGATACCACGCCACGAACCATTTGGTTTGCTTTACGTGGGTCAACACCCAAACGTACGTCGATATCAACAGAGGCATCGAATTTGGTAGTAGTAATTTCTTTTACCAATTTTGCAGCTTCTTTGAGTGTATAAGCCTTTCCTGCTTCAATTTTTTCTAAAGCCAACTTTTGATTTTTTGTTAGTTTTCCCATTTCAATTGAAGTTTTAATGATTAACAATTAGGAAATTCGCCTTTAACAGCGATACCCATACTTCTCGCAGTTCCTGCTACCATTTTCATAGCAGCCCCAATTTCAAAGCAGTTCAAGTCAGGCATTTTATCTTCTGCGATAGCACGAACTTGTTCCCAAGTGATTTCAGCCACTTTTTTACGGTTAGGTTCTGCACTACCAGTTTTTGCTTTAGAAACTTCCAAAAGTTGAATTGCAACTGGAGGAGTTTTTACAACAAAAGTAAAAGATTTGTCTGCATAGTAAGTAATTACAACAGGCAATACCTTACCAGCTTTGTCTTGAGTTCTGGCATTAAACTGCTTACAGAATTCCATTATATTGATACCTTTAGAACCAAGTGCAGGTCCTACAGGAGGTGATGGGTTTGCTGCACCACCTTTGATTTGCAATTTAATAAATCCAGCAATTTCTTTTGCCATAATTTTTTAATTTTTTTTGTGTTAACAAAAAGGAACTTCTCTGAGATTCCCGTTTTTTAATAGTTTCGGAGCGAATCAAATTCGTAACAAAATGATTTACTCTTTTTCTACTTGTGTAAAACCAAGCTCTACTGGAGTTTGACGTCCAAAGATTTTGACCATTACTTTTAGTTTCTTCTGTTCGTTGTTAACTTCTTCGATTACACCAGAGAAGCCATTGAAAGGATCTGTAATAACTTTCACGTTGTCGCCAACATAGAAAGGAGTTAAGATTTCTTCTTCGGCATCAGCTATTTCATCAAAGAGGCCTAATATACGTTTCACTTCAGAGTCTCTGAGTGGTTCCGGTTGTTTTCCTACAGAAGCACCCAAGAAGCCAATGACGTTAGGAACGTTATCACGCAAGTGACCAGTCACCTCACCATTCAATGCCGCTTCAACGAGGACATATCCAGGAAGATAACTGCGCTCTTTAACAACTTTCTTGCCGTTACGCACAGAATACACCTTTTCAGTTGGAATCAAAACCTGAGATACATATTGACCAAGGTTAGAGTTTTTGATTTCTGCATCAATATACTCCTTTACCTTTGCCTCCTTGCCACTAACAGCACGAAGGACATACCATTTTTTTGTTGTCTCAGACATTTTTAATTCCTCCTAAAATTAAATGTATTTGTAAATTAACGACATGATGTTTTCGAAACCTAAATCCATAACCCAAACTACTAATGCGATAAGGAGGGAAGCTATCAAAACAACTACCGCACTATTAGTAAGCTCTTTACGAGTAGGCCATGAGGTCTTCTCAACAAGCTCAGTATAGGATTCTTTAAAATAGTTGATTAGTTTCATAATTTACAAATAGTTTTTAGCACGGGTCGAGAGGCTCGAACTCCCGACACCTGGTTTTGGAGACCAGTGCTCTACCAACTGAGCTAGACCCGTATTTCAAAAAAGGAGCGGGATTGCGAAACGCTATCCCGTTTCCTTTTTATATATTAATTCTTGTATTAGTCAAGAATAGCTGTGATTTGACCAGAACCTACTGTACGACCACCTTCGCGGATAGCGAAACGAAGACCTTCGCTACATGCTACTGGGTAGATAAGTTGAACAGTGATTTCCAAGTTATCACCAGGCATAACCATTTCTGTTCCTTCAGGAAGAGTGATTTCACCTGTTACGTCCAATGTACGGATGTAGAATTGTGGACGATATTTGTTGTGGAATGGAGTGTGACGACCACCTTCTTCTTTTTTCAAGATATAAACAGAAGCTTTGAAGTTAGTGTGAGGAGTCACTTTACCTGGGTGAGTGATAACCATACCACGTTTGATTTCGTTTTTGTCGATACCACGGAGAAGAAGACCTACGTTATCACCAGCTTCACCTTCATCGAGAAGTTTACGGAACATCTCAACACCAGTAACTGTAGAAGTAAGTTTTTCTGCACCAAGACCGATGATTTCAACTGCATCACCTACGTGGATAACACCAGTTTCGATACGACCTGTAGCAACTGTACCACGACCAGTGATAGAGAATACGTCTTCAACAGGCATCAAGAATGGTTTATCTACAGCACGTGGAGGAAGTTGAATCCAAGTATCAACAGCGTCCATAAGTTCCATAACTTTGTCTTCCCATTGAGCTTCGCCGTTCAATGCACCAAGAGCAGAACCACGGATGATAGGAGTGTTGTCGCCATCGAATTCATAGAAAGCGAGAAGTTCACGCATTTCCATTTCAACGAGTTCAAGCATTTCTTCGTCATCAACCATATCACATTTATTCATGAATACAACAAGACGAGGAACGTTTACCTGACGAGCGAGAAGGATGTGCTCACGTGTTTGAGGCATAGGACCGTCAGTTGCAGCTACTACGATGATAGCACCGTCCATTTGAGCAGCACCAGTAACCATGTTTTTAACGTAGTCGGCGTGACCTGGACAGTCAACGTGTGCATAGTGACGAGAAGCAGTTTGATACTCTACGTGAGAAGTATTAATAGTGATACCACGTTCTTTTTCTTCTGGAGCGTTGTCGATAGAGTCGAATGAACGCAATTCAGAAAGACCTTTTTTTGCAAGCACTGTAGTGATAGCTGCAGTCAAAGTAGTTTTACCGTGGTCAACGTGACCGATAGTACCAACGTTTACGTGTGGTTTCGATCTGTCAAATTTTTCTTTTGCCATAGTGAAATAATAGTTTAAAAGTTGTTATTTTTTTATTATAATTTTTCAAGAGCTGTTGACGAGGATTGAACTCGTGACCTCTTCCTTACCAAGGAAGTGCTCTACCACTGAGCTACAACAGCAAAGTCCAGTGGTGGAGTGGGCAGTGATGGATTCGAACCACCGAAGTCGAAAGACAGCTGAGTTACAGTCAGCCCCATTTGGCCACTCTGGTAACTGCCCATTACCTTAAAATAAATCAAGGAACTTTTTTGAGCCTCTTGTCGGATTCGAACCAACGACCCCGAGATTACAAATCACGTGCTCTGGCCAACTGAGCTAAAGAGGCATTCAAAAATCTTTACAAACCGTCCGAAAAAGTTCTTCTCAAACGGCTTGCAAAGATAGACATTTTATTTGGAACTGCAAAATATTTCGGTAATTTTCTTACAAAAATTTACTTTTTAGAAATCAGCAACTTTGTTATTTGCTGAATATCAAAGTTTTGCAGTTTACGTTTACTAAAGCCTTATTTTTTCTCTTTTGCTTTTTTTACTTGTTTTTCGAGTGCTTCTACGCACAAATCGATAGCTTCTTCGAACGTATCACACACTTTTGAAGCGAAAAATTCGGCATTTGGTGCCAAAAGTGTGATTTTTGCTTCTTTATTTTCTGCTGTTTCTGGTTTAACAACATTCAAAATAACCTCAGCTGTCGAGAGGTCATCATATATACGTTCAAGTTTAGTTACTTTTTTCTCGATAAATTGTTGCAATTTTTCTGTTGCATCAAAATGTACTGATTGAATTCTTACTTGCATAATTCCTCCTTACTTTTTTCCCCGTGGATGGGTACGTTCATAAATAGTTTTTATTTTCTCGAAGGATGCATGTGTATAAACCTGAGTGGCAGCCAATGTTTCATGACCCAACAATTCTTTTATTGCATTTACATCTGCACCATCATTCAGGAGCGATGTAGCAAATGTGTGTCGTAAAACATGAGGACTGCGTTTCTCCTGTGTAGTCACAGCACCCATCAGTTTTCTCACTACATTATATATATGCATCGGATTTAACGATGTGCCTTTGGTATGAACGAAAAATTTAGTTGTCGAAACTTCAACTTCCTTACTTCTTATCGCCCGGTAATTATCTATCATCTCTACCAATTTCATGCCAAATGGCACTACCCTCTCCTTATTACCTTTACCAAGCACTTTCAGTTGTCGCTTGCTGGTATCAACATCTTTATCTTCCAACCCTGCTACCTCTGAACGACGCAATCCAGTTTGATATATAAGCTCAATTATCAAAGAATTTCTTACGCCTTCAAAGTTACAATTATTTTTCGAAACTTCCAAACAATTATCCAAATCTTTTTCATAAAAAAATTTAGGTAATGATTTAGGCACTTTTGGAGCAATAATCTTCAATGTTGGATTATTGGTAGTCAGATTTTTAAGATTTAGAAACTTATAAAAACTACGAACAGCAGAAATTTTTCGCTTAACCGACGAAGGCTTTTCTCCTACATCCATAAGGGCAACAATCCACTCTCGGAGCTCATCTGCGGTAAGATTTTTCGGATCAAAATCGCCTTTTTGCGTCGTAATAAAACCACACAATTGTTCAATATCATTCTGATAAGACAAAACGGTATGAGAAGAATAGTTCTTCTCATACCGTATGTATTGCAGAAATGACTGAATCATAATCCTGCTTATTTTTGCGTATAACAATTAGACTAATTGATTAGTCTTCGTTTTGATGCAATTGTTGTACGTAGATAGCGTGTTGCATTTTTTCGCGTTTGATTACTGAAGGTTTGTCAAATTGTTGACGACGACGAAGTTCTTTAACAACACCTGTTTTTTCGAATTTACGTTTGAATTTTTTGAGGGCTTTTTCGATGTTTTCGCCTTCTTTTACTGGTACTACAATCATTTTAATTTGTAATTTTATAGGTTGATTAATAATTAATTAGCGTATCTACACGCACAAAGCATCCCAAAGTTCATTTTGGGTTGCAAAGTTAGTAGTTTTTTTTCATACTACAAAATATTTTTGTATTTTTTTATCGTTCTTCTATTTAACTAATTAAAAATCACCCCCTTTATTCAATTCATAATTCATAATCCATAATTCATAATTATAGTTTACAACCCTAATTATCATTTATAAATACGAATTAAATAACAAATATATTTTACACCAATTATATTATTCAGCTGTTTTAATAGCAATTTTTTCTACGCGGCGTTCGTGACGACCACCTTCGAAATCATTTGCAAAGAATGTTTTAACGATTTCCAATGCTTTTTCTTCTGAAATGAAGCGAGCTGGCAACGAAAGCACGTTAGCATTGTTGTGTTGACGAGCAAGAGCAGCCAATTCTGGTTCCCAGCAGATAGCAGCGCGACAACCTTGGTGTTTGTTCACTGTCATAG